>NZ_BLPF01000002.1:0-660396 GCF_011764425.1 Phytohabitans houttuyneae
AGCACGGCCGTGGCCAGTCGCGTCTTTCCGATGCCTGCCTCGCCCACGACCAGAGCGCCTCGGCCGTGCGTGACCGCGCGCAACAGCATCGACCGTTGCGCCGCACGGCCCACCAACGGCCAGGCCAGGGCGTCCACCTCGGAGCCGATCGGGTCGCCGGGCAAATCGACATGCACGGATCCGATCCTAATGGTGCGCCCGGCACGCGGCCGCTCGTCGGATCCGCGATCAGAAGGGCCAAATCGTCTGAAAACTCCAGGCATCGGCGGAGCCGATCTTCAAACCTGGTGAGTACCGTCGGGTGCAATTGAGTACCAGCTACTCATGTGGACCGCATGTCTCCACGGGACTATTTCGGACGACCGATCCCGATGTTTCCCTGGAGGTTCGCGTATGCACAAGGGTTCGCCGCACCCAAATCAGAGCAAATCAGCTGTCTGGATGCGCTCGATCAGCGTCATGCTGGCATTCGTGCTCGTGAGCACGTTCGCCATTTCGGCCCCCGCTCACGCCGCCCTCGTGATTTCGTCATTCAGCGGGACGCTGGCACCCGGCGCCTCGCAGAATCATGTGTGGAACAACGTCCCGGCGAATACCGCCTACAAGGTCGGCCTGTCGCCGGTCGGTGCCAGCACCTCGGCGATGTGCGAATTCGAGGTGACCAACCAGTGGTATGAGCGGCTGAGCACCGGAGAGCGCAAGTTCCACTGGACGATCAAGAACATCGGCACGCTCGCCTGCGGCACGAACGTCCTGCTGTCGGCGATCAGTTCGGACTCCATCCAGTCGACGGGGGGTATGGAGCCCAGCGAGATCAAGACCTTTTCGGTACAGCTCACCGCCTTCGGCGACGTGTTCGAGGTACCGCTGCTCGGCCTTGTCCCCAGTGGCGCGACCAGCGCGAACCCCTGCCGGTTCAAGGTGCGGCGGACGTGGTACCAGCGCGTGGCCCAGGGCGACGTCGCCCAGCCGGTCTACCTGCGCTACGAGGTGCAGAACACCGGCAACATCGCGTGTAGCGCCGACGTGCAGAAGGGCGCCGTCCCGGTCGAGTCCCGGCTCTCGGCGAAGAGCCTCGGCGGCGGCTCGTCCTCATCCACCCGGTGGAACAACGCCACGCCGACGTCGGCGACGCATCTGATCGGGCTGGACCCGGTGGAGCTCGGCTGCGCCATGGAAGTCACCCGCAACTGGTACCGGCAGGTCGTCAACTCGACCGGTACGACCGAGCGAGAGCTCGTGTGGACGATGAAGAATCTCGGCACGACACAGTGTTCGGCCGAGCGCGTGCTGTCCCGGATCTGATCTGCGCGACGGCTCACCTCACGCAGGTCCACATAGGAGAAGGCGGTCCCGCTGGCGCGGGGCCGCCTTCTTTCGGCAGCGGTCCGGCAAGCGTCCAAGCAGGAGCGTCCCTCGTTGCGTGTTGCCTTATGTAAGGAACAACCTATATTTTCTCTTGTGAACGCTTTGCGGCGACGTCGTCAGCACTGACGTCCCCCCAACCAACGACTAGCAACGGAGCATCCCCGTGGTCGATAGTCTCAGCGTCAACGTCTCTTGGCTCGGCATCATCGTCGGCGCCATCGCCCTGTTCATCCTCGGCGGCATCTGGTATATGCCGCTGTTCGGCAAGGTTTACCGCCGGGAGCTCGGCCTTTCCGAGCCAGGCGAAGGCGAGAGCCCGCTTCCTCCCGGCAAGACGCTCGGCAAGGCGCTGGCCGGACAGTTCATCGCCAGCCTCGCAATCGCCGGCCTGCTCGCCTGGCTCATCGGCAACGAATCTGCCGGGCACGGAGCCGTCGTGGGTCTCGTTGGTGGCGTACTCGTAGCGGCCGCCCTCACGCAGCTCCACCAGTTCGAGGGCAAGACCCTTACACACCTGCTCATCAACGTCGGCTACGTGGTGGTCGGCCTCACCGCCGTCGGCGCCATCCTCGGAGCCTTCCAGGCGTAGACGCTGGTGCTGGCTGTGCCCGGCGAGCCACAGGGCCCGCCGGGCCGCACCGGGGCCTCGGCAGGCTCTGGTCAGTCGCATCCGACGGATCTTGCCAGAAGCGGCGGTGCGGTGAGGTCCGCGGCCCTGGCGCCGGGGTAGTGCTCAGCTATGCCGGCGGACGAGCGCGAGCGTGGACAGTCCCGCGGCCAGGAAGAGGGCAGCCAGCACGGCCCAGCCGCCGCGGCCGTGGTTGATCGCTGTCGCGGTGACGACCAGCGGGGCGAGCATCGAGCCGAGTGCCGCTCCGGTCTGGCTGACGCCCTGATACGCGCCGGCGTTGTCCGGGTCGGCGAGCTCGAAGGCGAGCGTCCAGCTACCCGCCTCGGAGAGGACCTCGGCGAGGCTGTGTGCCACGGTGGCGAGGGCCAGCACCGCCACGACGACCGCGACGCCGCCGGAGGTGCCGGCCGAGTAGAGGCCGCAGCCCGCGGCCAGCAGCGCGCCGGCACGGGCGACCGAGCGTCCGGCCGCTGGGAGGTCGTGCGCCCGGCGCGCCGCCCAGACTTGGAGCAGGGACACCATCACGGTGTTGACCGCCAGGAGCGCCGCGACGGTCACCGCGGGCGCCGTCGTCCAGCCGGCCACCCACAGGGGTACACCCACGGTCAGCATGCCGAACTGCATGGTCATGACCGCGTTGAGCGCGGTGGCGGCCAGGTAGGTGCGGTCGCGCAGTGGGGAGCGACGTGCCCGTTCCGCGCGGAGCGGGGTGGCCGGGCCGGGCGGGGCGAGCCGGCGCAGGGACAGCGCGGAGACGAACAGCAGTGCCGCCGTCGACGCCATCGCCAGCATGTACGCGGGCCTCGTGCCGACCGCGAGGGCGATGGCCGCGAGGCCCGTGCCGAGGCCGATGAAGCAGTTCATGACCACGCGGAGGCGGGCGCGCACCTCGACCCGTTCCGGTCCGGTGAAGCTCTGGGCGATCATCGTGTTCAGCGCCGTGCGCTGCATGGCCTGCTGGCCGACCGCGGCGCAGGCGACGGCGACGAACGCGACCGGTGAGCTGACCGTGAGGTACGCCAGCAGCGCGACGGCCTGGCCGGCGGTGGCGGCCAGCAGGACCCGCCGCGCGCCGGCGATCGCGGCCAGGTAGCCGGCGCCCAGCGACGCGGCCACCGCCACGGCGCCGGCGATCGTGAGCCCGAGCCCGACCGTGGTCGGGGTGAGGCCGGCGACGCGGGTGAAGAACAGCGCGCTGACGCTGAAGAACACGCCCCTGGAGAGGGCGGCGGACATCGTCGACCAGGTCAGCGCCCGGGCGACCGGGTCGCCGGGGAGCAGGGTTCGGCGGACCCAACCCGCCGCCCGGGGAGGGCTCGCGACAAGAAGCACGCCAACAGTTGTCGCAGGTACCCGGCTTGCCAGCCCAACGATGTAGCGTATTGCTTCATGGTCCGGTATGAGCTGGTCGGCATGGACCTGGCCGACGTGCGGTTCGCGGTCTCGCCGCTCAACGAGCTGGTGCTGTCGCTGCGGGCCTGGCGCGACCCGGGCCGGTTCCCGCTGCACCTGCGCTGGCTGCACGCCCTGCGCGAGGCGCGCGGCGGCCTCGACGCCGCCACCCTGTCCGCGCTGACCAACGACCGGCTGTGGACCCCCGACTTCCTCAACCCGCGTCCGTACTCGCCGCTGACCCGGATCGACGACGAGCTGGACCGGATTGCCGGCACCGACCCGGCCACCGTGCGGCGCGACCTGCGGGCCGTGCACGGCGAAGGCCCGCTCCCGAAGCCGTTGCGCGGGTCCGCGCCGCGCGTGCTGGCGCGCGTCCTCGACGCGCTCGGCGAGTACTGGCGGCGCTGCTTCGAGCCGCACTGGCCGCGGATGCGGGCGCTGCTCGAAGGCGATGTCACCCACCGGGGACGGCAGATCGCGCAGCACGGGCTGGCGGCGATGTTCGCCGACCTGTCCAGCACGGTGCGCCTGGCCGGCAACGTGGTCGAGGTGCGCCTGCGCTCCAATGTGGACTATCACCGCCCGACCACCGGCGGCCTCACCCTCGTGCCCACGCTGTGGACCACCAACGCGTCGACGCCCATCTCCGCCGCCGAGCCACCGATGATCCTGTACGCCGCGCGCGGCCTCGCCACCCTCTGGGAGCCCCAGGTGCTGCCGGCGCCGGACACGCTCGCCGCGATCCTCGGCCTCACCCGGGCCGGGCTGCTCGTCCACCTCGCGACGCCGGCGTCCTCCACCGAGCTGGCCACCCGGCTCGGCGTCACCACCACGGCGGTCAACCAGCACCTGCGGACCCTGCACGCCGCCGGGCTGCTGGTCAGCGCCCGGCACGGCCGCTCGGTGCTCTACCGCCGCTCCGACCTCGGCGACCAGCTCGCCGGCCACCAGGGCACGGGTCAGACCGTGGTGTAGCCGCCATCGATGACGAGCACCGAGCCGGTCATGAACGCGGACGCGTCGCTGGCAAGGTAGATGAGGCTGGGCGCGATCTCCTCCGGGGTGGCATAGCGCCGCATGGGCACGTCATCGATCCAGCGCTGGCGAAACTCGGGCCGGTCGACCGGCGCCATCTCCGTCTTGATGTACCCGGGCGCGAGCGCGTTGACCCGGATGCCCAGCGGCGCCCACTCCGCGGCGAGCGATTTGGTCAGCTGGTGTACCGCCGCTTTGGAGGCGTTGTATGCCGGCTGCCACTGTGGACGGTTGACGATCAGCCCGGAGATCGAGCCGATGTTGACGATCGTGCCGCCGCCGCGGCCGGCCATGTGCCTGCCGAACGCCTGGCAGCAGTGCCACACGCCGGTGATGTTGGTGTCGACGACCTGCGCCCAGTCGTCCTCGGTGACGTCGAGGGCAGGCGCGTGTACGCAGGCGCCGGCGTTGTTGACCAGGATGTCCACGCCGCCCATCTCGGCCGCGATCTCCTCCACCACCCGGTCGACGTCGGCGCGGCGGCGCACGTCCGCCTGAAAACCTCGGGCGGTCGCCAGCTCGTCCACCACCTCCGCGGTCTTGGCCGCGTCCCGGGCGACGATCGCGACCCGCGCGCCGGCCTCGGTGAGCGCGGCGGTGAACGCCCGACCGAGTCCCCGGTTGCCGCCCGTCACGACCGCAACCTTTCCGGCCAGCCCAAACGCGTCAAGTACCGACATCACGGTCGGCTACGCGGTGCAGGGCGCGTTGTTCAGCGTGAACGTCGTGGGCGGTGGCTGACTTGCCGTCGACGCGCCGTACATGCCGAACCAGGTACTGCCGCCGGGCGGGATGACCTGGTTCCAGCGGGCGTTCGACACCGTCACGGCGGCGCCGGTCTGGACGTGCGTACCGTTCCACAAGCTCGTGATCCGCTGGTCGCCGGGGAACGTGAAGCCGACCGTCCACCCACTGACCGGTGCGGTGCCGTTGTTGTGGACGGTCACCCTGGCCACGAATCCGGTGGCCCACTGCGACTGCGTGGCGTACGTGACCTTGCAGGTGCTGGGCGGGGTCGTGCTCGACGACGCGGACGAGCTGATTGGCGTTCCGATCGTGCACTGCACCCCGCTCGGCGTCGGGCCGGCGCAGGTGTTCAGCACTACCGGCGGTCCCATGCCGGCCGCGGCGGGCATCGTCACGAGGGCGGTGCCGGTCACCGTCGCGGGAATTGCCACGACGGCCAGCAGAGCCGACCAGATACGACGTTGTTGCCGCGAGCGTCCACCCATGCCCCGAGGATCCGCCGTGCATCGACGATCGTCAAGATAATGGGTCGAGGAGTCGGCTGCGTTCGGCCTCGATGGAGGCCAGCCGTTCACGTGTGTCGGCCGCTCGCTGGTGCAGCCGCTGCTGTGCGCGCCTTACCCGGTGGGCCCACACGGCGATGTTGTCCCGGGCTCTGTCGATCCGCCCGTCCACTGCGACGTTGGTGACGGTGGCGTCCCAGCCGACGTCGAGTGACCAGGTCATCGCGTCCACGGCGAGGTGGGCGGTGGCGGGCGGTACCTGCTCGATATTGGTCAGTTCGGTTCGCAATACCGCAAGGCAGCGGTCGGCGTGTGCGGCCACATCGGCCGCCTCCTCTATGTAGGTGTATTTGATCCCGTCAGCCGGTGTGCCGCGCGAGAGTATGTCGACAGTCGACCAGCCCGAGGCGCGTCCGAGCTTGCGATCGACGGCCTCGAGCGCCTGCTCGGCGGCATCGGCCGCTTGCAGCGCCTTGTCCAGGTCGGCCAGATCTTCGTTGAGCCGTCCCCGTTCATCGGCCAGCTCAAGCAGCCGCTGCGCGCGTGGGTCGCCCGACTGGCTCAGGTGCTGGTAGTCGGCCAGGACGGCGCGGTAGGTGGCGGGTGCCGAGGCAAGCTCCTGCAGGCGTGCCAGCACGGCGATGTGTTCGCCGCGCATCATCTGCAGGTGCGCCTCAGCCTCGGCGACGCGGTGTTGGGCGGCCTCGCGTCGGATGTGCTGCCGGCCCAGCGCCTCCTCGCGGTGGCCGCGCAGGGTCGTCAGCAGCCCGCTCAGCCATCCCCGCCTGCCGTCCCGCTGGTCGGCCAGCTCGTCCCGCAGGTCGCTGAGCTGGCGGCTGAGGCGGTCGATCCGCTCCTCGAGATCTCTGCGGCGCTCCGCGGCCACCTCGTGCGCCCGGAACGCCGCGGCTGCGGCCGCCACGCGTTCGACGTCGTCGGCCATGCCGTTCATTCGAACACGCGGCCGCAACCTCCCACGGCGCACCAAGCGACGCCTACATCGCGGTCGCTGTCGGGGGCGGCGGTGGTGCTTGCCAGCGGGATGGGCGAGGCGTGGTCCCGTTCTCCATTTCGTCGCGGCGGTGAATCTCGATCAGCTCGTCGCGGTATCGGTGGTCGGCTGTGGGCAGCTCGTCGCGTACCTGAGCGCCGCTGTCCCACCACTGCATCAGACCGCGTCCCTGCTCCTGGCCGGCGCGTGTGTGCACGCAGCGGGCGTAGTCAGAGGCCGGCGGCGGCGTCGTACCGGCGGCGCGCGTCGGCCATCTCGGAGTCGGGCAGCGCCTCTTTGAGCGCCAGCTGCGCGTACTTGTCGGGGAACATCTCCCGCAGGCGGTCGACGTACGTGACGTTGGCGGTCGCCTCGACCACCTGGATGCCCGCGGGCTCGGTGGTCATGTCCAGGATCACCGCGCCGGCCAGCTTGACCGCCACGTCCCAGGGGCGCTTTCGTTCCACGACGCCGCAGAAGTGGAAGCCGTACACCGTCTGCACGTCGGCGAGCACGGTGGCCTGGGTCGGCTCGTAGCCGTAGACCCGGACCCCGCAGACCACCGGCGGCTTGGCCCCATCGGCGGCGACCTGCTGGACGTTGTGCCCGGCGTGGTTGTGCTGGCCCGGATCGGTATGTTCGAGCGTGGTGCGCATCCGGCTGACGATCTGTGCCTGCAGATCCGGCGGTTCCGCCTTCGAGCCGGTCGAGTTGACCAGCACGACCGCGCCGGCCGACGCCGCCAGGATCACCGCCACCCACACGAAGCGGTGTCGGTACCACCCCGCGAAACTCTCCCGGGAAATCATGATCGCTTCTCACCTCGTCGAGAACTTGGAACGCTTCCGGCAATTCGGAGGCCGACCCCGTCGGCGGCGTGCTGATGGCCCGGCGATGAGGCGGGCAGGCGTCCGCTAAGCCGCGCGCTGCCGGCGCTGCGATGCTCCCGTGCTGGCCGTCCTCAGCGCGGTTGCCCCCGCGCTGCGGCGATATGAACCATTCCAGCACGCCTGGACCCATTCCGGCAACATCGATGATCCTCGTTGTTGTTCCGGTTCGTCAGGATCAGGCCGGTGCCGCGGCGGTCCGGGTCGAGGTGTCGGAGGTCAGAACAGCGGAAGGTGCAGCACGCAGGGCGGTGGTGTCGCGTGTGCCGGGTCGAGGGCGTTCTTGACGTACCCGATGGCTCGGGGTGAGTAAGGCATGGCGAGGTGGTCGGACAGGTCCAACGCGCAGCCGTCCTGAAGGGTGATGTTGGTGACCGCCGCGCCCGGCCCGGGAGCCAGGAAGTTCTGGTCCCACGGGGTGATGATGACGTCGTACGCGGTAGCGATCACCGTGTAGCGGACGCCGGGCACGGTGGCGCCGCCGGCGTTGAGGGTGGCGAGGAAGTCCGAGCCGCGGACCTGCTGGCGGATCGCCGGACCGCTGACCGGCTCGACCAGCCCGAGGATGCCGAACTGTTCGAGCAGGGTGCCGATGCCGCTGATGGTGGTGCCGAAGTGCGGGGCACCGAGCGTGACGAGCGCGTTCACCTTGCCGGCGCCGCCCTCGAACCTGAGGTACTGCCGCGGCACGATCCCGCCCTGCGAGTGGCCGACCACGTCGACCTGCGTGGCGCCGGTCGCGGCGAGAACCTGGTCGACGAATGCGCCGAACTCGCGGGCCGACGTGCGGATGTCGCCGAGTCCCTTGGAAGCCGGGGGAGCGCCCGGGATCTCGCCGTAGTTGAGCGCGAAGACGCAGTACCCCGCGGCGCTGAGGGCCGGTGCCAGCCGGGCCCAGTTGTTGTACCGGTTTTCGTTGGTGCCGTGGGCCAGGACCACCGGGCGCGGATGGGCGGCGGTCGGCCGGCACGCCCAGTCGTTGGCGCCGGGCGTGTCGGCCTCCGGGTGGAGCAGCGAGTAGGCGAAGGCGAAGGAGAAGCTGGTGGTGGGCGGCCCGGCCGGTTCGGCGGCCCGGGCGGGCTGGGCGGTGCCGGCGAGCAGGCCGACGATGACGGCAACGGCGGTGGCCACCCGCCGGGCGTGGAACGACCAACTCATCGGATGCCTTTCTGCCGTGGGCCGCCGGTGCCGCGTCAGCCGACGGGGGCGGTCAGCGGTGCGCGGAGCGTGCCGAGGTACGGGTGCCACAGGTGGGTCGGGTCGTTTTCGACGGCGGTGACGATCGCCTTCATCTCGTTGAGCGTGGTCGGCTCGGCGTCGTCGTAGACGTCGCCCTGGAGGAGCTTGAGCACGCCGATGCGGTAGCGCGGGTCCTGCACGAACGCGGTGTAGAGGACGTTGAGTCGATAGTAGACGGAGATGAACTCGTACCAGTTCTTCACCGCGCGCCGCATCTTGCGTTCGAACTCGGCGAAGCTGCCTTTGGAGAAGTCGCCGCCGGCGGCGTGCGCGGCGATGATGTCCTTGGAGGCGATGCGGGCGCTGTTGAGCGCGATGCTGACGCCGGTGGAGAAGATCGGGTCGACGAACCGGGCGGCGTCACCGACGAGCACGAACCGGTCGCCGCAGATCTCCTTCATGACGTAGCTGTAGTCGCCCTCGGCCTTGAACGGGCGCAGCCGCTTCGCCTTCTTCAGCGCGGCTTCGAGCTCGGGCCGGCTGCTCACGTACTCCCAGAAGAAGCCTTCACGGTCCACATTGGCCTCGGCGAAGCGGTCCTTGCGGGTGACCACGCCGATGCTGGTGACGGTATCGGTGATCGGGATCTGCCAGACCCAGGTGTCCTTGATGGGCAGGAAGTGCACGAAGATGAAGTCCTGCCGCTCGGGGTCGACCGCCACCGAGCCGCGGTCCAGCCCCTCGAACCAGGTGTGGATCGCGTACTGGTTGAAAACCGGGTCGGAGGTCTTCAGCTTCAGTTTGCGGCCCAGCAGCGTCTGCCGGCCCGACGCGTCGACGACAAGCTTCGCCGTGAAGTCCACCTGCCGCGGGCCGAAGCGGGTGCTCACCCGCACCGCGTCCGGGTCGTCAAAGTCCACGTCGAGCACGCGGGCGCCGCTGAAAACGGTGGCGCCGCAGCTCTCGGCGTGTTTGAGCAGGATCAGGTCGAACTTGCCGCGGTCGACGTGGTACGTGTAGTCGCGATCGACCTCCGGCTGGTCCCGCTCGACGAAGGTGATCTCGGCCGCCTTGAAGCCGTGGTGCAGGCCGGTGAAGCCGTTGTGCGGCACATTGCGCGACTCGGCGGAAGTCCACGCGGCGCCGTACTTGCGGGGGAAGCCGGCCTTGTCGATCTCGTCCATCACGCCGATCTCCAGCAGCACCGGGGTGGTGGCCGGCACCAGCGACTCCCCGACGTGCTCGCGAGGAAACAGCTCCGACTCCAGCACCGCCACCGACATGCCCGCCCGGGCCAGGTAGGACGCGGTAGTCGAGCCGCCAGGGCCGCCGCCGATGACGATGACGTCATAGTCCGTGCTCATCAGATTCCTCCGTCGGTCGCGGGTATGCCGCTCAGGGCGTCGACCATCGCGGCGATGCTGCGCACGTCCTTGAAGTTGCTGGCCACCATCTGCATCGGCGGGACGCTCACGCCGAGCTCGTCGCGGATGTAGTTGAGCAGGATGGCGGTCTTGAGCGAGTCGAGGATGCCCAGCTCGATCAGGGGTGTGCCGGCCTCGATCAGGTCTGCCATGTCCTTGGGCCGCAGCGTGGAGTTGATGAACTCCAGCAGCTTGTCCTCGGTTTTCTCGTCGGCCATGTCGCTCCTCGCTGTGGTGTGCCGGACGGATGGTCAGCCGTACCAGGGTGGTGCGTGCCGGATACGTACGACGGCGGCGGCCACGGTCACGCCCGGCCCGTGGCCGAGCAGCAGCACGTGGTCGCCGGGTCGCAGCTCTCCGCCGGTGAGCAGGTGGTCCAGGGCGGCGATCTGATCGCTCGCACCCAGCTGCCCGACGTTCCGTGCGAACGCCCAGGTGCCGGCGGCCTCCGGGAGTCCGAGCGCGGCCAGCAGGGCGGTGACCGCGACCCGCCCGGCGGCGGGTCCGGCCACCCGGGTCACCCGGCCCGGATCGACGCCGGCTTCGGCCAGCGCCCGGTGGGCGACCTCGCGCAGCCGTGCACCGGCCTCGGCGAGCAGGGTGGGGACGTCCTTGCGGTACGCGGCGGCGCGCCGGCCGAAGTCGACGCCGCGTCCGGCGGTGGCGCCGGGCGGAAACAGCGGCTCACCGGCGCGGTACAGCTCCTCGTCCTCGGTGTAGGTGGCCACCTGGACGGCGAGCAGCTCGGCGAAGCCCGGCTCGCGGGTGAGCAGGGCCGCGGTCGCGGCGTCCCCGGCGATCTGGCCGGGCCCGGCGGACCAGCGTTTGAACAGCGGCGTGCCGAAGTTGTCCGCGGCGACCAGCAGCGCCGCCTGCCGGTCCGGGTCGGCCGTGAGGTACCGGGCCGCCAGCGCCAGCGCGCCGAACATGCCGGTGCTGCCCTGCTGTACCTGCACCGCCAGCGTGGCGCCGCCGACCAGGTGTCGCTGGAGGTGGTACTGCGGCTGCCAGCCGTCCGGGCCCTGGTGCCAGGTGTTGACGTAGAGCAGCAGGTCGGTGTCGGCCGGGCGGCGCCCGCAGCGCTTGTACGCCTCCTGCGCCGCCAGCAGCGCCATCTCGGGTGCGGGCGTGTCGCCGGCGACGGCCGAGCCGGCCCAGTCCTGCGCGGCCGCCTCCTCGGCCCGGTAGCGGCGTTTGGCGACTGCGGCCTCGATCCCGGTGGTGGGAGGCAGATAGCTGCCGACGGCGGCGAGGTAGGCGGTCACACGCCCACCACCGGACGCTCCTCGACCTCCGCCGGGGCCGCGTCGTCGGCGGCGCCGGACAGCAGCTCCACGAGGTGTTCGGTGATCGCGACGACGGTCGGCTGGTGCCACAGAAGGGTGGCCGGCAGGGGGTGGCCGAAACGGCGTTCCAGCCGGCGGCGGATCAGCAGCGTCATCACCGAGTCCAGGCCCTGCTCCACCAGCGAGCGGCGCGGGTCCAGGGACTGCGCGGGCAGCCGCATCTCGCCGGCGATCTGGCCGCCGACCTCGTCGCGTACCCGATCGCGCAGCTGCTCCTCGGGCAGTCCGGCGAACTCCGCCGCGCCGCCCCCTCCGTCCGGCTGCTCGTCCCGCTCCACCGGGAGCGCGTCGAGCAGCGGCAGTCGCTGGACACCGGGCTCGGGCGGCAGCGTACGCAGCACCGGGTAGTGCCCACCGCCGTGCCGGGCCGCCAGGTCCCAGGCGGCGAACGCCTCGGCGGCGGCGATGTCGCCGACACCGCGAGCGCGCAGCTCCGCGTCGACCACCGCGTTGACCGCCATGCCCTGCCCGCGCCAGGACGTCCAGCCGAAGCTGAACGTGCCGGGGCAGCCGTCGTCGCGGCGGCGCGCGGCGAACGCGTCCAGATAGGCGTTGGCGGCGCCGTAGCTGGCCTGACCGGGCAGGCCGAGCAGCTGGCCGCAGGAGGAGAAGAGGACGAGGAAGTCCAGGCTGCCGGGTGGGAACAGCCTGTCCAGGACGCGGGCGCCGTCCACTTTGGGGCGCAGGACGGTACGCATCGAGGATTCGTCCACATTGGAGATGAGGCGGTTGTCGAGGACGCCGGCGGCGTGCACCACGCCCCGGATCGGCGGCATGCCCAGCGCCTCCGGCGTCAGTGCCTGGGCGGCTCGCGCGGCGTCGGTGATGTCGAGGCTGATCAGGCGGACCGCGACACCGAGCGCCTCCAGTGCGTGCAGCTCCGGGTCCCATTCGGCGCGCGGCGGGACCGGGCTGCGACCGGCCAGCACGATCCGGCGGGCGCCGCGTTCGACCAGCCAGCGGGCCACCTCACGGCCGAGCACGCCGAGGCCACCGGTGATCAGGTACGTGCCGTCCGGGTGGCAGCGCAGCGGCCCGGTGACCGGTTCGCGCGCGATCCGGGCCAGCCTGGCGACCGCGGCCGCGCCGTCGCGGAGCCGGACCACGTCGTCCGGGGGAGCGGCGTCCAGCACCCGCCGCAGAGTGTCCACTGTGCTCACCAGCTGCGCGGGATCGAGGTCGAGCACGCCGCCCCACAGTCGCGGGTGCTCGCCGCCGACGACCCGGCCCAGACCCCACAGGGTGGCGTGGTCGGCGTTCCGTACGTCGGCGCCGGCGGTGACCGCCCACAGCCGCGTCCCGTCCGGCGAGCCGGCGGCGAGGCGTTGGACGGCCGAGGTCAGCAGCCACGCCGCCTCTTCGGCGGTGTCGGGCGGGACCACGAGCACGTCGGCGGGGCCGGTCAGCGCGGCCAGCTCGGAGGGGTCGGTGAGGCGCGTGGCGGCCAGCCCGTCGCGGAGACCGGCCAGCAGCGGCCCGTCCGGCCCGAGCAGGAGCAGCGGTCGCGCGCTGGCGTCCGGGGCGGGCTCGGGCAGTTCCAGCGGCACCCAGGTGACCTCGTGCACGAGCTGATGCGGGCCGGTGGCGACGGCGCCGTGGCCCAGCTCGGCGTACGTCAGCCCGTCCAGCGCCGCCCGCACCCGCCCGTCGGGGTTGGCGATCAGCACGCGTACCGCGTCGCCGCCGTCCGGGTCGAGGACGACCTGGACCAGGGCGCGCTCCGGCGGCTCGCCGCTGACCCGCAGCCGGCCCACGGCGGCGACCATCCGCAGCGCCGGCTCGCCGGGATAGGCGGACGGGGCGATCGACAGCGCGGCGTCGAGCAGCGGTCCCCAGGTGGGTGGCGCGGACGCGGCGGCGTTCTCCGCGTGCGGCGCGCGTACTGCGGCGCGCAGGCCGGTGGGGGCGCGGGTCAGGGACTCCACCTGCCAGGTGAACGCCATACTCGGCACCCCGACACCGGCCAGGTGGCGCAGGATCTCGTCCGGGTCGGCCTCCTGACTTCCGGGCAGCGGCGCGCCCAGCGCGGCGGGCAGCGGCACCGGCCCGGTGAGTGCGGCGGCGTGGGTCAGCCAGGAGCCGTCCTCGTCGTCGGCGGCCCGGGACGCCAGCCGGACCCCGCCCCCGTCCTCGATGACCTGCACCTCGCGTTCCTGGTCCACGGGCAGCGGCAGGCGCAGCACCAGGTCGGTGAGCGATTCGCTCGCGCCGGCCCGCAGGAAGGTGGTGATCAGCACCGCGGCCGGCAGGATCTCCACGCCGTTGATGGTGTGGCTGCCGGGATACGGGCGGCGGCTGGCGTCCAGCAGAGTGCGCCACAGCCGCAGCGACTGCCCGGCGACCGGCACTGCCGCGCCGAGCAGGGTGTGCGAGTCGACGTCGTGTGCGAGTCCGTCGCCGCTGCCGCCGGGCATGGCCGCGCGCCAGTGGGGGCGCCGCTGCCAGGCGACCGTGGGCAGGTCGGCCAGCTCGCCGGTGGGCTGGAGCGCGCCCCAGTCCACTGGGTACCCGTGACAGAACAGCTCGCCGGCGTTTGTCAGCAGGCTCTGTGACTCGTCGGTGTCGCGGCGGAGCGTGCCGGTCACCACCGCGTCCGGGAGGGTCTCGGCGATCGAGTGGGTCACCACGGGGTGCGCGGAGATCTCCAGGAACGCGGTGTACCCGTCCTCGGCGGCGGCTCGCACCGCGGCGGCCAGGCGCACCGGGTTGCGCAGGTTCGCCGCCCAGTAGCCGCCGTCCAGCGGGCGGGTCGAGCGCGGGTCGGACATCGCGGTGGAGTAGACGGGGATGCCCGGCGCGACAGGTTCGAGGTCTTCGGCCGCCTCCGCCAGGTCGGAGAGCAGGGCGTCCATGTGCGGGCTGTGGAACGCCACGTCGGAGGCGACCCGGCGGACCGACACTCCGTCCGCCTTCCACCGCTCGACCAGCTCGTCGATGGCGGCCGGGTCACCGGCAACCACTGTGGACAGTGGCGAGGACCAGATCGCCGGTACCGCGTCGGTACGGCCGGCCAGAACCGCGGCGACGTCCTCGAACGGCAGCCCGACCATGGCCATCGCGCCCTTGCCGGCGACCTGGGTGAGCAGCGCCGAGCGGCGGCAGATCAGCCGGGCGCCATCCTCCAGGCTCAGCGCGCCGGCCACCACGGCGGCGGCGATTTCGCCCACCGAGTGGCCGATCACCGCGTCGGGGCGGACGCCGGCGGCGCGCCACAGCTCGGCCAGGCCGAGCTGCATCACGAAGATCATCGTCTGGACCCGGTCAACGGTGGCCAGATCGCCGTCGGTGAGCACCTGGCGGGGGGAGAAGCCGATCTCCTCCAGGAAGATCGGCTCGAGCTGGTCGACAACGGCGGCGAACGCCGGCTGCTCGGCCAGCAGCCGCCGGCCCATGCCCGCCCACTGCGAGCCGTGTCCGGAGAAGACCCAGACCAGCCCCGCGCCCGGCTCGACGGTCGCGCCGGTGGCGGTACCGCGCTCGCTGTCCCCGGCGGCGACCGTGCGCAGGCGCGCGGCGAGCTCCCGCCGGTCGGCGGCGACCACCGCGGCCCGGTGACCCAGGTGGGTACGGCGCGCGGTCAGGGTGTGCCCGACCGAGGCGAGCGGGGTATCGGCGCCGGGGCCGTCCAGCCAGGCGGCCAGTGCCCCGGCGGACTCGCGCAGTGCCGGCTCGGAGTGCGCGGTCAGCGGGTACAGCCGCGCGGCGGGGGCGGCGGGCACGCGGGCCGGGGCAGGCTCTGCGGGAGCCTCCTCCAGGACGACGTGTGCGATCGTGCCGCCGTAGCCGAAGCCGGACACTCCGGCCCGGCGCGGCGCGTCACCGGCGGGCCAGGCCGTGGGCTCGGTGACCACGCGCAGGCCGTTGTTCGCCCAGTCGATCGCCGGGTTGCCGGTGGTGTGGTTCAGGCTCGGCGGTATCCGCTCGTGCCGCAGCGCCAGCACCACCTTGATCAGGCTGGCCACGCCGGCGGCCGCCTCCAGGTGGCCGATGTTCGACTTCACCGAGCCGATCAGGCACGGCTCGTCCGGCAGGCGCCCGGTGCCGTAGACGGCGCTGAGCGCGCCGGCCTCCAGCGGGTCGCCGAGGCGGGTGCCGGTGCCGTGCGCCTCCACGTAGCCGACGGAGGCCGCGTCCACCCCGGCCTGCCGGACCGCGCGGCCGATCACGTGCGCCTGGGCGGGACCGCTGGGCGCCATGATGCCGTTCGTGCGCCCGTCCTGGTTCACCGCGCTGCCGCGGATCACGGCCAGCACCCGGTCGCCGTCGCGGCGCGCGTCCGCCAGCAGCTTGAGCACCAGCACGCCGCACCCCTCGCCGCGGCCGTAGCCGTCGGCCGATGCGTCGAACGACTTGCACCGCCCGTCGGGGGCCATCGCCCCGGCCGCGTCCAGGGTCAGCGTCAGACCCGGGGAGACGATCAGATTGACGCCCGCGGCCAGCGCGAGCGGCCCCTCGCCGGCGCGCAGGCTCTGGCAGGCCAGGTGCACCGCGACAAGCGAGGCGGAGCAGGCGGTGTCCACGGCCATGCTCGGGCCGCGCAGGTCCAGGGCGTACGAGACGCGGTTGGCGACCGCGCACATCGCCGCGCCGATCCCGGTCCACGCCTCGATGCCGGGCAGGTCCTCCAGCAGCCGCCGGCCGTAGTCGTCGGAGCCGACACCGACGAACACGCCGGTGTCCCCGCCGGCCAGCGTGTGCGGGGGTATGCCGGCGTGCTCCAGGGCCTCCCACGCCACCTCCAGCAGCAGCCGCTGCTGGGGGTCCATCAGCGCCGCCTCGCGCGGGCTGAGGCCGAAGAACTCGGCGTCGAAGCCCTCGATGTCCGGCAGGAAGCCGCCGAAGCGGGTGGCCCGGCGCAACGTCGCGGCGACGTCGGCACCCAGCTCGGCGTACGGCGCCCAGCGCTCGCCGGGCAGCTCACCGATGCCGTCGCCGCCGCGGGCCAGCAGCTGCCAGAACCGCTCCGGCGAGTCGGCGCCGCCGGCGAACCGGCAACCCAACCCGACCACAGCGACCGGTTCTACTCCCATCGATGCCATGCCCCCTTCGCGCCTCGCGACGGCAACTCGACTACAGCCACGGCGGTGGCTCGAGGAGACGAACCACCGCGCTGGAGATGGTGATGCCCGGGCCGATGCTGGCCAGCAGGACGTGCTCGCCCGGGCGCAGCTCGCCGGTGTCGAGCAGGTGCTCCAGAGCCACGATGTGGTCGCTGGAGCCCAGGTGCCCGACGGTACGGCCGAAGTCGAACGTGGAGCGTGACATCGGCAGGCCGATCGCGCCCATGCCGCGGTGCTCCACGATCTCCCGCGAGTAGTGCATGAAGGCCGCGCGGGCCACCTGCCCCAACTCGATGCCGGCCTCGGCGAGCGCGCGCCCGGCCACGGTCACCAGCTGCTGGTGCACCGTCATCCAGACCGAGGTGCCGAAGCCGGCGCCGGCGCGGCGGTTGAAAACGGCGGTACGGTCGCTGAAGTTCAGGCCCCGACCGAGCGTGGGCCCGGGCGGAAACAGCGGCTCGCCGCAGCGGTGCACCTCTTCCGCCTCGGCCACCGCGGTCGTACAGGTCGACAGCAGCCGCGCGAACCCGCCGCGGCGGCCGAGGACCAGGGCGCTGGCGCCGTCGCCGGCGAGGTAGCCCGGGCCCATCCGCCAGCGGTCCACCATCGGGGTACTGAAGTTGTCCGCGGCCACCAGAAGCGCGGCCTCATCGACCGGACCGGCGGCCAGGTGGCTGGCGGCCAGCTCGAACGCGCTGAACATGCCGTTGCAGCCGTGCCGCAGCTCCATCGCCAGCGCCCGGTCGAGCCCGAGCCGCCGCTGGAGGTGGTGCTGCGGCGGCCAGCCGTCCGGCCCCTGGTGCCACGAGGTGGCGTACAACAGCAGGGAGACCAGCTCCGCCTCCTGCCCGGCCCGCTCCAGCGCCGCGCGCGCCGCGCGCAGCCCCAGCTCCGGTGCGGGCACGTCGCCGGCGACGGCGACCGCGGTGAGGCCGTGCAGTGCCGCGTCCTCGGCCAGGTACCGCCCGTCGGCGACCGCGTCGGCCACCGCCACCGTGGCCGGCACGCAGCTGCCCAGCCCGGTGATGTACGTGTCCGGCGTGCGCACGCGTCCCTCCCCGTCGCCTCGAATGTGAGCACCATCGCCCGATGCGCTTAAGGCCCGCTAACGCCCGCCTGTGCCGGCGCGCGCGGCTTAGCCGTCCTTTAGCGGGGCGCGGGACGGTGGCCTGGCCCCGTATCGGCGAGGAGGCTCGTGTGCGCGTAGGTGACGTCTACCTGAGTGGGCTCGGTGTCGTGCTGCCCGGGCGGGAGAGCGTACTGTCCGCTGTGGAGCGTGGCCTGCTCACCGCGGAGCAGGCCGAGGTCCTGGAGTTCGAGTCGGCGGCTGTCGCCGGCGAGGAGTCAGCGCCCGAGATGGCGCTGCGCGCCGCTCAGGACGCGCTCAAGACCTCCGGCGTGGCGCCCAGCGAGCTGGACGCGCTGCTGTACGCGAACGTGTGGCACCAGGGGCCGGAGGGCTGGGGGCCGCAGACCTACCTGCAACACCACCTGCTCGGCGACGACCTGCTGGCGGTGGAGCTCAAGCAGGGCTGCAACGGGGTCTTCACCGGCATGGAGCTGTCGGTGGGCGTGCTGCGCGCCGAACCGTCCCGCCGAGCCACCATCGTGCTGGCCAGCGACAACTTCGGCACCCCGATCATGGAGCGGTGGATGCCGGGTACCGGCCTGGTGATCCTCGGAGACGCGGCGTCCGCGACCGTGCTCACCAAGGCGCCCGGCTTCGCTCAGCTGCTGTCCATCCACACCTCGGCACTGTCCGGGATGGAGGAGGCGTACCGGGCCGGTGAGCCGCTGTTTCCACCGGGCATCACCGTCGGGCGGCGGCTGGACTTCGTGGGCCGGCTGGAGGCGTACAAGGCCAAGGCGGTCGCCGACGGGAGCGGATGGGTCCTGGCCCTCCAGCACAACCAGCGGTACGTGGACTGCATCCGCCGCGCGCTCGCCGACGCCGACGTGGACGCGTCCGAGATCAAGCGCGTCGTCGTGCACAACCTCGCCCGGGCCGAGGTGGAGCTGTACCTCGGCGTGCTGGGCATCCCGCTGGCCAGGACCACCTGGGGCTTCGGGCGCAAGATCGGCCATCTCGGATCGAGCGACCACCTCGTCTCGCTGTACCAGCTGATCGCCACCGGCCAGGTCGCCCCGGGCGACGCCGTTCTCATGTGCGGGTACGCGTCCGGGGTCACCTACAAGGCCGCGGTGCTGCGCATCCTGGACGTGCCGTCCTGGGCGACCGAGACCGGCGGTCTCGACCTGGACTGAGCCGGTCAGCGGCGCCGGTCGGGGGAGCCGACGCCGCTGACCGTGTCCTCAGCCGGCCGGTACGTCGCGCCGGCGCAACCCCGCCAGTCCGACCGCGCCCAGCGCCGCCGCCACGACCGCCAGCAGGATCAGCGGGAGGGCCTCGACGGTGCCACCGGGCAGCCGGGGCAGGTGGGTGTACGGAGAGATGTCCAGCAGGGCCTGCGGGAAGTCGAAGATCGCGCCGAGCTGGCCGAACAGGAAGCAGAACGCGAACGCCACCCAGCTGGCCGCCACCGCCCGCGGCATGAGCCCGAACAGTGCCACGGTGACCGCGCCCAGCACCCAGACCGCGGGCAGCTGCACGGCCGCGCTGGCCAGAACGCGGGGTATCTCGCCGGCCACGTCGTCGCCGCTGGCGCCGTAGGTGATCCCGCCCAGCAGCCCGTACGCCAGCAGCGCCGCCGTCGGGCCGAGGAGCGTGAACACGAGGTGGCTGGCCGCCCAGCGCAGTCGCGGCGCCGCCGTGGCGAGCACAGGCTCGGCCCGCCCGGTGACCTCCTCGCTCTGCAGCCGCAGGACGGTCTGGATCGCGTACCCCGCCGCGATCAGCCCGAGGATGCTGGTGAGGCTGGCCAGGAACGCGTCGCTGAGCGCGGAGCCGCCGCCCACCCGGCTCACCACGTCCCGCAGGTTTTCGTTGTCGCCGACGTTTTCCCCGGCGTCCCGCGCGACGCTGCCGAACAGCAGGCCGGCCACGGCGAAGCCCAGCGTCCAGGCGACCAGCATGCCGCGGTGCATCCGCCACGCCAGCGCGAACGGGCCGGCCAGCGACGGGGCGGCGGCCGGTGGGCCGAGCCGCTCGGCGATCAGTCCGGAGCCCAGGTCGCGGCGGGCGGCCAAGGCGTACGCGACGGCCGCGGAGAGCACCGCCAGAGCCGCCGGGAGCAGGAACAGCCACCACCGCTCACCGGCGTACGGGCGGACCGCGCCGACCCAGTGCAGCGGCGAGAGCCAGGACAGCCAGGACAGGCCGTCGGCGGAGTCACCGGCGAGGCGCAGCAGGTACGCCAGCGCGAGCAGCCCGATGCCCAGTCCGCGTGCCGCGCGGGCACCCGTGGAGACCTGGGCCATCAGCGCGCCGACCGCGGCGAACACGATGCCGGCGACGGCCATCCCGGCCGCGAGGGCGAACGACCCGGTGGCGGGGAGGCCGAGGCCGATCATGCCGACCGCGACGATCACGCCGAGCAGCAGGTTGGCCAGCACGGTCACCAGCAGGGCGGCGGTCACCGGCGCCAGGCGGCCGATGGCGGTGGCGGCGAGCAGCTCGCGCCGCCCGGACTCCTCCTCGGCCCGCGTGTGCCGGATGACCGTCAGGAGGCTGATCAGCGCGACGATCACCACCATGTCGCTCATCCGCTGGGCCACCAGCGAGCCGATCTCCCAGCTGTACGCCGGGCCGAACAGGGCGACGTAGGACGGGTTGCTGGCGGTGTCGGCGAAGTACTTCTGCTGCTCGGCCGCGGTCGGGTAAAGGTCGACCAGCGAGCTGGCCACCGCGATCGGAAACAGGCTGAACGCGACGATCCAGGAGGGCAGCAGGAAACGGTCGCGGCGCAGCACCAGCCGGACCAGGTGGCCGGTGCCCTGCTGGGCGCTCATCGCGCCACCTCCGCGTGCCGGTCGGCGGTCGCCGGCTGGCTCACGTCGTAGTGGCGCAGGAACAGCTCCTCCAGGGTCGGCGGGCGGGTGGTCAGGCTGTGCACCCCGATCGAGCCCAGCTCCCGCAGCAGCCCGGTCAGCGCCTTCGGGTCCACTGTGCACTCCAGGTGGTCGCCTTCGACCGTGACGTTGTGCACGCCCGGCAAGGACGCCAGCCGGTCCGGCGCGCCGTCCAGCTCCGCGCTGACCAGGATGTGCCCCAGCTGGCGCATCTCGTCCAGCGCGCCGCTGTCGACGGTGCGGCCGCTGCGGATGATGCTCACCCGCTCGCAGAGTGCCTCCACTTCGGACAGGATGTGGCTGGACAGCAGCACGGTGCAGCCACGGCGGTCGTTCTCCTCCTTGACCACGTCGCGGAACGTGCTCTCCATCAGCGGGTCGAGACCGGAGGTGGGCTCGTCCAGGATGAGCAGCTCGGCGTTGGAGGCGAACGCGGCGACCAGCGCCACCTTCTGCCGGTTGCCCTTGGAGTAGGCGCGCCCCTTCTTTCTCGGGTCCAGCGAAAACCGCTCCACGAGCTCGGCGCGGCGCTTGTTGTCCAGGCCGCCGCGCATCCGGCCGATCAGGTCGATCGCCTCGCCGCCGCTGAGGTTGGGCCAGAGCGTCACGTCACCCGGCACGTAGGCCAGGCGGCGGTGCAGGGCGGGGGCGTCGGCCCACGGGTCGCCGCCGAGCAGTGTGGCGGTGCCGGACGTGGCCTTCATCATGCCGAGCAGGATGCGGATGGTCGTGGTCTTGCCGGCGCCGTTGGGGCCGAGGAAGCCGTGCACCTCACCAGCGCGCACGGTCAGGTCCAGGCCGTCGAGCGCGCGGCTGGAGCCGAAAGTCTTGACCAAACCACTCACGGAGATGACATCGGTCATGACATGTCCTTTTTGGAGGGTAGGAGTGTGAGTAGCACCAGGCCTCGGGGACCGTCCCGTCGCCTCAGCCTGGCCCGGCCTCGGGATGCTGGCTCTTGCCGCTGAGCATGGCGTCGACGGCGGCGGCCGTCTCAGGGCTGATCATCGGGTGGGAGTGGATGTCGAGCATCGCGAGGATGATCCGCCGGTCACCCTCCGGGCCGAAGACGTCGGTGTCCAGTGCCCGGGACAGATGCTCGTGCAGCAGGGGGACACCCATCCGCATGGCGATCAGCAGGGCGGCGCGCGCCCGCCGGTCGCCGTAGGGCGCCTTTTCGCGGGACTCGTCGGCGTGCGCGAGCCACTTTTCGGTCAGCGCCACAACCTCGTCGAAGAAGCTCGAGGCGGCGGCGGAGCCGTCCAGCAGAGCACGGGCCACGTATCGCTGGAACGGGAGGATCTGCCGCCCCACCAGCAGCGGGTTGGCAGCCGCGGAGTCGCCCGCGGACTGCTCGCCGGCGCGGCGCAGGCCGGCCAGCACGTACTCGTCGCAAGCCTGACGCAGCTCCTCTTTGGAGCCGAAGTGGTGGCGCATCAGGCCGGGGGAGACGCCGGCGGTCCTGGCGATGTCCCTGACCGTGGCTCTCGCGAAGCCGTCCCGTGTGAAGTGCTCGAGGGCGGCGTCCCTGATCCGGGCGCGCGCGGTCAGATCCTCGCGGGATGGCTCCATTGCTACACCCCCTATACGCCTGAATAGCGGACCACACAGTTGTATAGCGCCGCGTCCGTGATCGCAAGTCGACGCGGCGTTAGGCCTGCTTTAGTCCGGGGGCAAACGATGGCCCGGTACCCGTCGACTGGGATCTGGAGGACCGACATGGGGGTTACCCGGGCTCCGCCGCAACGCCGACGACAGCTGAGATGGTGGCCTGGATCGCCGAAGTGGTGGATCAGGGCATTCGCCGGCCCGGCTATCCGGCCGATGAATGGGTCGAACGGTGGGGCGCCGAGCGCTTCACCGAGATCGGCCTGCGGGACGTGCGGCTCGAACCGGTCGAGACCACCTGCTGGCTGCCGCGCGCGCACGCCACCCTGCGGGTGTGGCCGGCCGGCCGGCCCGAGGCGGCGGTCGACTTCACCGGGCTGGCGCTGCCGTTCACCGCACCGACCGAGGGCACCGAGGGGACGCTCGCCGCCATGGCCGGGGAGAGCGACGTGAGCGGCCGGTTCGCCGTCCAGGAGATCACCCTGACCACGATCCCGCAGGCGCACATGGCCACCAAGGCCACAGCCTCGTACGATCCGGAGGGCGCCTTCGCCGACTCGTTCCAGACGCTGCCGCTCGACCTGGTCAACGGGCTCGGCTTCGACGCCGCGATCGCCGCCGGCGCCACCGCGTACGTCGGGCTGCTCACCGGCGCGCCGTGGGAGACGCACGACTACTACTGGCCATATGACGCGACCGCCCGCCCCATCCCGGGTTTGTGGCTGTCGCCGTCCGACGGCCGTCGCCTGCTGGAGCTGATGGCGGCCGGCGAGCACGAGGCCCGTATCGTCTCGGACGCCGAGATCGTGCAGCGGACGACCCACAACGTCATCGGTACCCTGCCCGGCGCCTCCGACCACTGGGTCGTCGTCGCGACCCACCACGACGCGCCGTGGGCCTCCGCGGTCGAGGACGGCTCCGGCATCGCGCTGGTCCTCGCCCAGGCGAAGCTGTGGGCGTCGGTACCGGCCGAACAGCGCCCGCACAACCTCATGTTCCTGCTCACGACCGGGCACATGGCCCGGGCGGCCGGCACCGAGGCGTTCGTGCGCGACCACGCCGACCTGCTCCCCGAGCTGGTGCTCGAACTCCACCTCGAGCACGCCGCGCGGCGCTGCGTGGTCCAGGACGGCGCGCTCGTGCCCACCGCGGACCCGGAGACCCGGTGGTGGTTTACCACCCGGTCGCCCGAGCTGGAGAAGAACGTCCTGGACGCGCTGCAGGGCGAGGACGTGGGCCGCTCGTGGATCCTGCCGCCCACCGCGCTGGGGCCTATGCCGCTGACCGACGGCGCTTTCTTCCACCCGGCCGGGGTACCCCTGGTCCAGTTCATCACGCTGCCGATGTACCTGTTCGACCCGGCCGACACGATGGACAAGGTGCACGAGGCGAGCCTGGAGCCGCTGACCCGCGCGGTGGCCCGCATCGTCCAGGGCACGGAGGGCGTCAAGCCGGACGGGTTCCGCCCCGCCGACTGAGCGGGCCTCTGGGGAAACGTGGAGCGCAGCGGAGCCAGCTCCCGCGACAGCTTCCGGTGTTCCTCCAGTTCACGGTGCCCCTGCCCGTGCTTCTGCAGATCGTTCGAGACGGGAGTGCGCGAGTCCGCCCGCGGTTCGGCGCCGTCGTCGCGGTCAGTGACTGCCGATCAGGTGCAAGCGATGTGAGCTTCGAAATCTTGGTGAGTAAGCCCGCCATTTCGACGCTAACTTGCCAAGATCTGCCGGAGCAGGCTCCTGGGTTGAGCTGGGCGACCGCGGAGGGTGAGGCCGCGGGAGCAACGGTCCGGACCACGGCGGACGCCGCGGTAGCCCGGATCTGTTTCGAATTGGATCGGTCTGAAACGGGCTACCATGGTCGCGCCCCACCCTGACGCCGAAAGGTCTCCAGACCGGATATCGCACTTGCGATCGCCCAATCGCCCCCGGGCGGCCGCCACCCCGCTCGGTTGTGGACGGATTCGCCCACCTCGACCCCAAGGGGTCTAGAACATCGGCGCCGCGGTGGGTGCGCGCAGCGTGCCGAGGTACGGGTGCCACAGGTGGGTCGGGTCGTTCTCCACGTCCGCCACGGTCTCCCGCATCGTGCGCAGGACCTTCGGCTCCTCCTCGTCGTACAGGTCGCCCTGCAGCAGCCGGACCACGTCCAGCCGCGAGCGCGAGTCCTGTACGAACGCGGTGAACAGGATGTTGAGCCGGTAGTAGATGGAGATGAACTCGTACCAGTTGCGCACGCCGTTGCGGATGGTCCGCTCGAACGTGGCGAACCGCGCCCGGGAGAAGTCGCCGGCCTCGTGCGCGGCGATGATGTCCCGGCTGGAGAAGCGGGCGCTGGCCATCGCCACGCTCACGCCGCTGGAGAAGATGGGGTCGACGAAGCGGGCCGCGTCACCGATCATCACGAACCGGTCGCCGGTGATCCGCCGCATCGCGTAGCTGTAGTCGGCCTCCACCGTGAACGGTCGTAGCTGCGTCGCCCGCCCCAGTGCCTCGCGGAGCTCCGGGCGGCTGGCCAGGAAATCCCAGAAGAACGCGTCGCGGTCGGTGTTCGCGGCGGCGAACCGGTGTTTCTGGGTCACCACGCCCACGCTCGTGACGGTGTCACTGATCGGGATCTGCCACACCCAGGTGTCCTTGATGGGCAGGAAATGGATGTAGATGTAGTCCGCCTTCGCGGGGTTGGTGGTCATCGCGGACCGGTCCAGCCCTTCGAACCAGGTGTGGATGGCGTACTGGTCGAAGACCGGGTCGGGCACCTTCACCCGCAGCTGACGGCCGAGCATCGTCTGCCGGCCGGACGCGTCGACGAGCATCCGCGCCGAGGCGGTGAACTCGCCGGCGCCGCCGCGGCAGGTGACCACGACGCGGCTCGGGTCGTCGAAATCGGCGCGCAGCACGCGGGTGCCCTGGGACACCCGGGCGCCAAGGCTCTCCGCGTGCTCCAGCAGGATCTGGTCGAAGCGGCCGCGGTCCACGTGGTAGGTGTAGTCCCGGTCGACGCCCGGCTGGTCCCGCTCGCTGAAAAGGATCTCCGCCGCGCCGAACTCGTGCGCCAGCTTGCTGAAGTCGTTGGTGACGATGTTGCGGGAGTCGGCGGACGTCCACGCGGCGCCGTACTTGCGCGGGAAGCCGGCCTTGTCGATCTTGTCAATGGCGCCGATCTCCCGCAGTACCCGGGTGGTGGCGGGTACGAGTGACTCGCCGACGTGCGGCCTGGGGAAGGTCTCGCTCTCGAACACCGCGACGGAGAGCCCCGCCTGGGCGAGGTACGCCGCCACGCACGAGCCGGCCGGGCCACCGCCGACGACGGCGACGTCGAACTCTGGGGACATCGCGGCTCACTCCGTTCCGGCGGGGGTCGGCTGCTGGCCTCGCGACAGCTCGTCGACGAGCGCGCTGATGGTGTCGACGTTCTGGAAGTTCCGGGCGTTGACGTACCGGGCGGGCACCTGGGTGCCGAGCTCCTCCCGGATGAAGATCAGCAGGATCGCGGTGTTCATGGAGGTCAGCACTCCCCACTCCACCAGCGGAGTGTCCGGCCGCAGCTCGCCTTGCGGGTCGCCGTCGAGGAACCGTTCCCGGATGAACGCGGTGATCCGGGCGGACACATCGGCAACGATCATGTCGCTCCCTTCCCAAGAGCTGTTTTCGCCGTACGCGCTGTCTACCGCGCCTGGGCGTTTCTCAGCTGGCCAGCCGGGCGAGGTCGATCAGGTCGCTGGTCAGCCGTGCCGGCTGCTGTGCGGGCAGGTCGTGGTCGGCGTCGACGTACTCGCGAACGGCGACCGTGGCGTCCGGCATCGCGTTCGTGATCTTGATCATCCAGTCCCGGATGTCGGCGGCCCGCCTCGGCATGCCGGTGTCCGGCAGGACCGGCAGCAGCAGCACCGGCACCGCGACCGCGGGGTGCCACAGGGCCGGCGACTCCTCCCACATGCTGCGCACGATGGACATCCGCCGCTCGTCCGTGAGGCGGGAGGTGACGGCGCCGCCTGCGGAGACGGTGAAGTTTTCCATCGCCGCCTCGATCGCGCCCGCGGACCAGTCCGGGTGACTCAGGCGAAGGTAGGACCTGAGGGTGTCGACGGTGATGCTGGCCAGGCGGGGTGCGGCCATCACCTGGGCGCATTGCTCCCAGGAGTCGAAGGCCGCAGACGGGTCGATCCAGCCACCGTCCACAAGGGCCAGTGCTGCCACCCGCGCGGGGTGCTCGGCGGTGAACCGGACCGCGACGTTGCCACCCCACGAGTGTCCGGCGAGCACCGCGCGTGTGATGCCGAGCTGCTCGTGTACGGCGGCCAGGTCGGCGGCGAAGGTGGCCGAGTCGTAGCCGGTGGGCGGGTCGTCGGAGGCGCCGTGGCCGCGCGCGTCGGGCGCGTACGCCGGGTGGCCGGCAGCGGCGAGGCGGCTGCCGACCTCGTCCCACATCAGGGCGTTCGAGGCCAGGCCGTGCACCAGCACGAACGGCACGCCGCCGCTGGCCGGCCAGTGCCGCACGCGCAGCCGGACTCCGCCGGGTCCGGTCACGGTCAGGTCCGTGGCGGCCATGGCCTGTTCCACATGCGACATTCGCGAGCCCTCCGGGTCGATGGCGGCGGATGGACCCGTACCGGCCCGTGACGACGGGCCGGTACGGGAACGCGGGTTGCGGTCAGCGGCGCTGGACGCAGTCGAACGAGGCCGTCACCGAGCTGCCGTTGGGCAGCGTCGCGGTCTGCGAGAGCGTGAAATGTCCGGGCCCGATGACCTGCCAGTCGTCGGCGAGCTGGATCGGGAAGCCGGTGGTGACGCCGGTGGAGGTGGGCGCCGCCACCTGGCTGAGCTGGCCGGTGAAGCGCAGGTGCCCGTCCTGCCAGCCGGGCGAGGTGCCGGAGCCGTGCGAGCCCCAGTTGTCGTGGTACTGCAGGATCAGCTTGCCGGCGACCGGGTCCCAGCCGTAGATGCCCATCGCGTGCGGGTCCGGCAGCGTCGCCGAGTACAGGAACTGCCTGAGCTCGGCGTAGTAGAAATGCCCGTCGATCTGCTTGCGGACGTCCATTGTGACGCGCACCGGGCCGGTCGGATCGCCCGGCAGCCGGCACACGTGCCGGCCAAGCATGAAGTCGAGGGCACGGATCTGTTGCGGCGCCGGGAAGACGTCACTCCCGCGCGGCGGCCGCTGCGCGGGGGCCGCGGTGGCCGGCGGGACGCCCACCGCCAGCGCGCCCAGCACTATGCTGAGGACGCCCGCCACGGCACGCGCGCCGGCGCGCCGCCGGTGCCCTGTTGCCTTCGCTACGATCACTCTCACGCTCCCTTTTCGTTTTATGTGGGGCCTGGTGCCGCGCCGGCTCAGGGCTTGTGCGCGACCAGGATCAAGCAGCCGAAGCCGGGCACCGCGGGCAGCGCGTCCTTCGCCGCGTCCAGCACCTGCTGCACGGTGACACCGTGGGTCGCCTCGAACTCCTTGCGTACGCTGATGATCCGGTCCAGCAGCTTCGGCAGGGTCGGCTTGGTCTGCTCCGTGACGTCGGTCAGCTCGTCGGCGACCAGGCCGGAGCCGGCCACCAGCTCCGGGTAGCGGGCGAAGCTGACCAGCGTGCTGACGACGTCACCGACCTCCTCGTCCCGGTACGAGTCGTCGATCGGGGTGACGTCGGTGAGCACCAGCCGCCCGCCCGGCCGCAGCACCCGGTGAAACTCGCGCAACGCCTTCGCCCGGTCCATGTGGTTGATGGACTCGAAGGACAGGATCGCGTCGTAGGAGCCGTCCGGGTACGGCATCGCCATCCCGTCGGCGTACTCGAAGCGCACCGTCCCGGAGAGCCCGGCCGCGGCGGTCAGCTCGGTGGCCTGCTCGACCTGCTGGCGGCTGATGGTGATGCCGAGCACGTGGGCGCCGGTCACCGTGGCCACCCGGCGCGCCGGCTCGCCGATGCCGCAGCCGACGTCCAGCACCCGGTCGCCCGGTCCCACGCCGAGCCGCTCGATGAGCAGGTCGGTGAAGTGGTCGGCGGCCTCCTGCGGGCTGCGCCGGTCCTGCGGGCCGTCCCAGTACCCGATGTGGAAGTTGTCACCCCAGGCCATCCGCAGCAGCGGGCCCAGGGCGCTGTAGTAGTCGGCGACCTCGCCGGCCGACGGCACGGCTTGCTGGGCTGTCATGCGGCCTCCCGTGGGCGTGACGGTCCGGCGCCGTGGCGGGGCACGGTCCGGCGATGTCTGCGGCGATGGTGCACGGCGGCGATAACGGCGGACTAAAGCGCGATGTTTGGCGTGCCTTTAGCGCGCCGGCACACGATGGCCCGGTGCCGAATACGAGGGTTCGCGAAGCATGGGCGGCGACGTGAGCACGCCACCGATCGCCGTGGTCGGGCTGGCCTGCCGCCTGCCCGGCGCCGCCGGACCGGGCGCGTTCTGGCGCCTGCTGCGCGACGGGCGGGACGCGGTGACCGCCGCACCGCCCGGCCGGGCCTCCGGGCGCCGGGGCGGCTACCTGGACCGGGTGGACCACTTCGACGCGGCCTTCTTCGACATCCCACCCCGCGAGGCGGTGGCGATGGATCCGCAGCAGCGGCTGATGCTGGAGCTGAGCTGGGAGGCGTTCGAGGACGCCGGGATCCGCCCGGCGACGCTGTCCGGCAGCCGCACCGGCGTCTTCGTCGGGGCGATCTGGGACGACTACGCCACGGTCCTGCGGGACGCCGGCGCCATCACCCGGCACACGATCACCGGGCTGCACCGCAGCATCATCGCCAACCGCGTCTCGTACCGCTACGGGTTGCGAGGCCCCAGTCTCACAGTGGACACCGCCCAGTCCTCCAGCCTCGTCGCGGTCCACCTGGCCTGCGAGAGCATCCGCTCCGGAGAGTCCACAGTGGCCATCGCCGGCGGCGTGAACCTGATTCTCGCCGCGCACAGCGACGAGGTGGCCGAGCTGTTCGGCGGGCTGTCCCCGGACGGGCGCTGCCACACCTTCGACGCGCGGGCCAACGGCTTCGTGCGCGGCGAGGGCGGTGGCGCGGTGGTGCTCAAGCCGCTTGCCGACGCCCTCCGCGACGGCGACCGCGTCTACTGCGTGGTCCGCGGCGGCGCGGTCAACAACGACGGCGGCGGGGAGGCGCTGACCGTCCCCAGCCCGGCCGCGCAGGAGGATTTGCTGCGGCAGGCGTACGCGAGCGCCGGCGTCGCCCCCGCCGACGTGCAGTACGTCGAGCTGCACGGCACCGGCACCCGCGTCGGCGACCCGATCGAGGCGGCGGCGCTGGGCGCGGTGTTCGCCTCCGGCCGGCCCGACGGCGCGCCGCTGCGGGTCGGCTCGGCGAAGACGAACGTCGGTCACCTGGAGGGCGCCGCCGGCGTCGTCGGCCTGCTGAAGGCCGCGCTCGCCATCACGCACCGGCAGCTTCCGCCCAGCCTGCACTACGCCACGCCGAACCCCCGCATCCCGCTCGACGCGCTGCGGCTTCGGGTACAGGACCGGCTCGACGGCTGGCCGGAACCGGACGAGCCACTGCTGGCCGGGGTCAGCGCCTTCGGGATGGGCGGCACCAACTGCCACCTTGTGCTGTCCTCCGTGGAGGCGCCGTCCTCTGTGGATCGTGGCGCGCGGGTGGAGATCCGTGGGCCGGTCCCGGTCGCGGTGTGGCCGCTGTCCGCGAAGACCTCCGCCGGGGTACGCGCGCTGGCCGCGCGCCTTACCGAGCAGGCCGGCGAGGAGCCGGGCGCCGACCCCCGCGACATTGGCTTTTCGCTGGCGACGGCGCGGACCGTGTTCGCGCACCGGGCGATCGCGGTAGGCGCCACCGTGGACGAGCTCTCCGCCGGGCTGGCCACCGCCACACCGGTGACCGCCGGCTCGGGCCGGGTCGCGTTCATGTTCAGCGGCCAGGGCAGCCAGCGCGCCGGCATGGGACGCGACCTGTATCGGGCGTATCCGGTCTTCGCAGGGGCGCTCGACGAGTGCTTCGCCGCGCTGGATCCGCACGTGGGCCGGAGCATGCGCGAGGTCGTCTTCGAGGGCGTCCGCTTGGACGAGACCGCGTGTACCCAGCCGGCGCTGTTCGCCGTCGAGGTGGCGCTGTACCGGCTGGCCGCCTCCTGGGGCCTGCACCCGGACTTCCTGATCGGGCACTCCGTCGGCGAGCTCGTCGCCGCGCATGTCGGCGGCGTGTTGAACCTCCCGGACGCGGCCCGCCTCGTCGCGGCGCGCGGCCGGCTGATGCAGGCGGTCGACGCCAGCGGGGCGATGGCCGCCTGGGAAGCCACTGTGGACGAGGCACGGGAGGCGATCTCCGGCCGGCCCGACGCGGTCTGCGTCGCGGCGGTCAACGGCCCCGCCTCGCTGGTGGTCTCCGGCGACCGCGACGAGGTACTGCGGCTCAGCGAGCGGTGGCAAGCCCGGGGCCGCAAGGTGACAGCGCTGAAGGTCAGCCACGCGTTCCACTCCCCGCACATGGAACCGGTGCTCGACGAGCTGCGCGCGGTCGCCGCCGACCTGTCGTACGCGCCGCCGACCGTACCGATCGTCTCCAATGTGACCGGTGAGCCGGCCACCGCCGCGCAGCTCGCGTCGCCGGACTACTGGGCCGACCACGTCCGCCAGCCGGTGCGCTTCCTGGACGGGGTCCGCGCGCTGCGCGCGGCCGGCGTCACCATGTTTGTCGAGCTCGGCCCGGACGCGCACCTCGCCGGCGCGGCCCGCGAGTGCCTGGCCGGTGCGGAGGGCACCGCCGCCCTCGCCGTCTCCCGGCGGGATCGGCCGGAGGTGCGCACCTTCGCCGCCGCCATGGGGCAGGCGTGGGCCCACGGTGCCGAGGTCGACTGGGCACGGGTGCTGGCCGGCGGCCGGCGCGTCTCGCTGCCCACCTACCCGTTCCAGCGCGAACGCTTCTGGCCCGGCACCCCGGTCGGCCCGGCGGCGCCAAGCCCGGTCGAACCGGCGGCCACGCCGGCCGCACCCGCGGTACCGGCCTCCACGGCCGGCGGCGACCTGCTCGAGCTGGTACGCACCGCGGTCGCCCTGGTCCTGGGGCACGTCACGCCGGCGACGATCGACACCGGGCTGACCTTCAAGCAGCTCGGCTTCGACTCCCTGGCCGCGACCGAACTCGCCGAGCGGCTCACCGACGCGACCGGTCAGGCGCTGCCGGCCACGCTCACCTTCGACCACCCGACCCCGGAGGCGGTCGCGGCGTACCTGCGCGGTGCCGCCGGGCGCACCGGCGCCGCCCCGGCCGTGGCCGCGCTCGACGAGCCGATCGCCGTGGTCGCCATGAGCTGCCGGTACCCCGGCGGCGTGGACTCGCCCGAGGCGCTGTGGCGGCTCGTCGCCGACGGCGTCGACGCGATCGGCCCGTTTCCCACCGACCGCGGCTGGGATCTCGACGGCCTGCACGACCCGGACCCGGAGCGGACCGGGCACAGCTACGCCGACCAGGGCGGCTTCCTCCACGCGGCGGCGCGGTTCGACGCCGGCTTCTTCGAGATCAGCCCGCGCGAGGCGACCGCCATGGACCCGCAGCAGCGGCTGCTGCTGGAGACGGCGTGGGAGGCGTTCGAACGGGCCGGGCTGCCCGCCCCGGCGCTCAAGGGCAGCCGCACCGGCGTGTTCGTCGGCGTGATGCCGCAGGACTACGGCCCCCGCCTGCACGAGGCCCCCGACGGCTTCGAGGGACACCTGCTCACCGGAAACACCACCAGCGTCGCGTCCGGCCGGGTGGCGTACGCGCTCGGCCTGGAGGGGCCCGCGGTCACCGTCGACACCGCCTGTTCCTCCTCACTGGTGGCGATCCACCTGGCGGCGCGAGCGCTGGCGCAGGGCGAGTGCGAGCTCGCGCTGGCCGGCGGCGTCACCGTGATGTCCAGCCCCGGCATGTTCGTCGAGTTCTCCCGGCAGCGGGGCCTGGCGCCGGACGGCCGGTGCAAGCCGTTCGCCGCGGCCGCCGACGGCACCGGCTGGAGCGAGGGGGTCGGCCTGGTCCTGCTGGAGCGGCTCGCCGACGCCCGCCGCAACGGCCATCGGGTGCTCGCCGTGCTGCGCGGCTCGGCGGTCAACTCCGACGGCGCCTCCAACGGTCTGACCGCCCCGAACGGCCCCTCGCAGCAGCGCGTCATCCGGCAGGCGCTGGCCAACGCGCGGCTCGCCCCGGCCGACGTCGACGTGGTGGAGGCGCACGGCACCGGCACCACGCTCGGCGACCCGATCGAAGCCCAGGCGATCATCGCCACGTACGGGCAGGGGCGTCCCGCCGACCGTCCACTGTGGCTCGGCTCGGTCAAGTCGAACATCGGTCACACCCAGGCCGCCGCCGGCGTCGCCGGTGTCATCAAGATGGTCATGGCCATGCGGCACGGCGTGGTACCAGCCACCCTGCACGTGGACCGGCCGTCGCCGCACGTGGACTGGTCGGCCGGCGCGGTCACGCTGGTCGCCGAACCGGTCCGCTGGGCGCGGGAGGACCGGCCGCGCCGGGCAGCCGTCTCCTCGTTCGGCATCTCCGGCACCAACGCGCACGTCATCGTCGAGCAGCCGCCGGCCGAGCCGTCCCCGCCGGCCGCCGCGCCGGCGCCCGCCGGACCGATCACCTGGCAGCTGAGCGCCCGCGAGCCGGCCGCGCTGCGCGCCCAAGCGGGTGCGCTGGCCAAGGCGCTCGCCGCGACACCCGACGCGGACCCGCTGGACGTCGCCTACTCGCTGGCGCACACCCGCACCCCCTTCGAGTACCGCGCCGTGCTGCTCGGCTCCGACCGCGCCGAACTGCTCGACGCCCTGGCGATGCTGGCCGCCGGCACCGCGCACCCCAGCGTGGTCGCCGGCACCGCTCCGGCCCGCGCCGGCCGCACGGCGGTGCTCTTCACCGGGCAGGGCAGCCAGCGCCCCGGCATGGGCGCCGAGCTGTACCGCGCCCACCCCGCCTACGCCACCGCGTTCGACGAGGTCTGCGCGCACTTCGACGGCGCACTGGAGTACCCGCTGCGGGAGGTCGTCTTCGACGGCGGCCCGCTGGACGAGACCGCCTACACCCAGGCGGCCCTGTTCGCGGTCGAGGTCGCGCTCTACCGGCTGGTCGAGTCGTACGGACTCACCCCCGACCACCTGTCCGGCCACTCGATCGGCGAGATCGTCGCCGCGCACGTGGCCGGCGTGCTCGACCTGCCCGCCGCGTGCACACTGGTCGCCGCCCGCGGCCGGCTCATGCAGGCGCTGCCGCCCGGCGGCGCGATGCTCGCCGTCGCCGCCACCGAGGACGAGGTGCTGCCGCTGCTGGACGTCGAACGGGTGGCACTGGCCGCGGTGAACGGCCCCGCCGCGGTGGTCGCCTCCGGTGACGAGGACGCGATCGACCGGCTCGCCGCGACTCTGAGCGGCGCCGGTCACCGGGTCAAGCGGCTGCGGGTCAGCCACGCGTTCCACTCGCCGCGGCTCGCCCCGATGCTGGACGAGTTCCACCGCGTCGCCGCGACCCTCGACTACGCCCCGCCACGCATCCCGATCGTCTCCAACGTCACCGGCCGGGTCGCCGACGCCACCACCCTGTGCGACCCGGCGTACTGGGTGCGCCACGCCCGGGAGACCGTGCGCTTCGCCGACGGCGTACGGGCACTGCACGAGGCCGGCGTCACCCGCTTTCTGGAGCTCGGACCGGACGCCGTGCTCACCACGATGGTGCAGGACCTGCTCGGCGACCGGGCGGCGACCCTCGCCACCGCGCTGCGCGCCGGCCGCCCCGAACCGCACTCGGTGCTGGCCGCCCTCGCCCGCCTGCACGTCGACGGTGCCGCGCTCACCCTCACCCCGCCCGCGGGCCGCGCGATCGACCTGCCCACGTACCCGTTCCAGCACCGCTCCTACTGGCTGCCGGCGCCCGCCGACACCGCACAGGCGCGCGCGGCCGACCTCCGGACCACCGGGCACCCCCTGCTCGGCGCGGAGGTCGCCGAGGCCGGCGGCGGTCTGCTGCTCAGCGGCCGGCTCTCCCGGCAGGCCCAGCCGTGGCTGGCGGACCACACCATCCTCGGCGAGGTACCGGTGCCCGGCACCGCCCTGCTCGACCTCGCCCTGCTCGCCGGCGCCCGGGCGGACCTCCCCGAGGTCGCCGAGCTGGTCCTGCGCGCCCCGCTGCTGCTGCCCGCCACCGGCGCGGTGCGGGTACAGGTCGTCGTCGCCGCCCCGGATCCGGACGGTCGCCGCGGCGTCACCGTCTACTCCCGACCGGACGGTGCCGACAGCTGGACAAGTCACGCCACGGGCACCCTGACCACCGGCACGGCCGCGCCCGCCGCCACACCATCCACAGTGGAGTGGCCTCCGCCGGGTGCCGTCGCGCTCGACGTACCTCGGCTCTATGCCGACCTTGCCGCCGACGGGTACGAGTACGGACCCGCGTTCCGCGGGTTGAGCGCGGCGTGGCGGCTGGGGGATGAGGCATTCGCCGAGGTGGCGCTCCCTTCCGGCGGGGCTCATGGCTTCACCCTGCATCCCGCGCTGCTGGACAGCGTCCTGCACGCGGTCGTCGACCTGGTGCGCGGTGACCGGCCCGTGCTGCTGCCGTTCTCCTTCACGGGGGTCCGGCTACGCGCTGCCGGCGCCGCTCACCTGCGCGTACGGATCACGCCGGCCGGCACCGACACGGTCAGCCTCGCCCTCACCGACGGCAGCGGCACGCCGGTCGGGACGATCGAGGCGCTCACCCTTCGTCCGGCCTCGGCCGAGCAGCTGCACGCCGCCGGTGGCCGCGCCGGCGGCCGGCTGTACACACTCGACTGGCCGTCGCCGACCACCGGCGCGCCGCCGGAGGCCGGCCCGTGGGCGGTGCTCGGTGCGCACTTTCCCGACCTCCCCGGCGAGCGCTACGCCACAATGGCCGGGCTGCGCGCGGCACCGTCCATTCCGGACACCGTCCTCGCGCCCGTGCCCGGCACGGCGGACCGTCCATCGCTGCCCGCGGTGCACGCCGCCGCCGCGGCCACCCTCACGCTGGTACGGGACTGGCTCACCGACCCGGAGCTCGCCGGCGCCCGGCTCGTCGTCGTCACCCGGCACGCCGTCACGACCGGACCCGACGACCCGGCACCCGACCTTGTCACCGCCCCGCTGTGGGGACTGGTCCGGGCGGCGCAGGCGGAGCAGCCCGGCCGGCTGATCCTGCTCGACCTGGACGGCGATCCGTCATCGCCCGCTGCCCTGGCCGCCGCGCTGGCGACCGGCGAGGAGCAGCTCGCGATCCGCGCCGGCACGGTCCGTGTACCCCGGCTGTCACCCGCCGCCCCGGCCGGTGGCCCTCCGCCGGCCCTGGACGCGGACGGCACGGTCCTGATCACCGGCGGCACGGGCACGCTCGGACGGCTCGTGGCGCGGCACCTGGTCGCCAAGTACGGAGTGCGGCACGTGCTGCTGGCGAGCCGGCGCGGCGCGGACGCGGGCGACCTGGCCGAGCTGGCCGACCTGCCCGCCCGGGTACGGGTGGCGCGCTGCGACGTCGCCGATCGCGACGCGCTCGCCGCGCTGCTGGCCGGCATCCCCCCGGAACACCCGCTGACCGCCGTGGTGCACGCGGCCGGCGTACTCGACGACGGCCTCGTCACCGACCTCACCGACGCGCAGCTCACCGGCGTGCTCGCCGCCAAGGCCGACGGCGCCTGGCATCTGCACGAGCTGACCCGGGACCACCCGCTGCGCGCGTTCGTGCTGTTCTCCTCCGTCACCGCCGTGGTCGGCAACGGCGGGCAGGCCAACTACGCCGCGGCGAACGCGTTTCTCGACGCCCTCGCCGCGCACCGCCGCGCGGCCGGCGCACCCGGTACCGCGATCGGCTGGGGTCTGTGGGCGGCCGAGGGCGGCATGATCAGCGGACTCGGCGCCGCCGACCTGGCACGCATGGCCCGGGGCGGCATCGCCGCGCTGCGGACCGACCGCGCGCTCGCCCTGCTCGACGCCGCGCTGGCCGACGGCGCCCCGGTGCTGACCGCCGCCCACTTCGACACCGCCGCGCTGCACCGGCAGGCGACCGCCGTGCCGCCACCACCCGTGCTGCGCGCGCTGGTGCCCGCCGTACGCCCGGCCGCCGCGCCGCTCACCCCGGTCACGGCGGTGCCCGCCGCGGGCATCGAGGATCTGGTACGCGCGCAGGTGGCCACCGTCCTGGCGCACCCCGACCCGGCCGCGCTCGACCTCAGCCGCGCGTTCAAGGAGCTCGGCTTCGACTCGCTGACCTCACTGGACCTGCGCAACCGCCTCAACGCCGCGCTCGGCACCGAGCTGCCGGCCGGCGTCATCTTCGACCACCCGACGCCGGACGCGCTGGCCCGGCACCTGCGCGGCGAACTGCGCGACCCGGCCGGCGACCCGCCGGCGCCGGCACCGGCGGCCGCCGATGACCCGATCGCGATCGTCGGCATGGCCTGCCGGTATCCGGGCGGCGCCGCCTCACCGGAGGAGCTGTGGCGGGTGGTCGCCGACCGGGTCGACGCGATCGGCGAGTTTCCCGCCGACCGCGGCTGGGACGTGGCCCGCCTCTACGATCCGGACCCGGACCGGCCGGGTACGAGCTACACCCGCCACGGCGGCTTCCTCTACGACGCGGCGCGCTTCGACGCCGGCTTCTTCGGCATCAGCCCGCGCGAGGTGATGGCGATGGACCCGCAGCAGCGGCTGCTGCTGGAGACGGCGTGGCAGGCGTTCGAGTCGGCCGGCATCGACCCGGCGACGGTACGCGGCAGCCGCGCCGCGGTCTTCACCGGCGTGATGTACGACGACTACGGCGGCCGCCTGATCGGCCAGCCGCTGGAGGGCTACGAGGGCCACGTTCTGATCGGCAACACCAGCAGCGTCGCCTCCGGCCGGGTCGCGTACACGTACGGTCTGGAAGGTCCGGCGGTCACTGTGGACACCGCCTGTTCCTCGTCGCTCGTCGCCATGCACCTGGCCGCCCAGTCGCTACGACAGGGCGAGTGCACGCTCGCCCTCGCCGGCGGAGTCACCGTGATGGCGACACCCACCACCTTCGTCGAGTTCTCCCGGCAACGGGCGATCTCCGCCGACGGGCGGTGCCGGTCCTTCGCGGCCGGCGCGGACGGCACCGGCTGGGGCGAGGGGGTCGGCCTGCTCGTGCTGGAGCGCCTCTCCGACGCCCGCCGCAACGGGCACCCGGTGCTGGCGCTGCTGCGCGGCTCGGCGGTGAACCAGGACGGCGCGTCCAACGGCCTGACCGCTCCCAACGGCCCTTCTCAACAGCGGGTGATCCGCGCCGCACTCGCCAGCGGCGGGCTCGAGCCCGCCGACGTGGACGCCGTCGAGGCGCACGGCACCGGTACCAAGCTGGGCGACCCGATCGAGGCGGAGGCCGTCATCGCCACGTACGGGCAGGACCGCCCGGACGACCGTCCACTGTGGCTCGGCTCGGTCAAGTCGAACATCGGCCACACCCAGGCCGCCGCAGGTGTCGCCGGTGTGATCAAGATGATCATGGCGATGCGCCACGGCGAGCTGCCCGCCACCCTGCACGTGGACGAGCCGACCCCGTACGTGGACTGGTCCACCGGCGGCGTACGCCTGCTGTCCGAACCGGTGCCGTGGCAGGCCGGCGGGCGCCCGCGCCGGGCCGGTGTCTCCTCGTTCGGGGTCAGCGGCACCAACGCGCACGTGATCCTCGAAGAGCCGCCGGTGGAGCTTCCGCCCGCCGCTGAACGGCCGTCCACCCCGGTACCGCTGCTGCTGTCCGCCCGCGACCCGCGGGCGCTGCGCGGGCAGGCCGATGCTCTGGCCGCTCACCTGACCGCACACCCGCGGCTCGCCCCGGTCGACGTGGCGTGGTCGCTGGCCACCACCAGGGCGGCCTTCGAGCACCGCGCCGCGGTGGTGGGCGCCGACCGGGACGAGCTCGTCGCCGCGTTGACCGAGCTGGCCGTCACCGGTACCCCACCCGGCGGTCCCGGCCCAGTGATGGTCTTCCCCGGGCAGGGCTCGCAGTGGGCCGGGATGGCCGTGGAGCTGCTGGACACCAACGCCGTGTTCGCCGCCCGCATCGCCGAGTGCGAACAGGCCCTCGCGCCGTACCTCGACTGGTCACTGACCAGCGTGCTGCACGCGGCCGAGGAGGCTCCGCCACTGTCCCGGGTGGACGTGGTACAGCCGGTCCTGTGGGCGGTGATGGTCTCGCTCGCCGAGGTGTGGCGCTCGTACGGGGTCACCCCGGCCGCTGTCGTCGGGCACTCGCAGGGCGAGATCGCCGCCGCCTGCGTGGCCGGGGCGCTGTCGCTGGCGGACGGGGCGAAGGTGGTGGCGCTGCGCAGCCGGCGACTCGCCACCCTGGCCGGTCGTGGCGGCATGCTCTCGCTGGTCCTGCCCGAGGAGGAGGTCGCCGAGCTGCTCGCCCCCTGGGCCGGCCGGCTCGCCGTCGCCGCGGTCAACGGCCCCGCGACGTCGCGGTCTCCGGCGAGGGTGCGGCACTGCTCGAGTTCGAACGCGCACTCGCCAAGCGTGGCGCGTGGCGCTGGCGCATCCCCGGCGTCGACTTCTCCGCACACTCCGCCGAGGTCGACAAGATCGCCGAGGAGCTGCGCGCGGAGCTGTCCACCGTGGAGCCCGGAACGCCCGACGTGCCGTTCTACTCCACTGTCACCGCCGCCCGCCTCGACGGCACTGCGCTGGACGCCGCCTACTGGTTCGACAACCTGCGGCAGAAGGTCCGGTTCGCCGACACCATGGCCGCGCTGGTCGCCGCCGGTCACCGGGTCTTCATCGAGGCGAGCCCGCACCCGGTCCTGTCGGTCGCGGCCCTCGCCGGCTGCGAGGCCGCCGGAGTGCCGGGGGTGAGCGTGCCGACGCTGCGGCGCGAGAGCGGCGGTCGCGCGCAGCTCGCCCACGCCCTGGGGCAGGCGTTCACCGCCGGCGTACCGGTCGACTGGCGCGCCTGGTTCGCCGGCGGTCCCCGGCCGCGCGCGGTCGAGCTGCCCACGTACGCGTTCCAGCGGGAGCACTTCTGGCTTCAGCCGCACACCGGTACCGGCGACGTCACCGCCGCCGGCCTGCAGAGCACCGGCCACCCGATCCTCGCCGCCGCGGTCACCCTGCCGGACGGCGGGGCGCTGCTGACCGGCCGCCTCCCCGCCGTGCCCCGCGGAACCGGTGGTACCGGCGAACGTGGCGGCAGCGACGCGCACCCCGGTGCCACCGCCGATCGGGGCAGCCGCGGATGGCTGGCCGACCACGCCGCCGGCGGGGTGGTGCTGGTGCCCGGCGTCGCGCTCGCCGAGTGGGCCGTGCGCGCCGGCGACCAGGTCGGCACCCCGCGCGTGGAGGAGCTGACCCTGCTCGCGCCGCTTCGCGCCACCAGCGAGGGTGAGGTACGGGTCCAGGTCGCGGTCGGTGCGCCGGATGACGCCGGGCTCCGTCCGGTGACCGTGCACTCGCGCGCCGACGCGGACGCCGCCTGGGTCTGCCACGCCGAGGGCACTCTCGCCCCCGCCGGCCCGGCACCCGGCCCCGCCGGCGGCGCCTGGCCACCGGCCGGCGCCGAGCCGGTCGGCCTGGACGGCTTCTACGAGCGGGCGGCCGGCGCCGGCTACGGCTACGGACCGGCGTTCCAGGGCGTGAGCGCGGTCTGGCGCGACGGCGACGACGTCCTGGCCGAGGTGTCCTTGCCGGAGGCGGCCGGCGACCCGAGCGGCTACGGCATCCACCCGGCGCTGCTCGACGCCGCGCTGCACCCGGCGCTGCTCACTGGCCTCGCCGGGGGAGTGGACGCTGGCGAAACCTGGCTCCCGTTCGCGTTCACCGGCGTGACGTTGTGGGCGACCGACGCCACGGCGGTACGGGTACGCCTCAGCGTCGACGACTCACACGCCCTCCAGGTGTCCATCATGGACTCGGCCGGTGAGCCGGTGCTCGCCGTCGAGTCGCTGACCCTGCGCCGCGCCACCACCGACCAGCTGCACGCGCCCAGCGCCACCGCACCGGGCGTCGACGGCCTGTACGAGGTCTGCTGGCAACCGCTGGCCACCCTCGACGCGCAGCCGGCCGCCGCTGACTGGGTGGTCGTCGGCACCGGCCCGGGATTGCCCGAGCTTGGACCGGCGGCCCACCCGGACCTGGCCGCCCTCGCCGCCGCCGTGGCCGACGGAGCCCTCGCCCCACGCGCCGTGGTCATCGCCGTGCGAGGTGGCGGCGTGGAGGCCGGTGGCGACGTCGAAGCGGCCGGGCTCGCGGTCACCGCCGGGGTGCTGGGGCTGATGCGGCAGTGGCTGTCCACACCGGAGTTCGCGGAGTCCCGGCTGGTGCTCGTCACCCGGCAGGCGGTGCAGGCCACCGCACCGGAGCCCGTGCCCGATCCGGACACCGCACTGGACACAGTGGACCTGACCGTGGCCGGCGTGTGGGGCCTGGTGCGCAGTGCCCAGACGGAAAACCCCGACCGCTTTGCCCTGGTGGACACCGATCCCACCGGCACCGGGCTCGCCGCCGCGGTCAGGGTGGCGCTGGACGCGGACGAGCCGCAGGTGGCCCTCCGCGCCGGCCAGCTGCTCACACCGCGCCTGGCGGCCACCGGCACGCGTACCGCCGGCGTGCGGGACTGGCGGTTGGAGGCCGGTGCCGCACTGACGATCGAGGGCGTTGGCGCGGTGCAGCGTCCACACCTGTCCGCTCCCCTGGCCACGGGCGAGGTGCGGATCGAGGTGCGTGCGGCCGGGGTCAACTTCCGCGACGCCCTGATTTCCCTGGGGTTGTACCCGGGAGTGGCGCCGCTGGTGGGCGCTGAGGGTGCTGGCGTGGTGCTGGAGGTGGGACCCGAGGTCGGCCATCTGGCCGTAGGCGACCGCGTCTTCGGGGTCTTCGGCGGCGCGTTCGCTCCGGTGGTGGTGGCCGACGCGCGGATGGTCGTGCGGATGCCGGCGCACTGGGGTTTCGCGGAGGCGGCGGCGGTTCCGGTGGTGTTCCTGACCGCGTGGTACGGGCTGGTGGAGCTTGGCGGTCTTCGCGCGGGCGAGTCCGTCCTGGTCCACGCCGGCACGGGCGGCGTCGGCATGGCCGCGATCCAGGTGGCGCGACTTCTGGGCGCGGAAGTGTTTGCCACGGCCTCGCCCGCGAAGCACGGGGTGCTGGCGGAGCTGGGTGTGGACGAGTCGCACCGCGCGTCGTCGCGGGACGGCGCTTTCGAGTCGTCGTTTCGCGCGGCGACCGGTGGCCGCGGTGTCGACGTGGTGCTGGACTGCCTCTCCGGTGAGCTGGTCGACGCTTCGCTGCGGTTGGTCGCGGAGGGCGGACGCTTCCTGGAGATGGGAAAGACCGACATACGTGATCGCGAGGCGGTCGCGGAGACCTTCGGGGTCGACTACCGGGCGTTTGATCTGGTGGTGGACGCGGGACCGGAGTCGGTCGGCCGGATGCTGTCCGAGCTTGTCGCGTTGTTCGAGTCCGGCGCCTTGAGCCCGCTGCCGGTCTCGGTGTGGCCGCTCGGCCGGGCACGCGAGGCGTTGCGCTTCGTGTCCCAGGCCCGCCACGTCGGCAAGGTGGTGCTGGTGCCGCCACCGGCTGTGGATCCCGGCGGGACGGTGGTGGTCACCGGCGGCGGCGGTGTGCTGGGCCGCCTGGTGGCGGAGCATGTCATCGGGATGTGGGGGGTCTCCCGCGTGGTGCTGGCCTCCCGATCCGGTCCGGACGGCGACGGTGCCGCCGAGTTCGTGGACCGCATGGCCCAGGCCGGCGGCCAGGTGGAGTTCGTCCGCCTGGACGTGACCGACCCGGTCGCGGTGCGCGAGTTGTTCGACAGCGTGGGTGCGGTGACCGCGGTGGTTCACGCCGCCGGAGTCCTGGACGACGGGCTCGTGTCGTCGCTGACCCCCGACCGGCTCGAGCGGGTGTGGGAGCCGAAAGCGGCCGGGTTGGCAAACCTGCTTGCCGCGACCGAGGGCACCCGCCTGGGCGCGGTGGTGGTTTTCTCCTCCATCGCCGGCCTGATCGGTTCGCCCGGGCAGGCCGGGTACGCGGCCGCCAACGCCTACTGCGACGCCCTCATCGCCCGGTACCGGGCACGCGGCGGCACGGCGGTCTCCGTCGGCTGGGGCCTGTGGGGGGCCGCCTCCGGCATGACCAGCCAGATGCGACAAGCCGACATCGCCCGCATGGCCCGCCTCGGCATCCGCCCCATGGAGGCCGCGCACGGCCTGCGACTGCTGGACGCCGCCCTCGCCCACGGCGGCCATTACCTCGTCGCCGCCGAACTGGACACCGCCTCCCAGCCTGCCGAGACGCTGCCCCGCCCCCTGCGCGCGCTCGCCGCCCGCACCGGCGCGCCCCGCCGGGTCGCCGCGACCGCGCAGGACGGCGCCGACCTCAGCGGGCGGCTGCGCGGGATGACCGCCGACGAACAGACCGGGCTGCTGCTCGGACTCGTCCGGCAGCACGCGGCCACCGTCCTCGGCCACAACGGCACCGCCGCGCTGCCCGCCGAGGCGAGCTTCAAGGAGCTGGGCTTCGACTCGCTGACCGCCGTCGAACTGCGCAACCGGCTCAGCACCGCCACCGGCCTGCGCCTGCCCGCCACCCTCGTCTTCGACTACCCCGCCGCCGCCACCCTCGCACACCACCTGCGCCAGCAGCTGAGCCCCGAGGCCGTCCCCGCCGCCGAACGCGACCCGGTCGGCCCGCTGCTGGACGAACTGGCCCGCCTGGAGTCCCGGCTCGTCGAGGTCGCCGGCGACGAGCAGGCCCGTGGACGGCTCACCCGCCGCCTGTCCGGGCTGCTCACCGCCCTCGACGGCGGCACCGCGTCGCCCGGCGGCAGCAGCATCGACGTACTTGACTCTGCCTCGGACGACGAGATGTTCGAGTTGATCGACCGGCAACTGCGTTCGTGACGGGGGAGGCGAAGGCCATGTCCAGCCACGGACAGGCGTCAACCGAGCAGAAGCTGCGCACCTACCTCAAGCGGGTGACCGCGGACCTGCAGGACACCCGGCAACGGCTCGACGAGGCGCAAGCACGCCAGTTCGAGCCCGTCGCCGTCGTCGGGATGGCCTGCCGGTACCCGGGCGAGGTGCGGTCACCGGAAGACCTGTGGGAGCTCGTGGCCACCGGCCGCGACGCCATCGGCGCCTTCCCACAAGGCCGTGGCTGGGACCTGGCTGACCTGTTCGACGACGACCCCGACCGCGCCGGCACGAGCTACGCCCGCGAGGGCGGCTTCGTGCACGACGCCGACCTGTTCGACGCCGAGTTCTTCGGCATCAGCCCCCGCGAGGCCCGGGCCATGGACCCCCAGCAGCGGCTGCTGCTCGAGGTCTCCTGGGAGCTGCTGGAGCGGGCCGGGATCGACCCCGCCGTCCTGAGAGGCACCCAGACCGGCGTGTACGTCGGCACCGCCTTCCCCGGCTTCGGCACCCCGCACATCGAGCGCAGTGTCGAGGGCTACCTGCTTACCGGCAACACCCCGAGCGTGCTCTCCGGCCGGGTCGCGTTCACCCTCGGCCTGGAAGGCCCGGCGGTCACCATCGACACCGCCTGCTCCTCCTCACTTGTCGCCATCCACCTGGCCATGCAAGCGCTGCGGCAAGGCGAGTGCACGCGCGCCGTGGCCGGCGGCGTCACCGTCATGACCACACCGAACCTGTTCACCGAGTTTTCCCGCCAGCGCGGCCTGGCCCCGGACGGCCGCTGCAAACCCTTCTCCGACGCCGCCGACGGCACCGCCTTCGCCGAAGGCGTCGGCCTCGTCCTCCTCGAACGCCTCGCCGACGCCCAGCGCAACGGCCGGCGCATCCTCGCGGTCCTGCGCGGGTCGGCGGTCAACCAGGACGGTGCCTCCAACGGCCTGACCGCCCCCAACGGCCCGTCCCAGCGCCGCGTCATCCGCCAGGCGCTCAACAACGCCGGCCTCGGCGTGACCGACGTGGACGCGGTGGAGGCACACGGCACCGGAACCACCCTCGGCGACCCGATCGAAGCGCAGGCGCTGCTGGCCACCTACGGGCAGGGACGCCTCCCGGACCGTCCACTGTGGCTCGGCTCGGTCAAGTCGAACATCGGACACACCCAGGCCGCCGCCGGAGTCGCCGGCGTCATCAAGATGGTGATGGCGATGCGGCACGGCGTCCTCCCCGCCAGCCTGCACCTCCAGGAGCCGTCCCGGCACGTCGACTGGTCCGCCGGCGCGATCCAGCTGCTCACCGAGCCCACCCCGTGGCCTCGCGGCGACCGCCCCCGCCGGGCCGCCGTCTCCTCCTTCGGCATCTCCGGCACCAACGCACACCTCGTGGTCGAGGAAGCCGTGGCGGCCACCCCCGAGCCCACGCCCGCGCCGGAGCAGAGCGCCGTACTGCCGTGGGTGCTGTCGGGGCGGGACGAGGCCGCGTTGCACGCCCGGGCCGCCCAGCTCGCCGGCTGGGCCGCCGACCGCGATCCGGTACAGGTCGGATGGTCGCTGGCCACCACCCGGGCGCACCTGGAACACCGCGCCGTCGTGGTCGGCACCGACCGGGAAGAGCTGCTGGCTGGGCTCGACTCCCTCGCCGCACCTGGCCGGGTGGTGGCCGGCGAGCTCGGTCCGGTGCTGGTGTTTCCGGGTCAGGGTTCGCAGTGGCTGGGTATGGGTGTGGAGCTGCTGGACCAGTCGCCGGTGTTCGCGGCGCGGATGGTCGAGTGCGAGCGGGCGCTGTCTTCCTATGTGGACTGGTCGCTGGTCGAGGTGTTGCGTAGTGGGGAGCGGCTGGATCGGGTGGACGTGGTGCAGCCGGTGTTGTGGGCGGTGATGGTGTCTTTGGCGGAGGTGTGGCGTTCGTACGGGGTGACGCCGGCTGCGGTGGTGGGGCATTCGCAGGGGGAGATCGCGGCGGCGTGTGTGGCCGGTGCGTTGTCCCTGGATGACGGGGCGCGGGTGGTGGCGTTGCGGAGCCGGGCGTTGCGGGCGCTCGCGGGTAGTGGGGCGATGGCGTCCCTGGCCGTGCCGGCCGGTGAGGTGCCGTCGTGGTTGGACGGTAACCCCGACGTTACGGTCGCGGCGGTGAACGGGCCGGTGTCCACTGTGGTGTCCGGTCCGCCGGAGCAGGTGGCGGCGGTGGTGGCGGCCTGCGAGGCCGCCGGTCAGCGCGCCCGGCTCATCGACGTCGACTACGCCTCACACGGCCCCCAGGTCGAACAGCTCCACGGCCAGCTCACCGCCGAGCTGGCCGGCGTGGCGCCCACGACCTCGTCGGTGGCGTTCTACTCATCGGTGACCGCCGGACGGATCGACACCAGCGGGCTGGACGGCGCCTACTGGTACACCAACCTGCGCCAGCCCGTCCGGTTCGGGCAGGCGGTCGACGCCCTGCTCGCGGCGGGGCACCGCGTCTTCATCGAGGCGAGCCCGCACCCGGTGCTCGCCGTCGCGGTGGGCGAGAGCGTCGAGCGGGCCGGCGTCGACGCGGCCGTGGTGCCCACGCTCCGCCGTGACCAGGGCGACCTGCGGCAGCTGACCCGCGCTGCCGGCGACGCGTACACCGCCGGTGTCCCCATCGACTGGCGGCACTGGTATCCCAGCGACCCCACCCCGACCGTCGTCGACCTGCCCACCTACCCCTTCCAACACCAGCGCTACTGGCTCGCGACCGCTGGCGGCGTCACGGCGCCGGCCGGCGGCTTCCAGCCGGTGGGGCTGCCCGACGGCGGCCTCGTCCTCACCGGTCTCGTCGCCGCGGCCGGCGGCTGGCTCGCCGAGCACGTGGTCGGCGGCACCCCGATCGTGCCGGGTGCGGCACAGGTCGAGTGGGCGCTGCGCGCCGGCGACGAGGTCGGCTGCCCGGAGCTGGAGGAGCTGACCCTGCGGGTACCGCTGGCCCTGCCGGCGTCGGGCGTGCTGCGCGTGCAGGTCGTGGCCGGCCCGGCCGGCGCCACGCAGCGCCGCGACGTGCGGGTCTGGTCCAAGCCGGAGGGCTCCACCGCCGACTGGGTCTGCCACGCCGAAGGCACGCTGGCCCCCGAGGCGGGCCTGCCCGCCACGACGCCGGCCACCGCCTGGCCACCGGCCGGGGCCCGCCCGATCGACCTGGACGGCTTCTACGACCGGCTCGCCGCGGGCGGCTACGGCTACGGGCCGGCGTTCCGCGGGCTGCGAGCCGCCTGGTGGGACGGCACCGACCTGGTCGCCGAGGTGACCCTGCCCGAGGCGGCCGGCCCCGTCGACGGCTACGTGATACACCCCGCCCTGCTGGACGCCGTACTGCACCCGGCACTGCTGAGCCTCGACACCGGGGACGGCCAGCTCTGGCTGCCCTTCGCCTGGAGCGGCGTGTCGCTGTCGGCCGCGGGCGCCACGGCGGTGCGCGTACGGCTGACCCGGACCGGTACGCAGGAGCTCGCCGTCACGGTCACCGACCCCGAAGGCGTGCCGGTGCTCACCGTCGGATCGCTCGCCCTCCGGCCCGCCCGCACGGACCACCTGCACGCCGCCGGGCCGGCACGCGGCGCACTGTACACCGTGGACTGGCTGCCCCACCCCGGCGCCGACTCCGGCACCGCGGACACCACGCACACCACCGTCGGGCGCCACGGCGACCACCCCGACCTGGCGGCGCTCACCAGCCAGATTGCCGGCGGCGCGCCCGCCCCGGCACTCGTCGTCGCCCACGTCGAGTCCGGCACGGCCGACCCGATGGTCGCGGTCGACCGGGCGCTGCGCCTCGTCCAGGACTTCCTCGGCGAGTCCATATTGGACGGCAGTCGCTTGCTGCTGGTGACCACCCGCGCGGTCGCGACCGCCGACGGCGAACCGGTCGACCCGGCCGCCGCGGCGGTATGGGGACTCGTGCGCTCGGCCCAGCTCGAGCACCCCGACCGGCTCCTCATCCTCGACCTCGACACGCCGGATGCCACCCCGCCCGGCGCCGCGCTGCTGGCCTCCGCCGAGCCGCAGGCCGCGCTGCGTGGCGACCGGCTGCTCATCCCCCGCCTGGCCCGCGCCGCCGCGCCGGCCGCACCCGCCTCCGCGCCTGAGCCGCACGGCACCGTCCTCATCACCGGCGGTACGGGCACCCTCGGGGGCCAGGTCGCCGAGCATCTCGCCACCACCTGGGGCGTGCGGCACCTGGTGCTGGTCAGCCGCCGCGGCCCGGACGCGCCCGGCGCCACCGAACTGGCCGAACACCTCACGGCGCTCGGCGCCCACGCCCGGATCGTGGCCGCCGACGCCGCCGACCCCGGCGCGATGGCGGCGCTCGTCGCCAGCATCGACCCGGAACAGCCGCTGACCGGCGTCGTCCACGCCGCCGGCGTCTTGGACGACGCGGTGCTCACCGCACAGGACCGGGAGCGGCTCGCCATCCCGTGGCGGGCCAAAGCCGCCGCCGCGGCCGTCCTGCACGAGGTCACGGCCGGGCATCCGCTGCGGCTGTTCCTGATGTTCTCTTCCGCGTCCGGCATCCTCGGCTCACCGGGCCAGGCCAACTACGCCGCCGCGAACGCCTATGTGGACGGTCTGGTCGCCGCCCGCCGAGCCGCCGGGCGGCCCGGTACCTCCATCGCCTGGGGGCTGTGGGAGCGGGCCACCGGCATGACCGGGCGCATGGGCCACGCCGACCGGGCCCGCCTGTCCGGGCTCGGGCTGCGCGGGCTGGACGACAGCCGCGGGCTGGCCCTGCTGGACGAGGCGGCGACCCGGCCCGGCGGGGTGCTGCTAGCGGCCGACCTCGACCCGGCCGGAGCCGACGCCGCCCCGCCGATCCTTGCCCGACTGCTCGGCCGCCGCCGCCGCCGCACCGCGGCTGCCGGTGATGGCGGGGGTGGGCTGCGTGCGCGGCTCGCGGGTTTGGACGAGGCCGGTCGGTTGCGGGTGGTCGACGAGGTGGTCCGCGGTGTCGTGGCGGCGGTGTTGGGTTTTGGCGCGGTGGGGTCGGTGGGTGGTGGGCTGAGCTTCCGAGACCTGGGTTTCGACTCGTTGTTGGCGGTGGAGTTGCGCAACCGGTTGGGGGCGTTGACGGGTTTGCGCTTGCCGTCAACGGTGGCCTTCGACTATCCGAGTCCCGCCGTGCTGGCCCGGTTCTTGTTGGCGGAGTTGATGGGGGAGCCGGCGCCGGCGATGGGTTCGGGGCCGTCGGTGTCCGTGGCGGCTGGGGATCCCGTTGTCGTGGTCGGCGTGGCGTGCCGTTTTCCGGGTGGAGTGAGTTCGGCGGAAGAACTGTGGAGCTTGGTGGCGTCGGGCCGGGACGCCGTGGGTGCCTTTCCGTCGGGTCGAGGTTGGGATCTGGCGGCGTTGTTCGAAGGGGACGGTGCCGGTGCCGCGCCGAGCGTGGCGCGTGAGGGTGGGTTCCTGCACGAGGCGGACAGGTTCGACGCCGGGTTCTTCGGGATGAGTCCGCGGGAGGCGTTGGCGACGGACCCGCAGCAGCGGTTGTTGCTGGAGGTGGCGTGGGAGCTGTTCGAGGGGGCGGGGGTCGATCCGGGCTCGTTGCGGGGTTCCTCGACGGGGGTCTACGCGGGGGTGATGTATCACGACTATGCGGCGGGTGTGGCCGGTCGTGGTGGCACGGAGGGCTACTCGCTGCTGGCGAGCGCGGGGAGTGTGGTGTCGGGGCGGGTGGCGTACGCGTTCGGCCTTGAAGGGCCGGCGGTGAGCGTGGATACCGCGTGCTCCTCGTCCTTGGTGGCGGTGCATCTGGCGGCGCAGGCGTTGCGGCAGGGCGAGTGTTCGATGGCGCTGGCGGGTGGGGTGACGGTGATGGCCACGCCGGAGGTGTTCACCGAGTTTTCGCGGCAGGGGGGTTTGGCGCGGGACGGGCGGTGCAAGCCGTTCGCGGCGGCCGCGGATGGCACGGGTTGGGGTGAGGGTGTTGGTCTGTTGTTGCTGGAGCGGCTGTCGGACGCGCGGCGCCATGGCCGCCGGGTGCTGGCGGTGGTGCGCGGGTCAGCGGTCAACCAGGACGGCGCGTCGAATGGCTTGACGGCGCCGAACGGTCCGTCGCAGCAGCGGGTCATCCGGCGAGCCCTCGCCAACGCCGGGCTCACCGCCGCTGATGTGGATGTGGTGGAGGCGCATGGGACGGGCACCACGCTGGGCGATCCGATCGAGGCGCAGGCGATCATCGCGACGTACGGGCAGGACCGGCCGGCGGACAGGCCGTTGTGGTTGGGTTCGGTGAAGTCGAACATCGGTCACACCCAGGCGGCGGCGGGCGCGGCCGGTCTGATCAAGATGATCATGGCGATGCGGCACCAGCAGCTGCCCGTTACTTTGCATGTCGACGCGCCGAGCCCGCACGTGGACTGGGAAGCCGGCAACGTCCAGCTGTTGACCCGCGCTCGACCCTGGCCGCCCGAGCCCACTCCACGCCGGGCCGGGATCTCCTCCTTCGGCGCCTCCGGCACGAACGCCCACATCATCATCGAAGAACCACCGCACACACCGCCGGAGCGGTTCACCCCGTACCACGGCATCGTGCCCCTGGTCGTGTCGGCGCGGACGCCCGCCGCCCTGCGCGCCCGGGCCGCCGATCTGGCCGCGCTCAGCCGCGACGGCCAGGAGCCGGACGAAGCCGCGGTCGGCTGGGCGCTCGCCACCACCAGGGCGACCTTCGCCCACCGGGCGGTCGTGCTCGGCGGCCTGGAGGCGATGACCGCGCTCGCCGCCGGCGACCCGCACCCGCGGCTCGTGCACGGCGAGCCCGGACAGGGCGGGCCGAGCGTCTGGATGTTCAGCGGCCAGGGAGCCCAGCGCGCCGGGATGGGCCAGGAGCTGTACCAGCGGTTCCCCGTCTTCGCGGCCGCCTACGACGAGGTCTGCGCGCTGCTCGACCCGCTGCTGCCCCAGCCGCTGCGCTCGGTCGGCCCGGCCATGCTCGACCACACCACCTGGGCGCAGACCAGCCTGTTCGCGCTCCAGGTCGCGCTCGCCCGGCTGCTCGGCGACCTCGGCCTCACCCCGGACGCCGTCATCGGGCACTCCATCGGCGAGGTCGCCGCCGCGCACGTGGCCGGCGTGCTCAGCCTCGCCGACGCCAGCCGCCTCGTCGCCGCCCGCGCCACCCTGATGGGGTCGCTGCCCGCCGGCGGCGCCATGGCCGCCATCCACGCCACCCCGGACGAGCTCGGCGACCTCGACGGCCTGGCGATCGCGGCGCTGAACACCCCCGGCGCGACCGTCGTCTCCGGCCCCGCCGACGCGGTCGCGCGGCAGGTGAGCCGCTGGCGCGACGCGGGCCGCAAGACCCGCGAGCTCTCCGTCAGCCACGCATTCCACTCCGCCGCGATGGAGCCGATCCTCGACGACTTCCGCGCAGCCATCGCCGACCTCGACTTCCAGGCACCGCGCCTGCCGCTGATCAGCAACCTCACCGGCGAACCCGTCGAGTCGACCGACGCCGGCTACTGGACCGCGCACATCCGCCAGCCGGTGCTGTTCCACCCCGGCGTCCTGCACGCCCAGCGCACCCTGCGCCCGGCCTCGTGGGTCGAGGTCGGCCCGGGCTCCACGCTCGCCGCCGCGGTCTCCCAGTCGGTCGACGCGCCGGTGACGACCGCGACCCTGCCCGGCGCGCTCGGCGAGGCCGAAGGGCTGGCCACGGCGCTGGCCCGGCTCTACGTGGCCGGTACCGCCGTCGACTGGGCCCGCTGGTTTCCCGGACCGCAGCCGGCGGTCGCGCTGCCCACCTATCCGTTCCAGGGCGAGTCGTACTGGCTGACCGCCACCCCCGGCCCCCGCGACGTGGGCGCGGCCGGCCTCGACGCGGTGGACCACCCGGTCCTGCCGGCGGCCGTCTTCCTGCCCGACGGCGGGCTGCTGCTCACCGGCCGCCTGCCCGGCGGGCGGGACGAGTCCCTGGGCGACCACACGATGAACGGCACGGCGCTGGTCCCCGGCGCGGCGCTCGCCGAGTGGGCGGTACGCGCAGGCGACGAGGTCGGCTGCCCGCGCGTCGACGAGCTCACGCTGACCGCCCCGCTGGCCGTACCGGCGACCGGAGCGCTGAAGGTCCAGGTGGCCGTCGACCCGCCCGGTGACGACGGCCGGCGCACCGTCCGGATCTACTCCCGCCCGGACGGCCCCGCCACCGGCTGGGTACGCCACGCCGAAGGCACCCTCGCTCCCGCCGGCCCGGCACCCGCCTCAGCCGACGGGGCCTGGCCACCGGCCGGTGCCGAACCGATCGGCGTTGACGACTTCTACGAGCGGGCGGCCGCCGGCGGCTACGGCTACGGCCCCGCCTTCCAGGGCCTGCGCGCCGCCTGGCGGGACGGGACCGACCTGGTCGCCGACGTCGCGCTGCCCGAGGCGGCCGGCGACCCGGCCGGGTTCGGCATCCACCCGGCCCTGCTCGACGCCGCGCTGCACCCGCTGCTGCTGACCCGTGACCCGCACGACGCCGAGGTGCGGCTGCCGTTCGCCTTCACCGGGCTCGCGCTGTGGGCTTCAGGCGCACGCGCCGTCCGGGTCCGGCTCACCCCGACGGGCGACGACACGGTACGGGTGACGGTCACCGATCCCGGCGGGGCGCCGGTGCTGACGATCGACTCACTGGCCGCGCGCGCCGTCTCCACCGTCGCGCCGGACCCGGCCTCCGGACTGTACACAGTGGAGTGGCGGCCGGTGGCCACGACGCCCGGCGCCCGCCGGGTCGAACGGGCGGTGCTCGGCGCCGACCATCCGGACCTCGACGCCCTCGTCGCCGCGATCGAGGCCGGCACCCCGGCGCCGCCGTACGCCCTCGCCGCCCTCACCGGTACCACCGCCGGTGGCCTGGCGCTCGCCGTTGACGCGCTGTCGCTCGTCCAGCGCTGGCTGACCGAGCCGGCCCTGACCGCGACCACCCTCGTCATCGCCACCCGCGGCGCCGTCTCCACCCCCGCTACCACCCAACCCACCGCGCCCGGCGTGGCGCCCCCCGACGAGGCGGCACCCGACCCGGCCGCCGCCGCCGTCTGGGGCCTGGTCCGCAGCGCCCAGCTGGAAAATCCCGGCCGCTTCACCCTGCTCGATCTCACCCCCGACCTCGACGACCTTCCGACCGACGCGGTCTGGCAGCTGGTCGCCGATGGCGAGACCCAGCTCGCGGTCCGTGGCGACATCGTCTTCACCGCGCGGCTCGTCCCCGACACCACCCCGGGCGTACTCGGCGTCGGCACGGCCGGCTGGCACGTGGACGCCGGCGCCGCGCACACCGTGGAGGCCGTCCAGGCGGTACCCGGCCCGGACATGTGGCGCCCCCTGGGCGCCGGCGAGGTGCGGGTGGAGGTGCGCGCCGCGGGGGTGAACTTCCGCGACGCGCTGATCTGTCTCGGGTTGTACCCAGGGGCGGCACCGCTCGTGGGCGGTGAGGGCGCTGGCGTGGTGCTGGAAGTGGGAGCCGACGCCGGGCAGCTGGCCGTGGGCGATCGCATCTTCGGGGTCTTCGGCGGCGCGTTCGCTCCGGTCGTGGTGGCCGACGCGCGGACGGTGGTGCCGATGCCGTCGGGTTGGGACTTCGAGGAGGCGGCCGGGGTCCCGGTGGTGTTCCTGACCGCCTGGTACGCGCTGGTGGAGCTGGCCAAACTACGAGCGGGGGAGTCGGTACTGGTCCACGCCGGCACGGGCGGCGTCGGGATGGCGGCGATCCAGATCGCGCGCCGGCTGGGCGCCGAGGTCTTCGCGACCGCCTCGCCGGCCAAGCACGGGGTGCTGGCGGAGCTGGGCGTGGACGAGGCGCACCGGGCCTCGTCGCGGGACGCCGGGTTCGAGGACCAGTTCCGGCGGGTCACAGGCGGTCGTGGTGTGGATGTGGTGCTGGACTGCCTCTCCGGTGACCTGGTAGACGCGTCGTTGCGGTTGGTCGCCGACGGCGGGCGTTTCCTGGAGATGGGCAAGACCGACGTGCGCGATACCGAGACGGTGGCGGCCGAGTACGCGATTGACTACCGGGCCTTCGACCTGCTGGTGGACGCCGGTCCGGACCTGATGGGCCGGATGCTGGTTGGCCTGGTGGAGTTGTTCGAGTCCGGTGGGTTGACGTCCCTGCCGGTGTCGGTGTGGCCGTTGAGCCGGTCGCGTGAGGCGCTGCGGTTCGTGTCCCAGGCCCGGCACATCGGAAAGGTCGTGCTGACGCCACCCCCGGCGCTGGACCCGGGCGGCGTGGTGGTGGTGACCGGTGGCGGCGGTGTGCTCGGCCGCCTGGTCGCCGAACACGCCGTCACGGTCTGGGGCGTGCCGCGGGTGGTGCTGGCCTCCCGCTCCGGCCCGGACGGCGAGGGTGCCGCCGAGTTCGCCGACCGGATGGCGCGGGCCGGTGGCCGGGTGGAGTTCGCCCGCCTCGACGTGACGGACCCGGTCGCGGTCCGGGACCTGTTCGACAGCCTCGGCTCGGTCACCGCCGTGGTCCACGCCGCGGGGGTGTTGGACGACGGGCTCGTCTCGTCCCTGACCCCGGACCGGCTGGAGCGGGTGTGGGGCCCCAAGGCGGTCGGGTTGGCGAGCCTGCTGGCCGCCACGGAAGGCAGAAGGCTCGGCGCGTTCGTCGTCTTCTCCTCGATCGCCGGTCTGATCGGCTCGCCCGGGCAGGCGGCGTACGCGGCCGCCAACGCGTACTGCGACGCCCTCATCGCCCGCCGCCCCGGCGCCGTGTCGATCGGCTGGGGGCTGTGGGACACCCGTTCCGGCATGACAGCCGACCTCAGCGACGCCGACCTGGCCCGCATGGCCCGCTCGGGCATCCGTCCCATGGACGCCGCACACGGCCTGCGGCTGCTCGACGCCGCCCTCGCCCACGGCGGCAGGTACCTCGTCGCCGCCGACGTCGCCGCCAACACCGGACCCGACGCCCCGGCACTGCTGCGCGGCCGGGGCGGCGGCCGCCCGCCCACCTCCCGCATGGTCGCCGCCGGCGCCGCGACGGCGCCCGTCGACTGGACCAGCCGGCTCGCCACCATGAGCATCGAGCAGCGCGAGCGCGAGCTGCTGGACCTGGTACGCCTCAACGCCGCCACCGTCCTCGGCCACACCGACCCGCGCGCCGTCTCCCCCGAGGCGAGCTTCAAGGAGCTGGGCTTCGACTCGCTGACCGCCGTCGAGCTGCGCAACCGGCTCAGCACCGCCACCGGCCTGCGCCTGCCCGCCACAGTCGTCTTCGACTATCCCGCCGCCGCCACCCTCGCCGACCACCTGTACACGCGGCTGGTCCCCGCGACACCGGCGGCGCGGCCACTGGAGCAGCTGGCGTTGCTCGAAGAGAGCCTCGCCGCCACGGCCGCCGACCCCGCGCAGGCCGCCGAGCTGGCCGAACGGCTGGAGGCCATCCTGTCCGGCATGCGGGCCGCGGCCCGTCCCGGCGAGCCCGAGTCGGCCGCTGACCGGCTCCGCGACGCGAGCGCGGACCAGGTCCTCACCTTCATCGAAAACGAACTCGGCGTGTCCTGACATCCCACATCCCCGGGAGCCCGCACATGGTGAGCGAAGAGAAGCTGGTCGACTACCTCAAGCGGGTGGCCGCCGACCTGCATGACACCCGGCAACGACTCCACGAGGTCGAGGGTCGCCAACACGAGCCGGTCGCGGTGGTGGGGATGGCCTGCCGGTACCCGGGTGGTGTGCGGTCACCGGAAGACCTGTGGGAGCTCGTGGCCGCCGGTCGCGATGCCGTCGGCGGGTTTCCCACCGGCCGGGGCTGGGACCTCACCGGCCTGTTCCACGACGACCCCGACCATCCCGGCACCAGCTACGCCCGCGAAGGTGGGTTCCTGCACGACGCCGATCTGTTCGACGCGGAGTTCTTCGGCATCAGCCCTCGCGAGGCGTGGGCGATGGACCCGCAGCAGCGGCTCTCGCTCGAGGTCTCCTGGGAGCTGCTGGAACGCGCCGGGATCGACCCCGCCGGGCTCAAAGGCAGCCAGACCGGCGTCTACGTCGGCACCGCCCTCACCGGCTACGTCTCCCAACCCAACCCGCTACCCGAAGCCGCCGAAGGCTACCTCGGCACCGGCAACGCCCCCAGCGTCATCTCCGGCCGGGTCGCCTACGCGTTCGGGCTCGAAGGCCCCACCATGACGGTGGACACCGCCTGCTCCTCCTCACTTGTCGCCGTCCACCTGGCGATGCAGGCGCTGCGGCAGGGCGAATGCAAGCTCGCCATCGCCGGCGGCGTCACGGTCATGACCAACCCCAACATGTTCACCGAGTTCTCCCGCCAGCGCGGCCTCGCCCGTGACGGCCGCTGCAAAGCCTTCGCGGCCGCCGCCGACGGCACCGGCTGGGGCGAGGGCGTCGGCCTCATCCTCCTCGAACGCCTCGCCGACGCCCAGCGCAACGGCCGCCGGATCCTGGCCGTGCTGCGCGGGTCGGCGGTCAACCAGGACGGTGCCTCCAACGGCCTTACCGCACCCAACGGCCCTCCCAGCGCCGCGTCATCCGCCAGGCGCTGGCCAACGCCCGCCTCACCCCTCCGACGTGGACGTGGTCGAGGCCCACGGCACCGGCACCACGCTGGGCGACCCGATCGAGGCGCAGGCGATCATCGCCACGTATGGGCAGGGCCGGTCGGACGACCGTCCACTGTGGCTCGGCTCGGTCAAGTCGAACATCGGTCACACCCAAGGCGCCGCCGGCGTCGCCGGGATCATCAAGATCGCCATGGCGATGCGGCACGGCGAGCTGCCCGCCACCCTCCACGTCGACGCGCCCACGCCACACGTCGACTGGGAGGCCGGCGGCACGCGCCTTCTCACCGAACCCCAGCCGTGGAAAGTCAACGGCAAGCCCCGCCGCGCCGGCATCTCCTCCTTCGGCGCCTCCGGCACCAACGCCCACGTGGTGATCGAGGAAGCCCCGGAGGCGGAGGAGGCCGCCGTCCCCGCACCCTACGACGGCGCCGTGCTGCCCTGGATCCTGTCCGGACGCAGCGAGGTGGCGGTGCGGGCGCAGGCAGCCAGCCTGGCCGCCGCCGTCGAGGACTCCGACCCGCTGTCAGTCGGCTGGTCGCTGCTGACCAGCCGATCCACTCTGGACTGGCGAGCCGTGGTGGTCGGCGCCGGCCGCGAGGAGCTGCTGGCCGGGCTCGACTCCGTGGTGGTGCCGGGCCGGGTCGTGGCCGGTGACCGGGGTCCGGTGCTGGTGTTTCCGGGTCAGGGTTCGCAGTGGCTGGGTATGGGTGTGGAGCTGTTGGACCAGTCGCCGGTGTTCGCGGCGCGGATGGTCGAGTGCGGGCGGGCGCTGTCTTCCTATGTGGACTGGTCGCTGGTCGAGGTGTTGCGTGGCGGCGAGCGGCTGGATCGGGTGGACGTGGTGCAGCCGGTGTTGTGGGCGGTGATGGTGTCTTTGGCGGAGGTGTGGCGTTCGTACGGGGTGACGCCGGCTGCGGTGGTGGGGCATTCGCAGGGGAGATCGCGGCGGCGTGTGTGGCCGGTGCGTTGTCCCTGGATGACGGGGCGCGGGTGGTGGCGTTGCGGAGTCGGGCGTTGCGGGCGCTTGCGGGTAGTGGGGCGATGGCGTCGCTGGCGGTTCCGGAGGCGGAAGCCGCTCGGCTGCTGGCCGACTTTCCCGAGGTGGGTGTGGCGGCGGTGAACGGGCCGGTGTCCACTGTGGTGTCCGGTCCGCCGGAGCAGGTGGCGGCGGTGGTGGCTGCGGTCGAGGGGGCGGGGGAGCGGGCGCGGCTGATTGATGTGGACTACGCCTCGCATGGTCCTGGGGTGGAGGCGGTGCGTGAGGAGTTGCTGGCCGGTCTCGGCCAGCTCCGCCCGGGCACGGCCGATACGGTGTTTTACTCGACGGTCATGGCTGGACGGATCGACACCGGTGGTCTGGACGGCGGCTACTGGTACACCAACCTGCGCCAGCCGGTCCGGTTCGCCGACACCGTCACCGCCCTGCTGGCCGACGGTCATCGGGTCTTCATCGAGTGCAGCCCGCATCCGGTCCTGTTGCCCAGTGTCCAGGAAGCGGACGAGCAGGCCGTCGCCGTGCCGACGCTTCGCCGTGACCAGGGTGACCTGCGGCAGCTGACCCGCGCTGCCGGCGACGCGTACACCGCCGGTGTCCCCATCGACTGGCGGCGCTGGTATCCCAGCGACCCCACCCCGGCCGTCGTCGACCTGCCCACCTACCCCTTCCAACACCAGCGCTACTGGCTCTCCCCGGAGGCGGGCCCCGGCAACGTCGCCGCCGCCGGACTCAACCCCACCGGCCATCCCATCCTCGCCGCCGGCATGCGCCTGCCCGACGGCGGCCTTGTGCTCACCGGCGCGCTCAGTGCCGACGGCGACGGCTGGCTCGCCGACCACACCGTCTCCGGCCAACAGCTGCTCCCCGGCGCCGCCTTCGTCGAATGGGCCACCCGAGCCGGGGACGACGCGGGCTGCCCGACTGTCGAGGAGCTGACCCTGCAGGCGCCGCTCGCGGTGCCCACCACCGGCAGGGTCCGCGTCCAGGTCGCCGTCAGCGCCCCCGACGGCACCGGCCGGCGCGGCGTGCGGATCTACTCCTCCGCCGACCCCGGAGGCGTGGAGTGGACCCGCCACGCCGAGGGCACCCTCAGCGCCGCGCGGCCGGCCGCCGACGCCGGTGAACAGGTGTGGCCGCCGGCCGGTGCCGAGCCGCTTGACCTGACCGGCTGCTACGAGCGTGCCGCCGAGGCCGGCTACGGCTACGGCCCGGCCTTCCAGGGCCTGCGTGCCGCCTGGCGCGACGGCACCGACATTGTCGCCGAGGTCAGCCTCCCCGAAGCGGCCGGAGACACCGACGGGTACGGCATCCACCCCGCCCTCCTCGACGCCGTACTGCACCCCACCCTGCTCGCGCATTCCTCCGGCGAGCTGCGGCTGCCGTTCTCCTGGAACGGCGTGACGCTCCTCGCCTCCGGTGCGACCGAGGTCCGGGTACGGCTCACCGCCAGCGGCCCCGACACCCTGCGGGTCCGCGTCGCGGACGCCACCGGGCAGCCGGTACTCGTCGTCGCCGACCTCGCGACCCGACCCGCCACCGCCGCCCAGATGCGCGCAGCCGCGGCCCGCGTCGACGGCCTCTACCACCTGCGCTGGGAGCCGCACCCCACCGCCGTGTCCACCGCCGGCGACGACTGGCCCACCGTCGCCGGTCCCGCCGACGTGGCCACCCTGGCACCGCCCGCGTCCGGCGTCGCGCTCGCCTACCCGACCCCGGCCGGGGCCGCGCCGGCCGAACCTGACGCGCGTACCGCCACCGACCGCGCCCTCGCGCTCATCCAGGCCTGGCTCGCCCGGCCGGAACTGGCCGACACCCGGCTCACCTTCGTCACCCACGGCGCGCCGGACGGTGACCTCGCCGCCGCCGCGGTCTGGGGACTCGTGCGCAGCGCCCAGGCCGAGCACCCCGGCCGCTTCACGCTGCTGGACCTCGAAACCGGCACCGGTGAGCACGGCGTACCGGACGTCGCGCGAGCCGCTGTCGCGGAGGGTGAGCCGCAGCTGGCGGTCCGCGCCGGCCAGCTCCTCGTGCCGCGCCTGGCCCGCAGCACCACCGCCGACTCCGGCGCGGAGGCACAGCCGGTGGACCTCCGGACCGGGACCGTTCTCGTCACCGGCGGCACCGGCACGCTCGGCGCCCTCGTGGCCGAGCATCTGGTCCGCGAGTACGGCGTCAGTGACCTGATCCTCGCCTCCCGCCGGGGCGAGGCGGCACCCGGAGCGGCGACGCTGCGCGAGCACCTGACCGCCCTGGGAGCCAGGACCCGGATCGTCCGCCTCGACGTCACCGACCCGCGCGAGCTGCGCGACCTGCTCGCCCAGGTGCCCGCCGACGCGCCACTGGCCGGCGTCGTACACACCGCTGGCGCCCTTGACGACGGGCTGGTCGACGCGTGGGACCGGGAACGGCTGGACCGGGTGTGGGCGGCGAAGGCGACCGGCGCGTGGCACCTGCACGAGCTCACCCGGGAGCTGCCGCTCGCCCTCTTCCTGCTCTTCTCCTCGGCCACCGGCACCGTCGGCGGCGCCGGACAGGCTGGGTACGCCGCCGCGAACGCCTTCCTGGACGCCCTGGCCACCCGCCGCCGCGCCGCCGGACTTCCGGCCACCTCCCTCGCCTGGGGACTGTGGGCCCAGGCCAGCGAGATGACGAGCCACCTCGGCGAGCGCGACCTGGCCCGGCTCCGCGCGCTCGGCATGCGCCCGCTCGCCACCACCCACGCGCTCGCCCTCATGGACGCGGCGCTGCGTACCGCCCATCCGGTCCTCGTCGGTGTCGACCTCGACCCGGCCGCCCTCACCACCGGTGACGCGCTGCCCGCCGTGCTGCGTGGCATGGCCCGCCCCACCCGCCGCACCGCGGCGTCCGGAGATGACGGCAACGCCTTGCGGGCGCGGCTGGCGGGCCTGGACGAGGCTGGCCGGCACGCCGCGGTGCTGGAGCTCGTGCGTGGCGTGGTGGCCGGGGTCCTGGGGTTCGGGTCGGCTGCTTCGGTGGTCGGGGGGTTGAGCTTCAAGGAGTTGGGGTTCGACTCGCTGCTGGCGGTCGAGCTGCGAAACCGTCTCGGCGCGTTGACGGGTCTGCGGTTGCCGGCGACGGCCGCGTTCGACTATCCGAGTCCCGTCGCGCTGGCCCGGTTTCTGCTGGACATGCTGATGGGCGCGTCCCGGCCGGACTCCTCGCTCCGGCAGCCGTCGATAGTGGACGGCGACCCCGTCGTGGTGGTCGGGGTGGCGTGCCGGTACCCGGGTGGGATCGGGTCGGCGGAGGACCTGTGGGATCTGGTGGCGGCCGGTGGGGACGCGGTGGGGAGCTTCCCGCTGGGCCGGGGCTGGGATCTGGCGGGCCTGTTCGACGACGATCCTGATCGTGCGGGAACCAGTTACGCGCGTGCGGGCGGGTTCCTCGCGGACGCGGACAGGTTCGACGCGGGGTTCTTCGGGATGAGCCCGAGGGAGGCGCTGGCGACGGATCCGCAGCAGCGTCTTCTGCTCGAGGTGTCGTGGGAGTTGTTCGAGAGGGCGGGTATCGATCCAGGTTCGTTGCGAGGGTCGTCGACGGGCGTCTACGCGGGCGTGATGTACCACGACTACGCGGTGGGGATGGCCGGTCGTGGTGAGGTCGAGGGCTATTCGTTGTTGGCCGGTGCGGGCAGTGTGGTGTCGGGGCGGGTCGCGTACTCATTCGGCCTGGAGGGGCCCGCGGTAAGTGTGGATACCGCGTGTTCGTCGTCGTTGGTGGCGGTGCATCTCGCGGCGCAGGCGTTGCGGCAGGGTGAGTGTTCGCTGGCGGTCGCCGGTGGTGTGACGGTGATGGCCACGCCGGAGGTCTTCACCGAGTTCTCGCGCCAGCGCGGCCTGGCGAAGGACGGGCGGTGCAAGCCGTTCGCGGCGGCCGCCGACGGCACCGGCTGGGGTGAGGGTGTCGGCCTGCTGCTGCTGGAGCGGATGTCCGACGCGCGCCGTAACGGCCACCGGATCCTGGCGGTGCTGCGCGGCTCGGCGGTCAACCAGGACGGCGCCTCCAACGGCCTGACCGCCCCGAACGGGCCGTCCCAGCAGCGAGTGATCCGGCAGGCCCTCGCCAACGCAGGCCTGCGGCCGGGCGACGTCGACGTGGTCGAAGCGCACGGGACCGGTACAACGCTGGGTGACCCGATCGAGGCACAGGCGATCATCGCCACCTATGGGCAGGAGGAGCGACCGGACGGCGAGCCGCTGTGGCTCGGCTCGGTGAAGTCGAACATCGGCCACACCCAGGCCGCGGCGGGCGCGGCCGGGCTGATCAAGATGATGATGGCGATGCGGCACCACGAGCTGCCGGTCACGTTGCATGTGGACGCGCCGACGCCGCATGTGGACTGGGATGCCGGCAACGTCCGGCTGCTCACCCAATCCCGGCCCTGGCCAGCCGGAGACAGGCCCCGCCGGGCGGGGATCTCCTCGTTCGGGGCCTCCGGCACCAACGCACACGTCATCCTCGAAGAACCGCCGCCCCTGCCGGCCGTACCCGCGCCCCCGCGGGACCAGCCGACCGTACTGCCGTGGATCCTGTCCGCGCGCGACGAAAACGCCTTGCGCGCCCAGGCCGCGCGACTCGCCGACTGGGCGGCCGACCGCGATCCGGTGGAGGTGGGCTGGTCGCTGGCGACCACCCGAGCCGCCCTGGAGCACCGCGCAGTGGTGGTGGGCGGCAGCCGGGAGGAGCTGCTGTCCGGACTGGGCTCGCTGCAGTCGGGCAGGCCCGGGTCGCTCGGTCCGGGTCCGGTTTTCGTCTTCCCGGGTCAGGGTTCGCAGTGGCTGGGTATGGGTGTGGAGCTGTTGGACCAGTCGCCGGTGTTCGCGGCGCGGATGGTCGAGTGCGGGCGGGCGCTGTCTTCCTATGTGGACTGGTCGCTGGTCGAGGTGTTGCGTGGCGGCGAGCGGCTGGATCGGGTGGACGTGGTGCAGCCGGTGTTGTGGGCGGTGATGGTGTCTTTGGCGGAGGTGTGGCGTTCGTACGGGGTGACGCCGGCTGCGGTGGTGGGGCATTCGCAGGGGGAGATCGCGGCGGCGTGTGTGGCCGGTGCGTTGTCCCTGGATGACGGGGCGCGGGTGGTGGCGTTGCGGAGTCGGGCGTTGCGGGCGCTTGCGGGTAGTGGGGCGATGGCGTCGCTGGCGGTTCCGGAGGCGGAAGCCGCTCGGCTGCTGGCCGACTTTCCCGAGGTGGGTGTGGCGGCGGTGAACGGGCCGGTGTCCACTGTGGTGTCCGGTCCGCCGGAGCAGGTGGCGGCGGTGGTGGCTGCGGTCGAGGGGGCGGGGGAGCGGGCGCGGCTGATTGATGTGGACTACGCCTCGCATGGTCCTGGGGTGGAGGCGGTGCGTGAGGAGTTGCTGGCCGGTCTCGGCCAGCTCCGCCCGGGCACGGCCGATACGGTGTTTTACTCGACGGTCATGGCTGGACGGATCGACACCGGTGGTCTGGACGGCGGCTACTGGTACACCAACCTGCGCCAGCCGGTCCGGTTCGCCGACACCGTCACCGCCCTGCTGGCCGACGGTCATCGGGTCTTCATCGAGTGCAGCCCGCATCCGGTCCTGTTGCCCAGTGTCCAGGAAGCGGACGAGCAGGCCGTCGCCGTGCCGACGCTTCGCCGTGACCAGGGTGACCTGCGGCAGCTGACCCGTGCTGCCGGCGACGCGTACACCGCCGGTGTCCCCATCGACTGGCGGCGCTGGTATCCCAGCGACCCCACCCCGGCCGTCGTCGACCTGCCCACCTACCCCTTCCAACACCAGCGCTACTGGCTCGCGGCCACCGCCAGGAGCGGCGACGTTTCCGCCGCCGGTCTCGACGCACTCGGCCACCCCGTCCTCGCCGCCGGCGCCTCACTGCCCGACGGCGGCATCCTGCTCACCGGGCGAATCTCGCTCGCCAGCGCCGGCTGGCTCACCGACCACACCGTCGGCGGCGTCGTGCTCGTGCCGGGCGCCGCACTCGCCGAGTGGGCGGTACGCGCCGGTGACGAGGCCGGCTGCCCCCTCGTCGAGGAGCTCACCCTGCGCACCCCGCTCATCGTGCCCGCCACCGGGGCGCTGAAGATCCAGGTAGCGGTCGACCCACCCGGCGACGACGGCCGGCGCGCCATCCGGATCCACTCCCGCCCCGACGAGGCCGGCGCGGGATGGACCAGCCACGCCGAGGGCACGCTCGCCCCTGCGCCGACTGCCGTCGACGCCCCCGCCGAAGGGATCTGGCCGCCGGCCGGTGCCGAGCCGCTTGACCTGACCGGCTGCTACGAGCGTGCCGCCGAGGCCGGCTACGGCTACGGCCCGGCCTTCCAGGGCCTGCGTGCCGCCTGGCGCGACGGCACCGACATTGTCGCCGAGGTCAGCCTCCCCGAAGCGGCCGGAGACACCGACGGGTACGGCATCCACCCCGCCCTCCTCGACGCCGTACTGCACCCGGCTCTGCTCCTGCACACCGGCGCCGCCCCGCGGCTCAGGCTCCCGTTCTCCTGGAACGGGTTGGCCCTACTCGCCTCCGGCGCCCGCGGCGTACGGGTGCGCCTGGCGGTCAGCGGCGAGGACACGCTCCGGCTGATCGTGACGGACCCCGCCGGCGCCCCCGTGCTGAGCGTCGACGCGCTCGTCACCCGGCCCACCACTGTGGAGCGGCTGCGGGCCGCGACGGCACGCCAGGACGCGGTGCCGGGACTGTTCACACTCGACTGGGTGCCGCTGGCCGCCGATCCCGCCGCCACGCCAGGCACCTGGGCGGCCTTGCGCGGTGCACCCGCCGCGTGGGGCCTGCCGGTCGTCGACGACCTGGACGCCGTCGCGGCCGCCGCGGTACCGGACGTCCTGCTGCTCGACCTGACCGCACCGCCCGGCCCGGACCCCTCCGGCCGCGCACTAGCCACAGTGGAGTCCACGCTCGCGCTGGTCCAGGACTGGCTGTCGCGTCCCGCCTTCGCCGCCGCACGCCTGGCCCTCGTCACCCGTGGCGCCGTCACGGTAAGCGGTGACGCGACCACCGATCCCGCGGCGGCGGCGGCTTGGGGCCTCGTGCGCAGCGCACAGACCGAAAACCCCGGCCGGCTGCTGCTCGTCGACCTCGACCCGGCCACCGGGGAGCCCGACGCCCTGACCGCCGCGGTCACCGCCGCACTCGCCGAAGACGAACCGCAGGTGGCGGTCCGGGGCGGCACCGTGCTCGCCGGCCGGCTGGCACCGGCGACCGAGCCGGGGCTGCGCGGGCTCGGTACCGAGGGGTGGCGGCTGGACACCGGTGTGATGTCCACTGTCGACGGCGTGATGGCGATCCCGGCGCCGGGAGCCTGGGCACCGCTGGCGCCCGGCGAGGTTCGCGTCGAGGTGCACGCCTGCGGCGTGAACTTCCGGGACGTCGTGGTCTGCCTCGGCCTGGTGGAAGGGCAGGCCGGGATAGGCGGCGAGGCGGCCGGTGTGGTGCTCGACGTGGGCGCCGACGTCACGCACCTGGCGCCCGGCGACCGGGTCATGGGAGTCTTCGCGGGCGCGTTCGCCCCGGTGGTGGTCGGAGACGCGCGGATGGTGGCGCCGATACCCGCCGGGCTGGACTTCGCGGAGGCGGCCGGTGTGCCGATCGCGTTCCTGACCGCCTGGTACGGGCTGCGTCACGTCGCCGAGCTGCGGGCCGGCGAGTCGGTGCTGGTGCACGCGGGCACCGGCGGGGTCGGCATGGCGGCGATCCAGATCGCCCGGCATCTTGGTGCGGAGGTGTACGCGACAGCGTCGCCGGGCAAGCATCCGGTGCTCGCCGGGATGGGGATCGACGAGCGGCACCGGGCGTCCTCACGGGACGGCTCGTTCGAACCGGCCATCCGGGACGCGACCGGTGGACGGGGCGTCGACGTGGTACTCGACAGTCTCGCCGGTGAGCTGGTCGACGCCTCACTGCGCCTCGTCGCGGCCGGTGGGCGCTTCGTCGAGCTCGGCAAGACCGACATCCGCGTTCCGGAGCAGGTGGCCGCGGACCATCCCGGCGTCCGCTACCGCGCGTTCGATCTCGTCTCCGATGCCGGCCCGGAGCGGGTCGGTGAGATGTTCGGCGAGCTGAGCGCGCTGTTCGCCGGCGGGACGCTGAGGGCGCTGCCGACCACCGCGCGGCCGCTGGCGCAGGCCCGGACGGCGTTGCGGTCCATGTCACAGGCCCGGCACGTCGGCAAGGTCGTGCTGCTCCCGCCCGCTCCGGTGCGCCCCGACGGCACGGTCGTGATCACCGGGGGGACCGGCGTGCTCGGCGGGCACGTCGCCGCGCACCTCGCCCACCACTGGGGTGTCCGGAGGCTGGTGCTGGCCTCCCGGCGCGGCCCGGACGCCCCGGGTGCCGCGGCGCTGGTGGAGCGGCTCACCGCCGCCGGAGCGGAGGTGCGGCTCACCCGGGTCGACGTCACCGACGCCGCCGCCGTCGAACGGCTCATCGCCGGCATCGATCCGGAACACCCGGTGACCGGTGTCGTGCACGCCTCCGGGGTACTTGACGACGCGCTGGTCACCGCGATGACGCCAGAGCGGCTACGGCCGGTCTGGGCGGCCAAGGCGACCGGCCTGGCCAACCTGGTCGCCGCGACCGCGCACCTGCGGCTGGGCTTCCTGGTGGTGTTCTCGTCGCTGACCGGTCTGGCCGGCACACCCGGGCAGGCCGGCTACGCGGCCGCGAACGCCTTCTGCGACGCGCTCGTCGCGAGCCGGCAGGACGGGCTGAGCATCGGCTGGGGACTGTGGGCGGACGCGTCCGGCATGACCGGGCACCTCGGCGACGCGGACCTGGCCAGGATGGCCCGGCTCGGTGTCCGGCCGCTCAGCACCCCGCACGGCCTCCGGCTGCTCGACGCGGCGGCCCGACATGGAGCGTCCTATGTGGTCGCGGCCGACGTGGGGGCCCGCCCGGGTGACGGGCTGCCGGCGGTCTTCCGCGCGGTCGCCGCGGCTGCGGGGCACGCCCCGCGGGCGGCCGCGGGTACCGCATCCGCGCCGGTCGACTGGGCCGGGCGGCTGGCCGGACTCACCGCGCCCGAGCAGGAGCGGCTGCTGCTCGACCTGGTACGGGCGAGCGCGGCAACCGTCCTCGGGCACGCCGACCCGCGAGCGGTACGCGCCGACGCGCCGTTCAAGGACCTGGGCTTCGACTCGCTGACCTCGGTGGAGCTGCGCAACCGGCTGAACGCCGCGACCGGCCTGCGGCTGCCGGCCACGCTGGTGTTCCGCTACCCGACGCCCGCCGCGGTGGCCGGGCACCTCCGCGCGGAACTCGGGCCGGAGCCGGGAAGCGGCGATCCAGTCGGGCAGGTGGCGACCGGCCTGGGCGGCCCGCTGCTGACCCCGCTGGCCCGGCTCGAACAGGCGCTCAGCGCCGACCTGCCCGACGGCGACGCCCGCGGCGAGCTGGCCCGGCGGCTGGAGGCGCTGCTGTCGCGGGTCAACGACGGCACGAGCACCACAACGGCGGTCGACGCGACGGTGCTCGCGTCGGCGTCGGACGAGGAGATGTTCGCGCTAATCGACCGCGAGTTGTCGGCGTGACCGGGGAGGCGAGTGTGACCACGCAGGCGGACACCGAGGAGCGGCTGCGCAGCTACCTGAAGCGGGTGACCCTCGACCTGAGCCAGACCCGGCGGCGGCTGCGCGACCTGGAGGAGCGCCAGCAGGAACCGATCGCGATCGTCGCCATGGCCTGCCGGTACCCGGGTGGGATCACCTCCCCGGAAGGGCTGTGGGACGCGGTCGTCGAGGGCCGGGACGCGATCGGCCCCTTCCCGGCCGACCGGGGCTGGCCGGGTGAGGCGTTCTACCATCCCGACCCGGACCACCCTGGCACCTCGTACGTGCGGGACGGCGGCTTCATCCACGACGCGCACAGCTTCGACGCCGCGTTCTTCGGCATCAGCCCGCGCGAGGCGACCGCGATGGACCCGCAGCAGCGGCTGCTCCTCGAGGTGGCGTGGGAACTGCTGGAACGGGCCGGGCTCGACCCGGCCGTCCTGCGCGGCTCGCGCACAGGGGTCTTCGCCGGCATCTCCAGTCAGGACTACCTGAGCCGGCTGCCGGCGATCCCCGAGGGGTACGAGGGGTACTCCACCACCGGCACGCTGACCAGTGTGGCCTCCGGTCGGGTGGCGTACACGTTCGGCTTCGAGGGCCCGGCGGTCACCGTCGACACCGCCTGTTCGTCCTCGCTCGTCGCCATGCACCTGGCCGCGCAGGCGCTGCGGCAGGGCGACTGTGCACTTGCGGTCGCCGGCGGCGCCACGGTGCTGACCACTCCGACCGCGTTCGCGGAGTTTTCCCGCCAGCGCGGGCTGGCCCCGGACGGTCGCTGCCGGTCCTTCGCGGCCAGCGCCGACGGTACCGGCTTCTCCGAGGGCGTCGGCCTCGTCCTGCTCGAACGCCTCGAGGACGCGCGTCGAAACGGCCACCGTGTGCTGGGACTGCTGCGCGGCTCGGCGATCAACCAGGATGGCGCCTCCAACGGGCTGACCGCCCCGAACGGCGAGGCCCAGGAGCGGGTGATCCACCAGGCCCTCGCCAGCGCTGGACTCAAGCCGTCCGATGTGGACACGGTGGAGGCGCACGGCACGGGCACCACGCTCGGCGACCCGATCGAGGCGCAGGCCATCATCGCCACCTACGGGCAGGGCCGCCCTGACGACCATCCACTGTGGCTCGGATCGGTGAAGTCGAACCTGGGCCACACCCAGGCCGCCGCTGGCGTCGCCGGGGTGATCAAGATGGTGATGGCGATGCGGCACGGCCAGTTGCCGGCGACCCTGCACCTGGACAAGCCGTCGCCGCACGTGGACTGGGACTCCGGTGCGGTGCGCCTGCTCACCGAGACGACCGGGTGGCCGCCGCGCGAGGACGGTCCGCGCCGCGCCGGCGTCTCGTCCTTCGGCATCTCCGGCACGAACGCCCATGTCATCGTCGAGGAGCCGCCGCCCGCACGCCCGGAGCCCGAGCGGGTCGAGCAGGTGCCGGTGGTGCCGTGGGTGCTGTCGGCCCGCGACGAGAACGCCCTGCACGCGCTGGCCGGACGGCTGGCCGGGTGGGCGGCCGACCGCGACCCGGTCGAGGTGGGCTGGTCGCTGGCCACCACCAGGGCGGCGCTGGAGCACCGGGCCGTCGTGGTCGGTGCCGACCGGGAGGAGTTGCTGGCCTCGCTGGAGTCGCTGGCGGCGGGGGTGGCCGCTCCGCTGGGTGCGGGTCCGGTGTTCGTGTTTCCGGGTCAGGGTTCGCAGTGGCTGGGAATGGGCGTGGAGCTGCTCGACTGGTCACCCGTGTTCGCCGCGCGGATGGCCGAGTGCGAACGTGCCCTGTCTTCCTATGTGGACTGGTCGCTGATCGACGTGCTGCGTGGCGGCGAACGGCTGGACCGGGTGGACGTGGTGCAGCCCGTGTTGTGGGCGGTCATGGTGTCTCTGGCGGAGGTGTGGCATTCGTACGGCGTGACGCCCGGTGCGGTGGTCGGCCATTCGCAGGGGGAGATCGCGGCGGCGTGTGTGGCCGGTGCGCTGTCCCTGGACGACGGGGCGAAGGTCGTCGCGTTGCGCAGCCGGGCGCTGCGGGCGCTCGCGGGAAGTGGGGCGATGGCGTCCCTGGCGGTGCCGGCCGGCGAGGTGCCGTCGTGGTTGGACGGTCATCCCGAGGTCGGTGTGGCGGCGGTGAACGGGCCGATGTCCACAGTGGTCTCCGGCCCGCCGGAGCAGGTGGCGGCGGTGGTGGCGGCGGTCGAGGCCGCGGGGCGGCGGGCCCGGCTGATCGACGTCGACTACGCCTCCCACGGGCCGCAGGTGGAGCGGATCCGCGAGCGGCTGTCGGCCGACCTCGCGGGCGTGTCTCCGGCCGCGTCCCGGGTCGCGTTCTACTCCTCGGTCACCGCCGCGCGCATCGACGCCAGCGGCCTGGACGGCGGCTACTGGTACACCAACCTGCGGCAGCCGGTCCAGTTCGCCGACACCGTGACGGCGCTGCTCGCCGACGGGTACCGGACGTTCGTCGAGTGCAGCCCGCACCCGGTCCTGCTGCCCAGCGTCCAGGAGACGGACGAACAGGCGCTCGTGGTACCCACCCTGCGCCGCGACCACGGCGGCCCGGCCCAGGTGGCGCGGGCACTCGGCGAGGCGCACGTGGCCGGGCTGGCCGTGGACTGGGGAGCGTGGTTTCCGGCCGACCCGCGCCCGCGCACCGTCGACCTGCCCACGTACCCGTTCCAGCGGCAGCGCTACTGGCTGCCCGACCTCGTCACCCCGCCCGCCCCACCGGCCGGCGACACCGAAGGAGCGCACTACCGCGTCGAGTGGCGGCCAGCGCCGGCCGTCGTGCCTGGCGAAGCCGAGCCGGCCGGTCCCTGGCTGGTGGTGTGCTCGCCGGACACCCCAGAGCCGTGGGTGGAGGCCTGCGCCGATGCCCTCGGCGGCGCGCGGGCGATGGCGATCGCCAGCGGCGAGGAGGCCGACGCCTTCCGGCGCCGCCCGGACGAGCTCGGCGCCGCCCGCGGGGTGCTGTCGCTGCTGCCGCTCGCCGGCACGCTGTGCCTGATCCAGGCGCTGGCCGAGGCCGCCGGCGACACTCGGCTCTGGTGCGCCACCCGCGCCGCGATGCCGGCCGGGCCGGGCGAGGTGCCGGCCGACGCGCCGCAGCAGGCCGAGCTGTGGGGCTTCGGGCGGGTGGCCGCACTGGAGTACCCCGAAACCTGGGGCGGCCTCGTCGACCTGCCGGCGCACCCCGACGACCTGGACGCCGACCTGCTGCGGGCCACCCTCGCCGGCCGGATCGAGGACCAGGTGGCGCTGCGTCCCGGCGGTGCCCTGGTGCCCCGGCTGGTGCCCGCGGCGGCCCCGGACGGGCCGGGCTGGCACCCCGCGGGCACGGTCCTGGTCACCGGCCCCGTCCACGGGCAGGCCGGCCCGGTGGCGCGATGGCTGGCCCAGAGGGACGGCGTGCGGGTGCTGCTGCTGGACAACGCCGCGACCAGAGCCGACACGGAGGAGCTGCGCACCGCCGGCGTCAGCGTGGTCGACTCTGCGCCGGACGGGCCGATCAGTACGGTCATCCACACCACCGCCGCCGGCGACCTGGCGCCGCTGGCGGAGCTGACCCTGGACACCCTGACCGCGTCGGTGGCCGCCACGCTCGGCCTGGCGGGCGACGTCGACGCCGACGAGACCGTCTACTTCTCCTCGGTGACCGCGACCTGGGGCAGCCGCGACCACGGAGCGTTCGCCGCCGCCAACGCCCACCTCGAGGCGCTCGCCCGCCTGCGCCGCGCCCAGGGACGGCGCGCGACCGCGGTGAGCTGGGGTCTCTGGCACCTGCCCGAGGCCCTCGGCGACCGCGAAGCCGGCGCCCGCCGGCAGGGCCTGCTGCCGCTGGCACCGGCCGCCGCACTCGCCGCGCTGGAGCGGGTACTGTCCACAGGGGACGACCACGCGGTGGTGGTGAACGCGGACTGGCACCGGTTTCTGCCGCTCTTCACCGCCGCACGACCCGTCCCACTCTTCGACGACCTCCGCCTCGCGGTCGAGGAGCCGGTCGAGGCGGGCCCGTCCGAGTCGCCGCTGCGGCGGGAGCTCGCCGCGCTCGACCCGGAGGGCCGCGCCGCCCGCCTGGTCACTCTGGTCCGCACTCACGCCGCCGCGGTACTGCGCCACCCGACCCCGGCCGCGGTCGCCCCGCACCGGCCGTTCAAGGAGCTCGGCTTCGACTCGATCGCCGGCGTGGAGCTGCGCAACCGGCTGCGCGCGGCGACCGGGCTCGCGCTGCCCAGCACGCTGGTGTTCGACTTCCCCACCCCGGACGCCGCGGCCGGGTACCTGCTCAGCCAGCTCGGCGGTGACGGCGCACCCGCGTTCGGCGACCTGGCCGGCTTGGAGGCGGTGCTGGCGGCGCTCTCCCCGGGCGACGCGGCGCGGACCCGGCTGGTGCGGGAGCTGCAGGCGCTGGTCTGGAAGTACGGCGGCGACCCGGGACCGGCCGAGGAGAAAGAAGACCTCGGCGATGCCAGCGCCGAGGAGATGTTCGCACTCATCGACAGGGAACTGGGAGGCTGAGTCATGGCGAGTCAGGTCGAAGCGTCACCGGATCTGCTCGGCTACGTGCGCGACGTCTCGCTCCGCGACGACGACGTGCTGCGGGAGCTGCGCGAGGTCACCGCGGCGCTGCCCGCCGGCCGCGCCATGCAGGTGATGGCCGAGGAGGGGCAGCTGCTCGCGCTGCTGGTCGGGCTGACCGGGGCGCGGACGGTGCTGGAGGTCGGGACGTTCACCGGGTACAGCACGCTGTGCATGGCCCGCGCGCTGCCCCCGGACGGCCAGGTGATCACCTGCGACATCACCGACCGGTGGCCCGCGATCGGCGCCGACTACTGGCGCCGGGCTGGCGTCGAGGAGCGGATCCGGCTGCGGGTCGGCGACGCCACCGTGACCCTCCCCGCGCTCGAAGACGAGCTGGGCGCCGGCGGGGTCGACCTCACCTTCATCGACGCGGACAAGCGCAACTACCGCGCCTACTACGAGGCGGCGCTCACGCTGACCCGTCCGGGTGGGCTGATCGTGCTGGACAACACCCTGTTCTTCGGCCGTGTCGTCGACCCCGCCGCGCAGGACCCCGACACGGTCGCCATCCGGGAGCTGAACGCGTTTCTCCACGGCGACGAGCGGGTGGAGATCTCCCTGCTGGTCATGGCCGACGGCATCACGCTGGCCCGCAGGCGCGGATGATCGCCGGGGCCACCGTGCGGCGCCCGCGCGGGGCTCACCGCACGGCGGCCGCGCCGGCGAGATCGACGGCGTCGAGGCTCATGGTCGTCAGGGCGGGCTGCCGCACCGGAAGCAGGTGCAGGCGCTGCACGTTCTCGCCGGCCGGGGCGAGGTCGGCCCGGCAGTCGCACGGGTCGTCGGTGTAGCCGGCGAACCGGTACGCGATCTCCATCATGCGGTTGCGGGCGGTGGGGCGGAAGTCGGCGAGCAGGTGCTTGCCGGCCTGGGCAGCCTGGTCGGTGAGCCAGTTGACGATGGCCGCGCCGGCGCCGAACGACAGGACGCGACACGAGGTGAGCAGCAGCTTGAGGTGCCAGACGGAGGTGTGGCGGGCCAGCAGCAGGACACCGACCGCGCCGTGCGGGCCGAAGCGGTCGGCCATCGTCGCGACGAGGACCTCGTGGTCGGGGTCGTCAAGCAGGGCACGCAGGACGCTGTCCGGGTAGTGGACGCCGGTGGCGTTCATCTGGCTGGTACGCAGGGTCAGCTCCTCGACGCGGGTCAGCTCGTCGCCGGTGGCCCGGCCGATCCGCATCCGCAGCCCCAGGGAGCGCAGAAACTCCTCGTCCGGTCCGTCGAACTCGCTTTGCGCCGCCTCGCGCTGGAAGCTGGCCTGGTACATCTGGCGGCGTCGCCGGGCGTCCACCGTGACCGTGCGAGGGCTGAACTCGGGCAGGCGCAGCAGCGTGCCGAGCTGCTCGGGCGTGTAGCAGCGCACCTGCGGTGCGTGGTAGAGGACCTCGGCGCGCTCGGCCGGCTGGTCGTCGATGAAGGCGATCGTGCCCTCGGCGAACTGCAACCGCTCGGCGATCCGCCGTACCGCGTCGGACTTGCGGCCCCAGCCGATCTGCGGCACGACGAAGTAGTCGGCCAGCCCCAGCTCCACCAGGCGGTCCCAGGCCGGCTCGTGGTCGTTCTTGCTGGACACGGACTGGAGGATGCCGCGCGCGTCGAGCTCGGCGACGACGGCGAGCACATCGTCGCGCAGCCTCACCTCGGGGTCCTCGGACAGGGTGCCGTGCCACAGGGTGTTGTCCAGATCCCAAATCAGGCACTTCACCATGGTGGGGTCGGCCATCGGAGCGCGGTCCTTCCGGTCTAGGCACCCGCCGCGGCGCTCGCCACGGCGTGTCGGGCGATGATGAGCTGGCAGATCTCGGAACTGCCCTCGATGATCTCCATGAGCTTGGCGTCCCGGTACGCCCGCGCGACAACGTGTCCGTCCTGGGAGCCGGCCGAGGCCAGCACCTGCACCGCGGTGGCGGCACCGGCGGCGGCGTGGGTGGAGGCGGTGTACTTGGCCAGCACGGTCGCGGTCACCGACTCCGGGGAGCCGGCGTCCCAGCAGCGGCTGGCGTGCTCGCAGGCGCGGGTGGCGGCCTGCTCGGCGGTGTACAGCTCGGCCAGGTGGCGGGCCACGAGCTGGTGCTCGGCGAGGGGCCGGCCGAACTGGGTACGCGTCGCGGCGTGGCCGGCCGCCGCGGCGAGGCAGGCGCGCAGGATGCCCACGCAGCCCCAGGCCACCGACATCCGGCCGTACGCGAGCGCGATCGTGACCGGCAGCGACAGCGGCTGCCCCGGGCCGCCGAGCAGGGCCGTGGCGGGCAGCCGGACCCCGTCCAGATGGACGGTGGCGTGGCCGGCCGCGCGGCAGCCCATCGGCTCGGGCACCGGCTCCACGCGTACCCCGGGCGCGTCCACGGGCACGAGCGCGGCGGCGCCGCCGTCGCCGTACCGGCCGAAGACGACGAGGACGTCGGCGTACGCGGCCGCGGTCATCCAGACCTTCACCCCGTCGAGCCTGACGCCGTCCCCGTCCGGCGCGATCCGGGTGTCCATCGTGGACAGGTCGCTGCCGGCGCCCGGCTCGCTGAAGCCGACCGCGGCGAGCCGTTCGCCCCGGGCCAGCGCGGGCAGCCAGGTTGCCCGCTGCGGCGCGGAGCCGAGCCGCTGGATCGCCCACGCGGCCATCCCCTGAGAGGTCATCACGCTGCGCAGGGAGCTGTCGCGGCTGCCGGCGTGCGCGGTCAGCTCGCCGTTGGCGAGGCTGGTCAGGCCGCGCCCGCCGTGGCGGGCGGGTACCTGCGCGCACAGCAGACCGGCGGCGCCCAGCTTGCGCAGCACCGGCTCGGGCAGCGCGCCGGCGCTGTCCCAGGCTCCGGCCTGGTCGCCGACGAGCTCGTCGACGAGTGCCGTCGCCTCGGCCAGGTACTGGTCAGGCACCGCTGGCCACCGGTTCCTCGCGCAGTCGCAGCACCAGGTCGGTCATCCGGCGCACCGAGCGGAAGTTGTCCAGCACCAGGTCGGGGCCGGCGATCACGATGTCGTGTTCCCGTTCCAGATGGACCACCAGCTCCATGGCGAACATCGAGGAGACCAGCCCGGCGGCGAACAGGTCCTGCTCCGGATCCGGGGTGACCTTGACGCGCTCGTGCAGGAACGCGGTCACCCCGGCTGCGATCTGGTCCGCGCCCGGCCGCTCGGACGGTGTGTCGGTCACGGCAAAGCCCTCCCGTAGTCGTCGTAGAAGCCCCGGCCGGACTTGCGGCCGAGGTGGCCGTCGCGCACTTTGCGCAGCAGCAGCTCGGCGGGCTGGCAGCCGGGGTCGGCGGTGCGCTCGTACAGCACCCGCAGCGAGTCGGCGAGGTTGTCCAGCCCGATCAGGTCGGCGGTGCGCAGCGGGCCGGTGGGGTGGCCCAGGCATCCGCGCATCAACGCGTCCACGTCCTCGACGCCGGCGGTACCTTCCTGCACCACGCGTACCGCGTCGTTGATCATCGGGTGCAGCAGGCGGCTGGTGACGAAGCCGGGCGCGTCGCGGACGACGGTCGGTGCCCGGCCGATCGAGGTGAGCAGCGCGGTCACCGCAGCCATCGCCGGCTCGCCGGTCCGCGACCCGCGGATCACCTCGACCGCCTTGATGAGGTAGGCGGGGTTCATGAAGTGGGTGCCGACGAGGGACGTGGGGTCGGGCAGCGCGCCGGCCAGCTCGTCCACCGGGATCGACGAGGTGTTGGTGACCAGCGGGGTGCCGGCGGCGACCACCGCGGCCACCTCGGCGAGGAGCTTTGCCTTCAGCCCGCTGTCCTCGGTGACCGCCTCGATCACGACCGTGCTGCCCGCCGCGTCGGTGACCGAGACGCCGGTGGCCAGATCCCCGGCGGGCCGGTCCGGCGGCAGTACGCCCATGAGCTGGGCGTGCCTGAGCTGCCCGGCGATGCCGGTGCGCGCCCGGGCGGCCCGCTCCCGGTCCACCTCGATCAGCGTGACCGGGACACCGTGCCCGACCAGCAGCGTGCCGATGCCCACGCCCATCACGCCGCCGCCGAACACCGCGACCCGGCGGGCCGTCTCCCGCTCGTTCATGCGCGCCTCCGTCTCAGGCCGGGCTCAGGGCGCCGGCCGGCCGTACGCCCCGGTGCGGTGGCAGCAGGGTGGTCAGGTGCGCGGCGAGCTCGTTGGTGGTGGGTTTGTCGACGATGGCAATGAGGGGTATGTCGAGGGCGGTGGCGTCGGTGAGGCGGCGGGTGAGTTCGAGGGCGGTCAGTGAGGTGAGGCCGTTTTCGAGGTAGTTGGCGTGGTCGTCGACGGGGTGTCCGAGGACGTCGGTGACCTCGGCGCGGATCAGTTCGCGGAGCAGGTGCTCGCGCTCGTCGCCCGGCGCGGCCGCCAGCCGCTCGGGCAGCGGCACCGCATCCGGCGGCGGCGGTGGCAGCAGGGTGGTCAGGTGCGCGGCGAGCTCGTTGGTGGTGGGTTTGTCGACGATGGCGATCAGGGGTATGTCGAGGGCGGTGGCGTCGGTGAGGCGGCGGGTGAGTTCGAGGGCGGTCAGTGAGGTGAGGCCGTTTTCGAGGTAGTTGGCGTGGTCGTCGACGGGGTGTCCGAGGACGTCGGTGACCTCGGCGCGGATCAGCTCGCGGAGCAGGTGCTCGCGCTCGTGCGCCGGCGACGCGACCAGCCGCTCCGGCAACGGGGCGCCGCTTGCCGTGTCCGGGCCGGTGGTACGGGAGCCGGGTGCGGCGTCGGGGAGCGCCGCGAAGAGGCGGCCGCCGCCCAGCTCGGTGGCTTTGACGACGCGTTCCCAGTCCACGTCCGCGACGACTGTGATCGGGGTACCGGCGCCGACCGCCGCGGCGACGATGGGGGGCAGCGCCGCGACGGGCAGCGGCCGCAGGCCCGACTCGGCCGGCTCGCCGTCGCCGACTGGACCGACCAGTATGGACACCGCCGGCACGCCGAGCCCTCGGCACCGCTCGGCCAGCGCGGCCAGGCGTGCGGCGCTCGCCGCTCCCGGGCCGCCGAACGCGCCGGCCGCGTCGGCGATGATCACCAGCGTGGGTAGGCCGGCGTCGACCGCCAGCGCGCAGAGCCGTTCGGCGGCGGGCAGTGGATCGTCCGGGCCGGCCACGTGCACCACCGCGGACACGCCGGACAGCTCGGTGGGGTCGTCGGCACGGATCACCCGAGCGGCGCCGGACTCGGCGACCCAGTCGGCCAACCGGGCGCCCAGGGCGGTACCGGAACCGCTGACCAGGACGGTGCCCGACGGGCGCCAGGGCGTTGCCGCTCCGGTCGCGAAGCCGCGCAGCAGCCGCCGCGCGTGTACGCCGTCCGGGCGTACCGCGGCCTGGTCCTCGCCGGCGCCGGCGAGCAGGCCAGCCAGGCGGCGGCCGGTGTGCTCGTTCAGCGCCTCCGGCAGGTCCACGAGCCCGCCCCAGCAGTGCGCGTGCGCGGCGGCCAGCTCGCCGCCCATGCCCCACAGGCCGGCCGCGTACGGGTCGGTCACCGGGTCGGCGCCGCCGACCGCCACCGCACCGCGGGTCACCGTCCACACCGGAGCGACGAGCCCGGCGTCGTCGAGGTGGCGCAGCAGTGTGACGGTGCCGGCGGTGTCGAGCAGGTTGAGCACGCCCGCGGCGGCGTTCGTGGTGACCGCTTCGGCCACCGCCTCCGGGGCGGCACCGGTCACCTCGACGACCTCGGCGCCGTGCGCGCGCAACACCGCCGCCTCGGCCGCCGCGCCGCCCGGCGAGACGACAACCCAGCCGCCGGCCAGCCGGGGCGCGACGGGGTCGGGCAGCTGCTGCCACGCGATCCGGTACCGCCAGCCGAGGCCCCGCCGGTAGCGGGCCAGCGCGGCGGCGGTGGGTGCCAGCAGCGCCGCCTCGTCCGGGTCGGCGCCGATCGCGCGGGCCAGGACGCCGGCGTCGCCGGTGGCCACAGCGTCCCAGAACTCGGCGTCGCCGTCGCCGGGCGCGGCGGCCGGGGCGGGCAGGTCCAGCCAGAGCCGGTCACGCTGGAACGGGTACGTCGGCAGGCCGATCACCGGCGGCGTCGCCTCGGCGGTGAACCAGGCCCGCCAGTCGACGTCCACGCCGGTGGTGTGCAGCCGGGCCAGGGCCAGCGCCAGCGCGCGCGGCTCGGCCTGCAGGTGGTTGATCAGGGCGAGCACCGGGGGCGCGGTGCGGCCCAGCGCCTCCTTCGCCGCGGCGGCCACGACCGGGTCCGGGCCCAGCTCCAGGTAGGCGACGGCGCTCCCGGCGGTCGCCGCCACCGCCGCGCCGAACGCGACCGGCTCGCGTACCTGCTGGACCCAGTAGCCGGGCGTGGCGATCGACTCGCCGGCCGGCGCTCCGGTGCGGGTACTGACCACGGTGGTGTGCGGGGTCCGGTAGCCGAGGTCGGCGATGGCCTCGGCGAAGGCGGACAGCGCCGGCTCGACCAGCGGGGAGTGCGCCAGCTGGGCCTGCGGCAGGTGTCGAACCCTGCGCCCGCGACCGGCCCAGGCGGTCGTGATGCGGGTCATCGCCTCGGCGTCGCCGGTGAGCCTGGTGACGCGAGGCGCGTCGACCGCGCACACCGCCACCGCGCCACCGCCGCGGGCCACGTCGGGGGCGAGTTCGGCGGCGCTGGCCTCGATGACCGCGGTCGCGCCGCCCGCCGGCAGTGACCGCAGCAGCGCCAGCCGAGCGGTGAGCAGCCGGCAGGCGTCGGGCAGGTCGAGCACGCCGGCCACGTGCGCGGCGGCGAGCTCACCGGCCGAGTGCCCCACCACGGCGGACGGGTGCAGGCCGAACGTCGCCAGCAGCCGGGCCAGCGCCACCTGGAGCGCGAACAGCTCGGCGGCCGGCTCCAGCGCGGCGCCGTCCGGGGCACTGCTGGCCGCGCCCGCTTCGCTCGCCGCGGCGAGCAAGCCGCGTACCTCGTCGTGGGCGGCCGCGAACGCGGGGAACGCCGCGCGTAGCGCGGTGCCGGCGCCTTCCCGGTGCCCGTCCTCGCCGGTGAACAGCCAGACCGCGCCGCCCTCGGTCACCGCCGCGCCCGGGTCGATGACCGCCGGGTGCGGCTGGCCGGTCGCCAGCGCCTCGAGCCCGGCGCGGATGTCGGCGGCGTTCTCGCCGACCACCACCGCGCGGTGTTCGAAGGAGGGTCGGGTGGTCACGGCGGACCAGGCCATGGCGGCCGGGTCCGCTTCGGGCAGCGCGGCGACCGCGCCGGCGAGCGCGCGCAGGGCGGCCGAGGCGCGGGCGGAAAGCGGTACCAGCGCGACCTGGCCGGGCAGCGGCGCGGCGGGTCGGGCCGGCTCGGGCGGCGGTGCCTGCTCCAGGATCAGGTGGGCGTTGGTACCGCTGATGCTGAACGAGGAGACGCCGGCGCGCCGGGGGCGGGCCGGGTCGGGTGTCCAGGGCAGCGGCGCGGTCAGCAGCCGCACCGCCCCGGCGGACCAGTCGACATGCGGGGTCGGGTCGGCGGCGTGCAGGGTCGGCGGGAGCGTGTCGTGGCGCAGCGCCTGCACCATCTTCACGATCCCGGCGACGCCGGCGGCGGCCTGGGTGTGTCCGAGGTTCGACTTGACCGAGCCGAGCCACAGTGGACGGTCGGGGTCCCGCCCCTGCCCGTAGGTGCTTTGGAGCGCCTTGACCTCGATCTGGTCGCCGAGCGGCGTACCGGTGCCGTGCGCCTCGACAGCGTCCACATCGGACGGCCCGAGGCCGGCGTCGGCGAGCGCGGCGCGGATCACCCGCTGCTGCGCCGGTCCGTTCGGGGCGGCCAGGCCGGTGCTGGCGCCGTCCTGGTTGACCGCCGTGCCGCGGATGAGCGCGTACACGGGATGCCCGTGCCGCCTGGCGTCGGAGAGCCGCTCGAGCACCAGCATGCCGGCGCCCTCGCCCCAGCCGATGCCGTCGGCGTCCGCGGCGAACGACTTGCACCGCCCGTCGGCGGCAAGGCCGCGCTGGCCGGCGGAGGAGAGGAACGTGGCGGGTGTGCGCATGACCGCGACGCCGCCGGCCAGGGCGAGCGCGGTGGTGCCGCGGCGCAGCGCCTGGGCGGCCAGGTGCGCCGCGACGAGCGCGGAGGAGCAGGCGGTGTCCAGGGTGACGGCGGCGCCCTGCAGTCCCAACACGTACGCGATGCGGCCGGAGGCGATGCTGCCGGCGTTGCCGTGCTCCAGGTACCCCTCCAGGCCTTCCGGCGCCTCGTCCAGCCGGGCGGCGTAGTCGTGGTACATCAGCCCGGCGTACACGTCGGTGCTGGTGCCGCGCAGCGAGCGCGGGTCGATGCCGGCGTTCTCCACCGCCTCCCAGGCCACCTCGAGCAGCAGCCGCTGCTGCGGGTCGGTCACCAGCGCCTCGCGCGCGCTCATCCCGAAGAAGGCCGCGTCGAACGCCGCCGGATCCTCCAGGAAGCCACCCTCCCGGCTGTACGTGGTGCCGCGGTGCGCGGGGTCCGGGTGGTAGATCCGGTCCAGGTCCCAACCGCGGTCGGTGGGGAAGGCGCCGATCGCGTCGCCCCCGCCGCGTACCAGGTCCCACAGCGTGTCCGGGCTGTTCACCCCGCCCGGGTAGCGGCAGGCCATCCCCACGATGGCGACCGGCTCCGCCGCGGACCCGTTGCCGGCTCCGGACTCCAGCTCGGCGATCCGCTGCTGTGCCCGGGCCAGCTCGGACGACGTCCAGCGCAGGTACTCGACCAGCTTCTCTTCATTGCTCATCGCAGCGGCCTTCCTTACCGGCACGGTCACAGACGCGGTGCGGCGGCGACGGCGCCGCGCGGGACAAGGTTCACCAAGGCGAGCTCGTCGCGGTCCAGCGGCGGGCCGGTCAGCTCCGGCAGCAGCGGGTCCTGTTGCATCAACGTCAGGAAGCGGGAGGTGCCGAGCTCCGCCTGCGGCACCGCGAGGCTGGTCACGTCGGTGACCACTTCGGACACCCGGGGTGCTCGGATCGCCTTGACCGCCAGCGCCTCGGTGAACCGCTGGCGGGACAGTGCGCCACCGGTGAGGCGGGGGTCCCTGGCGAGGTTGCGGCAGTTGACATAGCAGATGTCCCGGGAGGTCGCCATGATCCAGGCGTCGTCCACCGCGGTGCTGACCGCGCGCTGTACGTCCCGGATGCGCCACTCGCCCCGGCGCAGGTGGCCGTCGAGCACGGCGGCGCCGCGCGCGGAGGCGCTCAGCCCGTGCCCGTAGATCGGGTTGAACGCGGCCAGCGAGTCGCCGAACGCCAGCAACCCGTCCGGCCACGCCTCCAACCGTTCCGGGTACAGCCGCCGGTTGATGCCGATGCGCGAGGTGAACACGCCGGTCAGCGGCTCGGCCCGCTCCAGCACGTCGGCCACCAGCGGGTCGCGCAGGGAACGGGCGAACGGCAGGAAGTCCGCGTCGGTGGCGGGCAGCGTGGCGCCGCGGGTGCCGGAGAGGGTCACGATCCAGCGGCCGTCCTCGATCGGGTACACGGCCCCGTTGCAGCCGGGCTCTCGTACCCGGTAGTCGCCGAGCACGTTCAGCGCGGGAAAGCCGGTGCTCGCACCCTCGGGGGCCTGGAAAATCCTCGTGACGTAGCCGATGCCGACGTCCACGATGTCCTCGTCGATCGGCGGTACGTCGAGCGCGGCGAGCCAGTGCCGCAGCCGCGAGCCGCGCCCGGTGGCGTCGACGACGAGGTCGGCGGTCAGCTCCTCGGTGGTGCCGTCGTGCACCGTGCGGACCTCGGCGCCGGTGATCCGGCGGGCGTCGCCGAGCAGCCGTACCGCCTCGACGCCCTGCCGCAGCAGGACCCGGCCGAGCGCCATGATCTGCTCGCGGATGACGAAGTCGAGCATCGGCCGGCTGACCATCACCGCGTACTGGGCCGCCTCGAACCGGTGCTGCCAGCCGTGCGCGGTGAGCGTGACGAGGTCCTTGTGCACACCGATGCGGCGGGCGCCGGCGGCGTCGAGCCGGTCCAACGCGCCGGGCAGCAGCTCCTCGACGATCCGGGCACCGCCGGACCACAGCAGGTGGCAGTGCCGGGCCTGGGGCAGGCCCTTGCGGTGTTCCGGCCCGTCCGGCAGCGTGTCCCGTTCCACGACGGTGACGGTGTCCAGGTGCCGGGACAGCGCGTGGGCCGCCAGCATCCCGGCCCAGCCGCCGCCCAGCACGATCGCGTGTGCGGGTCTGCTCATCGCTTCGCCCTGCCCTCTTCCTCCGGCGGCTCGCGCCGTAGTCGATGCTTGTGGCCGGTTCTTAAGCTGCTCTTGCGCCGCCCTTGCGCGAGCGCCGGCGCGGGCTCACGGGAGGGCGCCGTTGCGCGACGGCGGCGGGCCGGCCGCGCCGAAACGCTCGGTGCTCAGCCGCGCCAGGCTCGCGGTGACCTCCATGAACTCGGCCACCCCGGTCGGTTTGGAACCGTCGCCGACCGTGGTGTCGGTCAGCCCCCAGAAGGCCCGCGCGCGGTGCACCAGATCGTCGTCGCCGACCTCGATCACGCTGACGATGCGGAACGCCAGCCGGGTCGGGATCTGTACGGTCACCACCATCGGCAGGGACACCTGGCGGTCGTCCATGGCACACACCGGCCGGCCCGGGGTCTCGTGCACCTTGAACGCGATCGACCAGGCGATGTGGTGGCGTACCGCCTCCCGGCCGACGATCGGGGTGATGCCGACCGGGTCCTCGAAGACGATGTCGTCGGCGAACAGCTCCAGGACCCGGTCGACGTCGCCGGCGTTCATCCGGGCGGCGTACTCCAGCACGATCCGTTTGCGGGTCTCCTCGTCAGGCATCGCCGGCCTCCGCGTCCAGCACGGTGATGTCGGACCGGCCCCAGTACGCGCGCATCGACCTGATCAGCCCGCCCGGTCCGGTCTGGATCATGAGCATGTACTCGCAGCGCAGCCGCTGCCGGTCCGGCTCTTCCGGTGGCGCCAGCCAGCCCCGCCGGGCGTACCCAGGGCCACGCGGCGCGTAGTCCATCACGGCGGTCACCGGTACCAGCGCGTGCCGGCCGTCCTGCCCGGCCACGGGTTCGCCGGCGGTCTCCCGGACCCCGGCGGCCACCGCCTCGGCCAGGTGCGCCCGCAGCGCCTCCCGCCCGGTACGCGTACCCGCGCCGACCGGGTCCTCGAACGTGACGTCATCCCCGTAGAGCCGCATCAGCCCGTCGAGGTCTCCCGCGCTGAGTAGGCGGGAGTGCTCCAGGGCCAGCTTCTTGCGGGCGTACTCGTCGATCACGCGGCGCCTCCCACCTGCTGTCTGCCGAGGTTCCGGTCGATGAACGCGAAGATCTCTTCGGTGCTGGCGGTACGCAGCTCGGCCACCGGGTCCGGTACGGCCGCCGCGGGCGCCGGCAGCAGCTGGTCGCGCAGGTGGTCGGCGAGCGCGGCCGGGTTGGGATGGTCGAAGATCAGCGTGTTGGTCAGCCGCAGCCCGGTCGCCGCTCCGAGGGTGTTGCGCAGGTCGATCGCGGTGAGCGAGTCGAAGCCCAGCTCCAGGAAGCCGCGGTCGGCGGCGACGCGGGCGGCGTCCCGGTGCCCGAGCACCGCCGCCGCATGGGTGCGGACCAGCTCGAGCAGGACGCGGTGGCGCTCCGCCTCGGGCAGCGCGGCGAGGCGGGCGGCCCAGTCGGTCGGCGGCGTCGCGGTGGTGGCCGCGGCACGCCGAGCCGGGCGGGCGGTGCCCGCGAGGCCGCGCAGCGGCGCCGGTACCGCTTCGGTCGGGAGACCGGCCAGCGCTTTCGGGTCGAACGCGGCGGCGACAAGGTGAGCGGCGGGATGGCGGCAGGCGGCGTCGAGCAGGGCCAGGCCCTCGCGGGGGCGAGCGGGATCACCCCGGCCCGCCGCATCCGCGCCCGGTCGGCGTCCCCGAGCCCCGCGGTCATGCCGCCGGCGGTGGCCCAGGCACCCCAGCCGATCGCGAGGCCGGGCAGCCCGGCCGCGCGCCGCTTCGCGGCGAGGGCCTCGCAGTAGGCGTTCGCGGCGGCGTAGTTCGCCTGGCCCAGCGAGCCGAGGGTGGCCGCCGCCGAGGAGAACAGCAGGAACATGCCCAGGTCGAGCCCGGCGGTCGCGGCGTGCAGTGCGGCCGCGCCGCCGGCTTTGGCGCGCCACACGGTCGCCAGCCGCCGCTCGTCCTGCGCGTCGAGCATCGCGTCGTCGACCGCGCCGGCCGCGTGCACCACCCCGGTCAGCGGGTGCGCCGGGTCGATGCCGGCGACGAGCCGGACCACCGCGTCCTCGTCGCCGATGTCCACCGCCGCCAAGGTCGCCTCCGCGCCGGCGGCGGCGAGCCTCTCCCGGAGGCGGTTGGCGCCGGGTGCCGCCGGGCCCTGCCGACTGGCGAGCAGGAGGTGCTTGACGCCCCATTCGCGGGCCAGGTGCTCGGCGGCCAGCGCGCCGAGCGCACCCGTGCCGCCGGTGACGAGGACCGTGCCGTCCGGGTCCAGGCGCGGCGGCTCCTGCTCGCGGGCGCCGGTGGCCGGGTGGAGCCGGATCCGGTACGGCTGGCCACGCCGGATCGCGAGCTGCGGCTCGCCGGTCGCGACGGCGCCGGCCACGGCTCGCTCGTCGCCGTCGTCGCCGATGTCGACGAGCACGAGGCGCCCCGGGTGCTCGGACTGGGCGCTGCGCAGGACGCCCCACGCGCCGGCGGCGGCCGGGTCCGCGCCCGCGCCGTCGACCGGTACCGCACCGCGGGTGAGCAGCACGAGCCGCCCGTCGCCGTCCGGGTGCGCGGCGAGCCAGTCGCGTACCAGGCGCAGGGCCTGCGCGGCAGGGGCGGGGCCGCTGCCGGGGGCGACGCGCGCCACCTCGACGGCGACCGGTCCGGCCGGGGCGATCGGCTCGTAGTCCACTGTGTACAGATGCGGGTGCGCGGGCAGCCGGCTGGGTGCGGCGGGGCGCATCATCAGGGAGTCCACGGTGAGTACCGGCGCGCCGGCGGTGTCGGACAGCTCCACCCGCAGCGCCTTGCGGTCGGTGTGCGGGGACAGCCGGGCGCGTACCGTGGCGGCCCCGGTGGCCCACAGGCGCACGCCGTTCCACGCGAACGGCAGCCACACCCGGCCGTCGCCGGTGTCCCGGATCAGCAGCGCCGGGTGCAGCGCGGCGTCCAGCAGCGCCGGGTGCACGCCGAAGCCCGCCGGGTCGCCGGCCTCCTCGGGCAGGCACACCTCGGCCAGCAGGTCGGCGCCGAGTCGCCAGGCGGCCCGCAGCCCTTGGAAGGCCGGCCCGTACCCGTAGCCGGCGCCGGTCGCCTCGGCGTAGAACGTGGACAGGTCGACCGGCTCGGCGCCGGCCGGCGGCCAGGTCACCCGGTCGTCGGGTGGAGGCGCTTCGGTCTGTGCGGCGAGCACGCCGTCCGCGTGCCGGGTCCAGCCGCTGGCGCCGTCGGGCTGGGAGTGGATCGACACGTCGCGCCGGCCGGTCGGATCCGCCGGACCGACCGAGATCCGCACCCGGGTGCCGCCGTCCGCGTGGAGGGAGAGCGGCTCCTGGAGGGTCAGCTCCTCCACGGTTGGCGCACCGACCTCGTCGCCGGCGCGGATCGCCCACTCGGCCAGCGCGGCGCCGGGTACGAGCACCTGGCCGCCGACGGTGTGGTCGCCCAGCCAGCCGCCGGCCGCGGGTAGCTGCCCGGTCGCCACCAGGCCGCCGTCCGGCAGGGGTACCGCGGCTGCCAGCAGCGGGTGGCCGAGCGGGTCCTGCCCGGCGGCGCGGACGTCCGTGCCGGCCGTGCCCGGTCCGCTGATCCAGTACCGCTCCCGTTGGTACGGGTACGTCGGCAGCGGCGCCGCGCGCGGCTTCGGGTCGGGGTACCAGCTCGCCCAGTCGACCGGGACGCCGGCCACGTGCAGCTGGGCCAGGGACCGGGTGAACGCCTCCACGTCGGGTCGCTTGCCGGTCAGGGTGGTGGTGATCAGCGCGTCGCCGTCCGGCGGCAGGGTGTGTCCGGCGGCGGTGGCGAGCGTGGCGACCGGGCCGATCTCGAGCCAGCTGCCGGGCCGGTATGCCTGGTGGGCGTGGGCGACGGCCGGGTGGAAGAGCACCGGCTGGCGGATCTGCGCCGTCCAGTAGTCGGCGTCCAGGACGGCGGCGGGCTCTCCGGTGAGGCCACTGACCAGCGGTACGCGCGGCGCGGTGAAGTCCAGCCCGGCGATCGCCGCCCGGAACGGGTCGAGGATGGGCTCGGCCGCGGGGGAGTGGAACGCGTGGCTGACCGCCAGCCGCCGGGCCCGCCGCCCGCGTGCGCGCCACCCGTCGACGAGCCGGTCGACCTGCTCGGCCGGTCCGGACAGCACGGTGGTACCGGGGTGTTGCGGGCCGCGACCACGACCGCCGGGTGCGCGGCGAGGTCCTCGGCGAGCTCGTCCTCGGTGGCGTGGACGGTCGCCATCGCGCCGCCGGCCGGCATCCGCCCCATCAGCGTCGCGCGGGCGGCGACGAGTCGGCACGCGTCCGGAAGGCTGAGCGCACCGGCCACGTGCGCGGCGGCCAGCTCGCCGATCGAGTGACCGATCACCACGTCCGGGCGCGGTCCGAAGCTGCCCAGCAGCCGGGCCAGCGCCACCTGCAGGGTGAACAGTCCGGCCTGCGCCCAGGTGGTGTGGTGGACGTCGGCGCCGGTGACATCGCGCAGCTTCCGGCCCAGGTGCGGCTCGATCAGCGCGCACACCTCGTCGTACGCGGCGGCGAAGGCGGGGAAGCGGGTGTACAGGTCGGCGCCCATGCCCGCCCGCTGCGAGCCCTGCCCGCTGAACATCCAGACGCTCTTGCCGGTGCTGGCCGGTGCCACGCCGCGTACCACGTCGAGATGCGGTTCGCCCGCGGCGAGCGCGGCGAGGCCCTCCTCACCGAGCACGACCGACCGGTGCGCGAAGGTGGAGCGGGTGGTGGCCAGCGCGTACCCGATCCGGGCCGGGCTCGCCGTGGCGGTCACCGCCAGCAGCCCGGCGGCCTGGGCACGCAGCGCCGCGTCGCCGTGCGCGGACAGCGGCCACGGCACCGGACCGGCCGGCTCGACCGGTTCGGCCGCACCGGGTTCGACCTCCTCGGGTGGCGCTTCCTCCAGGATCATGTGGCAGTTGGTGCCGGAGATGCCGAACGAGGACACCCCGGCGCGGCGGGGGCGCCGCGGCGACGCGGGCCACGGCACCGGATCGGTCAGCAGCCGTACCGCGCCCGCGTCCCAGTCCACGTACGGGGTCGGCTCGTCGACGTGCAGGGTGGCCGGGAGCATGCCGTGGCGCAGGGCCAGCACCATCTTGATCACCGCGGCGGCGCCGGCGGCGGCCTGCGTGTGCCCGAGGTTGGACTTCACCGAACCGAGCCACAGTGGACGGTCGGCGGCCGGCCTGTCCTGCCCGTACGTGGCGATCAGCGCCTGCGCCTCGATCGGGTCGCCGAGCCGGGTGCCGGTGCCGTGTGCCTCGACGGCGTCCACCTCGGCCGCCACCAGGCCGGCGGCGGCCAGCGCGCGGCGGATCACCCGCTGCTGGGCCGGGCCGTTCGGTGCGGTGATGCCGCTCGAGGCACCGTCCTGGTTGACCGCGGAGCCCCGGATCACCGCCAGCACCGGATGACCGTCGCGGCGGGCGTCGCTGAGGCGTTCCAGCAGCAGCATCGCGGCACCCTCGCTCCACGACGTGCCGTCCGCCTCGGCCGCGAACGCCTTGCACCGCCCGTCCCGGGCCAGCCCGCGCTGGCGGGAGAACTCGATGAACCCGCCCGGTGTGGACATCACCGTGGCGCCGCCGGCCAGCGCCAGCGAGCACTCCCCGGCACGCAGCGCCTGTACCGCCATGTGCAGGGCCACGAGCGAGGAGGAGCAGGCGGTGTCCACAGTGACCGCCGGTCCTTCCAGGCCGAACGTGTACGCCACCCGGCCCGACGCCACGCTGCCCAGATTGCCGGTGGCCACGTGCCCGCCGGCGTCCGCGCCGGAGGCGTTGATCAGCGTCAGGTAGTCCTGCACGGCGACACCTGCGTAGACGCCGATGTCCCGCCCGTGCACCGCCTCGCGGGTCAGCCCGGCGCTCTCCAGCGTCTCCGACGCGGTCTCCAGCAGCAGCCGGTGCTGCGGGTCCATGGCGACCGCCTCGCGCGGGCTGATGCCGAAGAACTCCGGGTCGAAGTCGGCGACCCCCGCGAGGAAACCGCCCTGGGTGGCGTAGCTGGTACCGCGGCTGTCGGGGTCGGGGTCGAACAGCGCGCTCAGGTCCCAACCGCGGTCGGTGGGGAAGTCGCCGATCGCGTCGCCGCCGGCCGCCAGCAGTTCCCACAGCTGCGCGGGGCTGCGCACGCCGCCGGGGAAGCGGCAGGCCATGGCGACGATGGCGACCGGTTCACGGTGCCGCTCGGCAAGGTCGCGCAGCTCGCGCCGGGCCTGCCGCAGGTCGGTGGTGGCCCGCTTGAGGTAGCTGCGCAGCTTCTGTTCGTCTTCCATCGCTCACCCCCGGCCCGGGCGGGCCTCGTCGGCGTCGCTCAGCTCGTTGTCAAGGACCTCGAACAGCTCCTCGTCGGTGGCCGTGTCCAGGTCGTCGTCGACCTGCTCGGCGCGCGGGGTCAGCAGGCGCAGCACGCCCTGGAGCCGCAGGGCGAGGGTGGCCTGGTCGTCGGCGCCGGGTGGGGCGGCGGCGAGGGCGCTCTCCAGCCGGTGCAGGACGGCAAGCGGCGACTCGGCCGGCGGCGCGGCGGCGGTCGGGGCGAGGCTCTCGGCGAGCAGCCGGGCCACCGCCTCCGGTGTGGGGTGGTCGAACGCCATCGTGGCCGGCAGCCGCAGCCCGGTCGCGGTGCTGAGCCGGTTGCGCAGCTCCACCGCGATGAGCGAGTCGAAGCCCAGGTCCCGGAAGCGGCCGGTCGGGGCGATCTCGCGCGGTGAGTCGTGCCCGAGCACGGTGGCCGCGTGCGCGCGAACCAGCTCCAGCAGCGCGGCGTGCCGCTCCTCCGGGGGCAGCCCGGCGAGGGGGGTGCCGAGGTTTACGGTCGCGGCGGCCGCCACCGGCTTTGCCGCGCTCCCCACCAGCCCGCGCAGCAGCGCCGGGGTGTCACCGGAACGGGCCTGGCGGCGCATCGCGGCCAGGTCCAGCCGGATCGGCGAGATCAGTGGGTGGCCGGTCTCCAGCGCGGCGTCGTACAGCGCCATGCCTTCGCCGGCGTCCATGCCGAGGATCCCGGAACGGGCCAGGCGGGCCTGGTCGGCGTCGGTCATCCGCCCGGTCATCCCGGTCGCCTGCCGCCAGTAGCCCCAGGCCAGCGAGGTGCCGGCGAGGCCGGCGCGGCGCCGGTGCCGGGCCAGCGCGTCAAGGAACGCGTTGGCCGCCGAGTAGTTGGCCTGCCCGGCCGCGCCGGCGAGCCCGGCGAACGCGGAGTACAGCACGAACGCGGTCAGGTCGCGGTCGCGGGTCAGCTCGTGCAGATGCCAGGCCGAGTCGGCCTTGGCGTGCAGCACCGCGTCAAGCTGCTCGGCGGTGAGGGCGGCGACGGTGGCGTCGTCGAGGACGCCGGCCGCGTGCACCACCGCGGTCAGCGGGTGGGCGTCCGGGACGGCGTCGAGCAGCCGGGCCAGCGCGTCGCGGTCGCCGGTGTCGCAGGCCCGTACGCTGACCGTCGCACCCAGCGCGGTCAGCTCGTCGGCGAGCGCGCTCGCGCCGTCGGCCGCCGGGCCGGAGCGGCTTGCCAGCAGCAGATGGCGTACGCCGTGTGCGGTCACCAGGTGCCGGGCGGTGGCCGCGCCGATCGTGCCGGTACCGCCGGTGATCAGGACCGTGCCGTCCGGGTCCGGCGGAGCGGGCAGGGTGAGCACCACCTTGCCGATGTGCCGAGCCTGGCTGAAGTAGCGGACCGCGTCGGGGGCGTGGCGTACGTCCCACGCGGTGACCGGCAGCGGCAGCAGCGTGCCGTCGGCGAACAATGTGGACAGTGCGTGCCACATCCGCGCGATCAGGTCCGGTCCGGCCGCGGTCATCAGGTCGAACGCGTGGTACGAGACGCCGGGGTGGGCGGCGGCGACCTCGTCGGGGTCGCGCGGATCGGTCTTGCCCAGCTCGACGAAGCGGCCGCCGGGCCCGAGCATCCGCAGCGACGCGTCCGTGAACTCGCCGGCCAGCGAGTTGAGCACCACGTCGACCGGCCCGAAGCGGCCCGCGAAGTCAAGGGTGCGGGAGCTGGCGATGCGCGCCTCGTCCACGCCGCGCCGGCGCAGCTGCGACCACTTGCCGGGGCTGGCCGTGGCGTACACCTCGGCTCCCAGGTGCTTGGCGAGCTGGAGGGCGGCCAGGCCGACGCCACCGGTCGCGGCGTGCAGCAGCAGCCGTTCGCCGGGGCGCAGCGCGGCGAGCTCGACCAGGCCGTAGTACGCGGTGAGGAACGCCGACGGGGCGGCCGAGGCCTGGGCGTAGGTCCAGCCGTCCGGTATCCGGGTGACCAGCCGCTGGTCGGTGACGACGACCGGGCCGAGCCCGTTGCACAGCCCCATCACCCGGTCGCCCACGGCGAACGTGCAGTCCGGGCCGGCCTCCAGGACGACACCCGCGCCGTCGCCGCCGAGCGGGCGGCTGTCGTCCACCATGCCGAGGGTCACCACGACGTCGCGGAAGTTGAGGCCGCCGGCCCGCAGGCGTACCCGCAGCTCGCCCGATCCGAGCGGGCGTGCGTTGTCCGGTGCGTCGACGAGCGCGAGGTTGGTGACGCTGCCGGTGCCGCGCAGGCCGAGACGCCAGGTGTCGGTGCCGGCCGGCGGGGTGAGGCGGCGGCCCGGCTCGTCCGGCGCGAGGCGGGGTACGTGCGCCTGCCCGTCGCGGAGCGCCGCCTGCGGTTCGTCGGTGGCGAGCAGGGCGGGTACGGCGGCGCGTGAGGCGTCCGAGTCGTCCAGGTCCAGCAGCACGAGCCGGCCCGGGTTCTCGGTCTGCGCGCTGCGAACCAGTCCCCACACGGCCGCCGCGGCGAGGTGGGGCACGTCCTCGTGGGCCTGTACGGCCACCGCGTTCCGGGTCACGAGTACCAGCCGGCCGGCGAAGGGCCCGTCCAGCCAGCGCCGGACCAGGTCGAGCGCTCGTGTGGTGGCCTCGCGCAGGCCGGCCACCGGGTCGGCGCCCGCTGCCGTGCCGCACTCGACGAGGACGGCGTCGGCCGGTGGCGCCCCGGCCGCCACGGCGTCGAACAGGGCGGCCAGGTCAGGGTGGTGCCCGGCGTCGGGGAGCGCGGCCAGCGGCCCGGTGCCGAGCACCGCGAGCCGTCCGGCAGGTCGCGGGAGCTCGGGCAGGCGTGGCCACGACACCTGGAACAGCGAGTCGCGGGTGGCGCTGCGGTCCCGGCCGACGCGGTCGGTGGCGACCGGTCGCAGGGTCAGCGTGCCCACGTCGAGTACCGGCGCGCCGGTCGGGTCGGCGGCGGTGACGGCGAGCCGCCCCGGGCCGTCCGGGGTGATCCGGACCCGCAGGGCGGTGGCACCGGTGGCGTGCAGGCGGACGTCCGCCCAGGCGAACGGGAGCAGCACGGTGCCGCCCGCGCCGGCGTCCCCCGTGTCGTCGGTGGCGCCGGCGGCGAGGGTGTGCAGGGCCGCGTCGAACAGCGCCGGGTGCACTCCGTACCCTGCCGCGGCCGCGCGTTCCGCCTCCGGGAGGGCGACCTCGCCGTACAGGTCGTCGCCGAGCCGCCAGGCCGCGGTGAGCCCCTGAAACGCCGGCCCGTACCCGAAGCCCCGCTCGGCCATGCGCTGGTAGAGCCCGTCCACCGGCAGCGCGGTCGCGCCGGGTGGCGGCCAGGCGCCATCCAGCGGCCGCGGCGGCGGTCCGGCCGCGGCGGACAGGGCTCCGCTGACGTGCCGGGACCAGGGGGTGTCCGCGGCGCCGGCCGGGCGGGAGTGGATGGCCAGCGGGCGCTGCCCGGCCTCGTCCGGCGCACCCACGCTCAGCTGCACGTCCACCGCGGCCGCGGGCGGGATCAGCAGCGGCTCCTGCACGGTCAGCTCCACGACGGTGCCGCCGCCGGTGCGCGTCGCCGCGTGCAGGGCCAGTTCGGCGAAGCCGGTCCCGGGCAGCAGCGCCGCCTCGCCCACCCGGTGGTCGGCGAGCCAGCCCTGTCCGGCGGCGGAGAGGCGCCCGGTGAGCAGGTAGCCGTCGCCCTCGGCGAGCTCGGTCGCCGCGCCCAGCAGCGGGTGCCCGGCCGGGACGAGGCCGAGGCCGGCGGGGTCGCCGCCGCGCGCGTCGCGGACCGGGACCCAGTACCGCTGCCGCTGGAAAGGGTAGGTCGGCAGCGGTATCCGCCGTCCCGGCGCCGGGAAGCAGCTCTCCCACCGGACCGGCACGCCGGCCGTGTAGGCGGCGGCGACGGAGCGCAGCACCTGTGCCAGGTCACCCTGGCCGCGGCGCAGCGTCGGCACCACCACAGCGCGCTCGGCTGCCTCCTGCACGGGTACGGCCAGCACGGGGTGCGGGCTCGCCTCGATGAAGACCCGGTAGCCGTCGCCGAGCAGCGCCTCCACAGCGGCGGCGAAACGCACCGGCTGGCGAAGGTTGCGGTACCAGTAGTCGGTGTCCAGCGCTTCGGTGCCGAGCCGGCCAGCGGTCACCGTGGAGTAGAACGCGACCTGCGCGGCGGCTGGTGTCAGCTCGCCGAGGCCGGCAAGCAGTGGCTCCCGCAACGCGTCGATGTACGGGCTGTGCGAGGCGTAGTTGACGTTCACCCGGCGCACGTGCCGCCCGTCCGCCGCGCATTCGTCCTCGGCGGCGGTCACCTGGTCGGCCGGGCCGGCCAGGACGGCCGAGCTCGGGCCGTTGACCGCGGCCAGGTGCAGCCCCGGGTAACGGTCCAGCAGCTCCTCGACCTCGTGCGCGGAGAGCGCGACGGAGGTCATCGCGCCGCCCGGCTCCAGCGCGCTGAGCGCCCGGCTGCGCAGCGCCACCACCTTCGCCCCGTCCGCCAGCGACAGCACCCCGGCCACGCAGGCGGCGGCGATCTCGCCCTGCGAGTGCCCGACGACAGCGGCCGGTGTGACCCCGTACGAGCGCCACACCTCGGCGAGCGAGACCATCACCGCCCACAGCGCGGGCTGGGTCATGTCGTCGCGGTCCAGCAGCTCGCCGCGGCGCAGCACCTCGGTCACCGACCAGTCCAGGTACGGCGCGAGGGCCTGCTCGCACTCGGCCATCCGTTTGCCGAACGCGGGGGAGGTGTCCAGCAGCTCCGCGGCCATGCCGGCCCACTGCGAGCCCTGCCCGGGGAAGACCATCACCGGTCCGGGCCCGAGCGGGACCACCTCTCCCTGTACCAGCTCGGGGTGGGGTTCGCCGGCGGCCAGCGCCGCGAGCCCGGCCGTGCCGTCCAGGACCACCGCCCGGTGTTCGAACGCCGACCGCGTCGTCACCAGGGACCAGCCCACGTCGACCGGGTCGGCACCGTCCACCCACCCGGCCAGCCGCTCCGCTTGGGCGCGCAGGGCGGCGGGGGTACGCGCGCCGAGCACCCAGGGGACCGGGCCCGCGGCACGCGGCGGGGGCGGCTCGGCGGGAGGCTGCGGCGCCTGCTCCAGGATCACGTGGCAGTTGGTGCCGGAGATGCCGAACGAGGAAACCCCGGCGCGGCGCGGCCCATGCTCGCCCGGCCACGGTGTCGCCTCGGTGAGCAGCCGCACCGCGCCGCTGTCCCAGTCGACGTGCGGTGTGGGCGCGCCCACGTGCAGGCTCGCCGGGAGCAGGCCGTGCCGCATCGCCATCACCATCTTGATGACCCCGGCGGCGCCGGCGGCGGCCTGGGTGTGGCCGATGTTCGACTTGACCGAGCCGAGCCACAGTGGACGGTCCGTGGGACGGTCCTGCCCGTACGTGGCGAGCAGCGCCTGCGCCTCGATCGGGTCGCCGAGCGTGGTACCGGTGCCGTGCGCCTCCACGACGTCCACCCGGTCCGGTGTGAGCCGCGCGTCGGCGAGGGCTTGGCGGATCACGCGCTGCTGGGAAGGTCCGTTCGGGGCGGTCAGGCCGTTGCTGGTGCCATCCTGGTTCACCGCCGAGCCGCGGATCACGGCCAGCACCCGGTGTCCGTGCCGCTGGGCGTCGGAGAGCCTTTCCAGTACGACAAGACCCGCGCCCTCGCCCCAGCCGGTGCCGTCGGCCTCGGCCGCGAAGGGTTTGCAGCGCCCGTCGGCGGCCATCCCACGCTGCCGGGAGAACTCGATGAACGCCCCGGGCGTGGCCATCACCGTGACCCCGCCGGCCAGCGCCAGCGAGCACTCGCCGCGGCGCAGCGACTGGGCGGCCAGGTGCATCGCCACCAGCGACGACGAGCAGGCGGTGTCCACGGTGACGGCTGGGCCGCCCAGACCGAACGTGTACGCCACCCGGCCGGAGACGACGCTGCCGAGGTTGCCGGTGCCGACGTACCCTTCCACCTCGCTGGTCATGTCGCCGATCACCGACAGGTAGTCGTGGGCGCTGACCCCGGCGAACACCGCGGTGTCGCTGCCGTGCAGCTCGTCGCGGCGCAGCCCGGCGTCCTCGAACGCCTCCCACGCGGTCTCCAGCAGCATCCGCTGCTGCGGGTCCATCGCGGTCGCCTCGCGCGGGCTGATGCCGAAGAACCCGGCGTCGAAGCCGGTGGCGTCGGTGACGAACGCGCCCTGGTCGGTGTACGTGGTGCCGGAGGTGTCGGGGTCGGCGTCGAAGAGGCTGGCCAGGTCCCAGCCGCGATCGGTGGGGAACGGGCCGACCGCGTCACCGCCTGCCGCGACGAGGTGCCAGAGGTCGTCGGCGGAGCGCACGCCGCCGGGCAGCCGGCAGGCGGTACCAATGATCGCGATCGGCTCCGGAGGCGCCTGGAGCTCGGTGAGCCGTTGCCGGGCCTCGCGCAGCTGCCCGGTGACCCAGCGCAGGTTCTCCAGCAGCTTCTCCTCGTTCGCCATCGTCACGCCTTCCCGAACTCGGTGGAGATGAGGTCGAAGATGTCGTCCGCGCTCGCCATCGCCAGGTCCTGGTGCGCGCCGTCGCCAGCCGGCTCGCCCCATTTGGCCAGCAGCGCCCGCAGCCGGTCGGTCACCTCACGGCGTGTCTGCTCGTCCACATCGGACGGTTCCCGCGCGGAGTCCCAGCGGTCCAGCTCGGGCAGCGGACCGAGCGCCGGCCCGCCGGGGTCGCCGGAGAGCTGCCCGCCGAGGAAGCCGGCCAGCTCGTCCGGAGTGGGGTAGTCGTAGACGAGGGTGGGCGGCAGCCGCAGGCCGGTACTGGCGTTGAGGTGGTTGCGCAGCTCGACGCCGGTCAGCGAGTCGAAGCCGAGCTCCTGGAACGGCTGGTGGGCCGGAACGCTGGTCGGGTCGGCGTGCCCGAGCACGCTCGCGGCGTACCCCTGCACGTGCCGCAGCAGCACGTGGTGCCGCTCAGCGGCGGGCACGGTGGCGAGCTGTGCGCGCAGCGCCGCACCGGCCTGTTCGGGCTCGACCTGCTCGCCGGCCGGGTGCGGGCTCGGGACGAGGTCGCTGATCAGCGGGCTGGGCCGCTGGGCGGTGAAGACGGCCGGGAACACCTTCCAGTCGATGTCGGCCACGGTGGCGGTGATCTCGCCGTGGCTGATCACCTCGTGCAGCGCCTCGATCGCCACCTCGGGCGCCAGCGGCGCGATGCCGCGGCGGCGGAAGTAGTCCAGCGCCGCAGGGTCAGCCGCCATGCCGCCTTCCGCCCACGGTCCCCAGGCCACGCTCGTCGCCGGCAGCCCCGCGGCGCGCCGGTGCTCGGCCAGCGCGTCGAGGTAGGCGTTGGCGGCGGAGTAGCTGCCCTGGCGGCTGCTGCCCCACGAGGCGGCGCCGGAGGAGAACAGCACGAACGCCGTGACCGTGGGGATGTTCCGGGTCAGTGCGTGCAGGTGGGCCGCGGCCAGCGACTTGGGTGCGAGCACGCCGGCCAGGTGCGGTTCGTCGAGCTGCTCCAGCAGGGCGTTCTCCGGTACGCCGGCGGCGTGGACGACGGTTGTCAGCGGGTGGTCCTCGGGTAGGTCGGCCAGGAGCGCGGCGAGCGCGTCCGGGTCGGCGGGGTCCCAGGCGGCGATCGTGACGGTGGCGCCGGCGGCGGTCAGCTCCTCGGCGAGGGCGGTCGCGTGTGGGGTGTCCGGCCCGGTGCGGTTGGCGAGGACGAGGTGCGGGGCTCCGTTCGCGGCCAGCCAGCGGGCGACGTGGGTGCCGAGCGCACCGGTACCGCCGGTGATCAGGGTGCTGCCCGTCGGGCGCCAGGTGGCTGGGCGCCGGTCCACCGGGGCGCGCTCGAGCCGCCTGGCGTACGCCTCGCCGCCCCGGATCGCGGTCTGGTCCTCACCGCGCTCGGCGGCCAGCAGCTGGGCCAGGCGGATGTGGTCGGTCGCGCCACCCTCGGCGGGCAGGTCGACGAGGCCGGCCCAGAGGCGGGGCTGTTCGAGTGCGGCGGTCCGGCCCAGTCCCCAGGTGTGCGCCTGTGCCGGGGCGGGAGTGGGGTCGCCGGGCAGCACGGCGACAGCGCCCTGGGTCAGGCACCACAGTGGAGCGGCCCGTTCGGCCTGGAGCAGCCGGATGTTCGCGGCGAGGCCGGCCGGTACCGCCGGATACCGCGGGTGCGGCGTCTCGTCGAGGGCGAGCAGGCTGATCAGGCCGGTGGCGGGGCCGGCCGCGTCGAGCAGCCGGTGTAGGTCCGTGCCGGCGTCGACCCGGTGCACGGTGGCGGTGCCGCCGTGTGACTCGATCGCGTTGAGCACGGTGTCCGTCGCCGGGTGCGGGCCGGCGGTGAACACGTGCCAGTCACCGGTCAGGTCGGGTGCGGCGGCCGGCTCGGCCACCGGCCGCCAGGTGGTCCGGTACCGCAGCCCGCTGGTGCGGCTGCCCTGGCCCGGCGCCGGTGCGGCCGGCTCGACCCAGTAGCGCTGGCGCTGGAACGGGTACGTCGGCAGCGGGATCGCCCGCGGCTGCGCGCCGGCGGTGAACCAGCCTGCCCAGTCGACCGGTACCCCGCTGACGTGGGCGTGCGCGGCGGCGCGGGTGAGCTGGTGGGTGTCGCCCTGGTCCCGGCGCAGGGTCGCCAGCACCGCGCCGGGTGTACCGGACCGCTCCAGTGCCTCCTGCACGCTGGTGACGAGGACCGGGTGCGGGCTCGCCTCGATGAAGATCCGGTGTCCGTCGCGGACCAGAGCGTCCACTGTGTCCAGGAAGCGCACCGGCTGGCGCAGGTTGGTGAGCCAGTAGCCCGCGTCCAGGCCGCCGGTGGCGAGCTGGTCGCCGGTGACGGTGGAGTAGAACGCGGCCGTGCCCTCCCCGTGGGCCAGCTCCCCGAGGTGCCGGCGCAGGGTGTCCGCGACCGCGTCTACCTGCGGGTGGTGCGAGGCGTAGTCCACGTCGATCAGGCGGGCCCGGTGCCCGGCCAGCTCGCAGTCGGCGACCAGCGTCTGTACCTGTTCGGGCGGGCCGGACACGACCGTGGCGTTGGGGCCGTTGACCGCGGCGATGTGGACGTCGGGGTGGCCGGTGAGCCAGGCCGCGGCGTCTTCTTCGGAGATGGCGAGGGAGGCCATCGCGCCGGTGCCGGACAGGGCCCGCAGTGCCTGGCTGCGCAGCGCGACGACCTTTGCGCCGTCTTCGAGCGACAGCACACCGGCGACGCACGCGGCCGCGATCTCGCCCTGCGAGTGGCCCACCACCGCGGCCGGCTCGACGCCGTACGCGCGCCAGAGCTCAGCGAGGGAGACCATCACGGCCCAGAGCACCGGCTGTACCACGTCGACCCGGGTGATCGGCTCCCCGTCGCGCAACACCCCGGTCAGCGACCAGCCGACGTACGGGGACAGCGCCCGTTCGCACGCGGCGATCCGCTCGGCGAACGCCGGTGAGCTGTCCAGGAGGTCGACGCCCATGCCGGCCCACTGCGAACCCTGGCCGGGAAAGACCAGCACCGGGCCGGGGCCGATGGGAACGGCGGTGCCCCGGACCAGGTCGGGGTGCGGGTCTCCGGTGGCGAGTGCGGTGAGGGCTTCGGGTCCGTTGAGGATGGCGGCGCGGTGTTCGAAGTGGGTGCGGGTGGTGGCGAGGGACCAGGCGAGGTCGGCCGGGTCGGCGTCTTCGGCGACGTCGAGCAGCTGGGTGGCCTGGGCGCGCAGGGCCGGCTCGTTGCGGGCCGAGACCAGCCAGGGCGCGGTGGTGGTCCGCGGCGGGTCGGTGGGCTCGGGTGTGGTGGCCGGTGGTGGTGGTTCTTCGATGATGAGGTGGGCGTTGGTGCCGGAGATGCCGAAGGCGGAGATGCCGGCGCGGCGGGGTTGGTCGGTGGGTGTCCAGGCGACGGGTTCGGTGAGGAGGCGAACGGTGCCGGTGGTCCAGTCGACGTGTGGGGTGGGTTCTTGGATGTGCAGGGTGGCGGGGAGGGTGTTGTGTTGGAGGGCTTGGACCATTTTGATGACGCCGGCGACGCCTGCGGCGGCTTGGGTGTGTCCGATGTTCGACTTGATCGAGCCGAGCCACAGTGGACGGTCGGCGGGGCGGTCCTGGCCGTAGGTGGCGATGATTGCCTGGGCCTCGATCGGGTCGCCCAGCGTGGTACCGGTGCCGTGCGCCTCAACCGCGTCCACATCGGAGGGAGCGAGACCGGCGTTGGCGAGGGCCCGCATGATCACCCGTTGCTGGGCGGGACCGTTCGGTGCGGCAAGTCCGTTTGAGGCGCCGTCCTGGTTGATGGCCGAGCCACGCAGCACGGCGAGGATCTGGTGTCCGTTGTGCTGGGCGTCGCTGAGGCGTTCCAGGAGGATGAGTCCGGCGCCTTCGGCCCAGCCGGTGCCGTCGGCGGCGGCGGCGAAGGGCTTGCAGCGTCCGTCCGCGGCGAGGCCGCGCTGGCGGGAAAACTCGATGAACGCGCCGGGTGTGGCCATGACGGTGGCGCCGCCCGCGAGCGCGAGGTCGCATTCACCGTTTCGCAGCGACTGGCTCGCCAGGTGGATCGCGACCAGTGAGGAGGAGCACGCGGTGTCCACTGTGACCGCCGGCCCCTGCAGCCCGAACGTGTACGACACCCGTCCCGACGCGACACTGCCGATGTTGCCGGTCGCCACGTACCCCTCGACCTCGCTGTCGCCCTGTCCGGCCAGCGACATGTAGTCCTGCGAGGTGATCCCGCAGAAGACGCCGGTGTTTGAGGTGTGGAGGGTGGTGCGGGTGAGTCCGGCGTTTTCGAAGGTTTCCCAGGCGGTTTCGAGGAGGAGGCGTTGTTGGGGGTCCATGGCGAGTGCTTCGCGGGGGCTGATGTTGAAGAAGGTGGGGTCGAATTGGGGTGCGGTGTGGAGGAAGCCGCCGTGTTGGGTGTAGGTGGTGCCGGGGTGGTTGGGGTTGGGGTGGTAGAGGGTGGTGAGGTTCCAGCCTCGGTTGGTGGGCATGGTGGTGATGGCGTCGGTTTGGTGGTGGAGGAGGTTCCATAGGTCGGTGGGGTTGTTGGTGTTGCCGGGGTAGCGGCAGGCCATGGCGATGATGGCGATTGGTTCGTCGGGGTTGTGGGTGTGTGTGGTTGTGGTGGTGGTGTGGGGTTGGGTGTTGGTGAGTTGGGTGTGTAGGTGGGTGGCGAGGTGGTGTGGGGTTGGGTGGTCGTAGATGAGGGTTGGTGGGAGGGTTAGTCCGGTGGTGGTGGTGAGGTGGTTGCGTAGCTCGACCGCGGTCAACGAGTCGAAACCCAGCTCCTGAAACGCGGCACCGGCCGGTACGTCGTCTGGCCGGGCGTGGCCGAGCACGTTCGCCGCCAGCTCCTGTACGTGGCGCACCAACAGGTGCGACCGGCGCGCGGCCGGGGTGTCGGCCAGCTTCTGGCGCAGCGCGGTCAGGGCCCGCGTCCCGCCCTCGCCGTCACCCTCTCCATCGGCGTCGGGACCCGCGTCGAGCAGGTCAGCCAGCAGCGGGCTCGGGCGCTGCGCGGTGAAGACACCGCCGAACGTCGGCCAGTCGATGTCGGCGATGGTGATCGTCGTGTCGCCCTCGGTCAGCGCCTGGTGCAGGGCCCGGATGCCGAGCTCTGGACTGAGCGGCAGCGTGCCCCGGCGGGCGTAGTACGCCTGCGCCCGCGGATCGGCGGCCATGCCGGTTTCTTGCCATGGTCCCCAGGCGATGCTGGTGGCGGGTAGTCCGTTGGCGTGGCGGTGTTCGGCGAGGGCGTCGAGGTGGGCGTTGGCGGCGGCGTAGGCGGCTTGTTGTCCGCTGCCCCAGGTGGCGGCGTTGGAGGAGAAGAGGATGAAGGTGGTGATGGTGGGGGTGTGTTGGGTTAGTTCGTGGAGGTGTTGGGCGCCGAGGGCTTTGGCGGCGTGTGTGTTTTGGAGTTGTTGGGTGGTGATGGTGTTGATGGGGCCGGTTTCGGCGGTGCCGGCGGTGTGGATGACGGTGGTGAGGGGGTGGGTGTCGGGGATGGTGGTGAGTAGGTTGGCTAGTGCGTTGCGGTCGGTGGCGTCGAGGGCGGTGATGGTGACTTCGGCGCCCATCGCCGCCAGCTCCCGCGCCAGCGCGGCCGCCTGCGGAGTGTCCGGGCCGGTGCGGTTGGTCAGCAGCAGTCGGGGTGCGCCGTTCGCCGCCAGCCACCGGGCGACATGGGCGCCGAGCGCGCCGGTACCGCCGGTGATCAGCGTGGTGCCCTCGGGGCGCCACGGCGTCGCGGCCGCGGTCGCGGGGCGTCGGGCCAGCCGCCTGACGTGTACGCCGTCGGCGCGGATGGCGACCTGGTCCTCCGGCTGTCCCGGGGCGAGCACGCGAGCCAGCCGGCCGCCAAGGGCGGTGCCCGCCTCGGGCAGGTCGATCAGCCCACCCCAACGCTGCGGCAGCTCGAGGGCCGCGGTGCGACCCAACCCCCAGATCGGCGCCTGAGCCGGGTGCGGGGACTGCCCGACCGCGCCTTCGGTCAGGCACCAGAGCGGGGCCGTGGTGTCGACCTGAAGCAGCCGCGTGTTCGCGACGAGGCCCGCCGGTACCGCCGGGTGGTCGGGGTGCGGGGACTCGTCGAGCGCGAGCAGGCTCACGATGCCGGCCAGTGGCCCGGACCGCTCCAGCAGCGCCGCGAAGTCGGTGTCCGGGCCGGCGGAAACGACCGTGGCGGCGGCGCCGTACGTCTCGATCTCCGCCGCCACTGCCTCTGCCCACCCGGTGGGGCTCGGGGTCAGCACCAGCCAGGCGCCGTCGAGCGCGGGAGTGCCGGCCGGCTCGGGCAGCGGCCGCCAATCGGCGACGTACCGCCATTCGTCCACAGTGGCCTGCTGTCGGCGCTGCCGGCGCCACGCGGCGAGGCTGGGCAGTACCGCGTCGAGCAACGGTCGCTGGTCGGTCGTCGCGTCCAGGGTCTGCGCGAAGATCTCCGGGTCCCCGCTGTCCACCGCCGCCCAGAACTCGGCGTCGTCGGCCGCCGCTTCGGGCGCGCCGGCGAGCCAGTAGTCCTGGCGCTGGAAGGGGTACGTCGGCAGTGCCAGAGGCCGTGCCGGTCCCTTGCCGAACCAGGCGTGCCAGTCGACCTGGGTGCCGGCCACGTGCAGCCGCGCGAGGGCGGTGGCGAGGCCCTCGGTCTCGGCCGTGTCGTGGGGCAGCGCGGTGGTGGCCAGGGGCGGGTCGACGGTTTGCGCCGCCGCGGTGGCCAGAGTGTTGCCGGGGCCGATCTCGAGCCAGGTCGTTGGCTGGTAGGTGGCTTCGAGGTGTCGCAGACCCGGCGCGAAGAGGACGGGTTGGCGCAGGTGGGCCACCCAGTGTTCCGGGGTGAGCTCCTCGGCTGCCTGCCCGGTCAGGTTGGTGATGAGCGGGATGCGCGGCGGGTGGTGCGTGATCGTCGTGGCGGTGCGGTGCAGCTCCTCGAGGATCGGTTCCATCGCGGGGGAGTGGAAGGCGTGGCTGACCTGGAGAGTGCGGGTCTTGCGGCCGGCTCGCCGCCAGCGGTCGACCTCGCGGGCGACCGCGTCGCTCGGGCCGGAGACGACGGTGGCGCCGGGGGTGTTGACGGCGGCGATGGCGAGCCCGTCGAGGTCGCCGAGCTCGTCCGGTGTGGCGTGGATGGCGGCCATGGAGCCGCCGGGGGTAGTGACCCCATGAGGGTGGCGCGGGCGCCGAGGAGGCGGCAGGCGTCGGTCAGGGTCAGTACGCCCGCCACGTGTGCGGCCGTGATCTCACCGAGTGAGTGGCCGATGACGGCGTCGGGTCTGAGGCCGAGGCTGTCCAGGAGCCGGGTGAGAGCGATCTGGAGCGTGAAGAGGCTGGCCTGTGCCCAGGTGGTGTGGTCGATCTGGGTGGCGTCCACCGTGCGCAGCGGTTGCGGCAGATGCGGATCGAGCAGCTCGCAGACCTCGTCGTAGGCGGCCGCGAAGACGGGGAAGCGCTGGTACAGCTCGGCTCCCATGCCCGCGCGCTGCGAACCCTGGCCGGAGAACATCCACACCGTCCGGCCCGCCGGCGCCGCGACCGCCTGTACCACGCCCGGGTGCGGGTCTCCGGTGGCGAGTGCGGTGAGGGCTTCGGGTCCGTTGAGGATGGCGGCGCGGTGTTCGAAGTGGGTGCGGGTGGTGGCGAGGGACCAGGCGAGGTCGGCCGGTTCGGCGTGTTGGGCGTGGTCGAGGAGTTGGGCTGCCTGCTCGCGTAGGGCTGGTTCGGTTCGGGCGGAGATCAGCCATGGGGTGGTGACGGGGTTTTCGGTGGGCTCGGGTGTGGTGGCCGGTGGTGGTGGTTCTTCGATGATGAGGTGGGCGTTGGTGCCGGAGATGCCGAAGGCGGAGATGCCGGCGCGGCGGGGTTGGTCGGTGGGTGTCCAGGCGACGGGTTCGGTGAGGAGCCGGACGGCGCCGGTGGACCAGTCGACGTGTGGGGTGGGCTCTTCGATGTGCAGGGTGGCGGGGAGGGTCTGGTGCTGGAGGGCTTGGACCATTTTGATGACGCCGGCGACGCCTGCGGCGGCTTGGGTGTGTCCGATGTTCGACTTGATCGAGCCGAGCCACAGTGGACGGTCGGCGGGGCGGTCCTGGCCGTAGGTGGCGAGTAGTGCTTGCGCTTCGATGGGGTCGCCGAGGGTGGTGCCGGTGCCGTGGGCCTCAACCGCGTCAATGTCGGATGGAGTGAGGCCGGCGTTGGCCAGTGCGCGCATGATGACCCGCTGCTGAGCGGGACCGTTGGGCGCTGTGAGGCCGTTGCTCATGCCGTCCTGGTTCACCGCCGAGCCACGCAGCACGGCGAGGATCTGGTGCCCGTTGCGCTGGGCGTCGCTGAGGCGTTCCAGGAGGACCAGACCGGCGCCCTCACCCCAGCCGGTGCCGTCGGCGGCGGCGGCGAAGGGCTTGCAGCGTCCGTCCGCGGCGAGGCCGCGCTGGCGGGAAAACTCGATGAACGTGGCCGGGGTCGCCATCACCGCCACTCCACCGGCCAGCGCCAGATCACACTCGCCCTGGCGCAGCGACTGGCTCGCCAGGTGGATAGCCACCAGCGACGACGAGCACGCCGTGTCCACAGTGACCGCCGGGCCTTCCAGGCCGAACGTGTACGACACCCGTCCGGACATCACGCTCGGCGTCCCACCCGCGAGCAGGTAGCCCTCGACCTCCCGAGCCGCCGCGGCGCCACCCACCCCGTACCCCTCGTACGTGCCGCCGCAGAAGACGCCGGTGTTTGAGGTGTGGAGGGTGGTGCGGGTGAGTCCGGCGTTTTCGAAGGTTTCCCAGGCGGTTTCGAGGAGGAGGCGTTGTTGGGGGTCCATGGCGAGTGCTTCGCGGGGGCTGATGTTGAAGAAGGTGGGGTCGAATTGGGGTGCGGTGTGGAGGAAGCCGCCGTGTTGGGTGTAGGTGGTGCCGGGGTGGTTGGGGTTGGGGTGGTAGAGGGTGGTGAGGTTCCAGCCTCGGTTGGTGGGCATGGTGGTGATGGCGTCGGTTTGGTGGTGGAGGAGGTTCCATAGGTCGGTGGGGTTGTTGGTGTTGCCGGGGTAGCGGCAGGCCATGGCGATGATGGCGATTGGTTCGTCGGGGTTGTGGGTGTGTGTGGTTGTGGTGGTGGTGTGGGGTTGGGTGTTGGTGAGTTGGGTGTGTAGGTGGGTGGCGAGGTGGTGTGGGGTTGGGTGGTCGTAGATGAGGGTTGGTGGGAGGGTTAGTCCGGTGGTGGTGGTGAGGTGGTTGCGCAGCTCGACCGCGGTCAGCGAATCGAAACCCAGCTCCTGAAAGGGGCGGCCCGCCGGCACGTCACCGGCCGCGGCGTAGCCCAGCACCGCCGCCGCCTGCGCCCGGACGTGCTCCAGCAGCAGCTCGGTCGCGGCCCGGTCGGTGCCGGCCGCGGTCACCTGCCGGCGCAGCGAGGTCTCACCCAGGTCCGCTCCGGTCACCTGCCGCTCGACCGGCATCCGCCCGCGCACTTCCGGGAGGTCGGCGAGCAGCCGGCTCGGGCGCTGCGCGGTGAACGCCGCCGCGAACTTCTCCCAGTCGACGTCGGCGACCGTGACACACGGCTCGGTACCGGACAGCGCGTCGACGAGGGCGTCGAGTGCCAGCTCGGGGTCCAGCGGGTTGAGCCCTCGCCGCCGCAGGTACTCCAAAGTGGACTCGTCGGCGGCCATGCCGGTTTCTTGCCATGGTCCCCAGGCGATGCTGGTGGCGGGTAGTCCGTTGGCGTGGCGGTGTTCGGCGAGGGCGTCGAGGTGGGCGTTGGCGGCGGCGTAGGCGGCTTGCTGTCCGCTGCCCCAGGTGGCGGCGTTGGAGGAGAAGAGGATGAAGGTGGTGATGGTGGGGGTGTGTTGGGTTAGTTCGTGGAGGTGTTGGGCGCCGAGGGCTTTGGCGGCGTGTGTGTTTTGGAGTTGTTGGGTGGTGATGGTGTTGATGGGGCCGGTTTCGGCGGTGCCGGCGGTGTGGATGACGGTGGTGAGGGGGTGGGTGTCGGGGATGGTGGTGAGTAGGTGGGCTAGTGCGTTGCGGTCGGTGGCGTCGAGGGCGGTGATGGTGACGTCGGTGCCCATCGCCGCCAGCTCCCGCGCCAGCTCCGGGGCACCCGGCGCGGCGAGGCCCGAGCGGCTGGTCAGGATCAGCCGGGGTGCGCCGCCGGCGGCCAGTCGCCGGGCGATGCGGGCGCCGAGCGCGCCGGTACCGCCGGTGATCAGCGTGGTGCCCTCGGGGCGCCACTCCTTCCGGGCGGGCGGCGGCCGCCGGTGGGCGAGCCGCCGGGCGTAGGTGGCGTCGGCCCGGATCGCGACCTGGTCCTCGCCGTGCTCGCCGGCAAGGATGCGGGCCAAGCTGGCGGCGTCCACGGTGGAGCCCTCGGGCAGGTCGATTAGGCCGCCCCAGCGCTGCGGCAGCTCCAGCGCGGCCGAACGTCCCAGCCCCCAGGTGGCCGCCTGCGCGGGGGCCGGTGTGCGGTCGAGTGAGTTCGCGGTGACGGCGCCCCGGGTGAGGCACCACAGTGGACCGGGCAGGCCGGCGCGGAGCAGCCGGACGTTCGCGGCCAGCCCGGCGGGCACACCGCCGGTGCTCAGGCCCGCGTCGCCGTCCGTCAGGGCGAGCAGGCTGATCAGTCCAGCGGGTGTGTCGTCCTCGGCGAGCAGGGCCGACAGGTCGGTGCCGTCCGTCACGCTGTGTTTGACGACCGATCCGCCGTGACCCTCGACCGCGGCCACCACGGCGGGCAGGACGTCCGGCTCGTCCGCGCCGCTGAGCACGTGCCAGGTGCCGGTCAGCGCCGGGGGTACGGCGGGGGACGGGAGCGACTTCCACGTGACCTGGTACAGCCATCCGTCGATGGTCGTCATCCGGCGCCGCGGCGGATCGAGCCAGTAGCGCTGGCGCTGGAAGGGGTACGTGGGCAGGGGCACGGGCTGTGGCGTCGGGTCCGACGGGTACCAGGCCGCCCAGTTGACTGACGCCCCGGTCACGTGCAGGTGGGCGAGGGCGGCGGTGAGCCCTTCGACCTCGGGCCGCTTCGCCGGGAGAGTGGCGGTGACCAGGGGTGCCTCGACGGTTTGCGACGCGGCGGCGGCGAGCGCGCCACCGGGGCCGATCTCCAGCCAGGTGGTGGGTTGCCAGGTGTCCCGTGCGTGCCGGAGGCCTTCGGCGAAGAGCACCGGCTGGCGAAGGTGGTTGACCCAGTGTTCCGAGGTCAGGTGCTCGGCTGTCTCGCCGGTGAGGTTGCTGATCAGGGGCAGGCGTGGAGGGCGGTGGTCGATGCTGGCGATGGCGCTCCGGAAGGCGTCGAGGATGGGATCCATCGCGGCGGAGTGGAAGGCGTGGCTGACCGCGAGCTTTCGGGCCTTCCGGCCGCGTTCCCGCCACTGTTCGACGAGCGCGGTGATGTCGGGTTCGGGGCCGGAGACGACCGTGGCGTGCGGGGTGTTGACGGCGGCGACGCAGGCGGTGGTGAGGTCGCCCAGCTCGTCGGGGGTGGCCTGGACGGTGGCCATGGCGCCGCCGGGCGGGAGGTCACCCATCAGGGTGGCGCGGGTCCCGACGAGGCGGCAGGCGTCGGCGAGGGTGAGGATGCCGGCGGTGTGCGCGGCCGCGATCTCACCGATGGAGTGGCCGATGACGGCGTCCGGCTTCAGGCCGAAGCTGTCCAGCAGCCGGGTGAGGGCGACCTGGACGGCGAACAGGCCGGCCTGTGCCCAGGTGGTGTGGTCGATCAGGCCGGGATCCACTGTGCTCAGTGGTTGGGGCAGGTGCGGGTCGAGGAGCGCGGCGACCTCGTCGTAGGCGGCGGCGAAGGCGGGAAACCGCTGGTACAGCTCAGTGCCCATGCCGGCGCGCTGCGAGCCCTGCCCGGAAAACATCCACACGACCGGGCCGGGCGCGTCACTCGCGCCCAGCGGCACCGCGGGATCGGCCTCGCCGGCGGCGAGTGCCCGCAGTCCCGCGACACCGTCGAGCACGACGGCCCGGTGCTCGAACGCGGTACGGGTGGTCGCCAGCGACCAGCCCAGGGCCACGGGATCGGTCCGCTCCGCCGCGTCGACCAGCCGGGCCGCCTGCGCCCGCAGCGCCCCCTCGGTACGGCCGGAGACCAACCAGGGCACCGCGCCGTCGTACGGGGCGAGCGGTGGTGCGGGTTCGGGCTGGGGCGCCTGCTCCAGCACCACGTGCGCGTTGGTGCCGGAGATGCCGAACGAGGAGACCCCGGCGCGGCGCGGGTGCCCGCGGTCGGCCCAGCCGAGCGGTTCGGTGAGCAGCCGCACCGCGCCCGACGACCAGTCCACGTGCGAGGTCGGCTCGGTGACGTGCAGGGTGGCGGGCAGGACGCCGTGCCGCATCGCCTGCACCATCTTGATGACCCCGGCGGCGCCGGCCGCCATCTGGGTGTGCCCGATGTTCGACTTCACCGAGCCGAGCCACAGCGGGTCGTCGGGTGAGCGCGTGGCGCCGTACGTGGCCAGCAGCGCGTGCGCCTCGATCGGGTCGCCCAGCGTGGTGCCGGTGCCGTGCGCCTCGATCGCGTCCACATCGGACACATCGAGCTGCGCGTCGGCGAGCGCGGCCAGGATCACCGCCTGCTGCGCCGGTCCGTTCGGTGCGGTGAGCCCGTTGGAGGCGCCGTCCGAGTTGACGGCGGAGCCGCGCAGGACGGCCAGGACCCGGTGGCCCGAGCGGCGCGCGTCGCTGAGCCGTTCCAGCAGCAGCACGCCGGCGCCCTCGGCCATGGTCATGCCGTCGGCGGTGGCCGAGAACGCCTTCGAGCGCCCGTCCGGGGCCAGCGTGCCGAGGTCGCCGAAGCCGAGCATCGGGGTCGCCGACGACATCACCGCCACCCCGCCGGCGAGCGCCATCGTGCATTCGCCGCGGCGCAGCGCCTGTGCCGCCAGGTGCATCGCGACCAGCGACGAGGAGCACGCGGTGTCGACGGTGACGGCGGGGCCGGAGAGCCCGAGCGTGTAGGCGACCCGTCCGGAGACCACGCTGGCGGTGTTGCCGAGCGTGAAGTAGCCGGCCGACCCGTCAGGCACCTGGGAGATGTCCTCGCAGTAGTCCAGGTGGTCGCAGCCGATGAAGGTACCGACGGAGGCGCCGCGCAGTGCGGTCGGGTCGATGCCGGCGTGCTCGACCGCCTCCCACGAGGTCTCCAGGGCCAGCCGCTGCTGGGGCGCCATGCCGAGCGCCTCGCGGGGTCCGATGCCGAAGAACCCGGCGTCGAAGTCGCCCGCCGCGGCGAGGAAGCCGCCGTGGCGTACCCGTAGCGCGCCGCTTTCCCAACCCCGGTCGGTGGGCAGCGGCCCGATCGCGTCCCGGCCGGCGGCGACGAGGTCCCACAGATCGTCGGCGGTCTGGACGCCGCCGGGGAAGCGGCAGGCCATGCCGACGATGGCGATCGGTTCGTGCGCCGCGGCCTCGATGTCGCGCAGCCGGCGCTGTGACCGGCGCAGGTCCTCGGTCACCCGCTTGAGGTAGTCGAGCAGCTTCGCCTCGTTGCCTCCCGACACCCCACACTCCCCTTTCACGACAGGCACAGCGGCATCCGGGACGCCGCGGGTTCAGCGTCAGGCAGTCGGCTAAAGCCCAGCTAACCCGGGCCTAGCCGGCATGGTGGCGCTCGGCGCGGTCGGAGGCGTCCTCGATCGCGTACGCGTCGTGGGTGGCCCGCCGGGCCTCCTCCTCGGCGGTCAGCTCGATGCGCCGCACGGACCACTTCAGGATCGGCGGTGCCATCACCGAGGTGACGATCGCGACGAGCACGACGATCGTGTACCCGGCGGTCGTCAGCACGCCCAGGCGCAGGCCGACCATGGCCACGATCACTTCGATGACGCCCCGCGAGTTCATCCCGGCGCCGAGCGCGATCGCCTCCCAGCGGTTGAGCCGGCTCAGCCGGGCGCCCACGTAGGCGCCGGCGAACTTTCCGGCGATCGCGCACGCGAGCACGATGAGCGCGACCGCCAGCACCGTCGGTCGGGCCAGCTCGGTCAGGTCCATCCGCAGGCCGGCGGTGGCGAAGAACAGCGGCGCCAGCACGGACATGACGACCAGCCGCAGTGGTGCGAGCTTGGCCGGGCGTACCCCCGAGCAGGCGCCGATCAGCACGCCGACGACGAACGCGCCGAACACCGCCTCGAAGTGCATCGCCTGCGTGGCGGCGGAGGCGAGGAAGACCAGCAGCACGGTCAAGGCCACCGCCGGTCCCGCGTTGGGGGTGGTGTCCACCAGCCGGTACACGCGGCGGACCACCGGCCGGCCCACGGTCGCGGCGACCGCCACGATGCCCACCAGATAGAGGGCCGACTCGATCACGGTGCCGGCGTGCAGCCCGTTCGCGGCCATCGCGGCCACGACGGACAGCAGGAACCAGCCGACCGCGTCGTCGACCATGCCGGCGATCAGGGTCAGCTGCCCGACGTTGCGGTGCAGCATCTTCAGGTCGCTGAGCGTCTTGGCGATCACCGGCAGCGCCGTGACCGACATGGCCACGCCGAGGAAGAGGGCGAACACCGGGCGGTCCACCCGGTCGCCGACCATGCCGGCGGGTATCAGCATGCCGACGCCCATTCCGAGCGCGAACGGGATGAGCAGCCCGGCGGCGCTGACGCTCAGCCCTGTCCCGAGGCGGCGCCGCAGCAGTCCGGTGTCCATGTGGATGCCGGTGATCGCGACCAGCAGCAGCACGCCGAACTGCCCGACCGCGTCGAGCATGTGCACCTGCTCAGACGCCTGCGGCAGCAGCCAGTCCGAAACGGCCGGAGCCGCCCAGCCCAGCAGTGACGGGCCCAGCAGCAGGCCGACGCTGAGCTCGCCGACCACCGCGGGCATGCCGAGGCGGGTCGCCAGCCGTCCCAACAGGAACGCCATGCCGAGCAGGGCGCTGACCTGAAGCAGCAGGAGCAACAGAGGGTGGGCGGGGATCGGTGCTACCGGCATGGGGGCTCCCATACGTCAACGCGTCGTCAGTCGGCATGGTCTGCGCGCATCATCGGGTCGCTCGCTAAAGCCGGCCCTAAGGGCAATCACGGTGGTGCCCGCAACCCCCTAAAGACCATCTGGGGTTGACGCCCCTCGATGCTGGCGCTGGTCATGTCAGGGGTTGTCTGGGGTTGTTGGGCGACTGAGAGCGCGCATACGTTGAGGCGGACGGACGTGTGTGGGCCCCGGCGCCTACCAGGGTGTACGTGGCCAGGCCGATGCCAGAAACGGGGGCGGCGTATGCGTTACGAGATGCTCGGTCCGATCCGGGTGCTCGATGGGGACACAGCCCACGAGGTAAGTGCTCGCAAGATCGAGGTGCTGCTCGCGGTGCTGTTGGTGCGAGCCGGTCAGGTTGTCGCGCCCGGACAGCTGATGACCGAGATCTGGGGCGAGGATCTGCCCCGCCGCGCCACCGCGGGACTTCACGTGTACATCTCGCAGCTGCGCAAGTTTCTCGCCAGACCGGGTCAGGCGGACAGCCCGATCGTGACCACGCAGCCCGGTTACGTGCTACGCCTCGGCTCGGACCAGCTGGACGTGCAGGACTTCAAGCGGCTCGTGGCGGACGGCCGGGCGAGCCGGCGGGCCGGCCTGCCGGAGCAGGCGTTCACGCGGTACCAGGAGGCGCTCGCGCTGTGGCGCGGCCCGGCCCTGGGCGACCAGCGCAGCGGCCCGGTGCTGACCGCGTTCGCCGGCTGGGCGGAGCTTGCCCGGCTGGAGTGCGCGGAGGAGCTGGTGGAGTGCGCGTTCGACCTCGGCCGGCACCGCGAGTACGTCGGCTACCTGTACGCGATGACCACTGAGAACCCGTTTCGAGAGGCGTTCTACCGGCAGCTCATGCTCGCGCTCTACCGCTCCGGCTGCCAGGCTGAGGCGCTCCAGGTCTACCAGACGGCGCGCTCGGTGCTCAACGACGAGTTCGGACTGGAGCCGTGCCGCACCCTGCGCGACCTCCAGCGCGCGATCCTGCTGGGCGACCCGCGGCTCGAGGCGGTCGCTGCCTGAGCGTCGCCTGTGGACAGTGAAGGCCGGCCCGATCGGGCCGGCCTCATTTTGTCCTATGAGGACTTGAGTGCGGCGGACAGCTCGGTGGACACCTCCTGGATGACCGACGCCGCCTGGTCGACCAGATAGAAGTGTCCACCCGGAAAGATCCGCAGCCGGTAGCCGCCGGTCGTGTGCGCGGCCCAGGCGCGCGCCTCGTCCTCGTCGACCCGAGGGTCCACGTCGCCGATCAGCGACACCACGGGGCAGCTGAGGCGCTGCCCGGACGTGTGCCGGTAGCGCTCGATGGCGAGGAAGTCGCTGCGCACCGCCGGCAGGATCATCTGGACCAGCTCCGGGTCGCCGAGGACGTCGCCGTTGGTGCCGGACAGCAGGCGCAGCTCGGCGAGGATCGCCTGGTCGTCGCGATCGCTGACGGTCTCGGGCCGGTACCTCGAGGGCGCCCGGCGGCCCGAGGCGAAGAACCGGACCAGCGGCGGTGCGCCGGCCGCCTCCAGGCGCAGCGCCACCTCGTAGCCGAGGATCGCGCCGAGGCTGTGGCCGAAGAACGCCAGCGGGCGGTCGGTCAGCGGGCGCACCACCTCGGTGACGGCGTCAGCCAGCGCGGAGATGCTCTCGACGGGCTGCTCGGCACGGCGGTCCTGGCGGCCCGGGTACTGCACGGCGTGCACCTCGACGCCCGGCGTGAGGGCCGCGGAGACCGGAAAGTAGAAGCTGGCCGATCCGCCGGCGTGTGGAAAGCACACCAGCCGGACCCGGCTGTCCGGCGAGGGGTGGTAGCGCCGGATCCACAATGCCGAGTCCATTGTGGACGGTGAATGGTCGGTTGCCTGGCCGGCCGGCATGGTACTCATGTGCCAGATGCTAATCGGCGTGCGGAAAGCGGCCAACCCGTAAGCATTGACGTGAACTGGGGATTGTCAGGGGTGTACGACCCACTGGGGGTTGGATAGCGTGAGTCGTGGAGAGGTGACGTACCCCGGTATGAAGGGACGCCCATGATTGACACTCCTGACGCGATGTCCAATGGCGACGATCGCGTGATCATCCAAGTCGTGCTTGAGGGCGGCCCGGCGACACTGCCGTCCGAGCTGCGCACCCATCGTGTCGCCAGCGTCGACGACAAGGTCAAGGTGCCGCACCAGGGTGGCTACGAGCACTTCGAGTACGAAGGGGCCGCCGGTGACCGGACGGTCTACCGCTGGACCGGGCGCACCCGCGTCGCCGAGTAGACGTACCACCACACGCCGCCGGCTTCCGTGGCCGGCGGCGTACGTGTGCGTGCCCCGCCGGCCGGCAGGCGCGGCGGGACAGGAGAGTCAGAGCGGCACGTTGCCGTGGTGCCCGCGCCCGGCCGGCGCCGTGGCGAGCGCCTCGGCCAGCCGCCGGCGGCTCTGCGCCGGCGCCAGGATCTCGTCCACCACGCCCAGCTCCAGGGCCCGGTCGACGCTGCCGGCCGTGCGCTCGTACTCGGCGACGAGACAGGCGCGCAGCGCCTCCCGCTCCGCGTCGGGTGCCGCGGCGAGGGCTTTGCGGTGCAGCACACCCACCGCCGCCTCGGCGCCCATCACGGCGACCTCCGCTTGCGGCCAGGCGAAGACCCTGGTGGCGCCGAGGGCGCGGGAGTTCATCGCGATGTAGGCACCGCCGTACGCCTTGCGGGTGATAAGCGTGACCCGCGGGACAACGGCCTCGGCGAAGGCGTAGAGCAGCTTTGCGCCTCGCCGGACGACCCCGTCCCGTTCCTGTCCCACCCCGGGCAGGTAGCCCGGGACGTCGGCGATCACCACGAGGGCGATGCCAAACGAGTCGCAGAGCCGCACGAAGCGGGCGGCCTTCTCGGCGCTGAGCGTGTCCAGGCACCCGCCCTTGCGGATCGGGTTGTTGGCGACCACGCCGACCGTACGGCCGGCCAGGCGGCCCAGGCCGATCACGATGTTCGGCGCCCAGCGGGTTGGAGTTCCTCGAACCCGCCGTCGGCCGGGTCGAGGATTGCCCGGATCAACGGCCGCATGTCGTAGGCGCGCCGCGGCCGGTCGGGCAGGAGCTGCCCGGGGTCCATGCCGTCCCACGGCTGGGCGAGGTCGAACCGGCCCGGCCGGGCGAACAGGGAGCAGAGGCGGCGGGTGCGCACGTACGCGTCGGCCTCCGAGTCGGCCATCACGTGTACCACCCCGGAGCGGCCGTGCGCCGCGGCGCCGCCCAGCCCTTCCATGTCGATCATCTCGCCGGTTACCTTGCGCACCACGTCCGGCCCGGTGACGAAGACCCGGCCGGCGGGCGCCATGACGAGCAGGTCGGTGAGGGCGGCGCCGTACGCGGCTCCGCCGGCGGCCGGGCCCAGCGCCACGGAGATCTGCGGCACCCGGCCGGAGGCGCGGACCATCGCGCTGAACATCGTGCCGATTCCGTGCATCGCCTCGACGCCATCGCCCAGTTTGGCGCCGCCGGAGTGCCAGAGCCCGACGACCGGCCAGCGCTCGCGGATTCCGCAGTCGATCGCGTCGACGATGCGCCGGCAGCCGTCCTGGCCGATCGCACCGCCCATGGTGGTGGCGTCGGTGCAGTAGGCGACGACCTTCTGACCGTCGACCGTGCCGTGTGCGGCCAGGACGCCGCTGGTGTCAGCCGGATGCAGCGGTACGGGTGCCGCGTCGAACAGCTGCGCCAACCGCACCATCGGCGCCCGCGGATCCTCCTGCCCGGTCCCGGTCAAGGTCACCGCGTCGGCCGTAATGGTCATCGGACACCCTCCGTATGCGGGCGCGCGGCGACCGGCCGGACCGGCCACCGTGGACCGGCTCAGCGTGCGGCAGGTGGCTAACGCCGCGCCTGCCGCGCGCTAAAGCCTCACTACTGATCACGCAGCAGGCTGACCGTCAGGTCGGTGCGCCGGCGCACGTGCAGCTTTCGGAACACGTTGGTCAGGTGCTGCTCCACCGTGCTCACCGTGACGTGCAGCTTGCGGGCGATCTGAAGGTTGGTGTGCCCCTGCACGGCCAGCGCCGCCACCCGCTGTTCGGCGGTGCTCAGCTGCGCGGGGCCCTGCTCGGCACCTGCTCGGCGCTCCGCCTTGAGCGGCTGCGGCCGGTGCTCGGAGCGGCGCAGGGCGGCCACGAGCGGCTTGCGTTGCGCCTCGGCGGTGCCGCCGACCGCGCGCCGCGCCTCGTCGAGGGCGGTGACGGCGCGGGCCAGCTCCACCGGGTCGCCACCGGACCGCAGCTCCTCGGCGGCCTCTTCCAGGATGGCCGCCCGCTCGGCGGGCTCGGCGCCCGCGGCGAGGACCCGCAGCGACAGCCCGCGGGTGCGCCACTGGCTGTCGGCGAGCATGGCCAGCTGATCCTGGGCCAGCTGCCGGGCGATCTTCGCCTGCCCGAGCCCCAGGTACGCCTCGGCCAGGTCCGTGCGCCACGGCACGACGCCCGGCAGGTCCAGCCGCCAGGGGATCATCAGGTCTCTGCACGCCTCGAACTCGGCGATGGCGGACCTGTAGTTTTCCCGGGCGAGGTGGTAGCGGCCGCGCGCACGCACGTACTGAAGCCCGTAGGGGGTCTGGAACACCGCTTCCGGCAATGGCCAGTGCAGCGCGTCGTGCTCCTGGTCGGTGAGCAGCAGGATCGACAGCGGCAGGCCCACGCGGACGCCCAGGCCGCGGGTGGAGGAGTAGGAGAGGGCGGCCCGTGCGTGGCGATCGGCGCCGGCGGGGTCGCCGCGCCGATAGCAGATCATCGCGTGTACCGCCGACAGCTGCGCGCACCAGGTCGGCACCCGGCGCCTGTCCGCCTCTTCCAGCATCGGCGCGCACCATCGTGCGGCGGCCTCGAGCCGGTCGCCGAAGACCAGCATCTCCAGCGCCGGCATGATCGTCGCGAAGGTGGTGTCGTCGAGCCGGGACTGCTGCAGCACCTCCTCGGCGTCGGCGAGGACCTCGTCGGTGAGCCCGTCGGCCAGGAGCCGGCCGACCAGCCCGGCCGCCCGCACCGACACGCTCCGGGTGGTGGCGCCGAAGGCCGGCAGTAGCGGCGGCAGGAGGCCACCGGGCACCCGGTCGGCGAACGCGGGAAAGGTGTATGCGAGCCGCGAGCGCGCGCTGTACAGCGCGGTGGCGGTGTCGAGGTCGGTGGCCGGGGCGGTCTTGGTGAGGTGGTCCAGCAGCTCGACCGCGTCTGCCGCCCGCCCGTGCCAGAGCAGGTAGTCGGTCAGCTCGACGGCCCGGTTGCCGGCCAGCGTGCCGGCGTGGGCGGCGGCGACCAGCTCGTCGAGGTTGCGGCTGGCTGTCCGTGTGTCCAACCGCCACTGCACCCGCGTCAGCGCCGCCTTCGTGGTCACCTGCTCCGCTTCGGTGGTACTGGCGCGCTGGGCCAGCCGCAGGCACTCCAGCGCGTGGCTGGTGTCGTCGTGCTCCAGCGCGTGGTCGGCCGCCTCGCGTAGCACGGGCGCGGACCAGGCCGGTCCCACATGGCGGGCGGCGACCTCATGCCGGGCCACGGCGGGGGCCGGTGCGCCGCTCTTGTACAGCTGGTGGGCGGCGCGCGCGTGCAGCACCGAGCGCTGCTCGGGCGCCATGGCGTCGAGCACGGCCGCCCGTGCACGGCCGTGCCGGAACCAGCCGTCCCTCAGCAGACCCCACTCGGTGGCTGTGTCGATGGCGCGGGTCGCCGCCGCCGCGTCCACGTCCAGCAGATCGGTGAGCGCCGCGGGGGAGGCCGGCTCGGCCAGGGTCGCCAGCACCCGGGCCAGCCGCAGCACGGTGGCGTCGCCGCGGTAGAGGCAGGTCGTGACGGCCTGAGCGAAGGCGTCTCCGGCGACGGGTCCGGGCAGTGACCGCCCGGTGGCTCGGCCGTCCTCGATCAGGGCGCCAAGCAGCAGCGGGCTGCCGCCGCTGATGTCGTGGTAGGCCGGGGCGATGGCGCGGGCGTCGCGCACGCCGAGCCTCTCGCACAGCACGGAGGTCACGCCGGGCAGCGTCAGCGGGCGGAGCCGGATGCGGTGACATTGTGGCTGGCTGAGCAGGTCGGCGCGGATGACCGGCCACGGCTGGCGGACCCAGACAGCCTCGTTGAAGACCATCATCACCGGGGCCCGGGCGGTGCGGTTGATCAGGTAGAGCAGGCAGTGCAGGGATGCCAGGTCGACGAAGTGCAGGTCGTCGACGCCGATCAGCAACGGTGTCCGCTCGGCGAGGTCCAGCAGAACGCCCGCCATGCCCTGAAGGACCTTCGCGGTGACCCGCTGCGTCGTCTCGGAGTCGTGGTCGTGCAGCATCGCGCTCATTGCGCCGTCGGACAGCAGCTGGTCTATCCGCTCGCGCTGCGTCGGCGTCAGGTCGGCGCAGGCGAAAAGTTGCTGCATGACGCCGAGTGGCAGCGTGCGCTCGGTGCGTGAGGCGGTCGCGGTGAGCAGGCTCATCCCGCGATCTGTCGCCGCCGCCGCGAAGCGGCGTAGCAGCTGGGTCTTACCCGAACCTACCGAGCCCGTCGTCAACACCACGGCACCCGTGCCGTCGAGGCAGCCGTCGAGCAGCCCGCTCAGGACTTGCGACTGCGTCCCCCGTTCGACAAATGCCACCCATCCTCCCCCGTGTCATGTGGCGGTGACTTGTGGTCTCGTGGGCAAACCTCATCGTCGGTATGCAGGAACCCCATCGGTGTCGGCCATCCAGGGGCCGCTGGCGGAACGGCATAGGCGCCGACCGGCCACGGCAAGGATGGCGGGCCAATGCGACTTGGTCCGAGGCGTCAGAAACTCGAGCCGTCGCCAATGATGCCAGTCATCGCGGGAGGCACACAAGGTCATCGTCCTGTGACCACACGTACACAGATGTTATTTGCCTACACGTTCACCTAGTCCAAAAGTGTCTGGCCGGGGGATATGTGGCTCCGGCAACGTGTCGGAAACATAAATCGGTGACTCCGGCGCGGAGCTGTACGCGATCTTGGACACTCGAACGTGGACAGTTGAACGTGGATTTGATAATTCACGAAAAGAGGGGGCCTGGAGCGTGAACCCCGGCGGTGAAGTCTTGGCGAAACCTTGGATTTCCGCTTGAGTGGGACGCTCTGTAACCGGCCGACTCACGCGACCGGAATGGTGCGGCGACAAGACTCCACGATGTACTCCCGATCGAATTCCCGTGCCTTATGCCTCTACTGAAACGTTGTTTTCATGCAACGGACAGGGACATTGGTCCAACTCATATCGACGGGCTGGTCCGGCCCGCTGAGAGCTTCGCCTGGGTGCCCGGGAGGTACACATCGGTTCGGCCACATTTCCTGATCAAGTGATCCATGAGCGTCGATGTTGTGTGATGATCGATCCGTTCGGACGGTGCGGGGAGGGGATGTGGTGGGCGGTTACCGGTTGCACGTCAACGGTCGGCGTCAGGTGGTCGATGTCCCCGGCGACACCCCGCTGCTGTGGGCGTTGCGGGACGAGCTCGGGCTGACCGGACCGAAGTACGGCTGTGGCGTCGGTGCCTGCGGCGCGTGCGTCTCGCTCGTCGACGGCGCCGCCGCGCGGCCGTGCGTCCGGACGGTCGCCGACTCCGCGCAGGCCCGGATCACCACCATCGAGGGGATCCACGACCATCCGGTGCAGCAGGCCTGGCTGGAACTCGACGTCGCGCAGTGCGGCTACTGCCAGCCCGGCCAGATCATGACGGCCGTGGCCCTGCTCGCCCGCATCCCGGATCCGACCGACGCGCAGATCGTAGAGGCGTTGCGGGACAACGTCTGCCGGTGTGGGACGTACCCGCGCATCCTGGCGGCCGTCCGCCGGGCGGCCGAGATCGCCCGGGGTGACCGGTGATCACCCGGCGGTCCTTCCTGACGGCGGGCGCGCTGGTGGTGGCCGTGCCGGTGGCAACGGCGGCGCGCCCCGCGAGTGCCGCACCCGGCGCCGAGCTGCCGGACCTGGCACCGACGGTGTTCGTCCGCGTCGACCGCCACGGCCGGGTGGTGGCGACGGTTCCGAAGCCGGACACCGGTCAGGGCGTGCGGACCATGGCCGCGGTACTGGTCGCCGAGGAGTTGGCCGTCGAGGTCGCCGACGTGACGCTGGAGCAGGCACTCGGCGACACCGCGCGGTACGGCTCCCAGTCGGTCGGCAACTCCATGTCGAGCCGCCACCTCACCCAGCCCTTGCGCACCGCCGCCGCCACCGCGCGGTGCCTGCTCGTGGCGGCAGCGGCCGCGCGGTGGCAGGTGCCCGTCGCGGAGTGTGTCGCGCGGCGCGGACGGGTCGAGCATCCGGGCCGGCGGCCGCTGCACTACCGCGAACTGGTCGGTGAGGCAGCCGCGATCGATCCCGCCACCGTGCCGGTCGTCCTCACGCCGCCCGACCAGTGGCGGCTGATCGGCAGTACCCGCGCCGGAAGGGCCGACGCGCGCGCCATCGTCACCGGCCGCGCCCGCTACGGTGTGGAGTCCGCGCCTCCTGGCGGTCTGATCGCCGTCGTCGCGCGGCCGTCGTGGATCGGAGCGCAGGTCGACACGGTCGACGATGCCGCCGCGCGGGCCGTGGCCGGCGTGGTCGCGGTCATCCGGCTCACCCCGCCGGGAGACGGGCAGGGCGGGGTCGCGGTCGTCGCGACCTCCACCGCCGCGGCGCTGCGCGGCCGGGACGCGCTGCGCGTCACCTGGACCGGCGGAAACCCGGCGGCCGACAGCCGCGCCTGGTTGGCGGACCTGGAGACGGCGCTGCCGCCCCTCGTGGGGACCCCGGACATGCTGCGCGTGTTCCGCATGCCGCTGCTCGCACACGCGCCGATGGAGCCGATGAACGCCACGGCCCACGTCACCGCGTCCGAGGTGCGGGTGTGGGCGCCGGTGCAGAACCCAGGCGGGCTGCGCACCCAACTGGCCGCGCAGCTCGGTCGGCCCGAGGCCGAGGTGACGGTGACACCGACGCTGGCCGGCGGCGCGTTCGGCCGGCGCATCGAAGTCGACCCGGTGCAGGAGGCGGTGGCCTGCTCGCGGACCGTCGGCCAGTCCGTCACCGTGCGGTGGACGCGTGACGACGACACCCGGCACGACTCGTACCGGCCGATGTCGGTGCACCGGCTCGGCGCGACACTCGGCCCGGACGGCGTGCCCACCAGCCGCGTCCACCAGGTGGCGACCTGGCCGTTGACCGTATCGCCGCCGTTCAGCAGCCCGGCGGTGGTCAGAGCCAGCGGCAACCACTTCCCGTACGCGGTGCCCGGCGAGGTGTCGGTGACGCTGCGACCCGCCCCGCTGCGCACCGGCTTCTGGCGCTCGGTCTACGCCGGTCAGTTCGCCTACGCCGAGGAGTGCTTCCTCGGGGAGATCGCCCGGCGCGGCGGACACGACCAGGTGGACCTCCGGCGCCGCCTGCTGCCGGCAGCCTCCCGCCTGCACGCGGTGCTCGACGCCGCGGCCCTTCGCGCTCCCGCGCCGGAAGCCGGGCAGAGCCGGGGCGTGGCATGCCATCTCGAGTACGACTCGGCCATCGCGGTGATCGTCACCGCCGACCCGGCGGCGAGAAAGGTACTGCGGGTCACGGCGGCCGTCGACGTCGGCGTCCCGATCCATCCCTCCGGCGTCGTGGCCCAGGTCGAGGGCACGGTGGTCGACGCACTGTCCACTGTGCTCGGTGCACAGATCACCGTGCGCGACGGCGCGGTCGTCGAGTCGTCGTTCCGGGACTACGCGTGGGCGCGCATCACCGATTGTCCCGACATCGACGTGGTCACCGTACAGTCGGACGCGCCCATCGGCGGGCTCGGCGAGCTCGCGTACCCACCGGCCGCGGCGGCGATCGCGATGGCGCTCGCAGGCAACGGCGAGCCGGTCACCGGAATGCCGTACGGCGTCGAGGTCGGCTGAACACCCCGTCCATCGGCATCTTCGCGCGGAGGCCGAGCGGATTGTCTATACCGAGCGCTGGCTGCGACGTGAGGGGTTCGCGCCCCGCCAGGTCTGGCATCGCTGAAGAGGCTTCTTCCACAGCCCTGAGCAGACCGCGCGGCTGGTCCCGACGGATGGTCGCTGACGGTAGTAGGGCAGATCGTGGTCGTTTGCTGCCCTCCAGGGGCAGTAGACGTCCACGATCTGAACGGCAACCGGGGTTGGGCTCGGCCAGCGCGGAGGGTGAGGCCGCGGGAGCAACGGTCTGGACCACGACGGGCGTCGCGGTAGCCCCGATCTGTTTCGAATTGGATCTTCTGAGACGGCTCCACGGTCGCGCCGCACCCTGGCGCCGAAAGGTCGCTGGTCCGCGGGTGGCCGCGCGAGGTCGGTCCTGAAATGTGGACCGCGGGCGTGGCGTAACGGTTGGTCGCCGGCGCGTTCGGGCAGCTCAGACCTGCTGTCGCGAATGGTGGAGGTGGCGCAGCGCCGATCATCTTCCCAGTATTCCCACCTGGTTTGTAGGGTACGCACGACTGGGTCTGCCGGGCCCGGACGAGCGACCTGGAGGGGCGATGGGCCTGACGCTGAGCGAGGCGCGCCGGCGCCGTGCCGACGGCGCCCGCCAGGTCGCGGACGTGCTGCGCCACCAGGTGCTCGGCGGCGCGTTCGCGACCGGGCACCTGCCCAAGGAGGATCAGTTGTGCCGGGAGTTCGGCGTCTCGCGCAACACGGTCCGCGAGGCGCTCGCCCTCCTGGTCGGTGAGGGGCTTGTCGAGCGGGTGCCGGGGATCGGCACGACCGTCGTCACCGGGAAGTACCCGCACGGGCTGCACCGCTTGATGGGGCTGGCCGAGACGCTGCACGAGCATGGTGAGATCAGCAACGAGGTGCGGACGGTGGCGCTGATCCGGGCGCCGTCGGCCGTCGCGCGGCGGCTACGGCTCGCGCCCGAGGAGCCGGTCGTCTACGTCGAGCGGGTCCGGCACCTCGACGGGCTGCCGCTCTCACTCGACCTGACCTACCTGCCGCGGGACATCGGCGAGCCGCTCATGGACGCGGACCTCGCCCGCCGCGACATTTTCGTCCTCATCGAACAGACGGCCGGTCAGCCGCTCGGACGGGCCGACATCTCCGTGGAGGCGGTCAACGCGGACCGGCACACGGCCGCGCTTCTGGACACAGTGGACCGTGCCGCGCTGCTCATGGTGGAACGCCTCACCCACCTCGCCGACGGCCGCCCCGTCGACCTGGAGTGGGTCCGCTTCCGCGGCGACCGGGTCACCATGCGCGGCGAACTGCGCCGCGACTCCGATACGGCCTGAGGAGGCCCACCCATGGCATTGGTGAACCAGCGACTCGACGTGCCTGTGACCATCGACGAGAGCCTCTGCGTCGACGGCTGCACCCTCTGCGTGGACGTCTGCCCGCTCGACTCGCTCGCCATCGACCCGCAGACCAACAAGGCCTACATGCACGTCGACGAGTGCTGGTACTGCGGACCCTGCGCCGCCCGCTGCCCGACCGGCGCCGTGACCGTCAACATGCCCTACCTGCTGAGGTGAGAGGAATGCATCGCGTGCGCGCCTTCGCGAGCCTGACCGCCGTACTCCTGGTCGTCCCGGCCGGCTGCTCGGTCGCGGGCGCCACCGCCGACGGCGCGGCCGAACAGGTCGTCGTCGGATACCAGTCGAAGACCATCAACACCGTCACCGCCGGCACGCTCCTGCGCGCGCAGGGATACTTCGAGAAGCGGCTGGAGGACCTGGGCCGCGAGACCGGCAAGCGGTACGCCGTCACGTGGCAGGACTACGACACCGGCGCGCCCATCACCGCGCAGATGATGGCCGGGAAGATAGACATCGGCTCGATGGGCGACTACCCCTTGCTCATCAACGCCGCCCGCGGCCAGCAGAACGCGCAGACGCACACCAAGCTCGTGGCCGTCACCGGCTACAACGTGCGGGGCGCGCTCAACAGCGTCGTCGTGGCGCCCGGCTCGCCGGTCCGCTCGCTGGCCGACCTGAAGGGACGCACGGTCTCCACCAGCGTCGGATCGGCCGGGCACGGCCTGCTGGTGCAGGCCGCCCGCAAGGCCGGCGTCGACCCCGAGCGCGACTTCAAGACGGAAAACCAGCAGCCCCAGGTCGGCGCCTCGGCCCTGGAGTCGGGGGCGGTGGCGGCGCTGTCCCAGTTCGTGGCGTGGCCCGGCCTGCTCGTCCACCGTGGACAAGCCAGGCTGCTCTACGACGGCGGCGCGCTGGGCGTGCCGACGCTGCACGGTACGGTCGTCCGCGAGCGGTTCGCGACCGACCACGGCGACGTGGTGCGCGCGTTCCTGCGGGCCCAGCTCGACGCCACGAAGTACCTGCACGAGCAGCCGCTGGCCGCCGCGCGGATCGTCGCCGAGGCCACCGGCCTGCCGCCCGAGGTCGTCTACCTCTACAACGGAGCGAACGGTGTCGCCACCTTCGACCTGACCCTCAAGCCGGTGCTGCGCGCGGCGCTGGAGCAGGACATCCCGTTCCTCACGTCGATCGGCGTCCTCCAGAAGGTCGACCTGGCCGCCTTTGTCGACGACAGCCACCTGCGCGCCGTCTACGGCGCCGACCTCGACCGAGATACGGCCAGCACGGTCAACCCCGCCGCCATCACCGGTACCGACAAGGCGTGCGGCCGCCCCGTGACCGACCCGGCGCTGGCCAGCGAGGTCTGGCCGGCCGGCGGCGAGGCGACCCAGCCGGCGGCCACCCCCACCTGCGCCCTGCGGGCGGTGCGGGCCCTCGGCGCCGCCCCGCGCGCGGTGTACGTGCCGGACGCCACCACCGGCACCCGCTGGTTCGCGGACAAGTCGGTGTGGGTGCGCGACCCGAAGGCGCCGGAGGGGGAGCGGCTCAAGCCCTTCGCCGCGCCCTCGACCGCCGCGTCCTACGTGGACTCCCACCCGGGCGCCGCGGTCGTACCGTACGACGAGGCGGTGCGGTCGGCATGAGCACCCTCACGCTCGCCGGCACCGCCGAGGACGCGCCCAGCCGCCCGGCATCCGCACCGGCCCGGCGGCGCTACCCGACCTGGCTGCGGTGGGTGGTGCGGGGCGGGTCACTGGCGGCGGCGCTCGCCCTGTGGCAGTGGGTCACCGCCGCGGACATCAACCTCGGCGTCCGCTTCGACCGGCTGCCCACGCTCGTCGAGCTCGCCGACTCGCTGCGCCACCATCTCGCGAGTGGACAGTACTACCTGGACATCCTGCAGAGCCTCATCCGCATCCTGTCCGGCTTCGCCCTTGCGGCCGTCGCCGGGGTCGCGGCCGGCATCGCCGTGGCCCGCTCGCGGGTGCTGGCCGACCTGGCACAGCCGCTGTTCGAGGTGCTCCGACCGATCCCGGCGATCGCGCTGGTACCGGTGGCGATCCTGCTCTTTCCCACAAACGAGCAGGGCATCGTGTTCATCACGTTCACCGCCGCCTTCTACCCGATCCTGGTCAGCACCCGGCACGCCGTGCGCGCGCTGCCGACCGTCTGGGAGGACGCGGTGCGCACGATGGGCGGCGGCCGCGGCCGGGTACTTTTCAACGTGGTGCTGCCGGGCATCCTGCCCGGCGTCTTCGGCGGCCTCTCGGTCGGCATGGGCGTGGCCTGGATCTGCGTCATCTCCGCCGAGATGATCTCTGGTGACTTCGGCATCGGCTACCGCACCTGGCAGTCGTACACGATCGTCGACTACCCCGGCGTCCTGGTCGGCATGGCCACCATCGGTGTGCTCGGCTGGGCCACCGCCGGTCTCGTCGAGCTCGCCGGGCGGCGGGCCACCCGCTGGCTGCCGGCGCGTGACCGGGGACGGGCGCGATGATCCCGCTCCGGATGGACGCCGTCGACCTCGGCTACGACGGCGGACCGGTCGTGCGCGGGCTCGACCTCGACGTCAAGCCCGGCGAAGTGCTCGCCATCGCGGGGGCGTCCGGCTGCGGCAAGTCCACCGTGCTGCGCGCGCTCGCCGGCCTCCTGCCGCCGCGGGCCGGCACGATCCTCGCCGACGGCGTACCGGTGCGCGGCCCGTCACCCGACCGGGCGCTGGTGTTCCAGGACGACGCGCTGCTGCCGTGGCGCACCGCGCGGCGCAACGTCGAGCTGCCGCTGGCGATCCGCGGCACATCTCGGGCCGAGCGCCGCGCCCGCGCCGACGACTGGCTCGCCCGGGTCGGCCTCGCCGGCCAGGAACGGCGGCTGCCCGGCCAGCTCTCCGGCGGCATGCGGCAGCGCGTCCAGCTCGCCCGCACGCTCGCCGGCTCGCCCCGGGTGGTGCTGATGGACGAGCCGTTCGGCGCGCTCGACGCGCAGACCCGAGCCGCGATGCAGCGGCTGCTTGTCGGCGTGCTCGCCACCACCCCGGCCACCGTCGTCTTCGTCACCCACGACGTCGACGAGGCGGTGCTACTCGGCGACCGGGTGGCCGTGCTCGCGCCGGACGGCGTGTGCGAGCTCGTCGACGTCCCGTACCCGCGTGAAATGGGCCTCCGCGACGCGCCGGAGGTTGCGGCGGCGCGCGGCCGCGTCCTTTCCGCACTGTCCTGAAGGGTGTGTCCATTGTTGACTCCGTCGCTGATCGACCGGCTGGAGATGAGCTGCGACGTGCTCGTCGTGGGCGGCGGAACGGCCGGCACGATGGCGGCCATCGCCGCCGCGGAGGCCGGCGCGCGTGTGCTGCTGCTGGAGAAGGCGCACGTGCGTCACTCCGGGGCGCTGGCGATGGGCATGGACGGCGTCAACAACGCCGTGATACCCGGCAAGGCCACGCCGGAGGACTACGTCGCGGAGATAACCCGCGCGAACGACGGCATCGTCAACCAGCGCACCGTCCACCAGACCGCGACGCGCGGGTACGACATGGTGCGCCGGCTGGAGCGGTACGGCGTCAAGTTCGAGAAGGACGAGTACGGCGAGTACGCCGTCCGCCGCGTACACCGCTCCGGCAGCTACGTGCTGCCCATGCCGGAGGGACGGGACATCAAGAAGGTCCTCTACCGGGTGCTGCGTGAGCGGAGTATGCGCGAGCGGGTCCGGATCGAGAACCGCGTCATGCCCGTGCGCGTCCTGACCCGGGACGGCCGAGCGGTGGGCGTGGCCGGCCTGCACACCCGAACGGGCGAGTTCGTGACGGTGGCCGCGGGTGCGGTGATCCTGGCGACCGGCGCGTGTGGGCGGTTGGGCCTTCCGGCCAGCGGCTACCTCTACGGCACCTACGAGAACCCGACAAACGCCGGCGACGGCTACGCGATGGCGTACCACGCCGGGGCCGAGCTGTCCGGCATCGAGTGCTTCCAGATCAACCCCCTCATCAAGGACTACAACGGACCGGCGTGTGCCTACGTGGCCAACCCGTTCGGCGGTTACCAGGTCAACAACCGGGGCGAGCGGTTCGTCGACTGCGACTACTGGTCCGGGCAGATGATGGCCGAGGTCGCGCGGGAGATCGCTTCGGCACGCGGCCCCATCTACCTCAAGCTCACCCACCTGCCGGACGAGACGATCACCGCGCTGGAAAACATCCTGCACACCACCGAGCGTCCCACCCGCGGAACGTTCCACAGTGGACGTGGGCACGACTACCGTACCCACGACGTGGAGATGCACATCTCGGAGATCGGCCTGTGCGGCGGCCATTCCGCCTCGGGCGTGTGGGTCGACGAGCACGGTGCCACGACGGTGCCGGGCCTGTACGCGGCCGGCGACCTCGCCTGCGTGCCACACAACTACATGATCGGCGCCTTCGTCTTCGGCGAGCTGGCCGGCACGCACGCCGCGGGCGCTTTCGAGCCGCCGGGCGAGCTGCCCGCCGACCAGATAGCCGAAGCGCACGAGCTCGTCTACCGTCCACTGTCCAACCCGGACGGCCTGCCGCAGCAGCAGGTGGAGTACAAGCTTCGCCGCTTCGTCAACGACTACGTCGCACCGGCCAAGACAGCGGCCAAGCTGCACATCGCCATCGAGTCGTTCGAGCGGATGCGAGGGGAGATCGCTGCCCTCGGCGCGCGTACGCCGCACGAGCTGATGCGCTGCGTCGAGGTCTCGTTCATCCGCGACTGCGCCGAGATGGCCGCCCGGGCGTCGCTGGTACGCGCGGAGAGCCGGTGGGGCCTCTACCACGACCGGTCCGACCTGCCGGAGCGCGACGACGCCGAATGGTTCTGCCACCTCAACCTTCGCCGCGACGCGGCCGGCGAGATGGAGTTCCTGCGGCGGCCGGTGGCACCCTACGTGGTACCGGTCCCGGAGTTCGCGCATCCGCCGGCGTTCGAGCCACACGTGGTAGCGCAGCCAGCGCTCGTCCCGGTCGCCGCCGCCACCGCCGCGAGCGCGGCGAGCGCGTCACGGCCGGTCGAGACCGGGCGGCTGCTCTCGGTCCTGCGCCTGGCCGAGGAGCAGCCGAGCCTGGCCGACGTGACGCCCTACCTGTCCGACCCGGACCCCGGCGTGCGGCGCGCCGCCGTCACCGTGCTGACCGAGTCCACGCCGGACGGCGCCGCGCGGGCGCTGATCGACGTGCTCGCCGACGCCTCCGCCAGCGTGCGCTCGGCCGCCGTCGCCGCGTTGCGGGAGCTGGCCGACGTGCTGCCCGACGAGCTGGCGCCGGCGTTGCGCGCGCATCGGGCAAGCACCGACCCGGCGGTCCGTGCCGTCGTCCTCGAACTGCTGCGGGTGACCGGCGCCGGCCTCGTGGACGACTTCGCCGCCGGCCTCGCCGACACCGACCCCGCCGTGCGCCTCACCGCGATCAGCGGGCTGGTCCGGCTCGACGCGGCGGACGCCCTCGCGCGCGCGGCCGCCGACCCGTCACGCGAGGTACGCGTCGGTGTGGCGCACGGGCTCGGGCGCATCGGATCGCCCGGCGGCGGTTCCGTCCTCGTGGAGCTGGCCCACGACCCCGACCCGCTCGTGCGCGCGGCCGCCCTCACCGCCGCCGGCGCGGTCGGCTGCGCGGGCGCGCTGGCCGAGGTGGCTGTGGCCGCGCTCGATGACCCGGCGTGGCAGGTCCGCGCGGGAGCCGCGGCCGGCCTGGCCGCGGCGGACCCCGCCGTCGCGGTGACAGCGCTGCTGCGGGCGGCCGCGGACCGCAACCACGACGTGCGGCGAGCGGCGGTAAAGGCACTGGCGCGATGGGCCGACAGGGTCGACGTGACGGCGGCGTTGCGCGCGGCCGCCAGCGACGACGGCGACGCGGATGTACGCGCGTACGCCCGGCGCGCACTGACCGTGCCGGCCTGACAGCAAACCTCCGGGGACGGCCGTCTGGAGATTATCCAGATTGCTGAAATGCCGAGGTGGGCTCTGGTATCGGCGGAGAATTTGGGGTTGGGAGGTGGAAGCCATGGGACAGGCACGCGATGCCTTGGACAAGCTGACCAAGGCGGGCCGTGGAGGCGCACAGCGTCGATTTGGTGATGAGCATGTACTCCGACGACGCCGTGTTGTCGACGCCGGACGCCGGAGAGATCAAGGACCGGAACCAGATCGCCGCCTACTGGGGGCAGTTCATCGAGGGCTTCCCGGACGCCAGCTACCGATACCTGAGCAAGATCGAAGCGGGCGGTAAGGCCGTGGACGAGGGCTGGTTCGAAGGCACCAACACCGAGCCGGTCAAGCTGCCCTCGGGCGAGACGATGCCGCCGACGGGCAAGCACATCAAGATGCGGTCCTGCGATGTCGCGACCGTCGAGGACGGCAAGGTTGTCGAGCACCATCTCTACTTCGACGAGCTGGACTTCCAGCGCCAGATGGGGCTGATTACCTGAGCTTGGCGACGATGGTGTCCATCGAGGCGGTGAACGCATCGATCGCCTGGGTGCGATATTGCGGTTGCTTGTCGCCACCCACGTCGGTGGTGATGTAGTCGAACCGCGCGATCACCACGATGTCGTCCGTCGTGGTCTCGAAGCGGAAGTTGTACTGGTAGCCGTGGATACCGTCCTTGCACGGCTCGCTCGCGCACGGTAGGTCGTGGGTCACGGGGTTCGCTTGATCGAGGGTGAGTAGCCTCTGCGCCGTCTCGCGGGTGTACTTCGGGTACCCCAGCTGCTGGAGCTGTGTCTCGGTGAGGATGCCGTAATTGAATTCGGCTCGGCCGAAGACAGGGGCCTTGGCAGCTACGTCGTAGTATTCGCCGTCCGGCTCGATATCGCAGATCGGTGCGTTGGTCGCCCATCCTGTTGGTTTGTTGAACTTGGCGGTGTACCGGACGGTCCCGTCGGCCGGCAGCTTCACCGTATCGTCCAGCGCGTCGCAGACGGCGCCGAGGTCGGCTTCCCCGGCCTGGGCAGTGGACTCCGCCGCGGATGAGGGCGCTGACTTGCCATCGCCGGGGTCCGCTGGCGAGCCGCAGCCGGCCAGCAGAAGCACGACGGCGACGCCTGCCACAACTCGTGTCATCCCCCGGTCGCCTCCGTCTCGTATTCCGGCCCGCCTTCGTCGGCGCCACCTGGGGTCGTGTCGGTGGCATAGGAGGGCGCACCCGGGATAGGCACCTCCCAGCCGCTGCGGTCGGTGTCCCGCGCCCAATCGTGGGCGTGGCCCGGAGCGGAACCCTCGTCCCAGTCCGCCATGGCGGTGCGGAAGGCGGCCGCGTGCTCGGCGTCTGTCGCCGCGTAGGACCGGGCCGCGTCCAGGATCTGCTCGCCCGCGACATAGAGGCGCCCGCACGCGGTCCGCAAATACTCCCGGTACTCCAAGACCAGGGCCTTGACCTTGGGGTCGGCGCTGCCTTCGGATCCGTCCTCGGTGGCCAACGAAGCGTCGGCCGCTTGGACGTCGCCGATCTTCGGAATGAGCTGGCCCTCGTAGATCTCGGCGCATTCGAAGCAGGTGTCGGCGAGTTCCAAGACGGTGGCGATGTTGACGTGGATTCCTTCCCGGCTGCCGCTGCCGGTGGCGGTGTTCTCGGTCAGGTCGTAAAACTCGAGGTTGAAGCTGTCAATCCCGAAGATGGTGTCGCGGAGGCTGTGGATGCCGTTGTTGTAGTCGTTCTCTCGGGAGAACAGGTCGTCGGACTGCTCGTCGAGGTTTTCCCAGAGGGTGGCCATCACCGCCTCGATCTCGTGGGCGTACTCGGTGTTCTTGGCTTCCGGTGCGAAATTCTGTCCGATGATGCCGATGAGTTGGACACTCGCACCAACGGCCCCGAGGACTGGGTTCCAGCTGCCCCCGATGCTGAGGGCCGTGCCCATGCCCTGGAACGTCTGCCACACCGGGTTGAGATCGGTGGTGACCACATGGGTCTCATCGAGCGCCTTGCTGGCGTCGCCGACGATTTTCAGCGAGCCGGAGCGCATCTCCTGGATGATGGTGCCTCTGGCGCTGTAGAGGTTGTGGATGCCCGCGGCGATCTGGGCCTGGTTACCTAGGGTCGGCGCGATCGAGGCGAAAAAGCCGTCCTTGAAGGTGTCGGCGGCCAGCCCAGTCCAGGCCAGGTACCAGTCCGCATCCTGGCCGTTCGCGCCGATGAGCTTGTCGACCTTGTTGATCAGGTCGGCGTTGCTCGACGGGTCGAAACTGAAGTCAGAGCCGCCGGCGGACCGCAGGCCCAGGGCACCGCCGATCGCGAGGAGCGCCTGCTGCGCACCCTCGATCGCGCGCTGATCATGCGCGTCGAACTTCGGCAGCTTGCTGAGGATGGCGCTGCCTTCGCCGTAGGCCCAGTACTCGACACTCTGCATGATCGAATTCATGCCGCAGTCGACATTTTGCGGCACGGCCACTTCGTTGTTGTCGCGGTCGTACGTCATCGCCGGCGAGCTGCCCATCTCCGCGCTGGAGGTGCGCCCCGGGCAGGAGGGCACCTCGCCTTCCTGGTCGCCCTGTGCCCAGGCGATGACCTCACATGCGCCGTAGAGAATGTGGATCTGGTTGATCGGATCCCAGTAGTCCCAGAGATCTTCCCCGTATGGGGCGTGGAAGCGGTGGAACCCGGTCGTGAACGTGTGGCCCTCCCGGATAGCGGTGGCGACCTCTTCACGCCACCGTTTCGTCAGGGCCTCGCGGAATGCGTTCACCTCGGCTTCGAGGGTGGCGTAAAAGTTCGTGTCGTAGATGATGTCGCCGGACATGTAGATCTCCCCGAGGGTTTCGGAGCCACTTCGAGCCAGGTAGCGACGCCTGCCGGCGGAGATCTTTTAGGTACGTCCGGAGAAGCGCACGCGACACTCTCACTGCACAGATACGCCGCGAGAGTAACGCACTCACTCAAATATGCGCATGCCCGCATCCACTCGATAAGGCGTGTATGAGGTCCCCCCTTTCTCCGTGCGGACTGCGATCGAGTCCACGACCGCCCGGGGACCAGTCGATCTCGCTGACCACGCCGAGCCGGTGCAGGAACTGTTGATGTAGTCGTTCCCAGAGTCCGTCCGCGGTCCACTGCGTGAACCGGCGGTGCGCGGTGGACCGGGAGATCCCGAACATCTGCGCGGGAAGCTTCCACCACGAACAGCCCGCCTGGACCAGGTACACGATCGCCGCCAGCACCGCCCGGTCATCGGCCCGCCGCTTGCCGCCACCGAAGTCGAATGCTCGACTTCTGCCACGCTCGGCTTCGGTGATGGGTCCTGGGGACGGTGATCAAGGCTGCCGGTACGGCATCATCTGCTGGTGCCTGTGGACCTTGCGATCGCGGTCGGTTCTGCCGTCGTTTCACTCATCAGTGTGGTGATCTCGGGTATCTCGTCGCACCGCGTCGTCCTGCTTCAGGAGCGAATGCAGGGTAAGCGCGAGTTCCAGCGTTACAGCGAGCCCTTGCTCCGGTCTGCGGACTCGCTGCAGTCGCGACTGGCCAACATCATTGAGGGCGGCTTTCTGACTGCCTACCTGCACGCTGCCGACGGCTCCCGGCAGCGGTACGCGAAGGACAACACCGCGTACGTGCTGGCCGAGTTCCTGTGCTGGGTGGAGATCGCCCGGCGTGACCAGCGGTTCGTAGACATGGGCGGCGTCCGCGCCAACCGGCGGCTGTTCGAGTGCCTTGGCCGCATCGAGGGCACTCTGGCACGTGACGATCTACCCAAGCCCTTGTGTGTGTTTCGCGGCGAGCAACGCGCGATCGGCGAAATCATGATCGCATCACCTGCCCACGCCGATGGACATCTCCGTGAGCCGCTGGGGTACGCCGCCTTCTGTGAACGCCTGGATGAAGACCCCAAGTTCGCGTCCTGGCTCAGCCGGTTGCGCGACGAAATCAGCGACGTGCGCACCGAAGATCCTGACAATGAACGCCTCGTACGACTCCAACACCAACTCGTTGAACTGATCGAAATCCTCGACCCGAAGCAGCAGCGCCTCCGCCGTCGGCCGCGACGCCTGCACCGACCAGCACAAGGCCAGCCCGTCTGACCTGATGCCAAGGAGTGAGACCTGGCTCGCCGCGAGGGCAGAGATAGTGCCCGCGTACGGATGCCTGGCTGTGCAGTGACCCGGGGTCGGATTCGCGTCTTGCTGAATTGATCGCACCGAATGCGCGATAGCCTGCGTGCGGGGATCGACCAGGGAGGGCGCGATGACAATCGTTCGGCGTGGCGTTGTGGTGGTGGCCCTGACTGCGGTGGCGTTGGCGGGCCTGGCAGCGCCCGCGATGGCTGCCCCCGCGAGGGCTGAAGCCGCCGGGGTTACGCCACCGACCAGGACCGAGACCGACGTGCAGGTCGTGCACAGCGATCCCGCCGCGTGCGGGGACTACGGCGTCGAGTGGAACATCGACCTGCACTCGGTCAACCTGACGTTCTTCGACCAGACCGGGCGTCGCGTGAAGATGGTGCAGCACATCACGGAGGACAACACCGTCCGCAACACGGTCACCGGGCTCACCCTGCCGGACAGTCCCGTCGACTTCGTGCAGACGTCGATCTTCAATCCGGAGACGGGGCTGCGCACGCACATCGTCGTCGTGGGCACCTCCGTGAACGTGCGCCGCGGAAGCCAGCACCTGGTCGACCGCGGCCCGATCGTCATCGACGGCCAGACCGGCAAGATTCTCTTTGCCGCCGGACCGCACCCGATTCGCCGCCTCCTGGACGGCAGCTTCGACATCCGGCGGGCGCTGCCGGGGTTCTGCGACATCCTGCGCTAGCGAACCCGCGGGCCGGGCACCGGCGCGACGCCGCACAACGATGCCGCGGTCAGCTCGCGCCAGCGGTGCGGCGCCCGGCCCGCCAGTTTGTGGCATACGGCTGCACGAACAGGTACAAGCCGCTGAACAGCAGCAGGGTCAGCGGCAGCAGCGGCACGTAGAACACCCAGGTGATCGGCTCGGGCTGCACCGCCGCAACGACGCTGGCGATGACGGTCACCGTGAAGGTGATGGCCAGCCAGCGGTGAGCCTGCCGGATCCACTTGCTCCAGTTCATCGGAACCTCCCACCAAAACCGAGCTCACAAAGGCGCTTTGCGTGACAACTCTGGCGGTCGGCCCGTGCCGAGCGCTTCTCGATTCGTGATCGGATGAGACCGGCTGCCGGTCGAACGGGAGCGCTGCCGACTCGCCGGCGCCCAACTCGTCAATGTGTTCGATGCTCCCAAGCGGGCTTCTGGGGCTCGTCGTTGTGCACGATGATGTCGACGTGATCGGTCGGGCGGACGGCTGCGAAGTAGAACTGCTGGGCGGGGATATAACGCTCGCGCCAGCGCCGGGTTCCGTGCTCCATGTCTTGTCCCGTCCTGTTCTCCCGAAGGCTGCCGTGTCGAGCCGTCAAGACCGGCACCACCCACAACGAGGTGCGAAGATCCATATTGTGGAGGCGGAGTTCGTTTCGCGTGCGGTGGCTGCGGCGAGGGCAGTGGCCGGGCAGCTGTATCTGCGGGTCGACGACGCGGTCGTGCTCCAGAATTCGAACAAGCTCGCTCTACGTCTCCTGCCCTGCGACGTCTTCGCCCGCGTAGCACCGATAGGGCAGGAGGTGGCCGCGCTTGAGGTCGAGCTCGCTCGGCGACTGGCCGCGACCGCGAGCCCTGTCGCAGCGCTTGCGCCCCACGTCGAGCCGCGAGTCTACGAGCGCGACGGCTTCGCCGTGACTTTGTGGACCTACTACGAGGTCGTGGCTCCCGGCCCGGAGTGGCCGGGCGCATACGCGGACGTTCTCCAGCGCCTGCACACCGGCATGCGAGGCGTCGAGACGACGACCCCGCACTTCCTCGACCGAGTCGCAGAGGCTGAGCTGCTGGTCACGCGGACAGACCAAACCCCCGCGCTGGCGCAGGCCGACCGGCATCTCCTGCTCCGCACGCTGCAAGACGCTCGTGAACGGATCCGCCGCCGCGGCGCCGCCGAACAGCTGCTGCACGGAGAACCGCATCCCGGCAACCTCCTCAACACCCGTGACGGCCTGCTGTTCATCGACTTCGAGACGTGCTGCCGTGGACCCGTTGAGTTTGATGTCGCCCACGTGCCGGAGCAGGTCAGCGCGCACTACCCGGACCTCGATCAAGCGCTGCTGGCGGAATGTCGACGGCTCGTGCTGGCGATGGTCGCGGCCTGGCGCTGGGACATCCTCGATGAGTTTCCGGATGGGCACCGGCATGGGCGAAACATCCTTACGTTGCTCCGCCAAGGTCCGCCGTGGCCCACCCTCGGTACGCTCGCCGCCGAGTAGCGGAAGAGGAATCGAGGCATGGGATGGCCGACATGACCGGACCTCGCGACGTGACGCCTGAGGTGCGTCTTCGGACCGTGGAGGATCTGGATCTCGACGTGTTCTTCGACCACCAGGCGGATCCGAAGGCGACCGAGATGGCGGCGTTCCCCGCTCGCGACGCGGATAAGTTCGCCGCGCACTGGGCGAAGATCCGCGCCGACGACACTGTGGTTGTGCGCACGATCGTGGCAGACGGCGTGGTGGCGGGCAATATCGGCAGCTGGGAGCAAGACGGGCTGCGTCTGCTCGGTTACTGGCTCGGACGGGAGCATTGGGGTCGCGGTGTCGCGACTCAGGCGCTCACCCAGTTCGTGGATGAGGTGTCGACCCGGCCGCTGTACGCCCACGTTGTAGCGCACAACGCCGGCTCGATACGGGTCCTGGAAAAGTGTGGCTTTCGGCGGGATCACGAGCAGGAGGCGGAGGCGCCGGCACCCGACGACGGCATCGAGGAGCTCATCTTCGTGCTCAACGCATAGGGGTACCCAAACGCCGGCTCTACGAAGTCATTCGTCGAGGGCTGCCGGTGGCTGGAGTACACAGAACTCGTTGTCGTCCGGATCGGCGAATACGTGCCAAGCCCAGCCGTGCTCCTGGATGGGTTCGGCGGTGAGGCGCCGAGCGCCCAACGCCGACACTCTGGCGGTCTCGGCATCCAGGTCGGGGACCCGCAGATCCAGGTGCATCCGGTTTTTGGTGACCTTGTGCTCCGGCACCCGCTGCAGCAGTAGCTCCACGCCGCTGCCGTCCGGAGGCAGCAATCGCCGGTAGCGGCTTGGCGAGCTGGGCTCGGCTTGGTATCCAAGCACGCCGCACCAGAAGGTCGCTGACCGATCCAGGTCGGCGCAATCCAGGACTACCGCGAGCACCACGTCATGCCGACCGCCGAAGCGGGCCGGCCCGCCAGTCATATCAGCTGGGCGGGCTGGCTGCGCAGCGCGCGCACCAGCCCGGCGAACTCGGGCAGCTGCTCAGCGTCGTGCATCGCCTGCCGCAGCGCCTGGTCGTGGGTCGGTCGGGCCTTTTCCAGCAGCTGCAGGCCGGCCTCGGTCACCTCGGTGTAGATGCCCCGGCGGTCGTTTTCGCACAGGTAACGGCTCAGCAGGCCCTGCTCCTCCATCCGGGCGACCAGCCGAGTGGTGGCGCTCTGGCTGAGCACGACCGCGGCAGCCAGCTGCTGCATCCGCATGTGCCAGCGCTCCTGACGGGACAGCAGCTCGAGCACCGAGTACTCGACGACGCTCAACCCGATGGCGGCCTCCAGCGCACGTTCGAGCCGTTGCTCGATCCGGGCGTGCAAGCCGGCCAGCGCGCGCCAGCTCTGCGCGCACGCCACGGCGTCGTCGACGTCCTGCTCCCGTACCGCCATGCCGCCAGAGTACACCGCTTCAGCAGGTATACCGCGCTTGCAATATCCCGCGTCTGCAACTATGTTGGCCTGGCTCGCATCGCAGAAAGAGGATCGTCCGATGCAGGAACTTCCCATGATTCCGCTGGTCAAAGGCGCGCACACTCGGCTCACGCTCTCGGCCCTGCCGTGCAGCCCGACGGTGCCGGACCGACCACCCGGGCGGCTCCGGTTGCTCACCGCCGGGGTGCTGCACCGGCTCGCCACGCGCCTCGACCGAGGACATTGGACGCGGGGCGAAGGCAGCACCGCACGTCCAGCGGTTTGTGCCCGCTGACCTCGCACCTCCGCCCGCACTCGCAGGCGGCACCGCGGATCAGCGCGGATGGACCACGGCGGCCGCCCCGCCGCCGCGGCGGGTGGGCTCGGCGGAGGCGATGAGACCGCCATACGGGGTGAGCTCGATCGCGGTGGCCGCGCCGAGCTCGGCGACGTCCGGGGCGAACGTGTGGCCCAGCGGTGTCAGCGACGGGCCGTACGCGGTGCGGAAGGCGGGCTCGGCCTGGATGCCCGCGGAGTTGCGCTGGGAGGCGCGCGGCGCTGCCATCGCCTGGGGCAGTGACATGTCGAGGACCACGCGGTTGAGCAGCACCTGCAGCACGGTGGTGATGATGGTGGCGCCGCCCGGCGAGCCGAGGGCGAGGAACGGCTTGCCGTGCTTGAGCACGATTGTCGGCGACATCGAGCTGCGCGGCCGCTTGCCCGGGCCGGGGAGGTTGGGGTCGGGCGCCGTGCCCTGTGTACCGGTGAAGTTGAAGTCGGTCAGCTCGTTGTTGAGCAGGAAGCCACGGCCGGGGACGACCATCGCGTTGCCGCCGGTCTGCTCGATGGTCAGCGTGTACTCCACGACGTTGCCCCACCGGTCGGCCACCGTCAGGTTGGTGGTGCTCTTGCCCTGGTCGGTGGGGCCGCCGACGGTCGAGGGGGTGCAGCCGGTCGCGTTGATGTCGCCCGGTGGCACCGGCTTGACCAGCGCCCGCGCCGGCGAGATCTGGCAGGCCCGCTGCGCGGCCCACGAGTCGGAGATCAGCTTGCGGAGCACGGCCCGCGGCGTGTCGGCTCCCACGTACCGGTTGCGGTCGGCGAAGGCCAGCGCCGAGGCTTCGAGGTACCAGTGCAACGCCTGGGTGACGTCTCCTCCCGACAGGCCCGCCCGCTCGATGATGTTCAGCGCCTCGCCGACCGCCGTGCCGCCGCTGGACGGCGTGGACATGCCGTAGACGGTCAGGTCGCGGAAGTCGGACCTCGTCGGCGCGGGGAGGTTCACGCGGTATCCGGCCAGGTCGTCGAGGGTGAGCCGGCCGGGCCGGATCGGGTACGGCCAGGTGCTGGTCGGCGTGGCGGAGACCGGTGGTTGCCGCACGGTGCGCACGATGTCGCGGGCGATCGGGCCGCGATAGAAGACGCCGGTGCCCTCGCGAGCGATCAGGCGGTAGGTGTCGGCGAGGTCGGGGTTGCGCAGGACGGTGCCGACCGCGGGCGGCGCGCCGCCGGGCAGGTAGAGCTCACCGGTCGCGTCGAACTGCCCGAACGCCGCGGCGTTGTCGGTGACCTGCTGGCGGAAGGTCGCGTCGACCACGAAGCCCCGGTCGGCGACCGAGGCGGCCGGCCGCAGCAGGTTGCCCAGCGGCCGGCTGCCCCACATGCGGGCCGCGGACTGCCAGGTGGCGAGCGTGCCGGGCACACCCGTGGACAGGCCGCTGACGCGGGCCTCGGCGAAGTCGTACGGCAGGCCGTCGGCGGGATCGATGAAGTAGGTCGACGTCATGCTGGCCGGGCCGGTCTCGCGCCCGTCGATGGTCGAGACCGTACGCCGCTTGGCGTCGTAGTAGACGAAGAAACCGCCCCCGCCGATGCCCGCCGAGAACGGCTCGGTCACGCCGAGGGTGGCCGCGGCGGCGATGGCGGCGTCGACCGCGTTGCCGCCCCGGCGCAGCACGTCGAGCCCGACGGCGGTCGCGGTCGCGTCGACAGTGGAAATCGCGCCGCCGTAGCCGGACGCGGTCGGACCGAGCGCCGCGGCGGCCGACGCCGGCGCTGAGACGGACAGGGACGCCAGGGAAAGCACGGCAAGAACTGACACGAGCCGCATCGAACGTCCGAAGCAGACGGATGACAAGGTCGACCACCTATCCCAGCTCGTGCGGCAATTCAAGGACGACGATAGCGGACCTGACGAAGATCGTCGCGTAAGGTCGCTATTGAGTGACGCGCCGTGAAGCCGTACCGTCGATCGATATAGCGACCACCTTCGATCGCGCTCGGGGTCGTGGAGCCGGACCGTCGACGATGCCGAGCGCGATCGCCTTGGGCGGGCACAGGGCGATCCCCGACGCCCGCGACGGGAGGTGCGCCATGCGGCGTCGGCCTTTGTACCTCATGATCCCCTTGTCCGTCGTGGCGATCCTGAGCGTCTCGCTCGGCGCCAGTGCCTCGGCTCCCATGGATCCGGACCGCACCGGACCGCGTGACCTGAAGTCGATGCCGTGGCTCAGCGCTGACGGCGGCCACGATCACGATCACGATCGCCCGGAAGACGTGGACCCGTTGTCCATACCGCAGGCGGCGGCCGCGCAGGCGTCCTGCAGCGGCGGGATGGCGGGCGGCTATCCATGCTCCAACGTGGACCTGCTGGGTAACCTTCCGCTGTCGGCGATAGGTGGCGGCAGCGGCTCCGCGGGCTGGGGGTGGACGGACGCGTCGACCGGCAAGGAGTACGCGATCGTCGGCCGCACCACGGGCACGTCATTCGTCGACATCAGCGACCCCGTCAACCCTCGCTACCTGGGCAACCTGCCGAGCGCCACGGGCACGTCAAGCTGGCGCGAGCTGAGTGTGCACAACAACCACGTCTACATCGTGTCGGACAACAACGGCGCGCACGGCATGCAGATCTTCAACCTGGCCCGGCTGCGCACCGTGACGACGCCGCAGACGTTCACCGCGGACGCCCGCAACACCTCGTTCAACAACGGGCACACGATCCATATCAACAATGCGACGGGGTACGCCTACGTCAACGGCTCGAACACCTGCAGCGGCGGCTCGCGCGTGTTCAACCTGGCCAACCCGACCAGTCCCAGCTTCGCCGGCTGTGTGAGCGGCGACGGTTACACCCACGACGCGCAGGCCGTGGTGTACCGCGGTCCGCACACCGCGTACCAGGGTCGCGAGATCCTCATGGCCAGCAACGAAGACACGCTGACGGTCTGGGACGTGACCAACAAGGCCGCCCCGGTGCGGCTGGCCCGGCAGACCTACGCGGGGCGCGGCTACACGCACCAGGGCTGGTTCACCGAAAACCACCGCTACTTCGTGCTCGACGACGAACTCGACGAGACCCGGCTCGGGCACCGCAGCAAGACCTACGTGTTCGACATGGCAAGCCTGACCGCCCCGGTGCTGGTTGGTACGTACCTGGGCCCGACAGCGGCCACCGACCACAACCAGTTCGTCAAGGGCAACTACAGCTACCAGGCGAACTATCGGGCCGGGCTGCGGATCCTGAGGCTCACCAACATCGCCAACCCGTCGACGATGACCGAGGCCGGATACTTCGACGTCGACCCGTCCAGCAATGCCGCGGGGTTCGCCGGTGCCTGGCACGTCTATCCGTTCTACCCCAGCGGAAACGTGGCGATCTTCAGCATCCAGCGCGGCCTGTTCGTCGTGCGGCCGAACCTGCCCACGTCGTGAGCCGCCGGATCCCCTGGATCCCGGTCGTCATGGTGGGTCTGTTCGTGGCGGCGGTGGTCTACGTCAACCCACTCGACGCCGGCCGGGAGCTCCCACCCCGGCCGGCAGCCGACCACGCCGAGCACAGCGGCGTGCCGGACGGCGGCGACGGGCTGTCCGACAACCACGACGGGTACGCGCTGTCGCCGGTCGTGCTGCCCGACCGGCGCGGCGACCGGCTGCCGCTGGCCTTCCGCCTCGTCAACCCCGACGGCGCGCCGGCCGTCCCGCACGAGCCGGTCCAGAGCGAACCGCTGCACCTGTACGTGCTGCGCGAGGATCTCAGCTTCTACCAGCACCTGCACCCGACCCGTACCGGTGACACGTGGACCGCCGCGGTCGACGTGCCGGACGGCGGCGTCTACCGGTTGTACGCCGAGTTCGTCCCGAAGGAACGCGCCGGCGGCGTGCCCATCGTGCTGGGTACGCCGTTCGTCATCGCCGGCGACACCCGCTACGTGCCGCTCCCCGCCCCCGCTCCGACAGTGCGCGTCGGCGGGTTCACGGTCAGCCGGCTCGAAGGCACGGCGGACCTTGCCGCGGGCCGGCCTGGCACCATGCGTTTCCAGGTGTCCGATGCCCGCGGTGCCCCGGTCACCGCGCTCGAGCCCTACCTCGGCGTGTACGGCCACGCCTCCGTGTTCGAATCGATGACGCAGCGCCTGACCCACCTGCATCCCACGGTGCCGGCCGATACGCGGGCAACGTCCCGCGACGGAGTCCTGACCTTCCACACCCAGCTACCGCAGCGCGGCCGGCACCGCGTGTTTCTCCAGTTCAAGGTCATGGGCGAGGTACATCAGGCGGCGTTCACCGTGATAGCGACCTGAGCTGTTGCCAGCGGCGCAGCATCCGCCACTGGAGGACGACGGCCGCGACCGTCAGCAGCAGCATCACCATCGTGGCCGCTGAGGCGTAGCCGTAGCGCAGGTACTCGAAGGCGTTGCGGTACACGAACAGCGACAGGTACGTGGTCGCGTACGGTGGCGGTCCGCCGTCGGTCACCACCAGCGCCGGTACGAAGGACATCTGGAAGCTCAGGATCGTGTCCCGCACCAGCAGCAGTCCCAGCACCGGCGCGATCAGTGGCAGCGTGATCCGGCGGAAGACGTCCCACGGCGTGGCGTCCTCGACGGCCGCGAGCTCGTAGACCTCCGGTGGCAGCACGAGCCGTGCGGCGAGCAGCACCAGGAAGGACTCGCCGACGGTGAACAGGCTCATGATGATGATCGCGGCGCGGGCGTCGGTCGGATCGGTCAGCCACTGCGGCGGCGTGCGGCCGAGCGCGGTCAGCCCGTTCTCCCCGCCGACCCGCAGCAGCTGGTTGATCGGGCCGTAGAGGGGGTTGAAGAGCCAGAGCCACAGCAGGCCGTACGCCACCTCCGGCACCGCGGTGGGCAGGGCGGCCGCGGTCCGCGCGGTGCCGACACCGCGGGCCCGCCGATGCAGCAGCAGGGCCAGGCCCAGGGCGATGACGAGCCGCAGCGGTACGGCCACCGCCGCGAAAACCAGCGAGTTGAGCAGCGCGGTACGGAAGATGCCGTCGCCGGAGAGCTCGGTGAAGTTGTCGGTACCGGTCCAGCGCGGCGGCTGCACGAGGTCGTACTCGGTGAACGCCAGCACCAGCGTCACGGCGGCCGGCAGCAGCACGAGCGCGACCAGACCGAGGGCGTACGGGGCGAGCATCAGGCCCAGCTGGCGGCGCCTCATGCTCGCTTGCCGGTGGCGGCGTCGAAGACGTGGACGTCCGCTGCGCTGACCGTGACGGACGTTTCGGCGCCGGCCGCGGGCCGCCGGGCCGACGGTACCCGGGCGATCGCCGTATGTTCGCCCAGCCGCAGGTACACGTGGGCGTCCTCGCCGACCACCTCGACCCGTTCGACATGTGCCGCCGTGCCGCCCTCGGAGCCCAGACCAACCGCGCCCGGACGGATCCCGATGAGCGTGCCGGCCGGGCCGAGGCCGGGCAGCGGCCCGTCCGCGGGGAGCAGGTTCATCGGCGGCGATCCGACGAAGCGGGCCACGAACGTCGTCGCCGGCGTGCTCCAGATCTCGTCCGGCGTACCGATCTGCTCGACGCGACCGTCCCGCAGCACCGCGATGCGGTCGCCGAGCACGAGCGCCTCGACCTGGTCGTGGGTGACGTGCAGCATGGCGCCGCCGACCCGGGCGTGCAGCGCCTTGAGCTCGGCCCGCATCTCGACCCGCAGCTCGGCATCCAGATTGGACAGTGGCTCGTCGAGCAGGAACACGTCCGGCTCGCGGACCAGCGCCCTGGCCAGCGCGACCCGCTGGCGCTCCCCGCCGGACAGCTGCCCGGGACGCCGGTCCAGCAAATGTCCACACCCGACGGTGGTGGCCGCCCGGCGGGCCCGCTCGGCCGCCTCCGCCTTCGGCACGTCCCGCACGATGAGGCCGAAGGCGATGTTCTCGGCGGCGCTCAGGTGTGGAAACAGTGCGTACGACTGGAAGACCATCGCCACGTTGCGCCGGCCGGGCCGCAGGCCGGTGACGTCCCGGTCGGCGATCGAGACGCGGCCGTCCGAGACCGGGGTGAGGCCGGCGACCGCTCGCAGCAGTGTGGACTTGCCGGCGCCGGACGGCCCGAGCACCACGAGCAGCTCGTCCCGCGCCACCGTGAGGTCGATCCCGTGCAGGACCTCGTGCCCGCCGTGCGCGACCCGCACGCCGCGCAGCGACAGCGTCACGGTGCCACACCGCGGGCGAAGATGGGACGGGTCTGTTCATCCAGCTGCCGGATCACGTCGTCGAGCCGGTCGCCGCGATACAGGGCGTTCTCCAGGATGCCTTCGGCGACGTCCTCGATCTCCGGCCACGTCGAGATTGTCGGCACCCGGCGGATGGTGGGCACCGCGTCGAGGAAGACCTGCGCGTTGCGGGGCGGCTGGGCCGGGTCGAGGAACGCGGGGGAGCGGGACACCGCCATGTTGGACGGCACCGTCCGCCCGGTCGCCGCGATGATCCGTTGCCCCTCCGGCCCGATCGCGTACTCCATGAAGCGCCACGCCGCGTCCTTGGCCTTGGAACCGCTGGTCATGCAGTACGCGTCCGAATGCAGGATGCCCGCCTGCTGCTTTCCGTACATCGGCATCGGTGCCACGTCCCACTCGAAGTCCTTGATGGTGCGGAAGGTCGTGGTGACCCGCCGCGACGACAGCAGCATCGCCAGCCGCCCGTTGCTGAAGCGGGTCTCGTCGTCTTCCGCCTCGACCTCCTCGTCGGTCGGCACCACACCGTACGCCAGGCGCAGCGCCACGAAGTCGCGCAGCGCGTCCCGGGCCGGTGCGGCGTCGAACGTGAACCGCGTCGGTTCGCGCTCGTCGTCCACGATCTGCCCGCCGGCGGACCAGACCAGCGGCGCGACGCGGATAAGCGTCGGCTCGACGCCGAGGCCGTACACGGCGACCTTGGCGCTGCCGCCCTCGGCCTCGGTGCCGCGCACGATGGCGCCGCTGGCGTTACGGGTCAGCGCGGTGGCGGTGGTTATCAGGTCGTTCCAGGTCCAGCCGGCCTTGGGCTCGGCGATGCCGTGCTTCGCGAACATCGTGCGGTTGTAGTACACCGCGAGGCTGGATACGTTCTGCGGCAGGCACAGCTGCCGGCCCTGCCACTGGAACGCCTCGGTCACCTGCGGGTAGAGGTCGGCGAGCTTGACCACGGTGGACTTCGCCAGCCGGTCGTCGAGCGGCTCCACCGCGTTCTTCGCGGCGAACTGGCCGTAGAAGCGGTAGTTCATGAGGAACACGTCCGGGGGTGAGCCGCCCGCGATCGACGTGGAGAGCCGGGTGATCAGGTCGGCGCGGTCGCTGGCCTCGACCAGTTCCACCCGGGCACCGTTCGCGGCCTTGGCGTACGCGTCGACGAGCGTGCGGTACGCCTGCAGCTCCTCGGGCGCGCCGAAGACCAGCAGGCGGACGGTCGCCGGGGTGTCCGTGGTCTCCGCACCGCCGCACCCGGCCAGCAGGACGAGTGCGGCGAGCATCGCGGTGAGCTTTCGCATCATGTCTCCCGGTACTGGTGCAGATGGAAGTGGCGCAGGGCGTGCCGCTGTGCCAGCGCGAAGACCACCAGTGGCGGGATGGTGGTGAGCACCGCGCCGGCCAGGAAGACCGGAAAGTTTGTGGGATCCAGTGTGGACAGTGAGCGGAGCGCGAGTGGCAGGGTGAACAGGTCGCGGTCGTAGACGTACACGAGCGGGTCGAGGAAGTTGGACCACGTCAGTACGAACGTCAGCGCCGCGACCGCCGCGGTCACCGGACGCACCAGCGGCATCGCCACCCGCCACCAGGTGCGCAGCGGTGACAGGTCTTCCAGCCGGCAGGCGTCGTACAGGTCAGCCGGGATCGCCCGGAACGCCAGGTAGAACACGAGCGGGTAGAGCGGCGAGGTGGCCAGCAGCGCCGGCGCGATCAGCGGGGCCAGCGTGTCGGTCAGTCCCAGGGTCCGAAACAGCGCGAAGCGCGGCACCAGCAGCGCGGTGGCCGGTGCCGCGAGCGCGGCCAGCGACGCGACCACGACGGCGTTTGTCAGCCACCGGGGCACCTGGGTCATGGCGAACCCGGCCAGCGACGCCACGAGCACGCTGGCCGGCACGGCGATGACCGCCACGATCGTCGAGTTGAGGCCCGCGCGGAGCAGACCACCGAGGTCCACCGCCCGGGTGTACCCCTCGGTGGACAGCGGGTCGGGCACGAGCTGCGGACCGGGTGGGGGCGGTAGCCCCGGCTCGCGGAGTGACCCGGCCACCAGCATGAGCAGTGGTGGAAGGAACACCGCGATGACGGCTACCGCCCCGATGGTGCGAAGCCTCATCCCTTCTGGTCAGTCAAGGTTGAGCCGCCACGCGGACAGGCCGTGGGTGGCCGCGTACAGGATCCGCTTGCCGGGCAGGATGGTGAGACCGGCGACCTCGACGTTGGGCATGCCGGGCGCCGCTCGGGTCCACGTGCTCGTGCCGGCCGCGTTGCGCAGCACGCCGAAGTCGGTCGAGGCGTACAGGTCTCCGGTGACGTCGTCGCGTACCAGGTCGGTGACCGGGATGTCGCCGAAGTCGTACGACCGGTCGACCCAGGTGGCCGTGCCGGCGGCCGGGTCGAAGGTGACCTCGAAGACATGTCCCGGCGTCGTCGTGGTGTTGACGTTGTACCCGCTGTACGAGACCCAGGCGTGGTTGCCGTTCTTCGGGTCGACGTAGATGCTGCTGACGAACCGGCCGGGCGCCGGCGCGTCGTCGTCGACCCGGGTCCAGGTCACCGCCGAGGCCGGCTCGGCGTCCACGTTCGAGGTAACGAAGACGCGGCCGGTCGTGGTGGCGGCCCAGGCGCTGGACGTGTTGAGCGTCGTGCGCTCGATCGCCGCGACCGCGCCGCCGGCCCGGTCACCCCAGAACGGGTCCACCAGCCGGTTGGGTCCCAGCTCCACCCAGTCACCACACGTCTCGTCGAACGTGCCGGTCCAGGTGTTGCAGATCCGGTTGGCCTCGGCCAGGGTGCGGTCGCCCAGCCCGAAGGTCTTGGTGCGGTACGCCGTACGGCCGGTGCCGGCGAACATCGTGCCGCTCACCTTCGGGTCGCTGATCACCGGGGAGTAGAACTGCGAGCCCGCCTGGTTGGCGAGCGGGTCCGCCGTGTAGATCCAGTCGGCGGTGGCGCCGTTGTTGAAGTTGACCTCCGGCGTCGTGTCGTTGTACGTGTGGAACCGGAAGTTCTTCACCTTGACGTCGAAGCCCGACTGCCCACCGTCACCGATGATGGTGTTCAGCCACAGCCGGCGGTTGCCGTAGTTTTCCCAGGTGCCGTTGTCTTGAGTGCCGCCCTGCAGCAGCTCGGGGTCGTGCGGGCTCACCGACAGGCTCATAAATTGCAATGTGGACAGTCCGGCGTTGATCCCGTCCAGCTTGGACGGTATCCGGGACAGCATCTGCCGGCACCGCACCAGCTGCGGCGCGGTCAGCTCGCGATCCGGGTCGTCGCACCAGGCGGACCGGTCGACGAACGTGCCGCTGGAGCGCATCACGCCGCCGTCGTTGGCCTCGAAGAACAGGAACGGGTTGCGCGGATGCGTGACGATGTCGTGCTGGTCCGGGTGCAGCCCGTTCGGATGGAGCTCGTCGGTGCCGTCGAAGGTCATGTCGGTGCCGGTCAGGCCCGCGTCGGTGGACAGCACCACGGCCCGCTTGTTGGCGATCGTCTCGCCGTACGCGTACGACCCGCCCGCGTACACGATGTCGGGATGCCCGTCCGGCGTGTGGACGAACACGTCGTACCAGCACTGACCGCCGCACAGGTTGTACCAGGCGTAGCCCGGGTCGGCCACGTTGGCGCTGGTCAGGTCGGTGAACACCGGCGTACCCGCGGCGACGTCGTCGCTGCGCAGCAGCCGCGCGTACGGCGTGCCGGTGTTGCCCTCGTAGACGTACATGCGGGTCTTGCCGTCGCGCAGCCGGGTGACGTCGAACGACGGGCGGGTCTGGATGATCGCCGGGTTGAGCGACTCCTTGATCTGCGTCCACGTCGCGCCGGCGTCCGAGGAGCGCCAGATGCCCCGCGCGTACGACGCGGCGTACACGATGTTGGAGTTGGCCGGGTCGAGCTCGACCTGGCGCACCCCGCGCGGGGAACAGATCGAGCCGTTGGCGAACTCGGTCGCGCTGCCGGTGCAGTCGGCGACGTTCACCGAGCCGTTGTGGATGAAGCTGAACGTGCGGCCGCCGTCGGTCGACTTGTACAGCCCCCACTTGGCCGCGCCCGGCGTGGGCCGGGTGACGCCGGTGCAGCAGACGCTGGACATGCCGGTCAGCGCGGTGGTCGTCGCGACGTACAGGGTGCGGGAGTCGCCCGGCTTGATGACGATCTCACCGATGCCCTTGCCGCCCAGCTCCGCCTTGCCCAGCGGCCCGATCCAGGTGCGGCCGGCGTTTGTCGACTTGTACAGCCCGACGCCCGCACCGCAGCCGGAGCCGCAGATGTTGGCCTCGCCGGTGCCCAGCCAGACCGTGTTGCGGCTCGGGTCGTTCTTGTCGATCGTCACCGCGCCCGCGGTGTTGATGTCCAGCGGCCCGGCCAGGTACTTCCACTCCGGCTGCTTGCGCATGATGTCGTCGGTGCGCCAGACGCCACCCCCGGCCGGCGTGATGTACGCCCGGCAGAAGCCCGGCCAGCACCGGTCGCTCACCACGATCGAGGTGGTGCGCCCCCCAGCCACGTAGTCGTTGGGCACGTAGTTGAACGAGTTGCGCAGCGGGGTGTCCGGGTACAGGGCTTGGCTCGGCCCGACCGGCTGCCACGTGCCCTTCTTCGCCTTGCCGCGCGGGAAGCCGCGGCTCTGCGAGGTCGTAAATGCCCGCTTTGCCCCGTCGATCTCACTGACCGCGATCGCCGAGTCGGGGTAGGCCCGCTTGAGGTACTCAGCCGCGGCGGCCGAGCCAGGCCCTTCGAGCGCCATGCCGCTGTTGCCCGGCATGGCCTGGCGGCGCTTCTCCAGGTGCTTGGCGAGGGCGTCCGGCGCCTCCGCCTCGCCCACCACGGCGGCGGGCGCGGCCGGCGCGCCGGCGTAGTGAACAGCGACGAGACCGGCCGAAAGGGCCAGCACACTTACGGTGAGAGCTGCGAGAGACTGCCGACGTCTACGGGTCATCAGGGATCCCCTCCGCTACCGCTCGCAGCGAGCAGCAGAGATCGTCAGCCGTCGCTGGCATAGCTACCAGCAATGTCCCAGAGCCAGACCCGGGCATCAAGACCACCCGGTATAACAATCGAGTCCTACCAATGACGTGTGCACCCCGCCAGCGGGTCCGTCAGCCCCGAGAGCGCCAGCACCTCCTCGACCCGGGTCCGCGGCAGCCGCGAGCCCGGCCAGGATCCGCTCATCCGGGCCGAGCGGCCCGGATGAGCGCCACACGAGTCGATCACCACGCCGGCGGTGCGCGCCTCGGGCGGGCGTTCCCGCAGTGGCGTGCCGCCGAGCAGCACACGGCCCGACGTCGGGCGCACCAGGCCCGGCCAGCATCGTGGTCTTACCGGCGCCGTTGGGCCCCAGGAACCCGGTGACGACGCCAGGCAGGATGTCGAAGGAGACGTCGTCAACCGCGGTCAGCCGGCCGTATCGCTTGGTGAGCCGCTTCGCTGTGAGCACCGCGGAAGGCCCGGGTGGATGAAGTGGTTTCGCCATGTCCGCAACGGTCCCGCTCGCGGGGGTCTCGGTCGTCCCCCCGCAGACCACACCTCATCTCCCACCCAGGTCGGAGAACCAACGATCCGCGAGATGCTCGCGCGCAGACGTTTTCCGAGGAATCGCTGCCTTTTGAGGGAGGGTTCCGATACGTGAACGTGAGAATTCGGCGGGGGACTGGTATAGGCGGTTGGTGAAGCTGTCCTGAAGCCCGGGTTCGGGATGCTAGGGGCGTGACGAGCAACGACGGCCTGTCTGGTCTTCGGCGGCGACGCGGGCTGCTGGACGCGATCGCGGAGATCTCGGAGCATCCGGTGACGCTCGCAGCGGGCGATCTCCAGGCCGAGTCCGCCAATACGCACTGGCTGGCGGCCAGCGCCGCAGAGCGGGCCGCCCTGTCGGTGGACGAGGTGGTGGCAGCGCTGCGGCGAGCCGCTCAGGCACTTCGCGAGCGGGTAGACGGGCCCGCCGTCCTCTATGTGTGGCACGACCGGCAGGCCGCCCAACTCCGCTGCTCGATCACCTCTCGACCGCCGGATGACCTCCCGTTCGGCAGCGACTACCGCAGGATCGACGACCTCGCGACGATCGTCAGCGCATTCCTCGACGCGGACCCGGCCCCAACGGTGCCGTGGGAGCTCGAACTCACGGTGGAAGCCCCCAAACCGAGGCAGACTCCCCGCTTCTGGTGTGGATCTTCCCGCTGTCCCTTGCGCATACTGGTGACGCAGAATCCCCTGCTCCGGAGTGATTCTTGGCTGGCGGAGGATAGAAATCGCGGACCTCGGCGCGATTGTCCACGCCTTCGACGGCATGCCGCCGGCCTCCACTACAACGCGGGCGGCGGCCACGACGGGCAACCTCATCACCCTTGGCACCGTTGAGCCCGGCGTGGACCACCTCGACCGTCTCAGCCGGGCCCCGTCGCCGTCATGGTGGAGGCGCCGTCTCACGTCCGGTGAGACACCGCTACACCGAGCCGAAAGGAACGCCTCCCATGCGAGGAGCCATGTTGTACGCCCCGGCGACGTGCGCGTCGAGGAGCGTGAGGATCCCCGGATCGTCGAGCCGACCGATGCGGTCATCCGGCTGTCCGCCGCCTGCGTCTGCGGCTCAGATCTGTGGCCGTACCGCGGCATCGCGCAGGTCGACGGGCCGGCGCCGATGGGCCACGAGTACGTCGGCATCGTCGAGGAGGTCGGCGGCGACGTGCGTACCGTGCGGCCCGGGCAGTTCGTGGTCGGCTCGTTCTTCGCCTCCGACAACACCTGCGAGAACTGCCGCGCCGGCTACCAGAGCTCGTGCGTCCACCGGGTCGGGATCGGCGGGCTCGGCGCCCAGGCGCAGTACCTGCGGGTCCCCCTCGCCGACGGCACCCTCGTCGCCACGCCGGAGCCGCCGCCGGACGACCTGGTGCCGGGCCTGCTGGCCGCCTCCGACGTGCTGGGCACCGGCTGGTTCGCCGCCGTGGCCGCCGAGGTCGGCCCGGGCAGGACCGTCGCCGTCGTCGGTGACGGCGCGGTCGGCCTCCTCGGTGTCCTCGCCGCCAAGCACCTCGGCGCCGAGCGGATCATCGCCATGAGCCGGCACGCCGACCGGCAGAAACTCGCCCTCGGCTACGGCGCGACCGACATCGTCACCGAGCGCGGCGACGACGGCGTCGGCCGGATCAAGGACCTCACCGGCGGGCTCGGTGCCCACTGCGTCATCGAGGCCGTCGGCACCCAGGAGTCGATGATGCAGGCCATCCACTCGACCCGCCCCGGCGGACACGTCGGCTACGTCGGCGTCGCCCACGACGTCGCCCTGCCCGGCCTGGAGCTGTTCTACTCCCACGTCCACCTGCACGGCGGCCCCGCCCCGGTGCGCCGCTTCCTGCCCGAGCTGATCGACCTCATCGTCGAGCGGCGGATCGACCCCGGCAAGGTGTTCGACCTGACCTTGCCGCTCGAACAGGCCGCCGAAGGGTACAAGGCCATGGACGAACGCCGCGCGATCAAGGTGCTGTTGCAGCCGTGAAGGAGCAGAGCATGATCACTCGAAGTGGATCACAGCCGGCCAGCCAGGGCCCCGCGGAGTCCTTCACCGGCGAGGTACGGATCCAGCCGCTGTTCGGTGCCGAGGACAGCGCGCCGTACACGGGCCGGTCGAGGAGTTCCGCGCCGGCGACGTGGTGTGGTGCCCACCGGGTGTCAAGCACTGGCACGGCGCCGGCCCCGACGGCCCTATGACGCACCTCGCGCTCACAAACGTCCGCGACGGGCAGGTCGTCGAATGGCTCGAGCACGTCACCGACGAGGAGTACGACGCGCTCTGAGCCCGTGGCGCGGCGGCGAGCCGACACCGTCAGGCGAAGTCGGCGGCCGTCATGCCGGCCGGATGGCCGGCCGGCCATTGCACGAGCTCGATCCTGTGGCCGTCGGGATCGGTCAGCCACGACGACACCTGCCGCACGCCGCGGACCTGTGACATTCGATCCTGGCTGAAAGACCTGGCGTGCCCTCCTCGGCGACCCGATCCTGGACCAAACCCCTCAGGCGCCTGGGGTGACGTTCACCCACGTGAAGCGAAGGGGATCGATGTCAACGGCACTGTCACAGATTGGCGACCGGCTGCTCAGCCGGCTGCTGCCCAAGCAACAGGCCGGGGCGTGCGACTACTGCCAAGGGCCCTGTGCCAGCAAGTACGTGGTCGTCTGCTCGGGCGGCAGGCTGGAGTTGCTCTACTGCCACCACCGGTACTCGTGTCAATGCGGCTGCGTTCCCTACTCCTGCACCTACCAAGGTGATCTCGGAGCTTGCTGATTCCACAATGGTCGGCCGGCGCCCGCGGTGCCGGCCGGCCGCTCGGGAGGCCCACGTGACGTATCTCCAGCTGGCGAGCCGAGGCGTGCTCGGCTTCGTCATGGCGCTCGCGGTCGTCGGCAAGCTGAGCGGGCGGCGCCCGTGGCGGGACTTCCAGGCTTCGCTGGGCGGCTTCGGGTGGATGCCGCGCCCCTGGTGGCCGGCCGTCGCCGCGCTTGTCGTTCTGGCCGAGGCCACCGTGGTGGGGCTTGTCCTGCACCCCGCGACGGCCACCGCCGGCCTGCTGTTCGGCGGCCTGCTGGTGCTGGCGGTGTCGGTGGCCGTGCTTGGCGCGCGCCGCGCGGGCCGCGAGGTTCGCTGTCACTGCTTCGGCGGCGATGCCGGCCCGATCGGCAAGGCCCACCTGGCCCGCAACGTGGTGCTGCTGCTCGTGTGCGGCACCGGAGCCGCGTCGTCGGCCGTGACGACCGCGACGCCCGGCCCGGCGACCGGCGGGCTCCTGCTCGGCCTCGCCGGTGTGGCCGCCGTCGCGCTTTCGTACCCGGCGGAGCTGTCGTTCGTCATCGCGCCGCCGGCAAGACGTTCCTGACACGAAGGACGGGATTGCTATGACCTGGTTGGTTCTCGCCGGACTGCTGACGGTGCTCATCCTGACCCTGTTGAACCTCAGCCTGACCGCCGCGTTGATCCGGTACGTGCGCGAGCGCGACGCGGCCGACACGCACCACCGCCCGCCCGCCTTCGCGACCGGCCAGCGGGTCGGCTCGTTCCAGGCGTGGACCGTGGCCGGTGACGCGGTGTCCGAACAGGACCTGGACGGCGGGGACAGCCTGGTGGCGTTCGTCTCGGCGGGCTGCCCACCGTGCCAGGACGTGCTCGCGCAGCTCGAGACCGGCGTGCCGCTGCCGGAGCGCCGGCTGTTCGTGTTCGTCTTCGGTGACGACGCCGACGCTGCCTCGGTGGCCGCGCGGCTGCCTCGGGCGGTCGTGGCCCGCACCGAGGTCGCGGGGCAGGTCGGCGACGCGTTCGGCGGCGTCGAGGGATACCCGCGGCTGATGCTGGTCTCCGACGCGGTTGTCACGGCGGTCGGGCTGACGCTGGAGCAGGTGGTGCAGGCCGCCGCGCTCCCGGTCCCCACCGGGAGCCATGCGTGACCATCCTCTACACCCAGCCGGCCGAGGATCCGTCGGTGATGCCGCTGCGCCAGCGGTGGCAGGCCGCGATGCTGGCCCTCTCCCTCGGGCTGCGGGCCGCGCCGGGTGGGTACGCCACCATGGCGGCGCTTGCCGTGCTGTCCGGGGAGCCGCCCCGCTCGGGGCGTGGCTGATGAAGCTGCTCATCGACCGCCTCGTCGCCGGCCCCCAGGGCGCCGCGCCGATCCTGCTGCTGGCGCTGGGCGCCGCCCTCGCCGGTGGCGCCGCGGTGGTGATCGGCGAACTGTCCATGTACGTCGGCGCCCGGGTCCAGCGCGCGGTCACGCTGCACGTGCAGTCGGGGCTGAGCCGGCGGGTGAACCGGCTTGTCGGCCTGCGCCACTTCGAGGATCCGTCCTATCAGGACCGGATGCGCCTGGCCGCACAGGCGGCCGACACCACGCCGAACGAGACGGCGATGTTCGCCCTGGAAGGGCTGCGGCAGGGCATAGCGGTCACCGGCTTCGTGGGCACGCTGATCGCGATCTGGCCACCCATCGGCCTGCTTCTGCTCGCCGCCGCCGTCCCGGCCTACCTCGGGCAGCGGGCCACCGCCCACCGCCACGCCGCGGCCGCCCAGGCCATGTCGCCGGTCCAGCGCCGGCAGTACTACTACCGCTCGCTGATGACCGAGCGCCGCGCCGCCAAGGAGGTGCGCCTGTTCGGACTCGGTGACTTCTTCCACGGGCGGATGATGGCCACGCTCACCCGCGGCACCAATGTGGAACTCGCCGTGCAGCGCCGGGCGGCGCTGATCCAGAGTGGAATCGCGGTGTTGAACGCCGTCGTGGGCGGCATCGGCGTCGGCGTGGTCGCGTGGCGGGCGGCGCGCGGCTCGGCGACCGTCGGCGACGTGACCCTGTTCGTGGCCGCCGTCGCGGCACTGCAGGGCGCGCTCGGCGGGCTGCTGTCCAGCCTTGGCCGGGTGCAGGCCGGCGTGCTCCTGATGCGCCACTACACCGCGGTCATGGACGGGACGGACGACCTGGTGGACGGCACCAACCCCGTGCCGCCGCTGCGCCACTGCGTCGAGCTGCGGGACGTCTGGTTCCGCTACTCGCCGGCGGGGCCGTGGGTGCTGCGGGGCGTCAACCTGACCATCCCGGTAGGACAGTCGGTGGGGCTGGTCGGCCTCAACGGTGCCGGCAAGACCACCCTGGTCAAGATCCTGTGCCGGCTGTACGCGCCGGAGCGCGGCGTCATCCTGTGGGACGGTGTGGACATCGCGACGTTCGAGGCGGCCCAGCTGCGACGGCGGATCTCGGCGACCTTCCAGGATTTCGTCACGTACGACATGACGGTGCGGGAGAACATCGGCATCGGCGATCTGTCCAAGATGGACGACGCGGACCGGGTCCGCCGCGCCGCCACCGCCTGCGGCCTGTCCGGGGCCGTCGACGAGCTGCCGGAGGGGTACGAGACGATGGTGAGCCTCAGCTTCTTCGGCGCCAGCGAAAACCGCGGTGTGATGCTGTCCGGCGGGCAGCTGCAGCGGCTCGCGATCGCCCGGTCGGTACTGCGCGACGGTGCCGACCTGCTGATCCTCGACGAGCCCAGCTCGGGCCTGGACGCGATGGCCGAGCACCACCTGCACGCCACGCTCAGCGCCCGCCGGGCGGGCGGCACGAGCCTGCTCGTCTCGCACCGGCTGGGGGCGCTGCGCGACGCCGACCTCCTCGTGGTGCTGAGCGAGGGCGAGGTCGCGGAACGCGGCACGCACGACGAGCTGATGGCGGCGGAGGGCGTGTACGCGACCCTGTTCAGCCTGCAGGCCACGTCCTATCAGGACGATCGCGTCACCCAGCGGGTGGATGACGTGGTGGGCCTGGCGCACGCCGGCGGGATCATCCGGCTGGACTCGTGAGGAGAGCGCCGTGGCCGGTCTTGTGACGCTCCTGATCATCGGCTGCGCGGTGGCGTTGGCGGCCGGGTACGCGCGGACGAAGCTGATCCTGGTCGTGGTCGACGGGGACAGCATGCGGCCGCTGATCGCCGCGGGTACCCGCGTGCTGGTCCGCCGCACCCGACGGTGCCGCGGGGGCGACATCGTGCTGCTGCGCCCGTGGCGCTTCGGCCCGCCGATGGTGAAGCAGGTCGTGGCGGTCGCGGGTGACCCGGTGCCGGCCGAGTTCCGGCCGGTGACGGCGGCCGCCACCGTGCCGGACGGGATGCTGCTGATCCGCGGGACGGCCCCGGACAGCATGGACTCCCGGCAGCTCGGGCCGCTGGCCACCGGCGATGTCGTCGGGGTCGTCCTCGGTCGGCGGCCGCCCATCCCGGCCCCGGCCGCGCCCGGCGGAGCGCCACGATTGACCGGCGGGGTTTGAACTTGTCGCGCGGAGGTGGCAGCGGGGGTCGGGGTTTCGGCGAGCGCCCCAGCGCGAGCCGCCGACCGCCGCGGTCTCCGGCGGGAGCAGCGGTCCGCCGCTGACGCGGACCCGGGAACTCCGCTTGGCTAACGGGAGCGGCGGCGGGGCTTGCTGTTGGGCGGGCCGTCTTCGGAGAGGGCGGCGACCGAGTCGAGGTGGGCCTCCATGGCGGCCGCCGCCGCCGGGCCGTCGCCGGCCTCAATCGCGTCGAGGATGGCCTGGTGCTCGATGTCGGCGCGGTGGGCGCGTCCCTCGATCTTCGTGAGGGTGAGCGCCTGGTCCTGCAGCACCTGCCGCAGGTCGCCGACCAGCAGCTCGAAGAGCGGGTTGCGCGTGGCGGCCGCGATGCCGATATGAATGTCGGCGTCGATCTCGATCCGCTTGCTCGCCTCGGGCGTGGCGCCGAACCGCTGCACCAGCTGGCGAAGCTTCTTCAGGTCGGCCGCGGTGCGCCGCTCGGCCGCCAGCCGGGCCGACGGGACCTCGAGCGCGCGCCGGATCTCGCCGAGCTGCGCCGGCAGGTAGCGACCCATCAGCAGCTGTGAGCTGAGGTGGGTGGAGGCGACGAACGTGCCCTTGCCCGCGTGCGAGCGGGTCAGGCCGAGCGCGTTGAGGCTGTAGAGCGCCTCGCGGATGACCGATCGGCTCACCGAGAACGACTGAGCGAGCTCGGCCTCCGAAGGCAGGCGGTCGTTGACCGCGTAGTGGCCATTTTCGATCAGCTCGATGAGCTGCGCCCGGACGACCTCCGATGCGCGCCGCTGCTGTACTGGCCTGATGGTCACGCCAGAACCGTACCGGTCTGGTTGTCTGACAGCAATATCCCGCTCCACTCAGCGCACCCCAAATGGTTACATTCCAATATGGTAATTCGACCACGGCGTCGTGCACGGATTGCCCGGTGCCACGTGCAGGGCCGCCTCTTCGACATCGATTATGATGCCCGCGACTGTACAGGTCCGCTCGGCCTCCGGCATGTTCGCGTTGGGGTGCTGGCATACGCTATTCGGCTCGTATGTGTGGTCCGCGAGTGCGGCTTTGAGCGTTTCGATCGTGTGTTCGCGCCGGCCGCGCAGTTGGCCGTCGATCGCCCGTAGGCGGTCGACGGTGTGCTTCTTGCGCGCGAGGTAGACGTCCCGCTCGGTGAGCTCGGCGGTCAGGAAGTGGTTGGCGTGTGTCAGCACACCGCCGGTCGGTGACAGTCGCCGATACCCGCCGGCCACCGGTGTGGTCTCGATGTCGGTGCAGAAGCCGCTGCGGTCGAAGACCAGGTAGTTGGCGGAGATGGCCCGGTCCGTCTCGGCGATCCGGTCGGCCGCGTGCTTGCCGGAGTCGCTGTCCAGCACCGACCGCAGCAGTACGTGGTAGGGCACCGCCGTCTTGCCCTCGGAGTGGCTGCTGATCAACGTGTTGGTGCACAGCCCGACGCCGGCCGAGTTGAAGCCCACCTTGGCCAGCAGGCCGGCCTCCACGACGGTCACGAAGTCCGGGCCGTCGTCTCGCCGCACCTCCAGCACCACCGAAGTCTGCCGGGCGTGTGAGATCCAGTCCCAGTTCTGCCCCGCGATGTACGTGCGGGTGCGTGTCGCCTCCGGCGTGAGGCAGAAGGCGGTGCACTCCAACGGCTCGATCGCGCTGCCGCTGCCGAACATCAGCTCGCTGCGGGTGTTGAGTGCGAGGACGTCCTCGATCTGGAGGTTGGCGCCCTCGGCGATGCCGGCCAGCTCGTCGGCGATCGCGGGGGAGAAGTCGGCGATCACCGGCAGGAAGCCGCGCGCCCGGCGCTGCACCTCGGGCCAGGACCAGCCCTGGTAGTGGTCGAAGACCCGCGCGTAGCCGACCATCGAGCTCTCGATCTCGCGTCGCGCCACGGCTCCGTAGGCCCGGCCCCGCTCGCGTGGCGGCCCGCTGACGCGGTAGTGCGGGAACGAGTGCGATGAGGTCACGGAGGTCCTCTCTGCAGAATGCCAGGCCGTCAGGTTGTCAGACAGGTACACGGCCGGATACGTTGCGAGTTCCGGGCAATCTAAGCACGATGTCTGGCAGCCAGACAACCGGTCAAGTGCTGATACGGAAACGGAGACGACGCATGCCGACAGCCCTGGTGGCGGGCGGAGCAACGGGCATCGGTCGCGCGGTCGCGCGCCGGCTGCTGGGCGCCGGGTGGCACGTCCACGTCAGCGACATCGCCGACGGCACGGCGCGGGAAGCGCTGGGCGACCAGCCCGCCGAGCGGTACTCGGTCTCGCGCGTCGACCTCTCCGCCGCGGCCGGCGCCGCCGACGCGGTGTCCGCCGCGCTGGAGCTGACCGGTGAGCTGACCGCCGTCGTGGTCTGCGTGGGCCTGCTGGTCGAGCGCGAGCTCGCCGACTTCACGGTCGAGGAGTGGGACCGCACCATGGCGCTCAACCTGCGCGCGCCCTTCCTGATCACTCAGTCAGCCGCCCCGCACCTGATCGCGTCGGGTGCCGGGCGAGTGGTGCTGACCGGTTCCACGGCGGCGTTCCGCGGCGGGGGCGGGTCGTTCGCCTACGCGGCGTCGAAGGGCGGGCTCGTCGCGCTGGTGCGCTCGCTCGCGGTGGCGCTCGGTCCGTCCGGCGTATCGGTCAACTGCGTGTGCCCCGGCTGGATCGACACGCCGTTCAACGACCCGTACTGGGAGCGGGTCGGCATCGAGCGCGCACAGGCCGAGCGAGACCTCGTCGCACGGATCCCGCGCGGCGCGCTCGGGCAGCCGGACGACGTCGCCGGCCTGATGGCGTTTCTCGCGTCGCGGGACGCGGGCTACATCACCGGGCAGTCCTTCGTCGTCGACGGCGGGCTGCTGGCCTCGTGAGCACGGGAGGTTTCCCCATGACCAGACAGATCACGACAATCGACTGCCAGACCGCGCAGCGCGTTGCCGCGGCGGTCGTCGCGGAGGCCACCGGCCGCCGGGTCGCCGTGGCGGTCGTGGTGACCGATCCGGCCGGCGAGCCGATCGCGGTCGTACGGATGGACGGCGCCAACGCTGTCGCGCTGCGCCTCGCCACCGACAAGGCGTACACGGCGGTGGCCTTCGGCGCGCCCAGCCACCACTGGGCGGAGGCGACCGCACCCGGCGGGGTCGACTGGGGGATGGCCAACGCCGCCGGTGGCCGGATTCTCGTGCTTCCCGGCGGGCTGCCGATCCGGGCCGGCGGTCAGGTGGTCGGCGCGGTCGGCGTGAGCGGCGCGGCACCGCCCGTCGACCTCGCGTGTGCCGAAGCCGGCTGCGCCGCACTGGAGGCCGCATGATCCCTTGCGCCCCGGCGCGCCGGCTCGATAACTTGTCAGGCAAGTGGACAACCGGACTTCCAAGCCGCTGAGGAGTAGCGCATGTCGCTGAGCGGAAGGACCATCGCCGTGCTGGCCGGTGAGGGATATCAGGAACTCGAGCTGTGGTACCCGGTGCTGCGGGCGCGCGAGGCGGGGGCCGACGTCGCGGTCGTGACGTCCGAGCCCGCGGGGGTCACCAGCCACCTCGGCTACCCGCTGATCCCGGTCGGCCAGGACACCGACCCGGACCGGTTCGACGCGGTCGTCGTCGCGGGCACGGTGACCGGCGTCCCGGCGCTGTCCGAGGCGCAGACGAAAGTATTGCGGGCGGCCGAGGCGGGGTCCAAACCCATCTACACCCTCGGCACCGCGGGCCAGGTGGAGGCGGCCGGCGCGCAGCGGTTTGCGTCCGCGGACGCACTGCCTGAGCTGATGAGGGCCCTGGTTTCCGATCTGTCCCCGAGTGGGGTGAGCGCATGAAGGTGCTGCGCACAGTGCTCGGCGACGTCCCGGCCGAGTCGTCCGGGCTGATGCTGTCGCACGAGCACCTGCTCTACGGGTACCCGGGCGCCGAGCTCGACCCCCGCGCGGCCCTGGACTACGACGCGGCGGTGGACTTCGTCGCCAAGCAGGTCCGCAAGGGTAAGCAGGACCACGGCTACGGCACGATCGTGGACATGACGCCGCCGGAGGTCGGGCGGTACCCGAAGTTCATGGCCGACGTCGCCGTGAAGACCGGCATGAACGTCATCGCCATCACCGGCTTCTTCCCTGAGCGGATGGGCATCCCGTACTACTGGCGGCGGCAGACGGTGGAGGAGCTGACCGAGTTCTTCGTCAGCGACCTCACCGAGGGCATGGTCTTCGCCTGGCACAAGACGCCGTACCGGGCCGGCGCGATCAAGATTGCCACGGGGCAGGAGAGCGTCACGCCGAAGCCGAGCCCGCTCGGCCCCAACGGCCGGCACATCCACGAGGTCGAAGACCGGGTGATCCGCGCGGCAGCCCACGCGGCGAAACAGGTCGGCTGTGCCATCAACACGCATATCGACCCAATGGACTTCGACGTGACAAACCCGCTGCGCGAGCAGCTGGAGATCCTCCTTGAGGAGGGGCTGGACCCGGGTAAGGTGATCTTGGGGCACGCGTTCGTCCCGCCGCAGCTCGGCGCGATGAAGGAAGTGCTCGACATGGGCGCCAACGTTCAGCTCGACCACGTCGGCATCCCGTGGCGGATCAGCAGTGCGGAGGAGCTGGACGAGGCGATGGCCGTCGCGCTTGTCGAGCTGCTCGACGCCGGGTACGGCGACCGGATCACCATGTCGTTCGACCGGTGGTTCATGAACCCCCGCGCGGGCGTCACCGAGCAGGATCCGCAGCTGCTCAACGAGAAGGTCGACCTGAGCTACATGTTCACCAGCTGGGTGCCGCGGCTGAAGTCCAAGGGCGTCACGGACGAGCAGCTCCGGAAGATCATGGTCGACAACCCGCGCCGGATCTTCTCCATCGAGGTACCCGACCCCGCGCCCGCCGCCGCATAGCAGAGAGCAGGTTGACCGTGGACGTTTCGCAGGCCCGCGTGGCCGTCCTGTGTGAAAACCAGTACCAGGAGCTGGAGCTGTGGTATCCGGTGCTCCGGCTGCGTGAGGCCGGCGCGACCGTCGTGATCGTCGGGCCGGTGCGCGGCGAGGTGTACGCCAGCAAGCTCGGCTACCCCGCGGTCGCGGAGGTGGCGATCGACGAGGTCACGCCGGACCACTTCGACGCCGTCGTGGTGCCGGGCGGGTTCTCGCCGGAGTACCTGCGGCGCAACAAGGCGATGGTCGATTTCATCAAGGCGAGCGTGGCCGAGGACAAGCCGGTAGCGGCGATCTGCCACGCCGGCTGGCTACTCGCCACCGCCGACGTCGTCAAGGGTCGCCGGGCCACGTCGGTGGCGACAATCCGCGACGACGTACGGCACGCCGGCGCGATCTGGCTCGACGAGCCCGTCGTGCGCGACGGCAAGCTGCTCACCGCGCAGCTGCCCAACGACCTGCCCGCGTTTCTGGCCGGTGTGCTCGACTTCATCGACGAGGCCGAGCAGGTCGAGCGGCCGCCGCTGCCCGAACACGAGACGAGCTCGGCGGTCTACGACCGCGTCGCCGTGCTGAAGAACCGCGCCGCCGGACCGGGCTCGGCCAACTACCGCGCATACGCCGAGCTCGCCTGAGATGCACATCGACCTGCCCCTCGCTGAGCTGCGTACGTTCCATTACGACGAGCCCGAGCCGGCCGACTTCGACGACTTCTGGCGCCGCACGCTGGCCGAGCAGGAGGCGCACCCGCTGGACCCGGTGATCACTAAGGTCGAGTCCGAGCTCAGCACCGTCGACGTGTACGACATCGAGTTCGGTGGCTACGACGGGGCGCGGGTCAAGGGTTGGCTGATCCGGCCGGCCGGTGCCAGCGGGCCGTTGCCGGCGGTCGTGGAGTACATCGGCTACGGCGGCGGCCGCGGGCTGCCGATCGAGTCCCTGGCGTACGCGTCGGCCGGCTTCGCCCACTTCGTCATGGACACCCGTGGCCAGGGCAGCACGTGGCGGACCGGGGAGACGCCGGACCCGGTGGAGACTCCGCCGGCGCAGCCCGGCCACCTGACGCGGGGCATCCTCGACCCGGAGCGGTACTACTACCGGCGGCTGTACATCGACGCGTACAGGTTCGTCGACGTCGCCAAGGGCGTGGAAGGGGTCGACCGCGACCGGGTCGTCGCTACCGGGCGAAGCCAGGGCGGCGCGCTGTCGGTCGCGGTCGGCGGCCTCCGCGACGACCTCGCCTGGCTCGCGCCTCAGGTCACGTTCCTGTCCGCGTTCCGACGGGCGCTGCGGGTCACCGAGCAGGGGCCGCTCGGCGAGCTGAAGCGCTGGCTCGCCATCCACCGCACCAAGGCGGCACAGGCGTTCGACACGCTGGGCTACTTCGACGCGGTGTACTTCGCCCGGCGCGGGCGCGCTCCGGCCTCGTTCTGCGTCGGGCTCGCCGACCTCATCGCGCCGCCGTCCAGCGTGTTCGCCGGACACAACGACTACGCCGGCGAGAAGCGGATGACGGTGTGGGAGTTCAACGGTCACGAGGGCGGCGGCCCCGAGGACCAGCTGCGCGTCATCCGCGAGGTGCGCGCGCTATGACAGCCTTTCCGCCAGGGCCGGTCGACCTGCACCAGCACGTCATCCCGCGCGGCTACGTCGAGCGGCTGACCGCGATCGGCGTACAGGCACAGCCCGGGATCCCGTTTCCCACCTGGGATCGGGCCCGGGCGCTGGCCGCGCTGGACGACCTCGGCATCGCGGTCGCGGTCGTCTCCACCGCCTCACCCGGGTACTACTTCGGCGACCAGGACTTCGCGACCGCCCTGGTGCGGGACACCAACGACGAGCTGGCCGAGCTGACGAGAGATCCGCGGTTTCTCGCGTTCGCCGCGGTGCCGCTGCCTTCGGCCGACGCCGCGGTCGCGGAGGTGCGGCGGCTCGCCGGCGTACCGGGATTCGCGGGCGTCAGCCTGCTCACCAACTACGCCGGCCGCTACCCGGGCGATCCGTCCTTCGACCCGCTGCTGGCCGAGCTCGACGCGCTGAACGCGATCGTGCACATCCACCCGACACTGCCGCCGTGGTGGCCCGAGGGTGCCATCGACCTTCGCCCGTCGTTGCTGGAGTACGTCTTCGACACGAGCCGGGCACTGACCAACCTGATGCTTTCCGGCGCTGTCGACAGGTACCCGGGGATCTCCTGGGTCTTCTCGCACTGCGGCGGTGTGCTGCCCTACATCTCGCGCCGGCTGGAGATCGCCGAGCCGCTGCCGGAGCTGGCCCAGGTCAAAGGCGTCGTCGCGACGATGGCGCGGCTGGGCTACGACTCGGCGCTGTCGGCCAGCGGATCGGGGCTCGGCGGCCTGCTCGGCGTCGTGCCCGCCGACCAGGTGGTGCTGGGTACCGACTACCCGTTCGTCGACGAGGAGACGGTCCGCGAGGAGTTCCGGCGGCTGGACACCTTCGCGCAGGTCGGTGGCGTGGCCGGACTCGGCGCCAACTCACGTGCGCTGATCGGGCTCGACAGCCGCTCAGAAATCACGATCCAGCGAAACGGAAAGGGACCGACACGGTGAGAACGGCGCGGTTGTACGGAGCGGGTGACCTGCGGGTCGAGCAGGTACCCGATCCCACCCCCAAAGCCGGCGAGGCCGTGGTGCGGATCCACGCGTCCGGCGTCTGCCCGAGCGACATCCGCAGCTACACCGGCGTGAAGGCCACGAAGGCGCCGTGGACGCCGGGCCACGAGATCGCCGGCGTCATCGAGGCGCTCGGCGACGACGCACCCGCGCCGTGGGCGGTCGGCGACCGGGTCGCGGTCGACTGGCGCGGGGTGTGCGGCACCTGCCGGCAGTGCCAGCGCGGCGCCGCCAACTTCTGCGAGAACGTGGTCTCCTACCCGATCGCCGGCTTCGCCGACTTCACCGCGATGCCGCTGCGGCAGCTGCGCCGGCTGCCGGACGAGGTCTCGTTCGAGGCGGCGAGCTTCGGCGAGCCGCTCGCCTGCGTGCTCAACGCCCACCGCGCCATCCCGGTCGAGCTCGGCGCCGACGTGCTGGTGGTCGGCGCCGGCCCGATCGGGCTGCTGCACACCCAGGTCGCGGCCAGCCGGGGCGCGCGGGTGATCGTGCTGGACCGGCTCGCCGCGCGGCTGGAGGTCGCGCGTGCGTGCGGCGCGCACGACGTCGTGGTGGCCGGCGACGAGGACGGTGGCGCCGCCGAGGTCCGCGCGCTCACCGATGGCTACGGGCCGGACGCGGTCATCGTGACGGTCGGCATCCCCGAGGTGATCCAGACGGCGCTGGCCATGGCGGGCAAGAACGCGACGGTCAACCTGTTCGCCGGCACCCATCCCAAGGGCAGCATCGCGGTGAACCCCGACATCCCGCACTACGACCAGGTGTCGATCAACGGGAGCCACGACTTCATACCGCACGACTTCAGCACCGCGCTGCGGCTGCTGCGCTTCGGCCTGGTCGACGTCGCACCGCTCATCAGCCACCGGTTCGACCTCGCCGACATCACCAAGGCGTTCGAGACGACCCGGACACAGACCGGCCTCAAGTCGATCATCGTCGCCTGAACAGGGGAGAACCGCATGACATTGACCGATCACACGCTGGCGTGGCCTCGGCGCCGGATGCACCACGTCTTCGCACCCGACGGCCGGGCCGTGGTCGCGGCGCTGGACGCCGGCCTCAAGTACGGCGTCAAGCCCGGCCTGGGCGACGCCCGGGCGGCGGTGCGCCGGATCGTCGACGGCGGCATCGACGCCGTGCTGGCCGGCATCGGATTCGCCCGCGCGACCGCCGGCGAGCTCGGTGGGCGCGGTCTGATCCTCGCCCTCGACAGCGAGATCCCGTCCGCCGGCTACGGCGTCGAGCAAGCGGTGCGGTACGGCGCCGACGCGCTGGAGCTGAAGGTCTTCCCGGGCAACCCGGAGCGGACCGTGCTCGGCGAGCTGCGCGAGCTGGCCGCCGAGGCCGACCGGTGGGGGATGCCGCTGATGGCCGAGCCGATCCCGGTCAGCTTCGCCGCTACCGAGGCGCACACCGTCGCCAACGTCGCCGACGGCGCGCGGATCGCGGCCGAGGCCGGCGCCGACTTCGTCAAGGCGCAGTTCGTCGGGACGGTCGAGGAGTTCGCCGGCGTGGTGGGCACCTGCCCGGTACCGCTGCTCGCGCTCGGCGGCCCGGTCAAGCCCACGCCGCGCGACGCGCTGCAGCTGGCGCACGACGCGATCGCGGCCGGCGCGCACGGCGTCGTCTACGGCCGCAACATCGTCGAGGCCGAGCGGCCGGACCTGATGGTCGAGGCGCTCGTGGAGATCGTGCACGGGGGTGCCTCGGTGGACGCGGCGGCGAAACACCTCAACGCGCCACTGTGAGCGAGCGAGTTGCCACCATGGTGGCCGCCGTTTTCCATGGCGGCAGCGACGTGCGGCTCACCCGGGTACCGGTGCCGGCTGTGGCGGCCGACGAGGTGCTCGTCGAGGTCGCGGCGGCCGGTATCTGCGGCAGCGACCTGCTCGCGTACCGCGGCCTCGGCCCGTGGCAGCACGACCCGGCGCACCCGGACGGCGACGGCCACGAGCTGAGCGGACGGGTCGCCGCGGTGGGGGAGCGGGTCACCGGGTTCGCCGTGGGCGACCGGGTCGCGGTCGAGCCGATCCACCTGCTCAGCTGCGGTACCTGCGCGCTGTGCCGGGCCGGCCGCGGCTACCTGTGCGCCGAGCGGGGGATGCGGCACGGGAAACACGTGCACAGCAAGGGTTTCGCCGAGTACGACGTGGCACCGGCCGGCCAGCTTTACCCGCTGCCGGACCACGTGGGGCTGGCCGAGGCCGCGCTGCTGGACTGCTACGCGTGCGGCGTGCACGCGCTGCACCTGGTGAGCCTGCCGCCGGGCGCGCCCGTGGCGGTGCTCGGCAGCGGGGCGATCGGGCAGACGCTGGGCCAGGTCGCCCAGGCGGCCGGGCATCCGGTGACCCTGCTCGGCCACCGCGCCGCGACGCTCGACGTGGCCCTGCGCGCGGGCGCCGCCGGTACCGTCTGGGACACCTCGACCGCCACCGGCCGCAAGGATCGCGACGCGGCCGCCGGTGCCTTTCCGGTGGTCTTCGACGCTGCCGGCAGCGTCGACTCGCTCGAAGAGTCGCTACGGCTCGTCGCGCCCGGCGGCGATGTCGTGGTGGTCGGCGTCCACCCGGCGGCGCCGAGCTTCGACCCGTTCCTGGCGTACCGGCGCGAGGCCACCGTCCGCTGGTCGAACAGCTACGGCGCCTGCGTGGGCGGCGTGCCCGACTTCCGGCGCGCGCTCGACCTGCTCGCCGCGGGCGACGTCGCCGCGGGCGCGCTGATCACCCATCGCCTTCCGCTGGCCCGGCTGCCCGACGGCTTCCGTACGCTCGCCGACCGCGACGCCGGGGCGGTCAAGGTGATGATCACGGGATGACGCCCCTGGCGCTCGTCATCGACCTGGGCACCAGTGCGGTCAAGGTGGCACTGGTCGACGGTCGTGGCCGGGTGCGGGCACGCTCGCGCACTCCGACGCTTGGGCCGCGGGAGTGGTGGCACAGCGTCAGCGCGGCCGTCCGGGCGCTGGGCGACCTTTCCGAGGTACACGTCGTCGCGGTCACCAGCTTCATGCACACCCTCGTCCCGGTGCTCGCCGGCGGCGGTATGGGAGCGGTGCTCCTGCCCGGCGACAAGCGTGGCGTCGCCCGCGAGCCGGAGTTCGACGCGGGGTCGCCGGGCGGCAGCGCCGCACTGGCCCGGTTGGCCGCCTGGGCGGAACTGGGCGAGGGGCGGTTGCGCGCCGCGGTCCCGGTCAAGGACTACCTGCGGTACCGGCTCACCGGAGCGCTCGCCAGCGACCCGTACGACGCCGGCGGTGCCGGGCTCCGCTCGCCCGCCGCGGCCGCGCTGCTGAAACGGCTCGGCGTGGAACCTGTTCCGCTGCTGGCACCGGACGAGGTCGCCGGCACGGTGACGCCGGGGGCCGCGGACCGGACCGGTCTGTCGGTCGGCACGCCCGTGGTCACCGGCAGCGGTGACTGGCTCGCCGTGTGCCTGGGCGCCCAGGCGGCCTTTCCCGGGCGCGGTGTGCTCTACGCCGGGACCTCGGCGGCGTACGGCGGTTTCGCCGACCGGTCGGCACTTGCCGCACCGCGTGAGGTCGACTGCCTCGCCGTCGCGGTCGGCAGCGGCGCGCTGCTGGATTGGGCCGCGGGCGTGTTCGGCCCGCCGTCCGGTGCGGTCGCCGACCTGCTCGCGCTCGCCGCGGCGGCACCACCCGGCGCCCACGGCGTGCGGTTCGTGCCGCGCGCGCTGCGCGCCGCCGGCAGCCGCGAGGCGGTGGTCGGGCAGGGCGACCTGACCGGGCTGTCGCTGGCGGCGGAGCGTGCCGACGCGGCGCGTGCGGTCGTCGACGGCATCGCGGTCTGGGTGGGCGACCGGGTCGGCCGGATCCTCGACGCCAGCCCGGTGGACCAGGTGCTGCTTTGCGGCGGTGGCGGCGATGCCACCTTCGCCCAGCTGCTGTCTGACGCGCTCGGGCGGCCGCTGAGCGTCGCCGCCGAGACCGATCTGGGACTGATCGGGTTGGCGCGCCTCGGTTTCGCCGGTATCGGCCTGCCGATGGACCACGACCCGGGCGTGGAGGCGACGCTCGTGGAGCCCGATCCGGTACGCCACACCGCCTTCGCGGAGCTTCGCGCCGAGCTGGCCGGATCGTAATGGACAATCTCCGGCCCAGGCCCTTGCGCAACCCTGCGAGCAAGGCCAGGATGAGGGAACTTGTCAGGCAGGCAGGCAAGCAGATAGCAGACCGGCTCCAACTACATAGGCAAGAGACCGCGACGGCGAAGTTAGGGAGGAAACCCATGGCTCGCTGGAAGTTGGGCATAGCGGCGGCGATGGTCGGCGTGATGGGTGCGGTCGCCGGATGCTCCGGGGATTCCGGATCGTCCGGGGAGAGCACGCTCGATGTCTGGTTCAACGACCCTGGCACCGAGCTACAGCCGGTAATCCAGAAGGTAATGACCGACTTTGAGGCAACGCATAGCAACGTCAAGATCAACCTGCGGTTCGTCGGCGGCGCCGACACCCACCAGAACTACCTGACCGCCGTGGCCGGCGGCGCCCCGCCGTGCGTTGCCCAGCTGGGTAACACCTGGACGCCGGAGTTCTCCAGCATGGGCGCGCTGGAAGAGGCCGACATCAAGCTCGACGAGGCCAAGTCGCGGTTCGTCGGGTCCATGGTGGACAGTGCGACGATGGACGGCAAGGTCTACGGGTACCCGTACAACGTGGGCAACCGGGCCTTCGTCTACCGCAAGGACCTGCTGGACAAGAGCGGCGTGCAGGTGCCGAAGACGTGGGACGAGGTCGCCGTCGCCGCCAAGAAGCTCAACGACGACAACAAGAAGGACGGGATCGCGGGCTTCGGCATCATGGGCGGCGAGATCTGGCAGTACGTGCCGCTGGTCTGGAACTGGGGCGGCGAGATCGCGGTCAAGGAAGGCGACTCGTGGAAGGCCACGATGAACTCGCCGGAGGCCAAGGCGGCCTTCGACTGGTACGCCAAGCTGCTGACCGCCGACAAGCTGTCGCCGCCCGACTCGGCCAACTGGGTCGCCGCCGACGGCACCAAGGCGTTCGCGCTCGGCAAGGTGGCGATGGGCATCTACGCCAGCTTCCAGCTCAAGTCGATGCTCGCCCAGTCGCCCGACCTGAAGGACAAGGTCGGCGTCGTCGAGCTGCCCACCGGACCGGGCGGCAACAACGACACGTTCGCCGGCGGCAGCAACCTGGTGGTGTTCAAGGACTGCAAGTACACAGATGACGCGCGGGCGCTGGTGCGGCACATGGCCGAGCCGGCCAACGTCACCGGCTACACCCGGGCATCGGCATGCTTCCGGCGTCGCTGGCCGGCATCCAGGAGGAGCAGACCTCGGGCTCGTTCGCGGACCCGCTGTTCAAGCCGTTCGGCGACCAGGCCAAGCACACCCGCTACGTACCGGCGGACCCGAGCTGGGGCAAGGTCGAGGGTAGCGGCGCGCTCGTCAACGCCATGCAGGCCCTGATGGGTGGCAAGTCCGACCTCAACTCCACGATGGACAAGCTCAACTCCGAGATCACGGAGGCGTTCAGCAAGTGACCGTGGATGCGGCGGCCCGGCGCCGGGCGCAGCTCAAGATAATCCCGTGGCTGCTGATGGCCCCCACGATGGTGGGCATCGCACTGGTCATCGGATACCCCTTCGTGCGAACCGTTTGGCTGTCGCTGCACGAGGGACGAGGGCTGCGCACCGGCGAGTGGGTCGGACTGCACAACTACATCGAGATGGTCACCGACGGTCAGACGCAGGCGGCGTTCGTCCGCACAGTCGTGCTGACCGCGGTGACCGTCATCGGCTCGATGGTCGCCGCTCTGCTCATCGCGCTGGTGCTCAACTCCGGCCTGCCCGGCATGAAGCTGCTGACCATCCTGGTGGTGCTGCCGTGGGCCATGCCCCGGGTCTCCGCGGCGATCCTGTGGAAGTGGGCCTTCGACTCGCAGTACGGGGTGGTGAACTGGCTGCTCAGTAGCCTCGGGCTGAGCATGTTCGACGGGTACGGCTGGTTCAACAGCGGCAACTCGGCACTCGTCGTCGTCGCGGTCGCCATCATCTGGGCGAAGATCCCGTTTCTGACGATCGCGATGCTCGCCGCGCTGAAGTCGGTCCCGCCTGACATCGTCGAAGCCGCCCGGCTGGACGGGGCATCGGCCTTCAAGGTGCTGCTGCGGATCAAGGTGCCGGTGATGCGGCCAGTGATCATCGTGCTCTTCGTGCTCGCCACGATCCAGGCGTTCCAAGCGTTCGACCACATCTACGTGATGACGGTGCCGCCCGGCGGCCCCAACCACTCCACCGAGATCCTGTCGCTGCTGACCTACCTGGAGGCGTTCGCCTTCCTCGACGGCGGCATGGGCTCGGCGCTGGCGATGCTGACCTTCGCGGTGCTGGCGATCGTCACGGCCCTGTACGTGCGGCTGCAGCGGGAGGAGACGGCATGACCGATCCCGGCCGTCGCGCCCAGCTCACCAAGCGTTACGTGGGGCGTTTCTTCCTCAGCCTCGCGGCCATCGGGATCGGGCTGTTCAGCATCTTCCCCTTCTACTGGATGTTTCTGACCTCGATCAAACCCGAGTCGGAGATCTTCACGGTCACGCCGAAGTTCTGGACCGGCGACCCGACGCTGTCCCGGTACACCACCCTGCTCAAGGGGGCGATCGGCCACCAACTGCTCAACTCGGTGATCATCGCGGGCGGCGCGACGATCTGCTCGATCGTCCTCGGGACGATGTGCGCCTACGCGCTGTCCCGGTTTGCCGTCCGGGCGAAGTCGGTCATCGCCGTCTCACTGCTCGTGGTGCAGATGCTGCCGGCGATCGTCGTCGTCATCCCGCTTTTCCAGGCGTACCGGACGATGGGGCTGCTCAACTCGTACACCGGTGTGATCATCGCGCACACCGCGCTGGCGCTGGCGCTGTCGGTGTGGCTGATCCGGGGCTTCCTCGCCGGCATCCCCATGGAGCTGGACGAGGCGGCGCTGGTCGACGGCGCCAACCGATTTCAGGCACTGGTTTACATCATCTTCCCGCTGGCGCTGCCCGGCGTGGCGGTGAGCGCGATCTTCGCGTTCATCACCTCGTGGAACGAGCTGCTGCTGGCCATGACGTTCCTCCAGCAGGAGTCCATGAAGACCCTGCCCGGTGCGCTGCAGCAGTTCACCAGCCAGAACGGCACCGACTGGGGCGGCACCATGACCGCGAGCACGATCTTCGCGCTCCCGGTGATGGTCTTCTTCGTGCTCATCCGCAAGTACCTGGCAAGCGGTGCGGCCGTCGGGGCGGTCAAGGGATGAGGGTCGCCCGTGCGTTTCGTTGATGGGCGGGCGCGGCAGCTCGAACAGCTCGGCGACATCGCCAGCCGCCTGCCCGCCCGGCTCGACGCGCTCACCGGGCCGTGGCGGGCTGCCACCGGCTGGATCTGTACCGGGATCGGCGCTAGCGCGGCGGTGGCGGACGCGACCGCGGACCGCCTGCGCCGCAACGGGATCGCCGCGGTGAGCCTGCCGCCGGGCGACGTTCCGGCCTTCGCGGCCGGCACCGGCTGGCCGGTGCTGCTGGTGTCGCAGAGCGGCCGCAGTGCCGAACTCGTCGCCACGGCCCAGGCGATCCCGGGCGGCCGCGGGCTCGCGCTGACAAACGCCGTCGCGCCGCCACTCGCGGCCGCGGCGGGCGAAGCGGTCGACGCGGGCGGGCTGGCCGACAGCCGCGCCTCGACGGTCGGTTTCACCGCGCTGCTCGTGGCCGGCCACGTGTTCGCCGACTGGTGCGCCGGCGTCGCCACGGACCTTCCCGCCCCGGTCGGAAAGCCGCTCCCGGCCACAGACGCCGCCAGCTTGTCCTTCGTGGACGTCGTCGCCGACCCGGACCTGCTCCCGGCCGCCGAGTACGGCGCGCTGATCATCCGCGAGGTCGGCCGGATCCGCGCCGAGGCGCTGGAGACCCGCCGCTACCTGCACGGCCCGATGGAGTCCGCGCCAGGCGGCCTCACCGTGCTCGCCGGCGGCGAACGGCTGGACCGCGTCGCCGCCCAGCTCGCCGCCGGGCCCGCGCCGGCACCCGTGCTGCGGTGGGCCGTGGCAGGCGACCCCCTCGCCGGCCAGCTGCTGGTCGCGCAGGGCCTGCAGGAAATCGCCGCACGGGTCGCGGCATACCGGGGCATCGAACCCGACGAGTTCGTCTACGACCAGGAGGACACCAAGCTGTCCACAATCGACGAGAGGAAGTCGAGCTAGATGGAGCCCATGAAGATCGCGGTCCTCGGTGCGGGAAACATCGCGATCCAGCCGAACGGCGTCCTGCCCAACCTGCACCACATCCCGGACAAGGCGGTCGTCACGGCGGTCGCCGACCCGGTCGAGGAGAAGGCCAAGGACGCCGCGGCGAAGTTCGGCATCCCGAAGGCGTTCACCAGCCTCGACGACATGCTCGACTACGGCGACTTCGACGCGGTGGTCAACCTGACGCCGATCCCGGTACACGGTGAGACGTCGCTGAAGATCCTGAAGGCGGGCAAGCACCTGACCACCGAGAAGCCTGTCGCGGTCACCATCGACGAGGCCGACGCGCTCGCCGAGGCGGCCGACGCACAGGGGCTCACCGTGGTCTGCGCGCCGCCGAACATGCTGTACCCCACCCGTCGCGAGGCTCGCCGCATCCTCGCCGCGAACACCATCGGTCAGGTCGCCTTCGTCCGGCACCGCAGCTCCGGCCCCGGTCCCGCCGCCGGTGCCTGGCCGAGCGACCCGAGCTGGTTTTACCAGAAGGGCTCCGGCCCGATGTTCGACATCGGCGTCTACAGCATGCACGAGGTGCTCGGCATCCTGAACCGGCCGGCCAAGCGGGTCTTCGGCTTCTTCGGCATCACCGAGGCCACCCGCACCGTCCCGTCCGGTCCGGTGGCCGGCTTGACGTTCCCGGTCACCGCCAACGACAACAACCTCGTCCTGCTCGACTTCGGCGACTCCCTGTTCTGCGTCATCGACGGCACGTACAACGTATGGGCCGCCAAGTCGCCGCGGATGGAGATCTTCGGCCGGGAGGGAGTGCTCAACATGTGGCGCAACCTCAACGAGACCGAGGGCCAGCAGCTCGAGCTCTACCGGGTCGACCACGAGCACGGCACCCGCGGTTGGTTCGATGTGGACATCCGCGACCTGACGTTCGCGCAGCAGCACGTCAACAACCTCAAGCGCGCGCTGATCGTCGAGCACCTGGTCGACGTGGTCCGGGGCACCCGGCCCAACGAGCTCACCCTCGACATCGCCCGGCACGGCCTGGAGATCATGCTCGCCGCCGAGGAGGCCAGCACGACCGGACAGGCGGTGGAGCTGACGACCACGTTCACCCCGGCCGAGTTCGACAAGACCGTGCGCGACGGTGCGCTGATCCATGGCTGAGCCACGCCCGATCCGGATCGGCGTGGTGGGGCTGACCAGCGACCACGTGTGGGCGCTCATCGCCGCGCTGCGGGCACAGCCCGCGGTCGAGGTCGTCGCCGTCGCGGAGCCGAAGGAGGCTCTGCGGCGGCGCGCAGCCGGCGCCGTGCCCGGTCTAGCCGAGCACCAGGAGCCGGGGTCCATGATGGACGCTGAGCGGCTGGACGCCGTGCTGGTCTGCGCCGAAAACGCCGCCAAGCCGGCCATCGCGGTCGCCGCGCTGGACCGCGGCGTCGCCGTGTACCAGGACAAGCCGCTGGCCGCCACCGGCGCGCAAGCGGCCGTCATCGCCGCCGCGGTCGAGCGCACCGGAGGGCTGCTGATGTGCGCCTTCCACACCGCGTTCGACCCGCTCGTCGACGAGGTCGGGCAGCTCGTCCGGGACGGCGTGGTCGGCACCGTGCAGTTCGCGCGCGGTCTTGCCGGTCACGCCGGCCTCAAGGCAACCGGAGTCTCCGACGACTTCACCGAGTGGCTGACCGACCGCTCCCGCGGCGGCGGCGGGTCGTTTGTGGACCAGGCCGGCTACCTGCTGACGACGCTGGTCGGCTACCTCGGCCCGGTCGACCAGATCAGTGGCTTCGCCGCGACGGTCAACCCGGAGATCCCGGCCGGCATCGAAGACAACACGGCGGCGATCGTGCGCCACGCCAGCGGCGCGCTGGCCGCGATCGACACCCGGTGGGGGCAGATCGGGCCGGCACCGCTGAAGTACTCCTTCCACGGCACCGCCGGCACGCTCAGCGTGTACGCCGACCGGTACGAGCTGGTCACGTCCGCCGAACAAGGGCCGGCCGGCTGGGAGCCCGCCGCCGCGCCGCCCGGCCTGACCGGATGGCGCGCCGCGGTGACCCCGCGGACCGGCTACGACGCCGAGGCCGCGCACTTCCTCGCGGCACTGCGCGACGGGACGCCCCTGCGGGCGACGGTCACCGCCGCATCGGCACTGCACGTGCAGCGCGCGATCGACGCCTACTACGAGTCGGTCGCGACCGGACGAGCCGTGACCGTCGCGTCGTGAAAGGTCTGCTTCTGGCCCCCTTATCTTGACAGTTGTCGATGTGTTGTGGACCCTCGGGGCATGGAGGGTCGAGGCATGCGGCAGGTACGTCGGGTTTGGGCGGCTTCGCTGGCCGTCGTGGCGATTCCGGCGGTGGTGGCGGGCACGGCCCTCGTGACGATGCCCGCCGCGGCCGGTGTCGCACCGCCGGCGTTGCTGAGCACCTGCCCGCCGCCGTCAAGCGGGGTGCAGTGCTCGCTGCCGGTGACACCTTCCTCGTCGTCGCCGACCGCCACCCCGCCGCCCAGCGCGCCGGCGGGCCTGGTTGGCACCTACGTCCCGACCGGTTCGGTCACCTTGACCTGGACCGCCTCGACGAGCGGATGCTGCTCCATCGTGGGCTACACGATCATCTACAACCGGGCGTTCACCGACATCGTCTGGCAGCTCGACGTCGGCAACGTCACCACAGCGACCATCTCGGGCCTGTCGCGGGATTCGGAGTACCGGTTCTCGGTCATCGCCAGCGACGACCGCGGCCGCCGGTCCACCGCGTCGAACGTCGCCGCGGTGATGACGCCGGCCACCGACACCGGCCCGGACACCATCACCCCGCAGGCCCCGGGCGGCCTGGCGCTGAGCGTGGTGACGGCGTCGAGCGCGGTGCTGACCTGGGCGCCGTCGACCGACAACGTGGGCGTCATCGACTACCAGGTCTTCTCGTTCGACGGCCTGTTCGGCTCCGCGCTTCTGGCCACAGTGACTGGCACCAGACACATGGTGCCGCTGTCACCGGGATACAACAGCTTCTACGTAAGGGCACGGGACGCCGCGGGCAACCGCTCCGCCGCCGGCGGTCCGATCATCCACGAGCGCCCCGATACGCCGACGACGCCGCCCCCGAGCACGTGCAGGGTCACGTACACCACGCAGTCGCAGTGGGCCACCGGCTTCGTGGCCACGGTGACCGTCCACAATGCTGGGATCGCGCCGGTCGGCGGGTGGACGGTCCGCTTCACGTTCCCGGGCAACCAGCGGATCACGAGCGCCTGGAACGGTACGTTCGTCCAGGACGGCGCCGCCGTGACGGTGTCGAACGCGGGCTGGAACCAGCTCATCCCGCCCGGCGGCAGTACCTCGTTCGGAATGTACGGCTCATCGACGGCAAGCCAGCCGCCACCCACGAGCTTCACCCTGAACGGCGCACCCTGCGTCACTGCTGGTGCGTAGACGCTTCCGGCTGGTCTACGCAAGCTTCAGCACGGTGGTACCCCGCTTGCCCTGGCGGTCGAGATGGCGGTACGCGTCGGCGACGCGCGTCAACGGGACGGTCTGGTCGACCACGGGGACGATCCGGCCGGCCTCGACGAGTTCCTTCACCAGGGCCAGGTCCTTCACCTTCGCCTCGACCGGTCGCAGCCCGGTGAAGGCGATGACCGCTCGCCGGCTGCCGGCCACCGCGGTCCATGGCGCCTGCACCATGATGGCCGGCGATGGCACCGTGGTCAGGTACCGGCCACCGGGCTTGAGCAGGCGCCGGCAACGGCCGTAGGAGCTGGCGCCGGCCACGTCGAAGATGACGTCATAGGTGCGGCCCTCCTTGGTGAAGTCCGTGCGGGTGTAGTCGATGACCCGGTCAGCGCCGAGACGGGCGACGAGCTCGGCGCCGGCGCCGCTGCACACGGCCGTGACGCCGGCGCCGAAGTGCCGGGCGAGCTGCACCGCGTGGACCCCGACGCTACCGGACGCGCCGTTGATGAGGATGGACTGTCCGCTGTGGAGCTTCGCGTGGTCGCGGAGAAACACCAACGCGGTGCCGTCGACCAGTGTCGCCGCCTCGGCGTAGTCGAGGCCGGTGGGCAGCGCCGCCAGCGCCGCGTCCTCTTTGACGCAGACGTATTCCGCGTGGGCTCCGAGGCCGAGGTCGGTGGCACCGAAAACCTTGTCCCCGACGGTGTATCGGGTGACCGCCTCGCCTGTCGCCGAGACCTCGCCGGCGAACTCCGTGCCCAGCACGGACTTTTTCGGCCGGCGCAAGCCGGTGACGAGACGGGCGAAGCGAGGCGTACCCGATCGGAAGGCGCGGTCGGCCGCGGTGACGGTCGCCGCGTGCACCCGGACAAGTATCTGGTTCGGGCCGGGCTCCGGAGTGTCCACATCGGCCTCCTGCACGACCTCGGGCAGGCCGTAGGCGGCGCACACAGCGGCTTTCATCATTGTCTCCTCAGGACACGGCGTCCCGTGGCCGCCGAGCGGAGTCCGTGCCCCGGCACGATCAGCAGGTCCGATCCGTCTGCGATGTTAAAGAAACTTGACACCATGAAGGTATGGCAACTTCGACACCATGTCAAGGACTCTTTACATCGCGAGGGTGGCCGAGGATGACCAACGGGTGGTCATCCTCGGAGCGGATGATGTGGAGCTATCGAGGCTGGACAGGACCGTTTCGGGGACAGGGGCCCGACCCCGAGCAGGGTATCGGTGGCTGCGGAGGGTTGCCGAGGACGGCGGGTTCCGGCTGGTCGGTGTAGACGCCGACGGCGTGATCGCCGAGCACGACGACGTCCAGGACGCACGCGTCCAGCCAGCCCTGCGCGGTCCCGCGGGCGTTGCACAGGTCTTGTGCGCGTTGGCGAATTTGGGAAGGAAGGTGGCCGGCGTAGAAGGGCGACGACGGGTTGGCCGCGGCGACGGTCGTGCAGGGTTGCAGCAGGGAGGCGGACGGGCTGACCCGCCAGCTGTTGCCGAACACGCCGTAGAGGAGGTTGAACGGGACCGGGACGGTGAACTGGCGGCCGTCCTTGGCTTCGAGGCGGGTGGGGTCGTTGTCGGGGTTGCCCAGCAGCCCCCGCACGGCCGCTGACCGGTCGGCGATACCCACCTTCACATCGGTGTGGCTGCCGTAGCCGGTGATGCGGACGCCGTTTCCGGACGGGTCGCTGACGGTGTAGGAGTTGTCGACGCGTTCGATGTTCACGCCGGTGGGCAGCCGCAGTGACGCACCGGAAGCCAGGCCGGTGGTGGTGCCGTTCACCACCAGGCGCGAACCGTCGCACACGGTCACCCGGCTGCCGCTCATCCGTACGCCGACCGACCGGTTGACGGAGGCGTTCGCCCAGCTCGGCGTGTTCGCCTTGCGGGTCTGCACCTCGAACATCGTGCCGACCTGCGCCTCGATGAAGTCGCCCGTGGCCTGGAAGTCGTAGGCGAGACCGGCGGACGTGTACTGGTGGGTGTCGCCGATGATCGCGGCCACGTCACAGCCGTTCAGCGCGATGCCACCGGTGGAGCCTTGATGCACGAGAATGGCCGGCGCCGTCCCGGTCGCGGCGGGCTTGGAGGCGACGAAGTTGAGGTTGTTGGCCTCGTCGGAGAAGCCGCCGTTGACGCATCGGGGCTTGCTGAGGCCACCGTAGTTGATCTGCGTGCGGACGTGCATGTCCGCATCGTGGTAGTCAGCGTGACCGGGGTTGTCGGGGTTGTCGGGGTTGAAGATGGCATCGGATCCGTTTCCGTAGCCGAACACGTTGAACTCGGCCTGCCTCCATTCCTGACCGGGGTTCACCGTGCTGCCGGCGGTTACCCTGAGCAGCTTGGTCTCCGGCGGCGTGCCCTGGGTGTCGTACCGGAACATGGCCGAGTCAAGTATCGGGTTTCCATTTTCGATGCCGATCAGCTCGAAGGTTTCCATAGCGGTGATCGGCATGTTGGCGGCGGGTACAGCCGCGGTGTTCTGGTAGCAGGAAATCGCCGTTACGTCGCCGGGGAACGGGTAGTGCTCGTCCCAGCCGTCAGGACATTCGGCGTTGTAGTTTCGCAACCAGTACTGGATGTAGACATACGCCTGCGCGCCGTCGTTGGCGAGCACGAACTGTTGCCATCCCTGGCATCCCGGATGTGTCTGGCACGATTCGGCCGTGGTGGGAAAGTAGTTGGTGTTGAGCTGGAGTGTGTAGGCGTTGCGCACCGGCTCTCCGGCGCGCGTGATGGGCGAGCTGACACCGACCACCTCGGTGACGTTTTCGAACGAGCCGGATGCTCGGGTGATGGGTCCGCAGCCGTTCGGCGGGCACCCGATGCCTGTACGCGGCCGCTCCGCCACGACGTGGGACTCGCGGCCCACCGTCAGCGGTGTCGGGCCGGGTTTCGGTGCCATCGGAGTCCTCGGCGCGACCACGCAGGCGATCTCTTGCCACGTCACGGTGGGATAGGTGGCGGTGAAGCATCCAGGTCGGGACTGATTCACGATGTTGGTCATTGTTGCCTGCCAGGACAGAACACTCGCCGGTGCGGCGAGTGCGCTTTCCGCCAAGCCGGCCTGCGCGCCTGACGACAGTAGTAGGGTCATTACCGTCGCGCTTGCCGCCATAAGTTTCGTCCGGCGTTTTCGCGGTGACGGTCTCATCGCAGCCCCTTTCCTCCAGCCTCGACCGGATCAGACAGGCATCGATCGTCACCTATCAAATCTGGTGCGTCACGAGTAGTTGGCTACTCGACTTCGCCGGTCTGGCCTCTCGTGCGAGGCCTTTCACCTGAAACATCCATATTTGACGATGTAGCCCGCAGTCGCTGGTATTGACGACGCGTCCTTGCTGTGGTTCGGTTCGGCGTCCCACAATTACGAGGTGGTTGGTGGTTGGCCGCTGATCGGCCGATCAGAGGAGTTGCAGGTTATCGATGCCGTCCTCGGCCGGGAGAATGGTCTACGCGGCGTGGTGCTGGCCGGGGCGGCCGGAGTGGGAAAGACACGCCTGGCCCGCGAGGCCCTGGAGGGTGCCCGGCGTCGCGGGATGACGGGCCGCTGGGTTACCGGTTCGGTGTCCGCCCGTACGTTGCCGCTGGGGGCGTTCGCGGCGGTGCTGCCGTGGGTGGGATCCGATCCGATGCGCGCGCTCGGCCAAGCGGCCGACGCGCTGCTCGCCGGTGCCGGTCAGGCGGGTGCGCTGGTGGTGGTCGACGACGGGCATCTGCTCGACGAGGTGTCGGCGACGCTGGTCCACCAGTTGGCGGCCGGTACGGCGGCGACGGTGGTGGTGACCGTTCGCACCGGCGAGCCGGTCCCGGACGCGGTGACGGCGGTGTGGAAGGACGCGCATCTGGACCGGCTGGAGGTCGTGCCGCTGTCCCAGCCCCAGACCGCGGAACTGCTTGAGGCCGCACTGGGTGGGCCGGTCGACACCGCGGCGGTGGCGCGGATGTGGCGGCTGTCCCGCGGCAACCCGTTGTACCTGCGCGAACTCGTCGCCGGCGAGCGGGCCGCCGGCCAGCTCGCGCAGCGGGACGGACTGTGGCGCTGGGCGGGCGAGCCGGCACTGTCCGCGAAGCTGGTGGAGCTTGTCGAGGCGCGGATGGGCCGGCTGCCGGAGCCCGTGCGTGACGTGGTCGACCTCCTCGCCTTCGCCGGCGACCTCGAGGTGGACGTGCTGGGCCGGCTCGTCGACGCCGCGGCGCTGGAGGGAGCCGAGACGTCGGCACTGATCACAGTGGACACCGACCGAGGGCAGCTGTCGGCGAGCCTGACCCATCCGTTGTACGGCGAGGCGCGCCGGGCCCGCACCGGGGCGTTCCGAGCCCGGCAGCTTCGCCGCCGGATCGTGGGAGCACTGCTGGAGACCGGACCCCGCGGCGCGGACGACGAGCTGCGCTGCGCCGCATTGATGGTCGACTCCGATTTCGCCGTCGAACCCGGACTGCTGATGCGGGCGGCGAACCGCGCGGCCCAGCTGCTCGACCTGCCCCTCGCCATCCGCCTGGGACGAGTGGCTTTCGCGCACGGCGGCGGATTCGCGGCCAAGGCGATCGTCGCGCAAGGCCTCAGCATGCAGGGCCGGGGCGCCGAGGCGGAAGTCGAGCTGCGGCTGCTGTCCGGGCTGGCCGACACGGACGCCCTGCGCGCCTGGGCCGCCGCGGTACGGGCCGGCAACCTCTTCTTCACCCTGAACCATCCGACCCACGCGGAGCAGGTGCTCGGCGAGGCCATGACAGCGATATCCGACCAGCCGGCTCGGGAGATCCTGTGGGCGCTGCACGCGGTGTTCGAAGGCTTGCTCGCACGGCCCGGCGAGGCGGCGCGGGCCGCCGGCGTGGTGCTCGACGCGCCCCGGCCGCAACCGAACGCCGAGTTCCTGGCCAGCTGGGGGCTGGTCGCCGCGCTGGGAGTAACCGGCCGCGCCGACAACGTCGGGCCGGTGGCCGCGCGCGGGTTCCGTGCCGGGGTGTCCTTCGACACCGCGGTGCTGTGGTTCAACCTCGCCGAAGCCGAGCTCATGGCGCTGCGACTGGCCGGATACCTGCCCCAGGCCGAGGCGCTCGCCGCCCGCTGCCGCCAGCAGGCGGCCGACATTCCTGGCGTGCCGCAGCTCATGGCCGCCGCCTTGACCGGACACGCCGAGCTGGCCCGGGGACGACTGCGCGACGCGGTGCGCTGGATGCGGGAGGCGCTGACCGGGTTTACCGCCATCGACCCGGGCGGGCGAGTCTTCGACGGCCTGCTCTGGCTGACCCAGGCGTGGGCCATGGCCGGCAACGCCGACGCCGCGGCGCAGACGCTTGAACGCCTCGCCGCCAACCACCATACGGGCTTCAGGTACCGGGAGACGGACGTCATTCTCGCGCGGGCGTGGGTGGCGGCGGCCCAGGGCGCCCTCAGCCAGGCCATCGCGCTGACCCGGGAGGCGGCCGCGGCGGCGGCGCACCTGCCGGCCTGCGAGGTGTTGGCCCTGCAGACCGCGGTCCGCTTCGGTGACCGGACCACGGCGGGCCGGCTCGCCGTGCTCGCTGCCGAGGTCGACGGTCCCCGAGCCCAGCTCGCCGCCGCTCACGCCGCCGCCCTCGCCGCCGACGACGGCCACGCCTTGCGGGCGGTGTCGACGCGGCTCGAACAGACCGGTGACTGGATGGCCGCCGCCGACGCCGCCGCCCAGGCCGCCGCCGCGCACGCCCGCGCCAAGAAGGCCGACCTGGCACGCATGGACGGTGGCCGGGCACACCTACTGGCGCACCGATGTCAGGGCGCCCGCACCCCCGCCATCCTCAGCGCCGCCCGCCCGCTGCCGATCACCACCCGGGAACGGGAGATCATCACGTTGGCCAGCCGCGGCCTGACCAACCGCGACATCGCCCGCCGGCTCGGCCTGTCCGTGCGCACCGTGGAGGGACACCTGTACCGCGTCGGCGCCAAGCTCGGCATCACCCGCCGCGCCGACCTCGCCGACCTCCTGAGCGACGACGGACCCCAGCCTCTCTGAGTGAATATCGGAGCCGGACGCTGGCAACGTGGCGACTCTGGAGGTAGGGAAGCGGCCGGCTGCCAGGACGCCGCCCGGCCCTTGTGGGGGCGGGCGGCGACCGGGTCGGGCGGGTTGGTTATGGCGCGACCGGGATGGCGGTCGCGACATCGAACCAGGTGGTGTCGTTGTCGACCGAGGCGAGCGTGATCCCGTTGAGTACCTTGATCATCTCGCTCTTGGAGAGGGCGCCGCCCTCGGTGGCGATCTGGATGTTCACCTTGCCGTCCGGCGTCCAGGCGTTGCAGAGGGTGGCCGAGCACCTGGGGGAGGCCGGAGGGCGCTGCCCGCTTTTCAGCTGCTGGTTGGAGTTGGCGTTGGGTACCACGAAGATCTCGAAGCTGCCGCGCAGGCCGGGACCGGCGCTCTGCGGCCACGGCTTGGTCAGGCCGGTCGGTCGGGGTGCCGGCTTGGCGAAAATCGCACCGCCGAAGTCGCCGTCCTCGGCGGCGGCGACGCCGTCCATGCCGGCCATGGCGTGCGAGCCGAGCACCACCGGTTTGAACCCGGCCGGCACGTAGCTCATCTTGAACGGCAGTTTGACCGGGGCCGGGTCGGCAGGGGCCAGGCCGAGCGCGATCTTCTCCAGGTCGGCCGGCGAGGGATCGTCCACTTTGCTGGAGTACGTCTCGAGGGTGGCCCAGGCGCCGTCCAGGTACTGCCAGGCCAGCACCTTGTGGAAGCGGATGTCGGTGAGTTCCTGCAGCAGGGCGGGGCGTCCGCCGACCGTGAGCCGCCGGGCGTTTCGCAGCCCGTCGGGGTTGAAGGCGCCCGGCCGGTAGATCACCAGGTAGGCCGACAGGCCGTTGTCGCTGTCCTCGTACACCGGAGCGATCTGGTAGGCCGTGGATGCGACGAGCGGCGCCTTCACCTGGAACCGGCCCACGTCGTAGCCCGTGAACGTGAATGTGAACGGGTCGTCGGGCACCTGCAGTGGCCCCGGCCCAGCGGCCTGTACCGCCTTCGGCGGTGCGCCGACGACCTGCGGCGACGCGGCGGGCTGGGCGAGGTGCGGCACCGCGACCGCGACACCGACCGCGATGGCGGCCAGCGCGGCGGCACCGCCGGAGGCCATGATCCCCCGCCGGCGGCGTCGCCTGCGCACCGCGGCCCGGACGATGTCATCGGCGCTGTGTCGCAACGGCGGCGCCTCGGACGTCGCCAGGTCGACAACGTCATATACCCGCATTGATCCACTCTCCTGTGCTGGTTGTCGTGTTGGTGGCAGATCGGCGGTCGGGGGGTTCGTCGAGCTCGATCCGGTCCGTGCCGAGGAGCGCCCGCAGCTTCGCCAGGCCGTGCTGCGTCTGGCTCTTCACGGTGCCCGACCCGCAGCCGAGGATTTCGGCGGTCTCGTCCACGCTCAGCCCTGGAAGTAGCGCAGAAAGAGAACGGCACGCTGGCGGGGCGGCACCGTCATGAGGGCTCCCCGCACCCTGAGGCGTTCGTCGGTGGACTCGGCCGGATCGGCCTGCGCAACGTCGGGCAGCACGTCGCCGGCCGGTCGCTCCCGCCGCCACCACGGCCGGCGGGTCTCGTCGATGGCGGCGCGGAACACCATGGTCTGCGCGTACAGGTCAGGTCGCTCGAGCCGGCCCCAGCGCGGGTAGAGCTTGGCCAGGGTGTTGGCGACGGCGTCCTCGGCGGCGTACCAGTCACCGCACGTCACGTACGCCAGGTTGCGCAGTGACGCCATGCGTGCGGCTACGAACTCGCGGAACCCGTCGTGATCGTCCTGCTGCAACAGGCAGCTCCCTCCGTCGAGGTGGAACGGACGCGGCCCTCCGCGGGGTTGCATCACCGCGGCAACTATTTCGCCGCACCGGGCAGCCGGTACACCGCGTGCCCCGCTCGGGATGACGGGTAAGCGGGGAAGCAATCGATAGGATGCTCTGGTGACCCTACGTGGGCGACCTGTCGCGCGGCGCCCGCCGGAGGCTTACACATGAGGCGGCGGCGCCGGGCCCGGCCGGTGCTCATCGGTGTGCTCGCCGCGGCCGGCGTGTTCGCCGGCCTCGCTACCGGGCTCTCCCTTCCCAGCGGTGGTCCCCACCCGATCCAGCTCACCCTCGCCGTCGCCGCGTCGCTGCTGTCGGGGTGGCTCACCGCGGTCCAGATCGGAGGCGGCTCGGACGAGCGGCCGGCGGCGCCCGACCGGCCCGTCGCCAGTTCCCCGCTCAGCCAGCTGCCACCCGACCTCGGCGACTTCGCCGACCGCGAGGCATATCTCGCGACGCTCCTCGAACGGCTCGAATCCAGGTCTGATGACCGTATCGCCATCGCGACCGTGGCCGGCAAGGCCGGCGTCGGAAAGACGGCGTTGGCCATCCGGGTCGCGCACCAGGTGGCGCGGCGCTTTCCCGGCGGACAGCTCTATGTCAACCTGCGCGGCGTCGAGGAACAGGCGGTCACGCCGGAGGACGCACTCGCCGGATTCCTGCGCGACCTCGGCGTGCCCGGCCCGGTGATCCCGGAGGACCTCCAGGAGCGCGCCCGCATGTACCGCGCCCGGCTCGCCGGCCGGCGCGTGCTCGTCGTGCTCGACAACGCCGCCGACGAGGTGCAGATCCGTCCGCTGGTGCCCAGCAGCCCGGGCAGCGCGGTACTGGTGACGAGCCGGCGGCCGCTGGCCGGGCTGGAGGGCGCGCAGCCGCTGGTGCTCGACGTCATGGACCATCAGGCGGCGCACACGCTGTTCTCATCCGTTGTCGGTGCGCAGCGCGTCGCGGCGGACCCCGAAGCCGCGAGCCGGATCGTCGACCTGTGCGGCGGCCTGCCGCTCGCGGTCCGGATCGCCGGCGCGCGGCTGGCGACCAAGCCGCATTGGACACTGTCCGGATTCGTACGCCGGCTCAGCGACGAAGGGGAACGGCTGGCCGAGCTGCGCGCCGGAGACCTGGAGGTACGCGCGAGCTTCGCGCTGAGCTACCACGACCTCGAGCCGAGGCAACATCTGGCGTTTCAGGCACTCGGCTTGTCCAACGCACCCGACTTCGCGCCGTGGACGCTGGCCGCGCTGCTCGACTGCACCGCGCGGGAGGCTGCCGACCTGCTGGAAGGGCTGGCCGACGCGCAGTTGGTCGAGGCGGGGGCGACGACGAGCCTCGGTATCGCTTCCACGACCTGCTCCGCGTCTTCGCGCGGGAACGGCTGCGCGAGGAAATGCCGGCGACCGATCAGGCCGCGGCGGTGCGCCGGCTCATCGAGGCGTACCTCGCACGCGCCGAGGCGGGCGCCGCCGTCCTGCGCTACGACGAGCGGGCGCCCGCGGTCGACGAGCCACTGGGCTGGTTCAACACCGAGTGGGCCGGCCTCATCGCCGCCGTCGAGCAGGCGTCGGCCCAGGGCCTCGACGAGGCGACCTGGCGGCTGGCCGCGGCCATGACGCCGTACTGCGAGATCCGGGCACGGCTGCGCGATTGGGGCCACGTCCAACAGATCGCGTTGGAGGCGGCGCGCCGGTCAGACGACGCACGGGGCGCCGCGGTCGTCCAGCAGCACCTCGGCCGCCTGTCCCGCTACCGGGGACGGTTCGACGAGGCCGAGGCGCTGCTGTACCAGTCGCTGGCGGGCTTCGAGGCGCTCGGCGACGTTCCCGGGCGGGCCGTTGTCCTGCACCACCTCGGCGCCGTCGCGGTCAACCAGGGCCGGCCGGAGCTGGCGGAGACCCGGATGCGCGAGGCACTCGGGCTGTTCCGGGATCTGGGCCAGCGCCACGGCGAGGCGCAGACCTTGCGGTGGCTGGCGCACATCTGCGGCAACCGGGGCGAGTTCGAGTCCGCGATCCGGTTCTTCCAGGAGGCGCTCCCGCTGTTCGCGTCGCTCGGCGACCGCCACGGCGAGGCGCAGACCTTGCGGTGGCTCGGCGACGTGTACGGCGACAGCGGGCGGTACGACGAGGCGATCGAGTGCTTCGACCGCTGCCTGCCGGTGCTCCGCGACGTCGACGACCCGCTCGGCGAGGCGTGGGCGTTGCTCGACCTCGGCGACGTGCACCGGGAGCGCGGCGATCTCGACACGGCCATGCGATGTTTCAAGGCGGCGCAGGAGAGTTTCGTCCGGTACCAGTCGACGGCGGGCGAGGCCGCGATCCTGCTCTGCCTGGCAGACGTCCACCGCGAGCGCGGCGAGTTCGCCGCCGCGACCGCTGAGCTCGACCGCGCGCGTGCCGCCTACCGGGACATGGGCGACCCGGTCGGCGAGGCATGGGCGTTGCTGTGCTTCGGCGACCTCCACCTGGCGCAGGGCCGCCACGGCGCCGCGGTCGACGTTCTTGAGCAGGCGGTACCGCTCTTTCGCGCCGCCGACAAACGACTGCACGAGGGACGGGCACTGCGCAGCCTCGCGGCCGCCTTCGCCGGCGTCGGCGAGCACGAACGGTCCGGATCGGCGCTTGCGGAGGCGTTGGCGCTGTTCGACGGTATCGGCGCACCGGAAGCCGCCGCCGTGCGGCGCGAGATGGAGGCCCAGGCCACCGAGTAGCGCGGTGGCGCGGTCAGGCCCAGCCCTGGTGGGCGGCGTACCAGCCGAGCTGCATCCGGTTGTCGACGACGGCGAGGTCCATCAGGCGGCGCAGGTGGCGTTGCAGCGTCCGCAGCGACAGGTTCAGCTGTGTGGCGACCGCCTGGTCGGTCAGGCCGGCGACCAGCAGCGCGAGGATCTTGCGGTCCAGCGGGGTGATGCCGTCGGGCTGCCGCTCGGTCAGGTCGTCGGCCGCCGCCGGGTCGGTGCCAGCGATCGACAGGTCGAGCGGGTGCGCGTGCTGCCACGTGCTTTCGAACAGCGCGTCCAGCGCGGCGAGCAGTCCGCTGCGGTGCAGCAGGACCGCGCCGGGCTCGCCGTACGGTTCGGCCGCCAGCGGTACCAGGCCGATGTCGGCGTCGGCAAGCACCAGCTTCATCGGCAGTTCTTTGACGACGCGCACCTTCACCCCGTTGTGCAACGACGCCACCGTCTCGTGGAAGGTCCGGGGTTCGGCCAGGGCCGACCGTTCGATGACGACGCGGACCTCCACACCCCGGTCGATGGCGGCGTCTTCGCCCGTGTTCTCGCCGGGCGGCACGGCGATGAACGGCGCGGTCACGAAGTTGCGCAGTTGCGTCCGGGCGGCGTGCTGGAGCTGGAGGAAACGATGGCGGATGGCGTCGATCCCGGTGATGACCTCGATCAGTTCGCTGATGGAGCGGCCGACCATCGCCGCCCGGTGCTCCTCGGCGAAGGCGGCCAGCCCCAGTTCGGCCGTCCGCAGCGCGTCACGCCGCTCGCTGATCATGGCGCCGAGCGCCACGGCGGGTGGGGCCGCGGTGAAACCGTTGCCCGCGCGGACCACCAGACCGTGCGCCACGAGGCGCGACAGCGCCGCCGAGACCTCGGATCCGGACTGCGCCAGCGCTTGGGCGAGCTCGGCCGCGGCGGTGCCCGGGCGGCTGAGCAGCGCGCGGTACACCGTCTCCTCGTCGGGCGTGAGCCCCAGCGCGCCGAGCATCGGCAGCCGCCCCTCGCCCTGGTGACCAGGGCATCTGGTACGTACGTGTGTTGATCCATAACGTGCCAGATTTTGGTGCTCCACGGGAGGGGGCGGCGAGATCTTTACCGGATGCCGTAGGCCCGGATGACCTCCTGCTTGATGGCGAACCCGGCGTCGGTGGCGCCGGCAGCCCGCACCGACAGGAAGCCGCCCGGCTTCTTGGCCAGCTTGAGCGTGCCGTCCCACCAGCCGCCGGCCGTCTTGCGCAGGCTCACCCGTTGCCAGGTCGCGCCGTCGTCGTATGACACGTCGAGGGTGACCGAGGTGACGTTGCCGGTGCTGGGGCCACCACCCGCCTGCGGGATCGCCTTGAGGCGGATCTGCTGGCTGGTGCCGGCCTTCACGTCACCGCGCAGGTCAGTGGCGAGGCGATACTCCATCTGCAGCAACGCGAAGGGCTCGAAGTCGTCCGACGCGGCGGTGCCGGAGACGAAGTCCCACTCCGTGTGCGTACGGGTGGACAGCCGCCACTGTTCGGCGGGGCGTGAGGCGTCCAGCACCAGGCGGTACGGCAGGGTGCCCGGCGGAACGGTAACCCACTGCATGTCGGATGCCCACTCGTTCTCGTGCACCAGGGTGTCGCCCTGGAACAGCTTCATGTTGGTCGGCACCGAGCCCCAGTCCAGGTTGCCCCCGTGCTCCAACCCGTCACCCGACGGAGTCCACGCCTGCACGTTGATGGTCATGTAGTCCTGGTAGCGGCTGTTCTGCACCGCGAACGCCCGGTTGAACGCCGGCCGGATGGCGGGTGCGAACCAGTCCAGGCGCGTGGTGCTGCGCTTGGCGTACGTGTTGCGGTTGGCCGTGTCCACCCATTCGCCCTGGTTGTGCACCTCGTGCCAGGCCACGCCCGGCGTGACCCATTCGGTACGGGTACCGGGGTACCACTCCCGCTCCGGGAAACCGTACGACGGGTGAACGTCATGTCGTACCGGTAACCGCCGCCCTCGGTGTCGCGAACGCTGAAGTAGCGCGCGTCGATCCGAGCCAGGTCCCGCTGGCTCGGCCGGTAGGCGAGTGGCCGATCCGGGACGTGTCCAGAGTAGACACGAGTCAGGTCGTAGACGTAGGTCGCGTACGGCACCTGCGTGGCGTGCAGCTTCAGCCGGCCGCTCTTGGCCAGGCGGATCAACGATGCTCCGGCGTCGCGGTGCACCGTGGCCACCGGGATGGGCGACTCGCCGACGTACTCGTTGAGCACGCCGGCCCCGTCGTTGACGACCAGCAGCAGCGCCACTCCGGCCGCCACCGCGGCCGCCGTGCGCTCCGCCGGAGCGACGGTGGCGCTGCGCGTCACCACCGCGACCTTGCCGGCGGCGTCCAGACCGTCGTACTCGCCGGCCGCCCCGGTGCCCGCGTAGACCGCGGCCAACGTGTCCGACCCCGCGGTGAGTGTGCCGCCCGGCTGCGCCGTGGCCTCCACCTCCGGCAGGCCGAATGCCTTCAGGCTCAGCGACGGCTCACCCTCGCGCCACCGGGTCGCCAATGTGAACGAGCCGAGGCGCGGCCGCTCGGTCGGCGAGATGTACATGTCGTCGTACCGCACCGGCACCAGGTAGGCGGCCCGGTAGCTGTCGCCGCCGGCGTAGTCGACCTGGAAGTCGATCTTGCGTTGCCGGCTCTCGGCGCGCTGTGGCGCGGTGGTGTCCAGCAGTCGTGCCCGGCGTGCGTCCAGCACCACCTCGGCCGACGAGGTGAGCACTGTCTCCGGATCGACCAGCACGGCGAGGCCGAGCGAGTCCGAGCGCTCACCCTGGACGTCCAGGGCGGTCTCCACCGTGTACGTGCCGGACGGCAGTCGCAGCGTCGCCTCACCGTCCACGGTGTACAGCCAGGAGTCCCACTCGTTCTCCTTGTCCACCACCACGGTCGCGCGAGCCGGCTTGCCGTCCCTGCCGATCAGCTTGACTTTCAGGTCGTACCGCTCGTCCTCCTTGAGCATGCCGAGGGAGGTACGGGTGACCGCGGTCCCGGTGGTGGCGTCGGTGCCGACCAGATATCCGGTGAACTGGCCGGTGGCGGCGCCGGTCGGATCGCCGGTGACGTGGACGTCGGCGCTCCCGCCCGCCGGTACGGTCACCGTCGAGGCGTCCACAGTGAACGGTCCGGTGCCGGTGAGCGCCAAGTCGAGCCTCACGTCGGAGGCGCCGGAGTTGGTGAAGGTCACCGGCTTGGTCACCGGGGCGTCGGTCGGCTCGTGCGGCCAGTCGTGGTTGCCGAAGAAGGCTGACCCGGTGGCCCGTACCGTGTTGCGGACGGCCGCCGCGACGTCGAGCCGGCCGGTGCCCACCTCGTAGGGCGAGTACGTGTCGGCCAGGCCCTTCGCGCTGCTGACCAGCGCCTCCTTGAGCTGCTGGCCGGACCAGTCGGGGTGCCGCTGGGCCAGGATCGCGGCGGCGCCCGACACGTGCGGGGTCGCCATGGAGGTGCCGTCGATGCTGCGGTACATGCCGGTGTCGCCGGTCATCTGCTGCGAACGGGCCGCCGTGATGGCCACACCCGGCGCGGTGAGATCGGGCTTGAGCGCGCCGCTGCGGGCCAGCGGGCCGGTGCTGGAGAAGTAGGCGAGCACGTCCTGCTTGTCCACCGCGCCGACGGTCAACGCGCTGGCCGCCGCGGCGGGCGCGCCGATGGTCTGCGGGCCGGAGTTGCCGGCGGCGACGACGAAGAGCGTGCCGTACTGCGCGGACAGGGTGTCCACCGCGACAGACATCGGGTCGCTGCCGTCGGTGAGAATGTCGTCGCCGAGGCTCATGTTCACGATGTCGGCGCCCGACTCGGCCGCCCACTGCATGCCGGCCAGTACCCAGGAATCCGCGCCGGAGCCGTCGTCGCCGAGCACCTTGCCGACGACGAGGTCGGCACCGGGCGCGACTCCCTTGTAGCTGCCGCCGGAGGCCGCGCCAGTGCCCACGATCGTCGAGGCGACGTGGGTGCCGTGCCCGTTCACGTCCGAGGTGTCCTGGTCCGGCACGAAGCTGACCTTGTCGTCGATCTGGTCGGCCAGGTCCGGGTGGGTGGCGTCGATGCCGCTGTCGAGCACCGCGACCTTGACGCCGTGGCCGTCGTACCCGGCCGCCCAGGCCTGCGGCGCGCCGACCTGCGGCACGCTTTCGGCGAGGCTCACCTTCACCCGGCCGTCCAGCCACAGCTTGGCCACGTCGCCCTGCAGCGTGGTGCTGCCCGGCCGGGTGATGGTGTTCCAGAAGGTGTGGGCCTGCGTCTTGTCCGCCGTCAACGCGGCGCCCCCGACGCTGGCCAGCGGCCGGACCAGCTTGCTGCCCCGCGGGGCGACCGGGCTGGCCGCACGCGCGCGGCCGGGCACGTACCTGGCGATGAGGGGACGGCCGCCGCCTTCGCGTCGTCGTACCCCATCTCGATGAGATCGGTGACGTTGAACAACCGCCGGTCCAGCTTGTCGCCGCTCAGCAGCGGCAGCGCCTCGTCGGGCAGGACGAACAGGTCCCCGCCGTTCTTCTGGATGCGCACCCCGCCGGTCGCGTTGTCCGGCCGGTCCACCTCGGCGGTCTGCTCGCCGCCGGCGAGGGTCCGTACGGTCACGACGTCGCCGGTGACCAGGGTGACCCGGTGGATGGCGGTCGCCGCCGCCCCGGCAGGCGTGGCCGCCCGCGGCGCGGCCAGCGCTGCGGACTGCGGCACGGCAAGCCCTGCCGCCAGTAACGGCACCACTGCCGCTATCGAGAGCTGCTTCCGGGACCGGGAAGCGAAGTGCGATACGCGAGACGACATGCCAACGGTCTACCTGGCCGTGAGATCCCAGTGAAGAGCTTCACTTGGCGGGGTTGCGCCATGACGAAGACCCGCCACCGGGCCACGGCTCACGACGCCTCGGGAATGCGGACAATCGCCTTGCCGACCGTGGCGGTGCCGGGCCGCAGCAGTCCGAACATGACCTCCGGCACCCGCTCGATGCCCTCCACGACGGTGTGCCGCTGGCTGATCCGGCCGTCGCGTATCCAGGCGGCCATCTCGGCGCGGAAGGCCGGCATCTGGTCGTAGTGGTCGGTGACCAGGAAGCCGCGGGCGGCCGGTCGTCCAGCCGGCCGCGCATGTAGGGGTCCACGGACAGGTGGGTGTTGCGCACCACCACCTGCCCCGGTGCCGGCTCCGGCACCTCGGTCTCGACCAGCGCGAAATCGTCCGAAGACGCGCGTGCCTCCGGCCGGCGTACCAGCTGCCACTCCCGGGCTCGTCTCCCGCTTCCAGCTGTCATCGCGAATCCACTCCTCGACAGATACTTGATTGAATCAAGCATGATGCTGGCACAGAAGCTTGATGGGATCAAGTTTTTGGTAGAGTGTTCGCATGCAGGTCCCGCCCGGGCCCGTCACCGCGTCGACCGACGCCGAGCGGGCCATGTTCGATTTCGTCGACGCGTACGACCGCGCCTACGAGACCGCCGCGATCAACCACGGGCTGAGCGTGGCGCAGGCGTGCGTGCTCGGCCGCCTGGCCAGGCCGCGCGGGATGAGCGAGCTCGCCGACGAGCTGGGCTGCGACGCGTCCAACATCACGCAGATCATCGCCCGGCTCGAGGCGCGCGACCTGGTCCGGCGCGAGACGAGCCCGCACGACCGCCGCTCCCGCCTCATCATCCGCACCGCGGGCGGCAGCGACCTCTACGCGGAGTTCGAGGAGTCGTTCGAGTTCGCCCGCTCGGCCATCGCCAACCTCGACGCCACGGAGCGGGACCAGCTGGCCGCCTTGCTCCGCAAGGCCCTCGGCGCGCCTCCCGCCTGAGGCGATCGGCTCAGGCTCCGCTGGCGATCGGCTCAGGTTCCGTAGGCGGTGGGCTCAGGTTCCGTTGGCGGTCGCGAAGTGGGCACGACCGTGACAGCGGCGTCTCGCGGCGGCTCCTAGCGTGGCCGCATCGGCGGACGACGGAGCCGCCGGGGAGGGGCGGCACGAATGTCATCAACGATGTGTGCCCGCCGCCTGATGGGCGGGCTGGTTGTGGTGAGTGTGACGGTCGGAGCTACCGGCGTGGTGGCTGTCCCAGCGGCAGCGGCGTCGCCGGAGCCTGTGTTCGTGCACACCTGGCGCGGCGACAGGGCGGGGGAGCGGTTCGGGTTCGCGGTCAGTGAGCTGTCGGACATCGATGGCGACGGCGCCCGCGAGGCGATCATCGGCGCACCGTTCCACCAGGACGCGGCCGGAACAGCGGCTGGGCACACCGACGTGGTCTCCGGCCGGACGGGGGCGCTGCTGTACCGGTTCGAGGGTGCGGCGGAGGACCGGCACGGGTACGCGATGGCGGACGCCGGTGATGTGAACGCGGACGGTGTCGCGGATGTCGTGGTAGGAGCCACCGGCGTCTCGGCGCTGGCCTGCACGGCGGTCCCCCGTACCGGTCGGGTCTACGTGTACTCCGGCGCGGACGGGGCGATGCTTCTGCGGATCGACGGTGAGACGCCGGGCGACCAGTTCGGTGCGGCGGTCGCCGCGGCCGGTGACGTCGACCGCGACGGCCGTGCCGACATGCTTGTCGGTGCACCCTGCCACGACGGCGCAAACGGCGCGGACGCGGGTCGGGCGTATGTCGTATCGGGGCGGACCGGCGCGATGCTGCGCGTACACGACGGCAGAGCGGCCGGCGACGGACTTGGCTGGGGAACCGGTGCCGTGGGCGATGTGACCGGCGACCGGCGTGCGGACTACGTGATCGGGGCGAAGGACGCCGGACCGGGCGACCGTGGCCTCGCCTACGTGTACGACGGGCACCACGGCCGGCTGCGGCATGTGCTCGCGGGCAACCAGCGGTCTGCGGAGTTCGGATGGTTCTTCGTGGCCAGCGCCGGCGACGTCGACCGCGACGGGCGAAACGACGTGTACGTCGGAGACTTCTGCGCAGATGACGCGGCCGGTGACTGCAGCACGCCGCTTGGGCAGGCATACGTGTTCTCCGGGCGGACGGGCCGGCTGCTGCACCTGTTCCGGGGCGAGCAGCCGGGCGACGGCGCAGGTCCGGGCCGGTCTGCTGGTGACGTCGACCGCGACGGCCACGCGGACGTCGTGGTGGGCCTGTACGCCAGCAGCGCGGCAGCGCCGCAGGCGGGCCGGGTCATCGTCTACTCCGGACGGACCGGCCGTAAGCTGTTCGACTACGCCAGCCAGAACGCGGGTGAGACGTTGGGCTACGACGCGGTCGGGCTCGGTGATGTCAATGGCGACGGGCGGACCGAGCTGTTGCTCTCCGCGGCGATCGGGGACGTGGTGTACGTCGTCAGCACGTGAAGGCCTGCCTGCGCCTGGGACGGTGTGCAGCCGAAGACCTGCCGGAACATCCGGGTGTAGTGGCTGTGGCTGCTGAAACCGTACGCGGCGGCGATGCTGGACAGGTCCGAGTGGCGGGCGACCGCGTCCGGCAGCGAGGCCCGCAGCACAAGCTGCCGCCGGTATCCGGCGATCGGGTAGCCGGTGTGGGCACGGAACATACGGGCCAGGCGGTACGGCGAGTAGTGCACGACAGCGGCCAGTTCGGCAAGCGTCCACGGCTTCGAGGGGTCCGCGGCCAACATGGCTTTGATCTGCTCGACCGCCTGCCGCCGGGCTCGTGCCGTGGCCGGTCGCGGCCCCGTGGTGTGGGGCGCCACGGGGCCGCCACCCGGTCGGCGACGTGCCGCAGCACCGACAGTACGGCCTCGTCGACCGCGAGCAGGTCGACCGCGGGGTCGGCGAGCGCGGCACGTGCCTGGTGCAGTACCGCGTACGCCCGGGCGTCGCACGACCCGTAGCGCAGGCGCGGGCGTCTGATCCGGCGTTGTCGGTGCTCGATGCCCAGCTCGGCGGCGAGGTCGTCGGAGACGATCGCGAACGTGCACCGATCACCATCCGTGCTGACCAGCCGCCGGCGGAAGTGCACATCGCGGTCGTAAACCAAGCCGTGGTTGACCGTGGACACGTACGGCACGTCGCCGTCCGGAATCAGCCGTACCGCGGTGTCAGGGACGACCACGTGCGGCTGCGCGCCGATCCAGTTGACAGTGGCCCACCGTGCGGCATGCGGCGGGCATTCGAACCGGCCCAGCACATACCCTGACCCGTCGAACACGTGCCGCACGCACCCGTCGACTCGCCGATCCAGCACGCCCACCATCGCACCTACGGTATTGGCGACCGGCCCGTTTCAGGTCGCGGCGAGATCGCGAACCGGCTACGCCGATGTCGTACCGGTGATGACGACCTTGCCCCTGGCGTGGTGGGTCAGCATGTGCGCGACCGCGTTCGCCGCCTGGTCGAGCGGGTAGGTCTTGTCGATGACGGCTTTGACCTGGCCGGATTCCAGGAGGCTGCGGAGCGCGGTGAGGTTGTCGCGGTTCACGGTGGTGGTCACGAGCTTCACACGGGTACTGGTGAACCTTCCCATCAGGGCCGCTCGCGCAGTCCGGGGCAGGCCGGCCAGCAAGCCCCCGGTGTTTCCGAGGCTGTTCGGGATGAGGAGCCCGTTGGGCGTCAGCAGCCTCGCGGTGATCCGCGGTGGGTGGTTCAGCACGTTGTCGAGGATCACGTCGAACCGGTGCTGGCTCTGCGTGAAATCCTGCTCGGTGTAGTCGATCACCTGGTCCGCACCGAGTGACCGGACCAGCTCGACGTTGCCGGTACCGCAGACGCCGGTGACGTCCGCGCCAAGTGACTTGGCGATCTGTACCGCCATGGTCCCGACGCCGCCAGACGCGCCGTTGATCAGCACGCGGGCGCCAGGGCCCACCCCGGCGACGTCGCGCATGGCGGTCAGGGCGGTGAGCCCGGTCATCACCGACGCCGCGGCCTCCTCGAAGGTGACCGCGGCCGGCTTCTTGACGAGCTGGGCGGCCGGTGCGGCCGTGTACTGCGCGAACGTGCCGGCCCGGGCTCCGCTGCCACCCCACAGCGACCCGAACACCTCGTCGCCGGGCCGCAGGTCGGTCACCTCCCGGCCGGCGGCTTCCACGATGCCGGCGACGTCGCTGCCCCGGACCGGGTGCTTCGGGCGTCGCAGCCCAAAGCTCAGGCGAAGCACATGCGGCACGCCGGCCACAGTGGCCCAGTCCGGGGTGTTCACGCTGGTTGCCCATACCCGGATCAAGACCTCGTCGGCGCCGGGCGACGGCCGCCGGATCTCGGCCACCCGCAGCACGACCGCCGGTGGGCCGTAGCCGTCCTGGACAACAGCCCGCATGATGGGCGGATTGGTCGCCATCGCCTCGTAGACCTCCCTCAGGCAGGGACCTTACGTCGTAAGGTAGATGCCTTACGGCGTAAGGATGACCCGTACGCCGTAAGGTGTCAAGAGGGTCTTCGACGACCGCGCCGGCGCCGTAGACAAGGATTGGCGACATGAAGATCACCGGGCTGCGTAAGACGGATGCTGAACGCCGCACCCAGCTGACTCGAGAGCGCGTCGTGGCGGCGGCGGTCGAGCTCGCAGACCGGGACGGCATCGAGTCGATCAGCATGCGAAGGCTCGCCCGGGAGCTGGATGTCGAGGCGATGTCCCTGTACACGCACGTGCGCAACAAGGACGACCTGCTCGACGGCATGGTCGACGCGGTGATCGGCCAGATCCCGACCGACGGCGACGGTCCCGACTGGAAGGCGTCGCTGCGCCGGATCGTGCTGGCCGCACGCGGCGTGGTGCTGCGCCACCCCTGGGCACCACGCACCATCCAGACGCGGGCTACGCCCGGACTGGCTGTGCTGAACTACGTGAACGCGGTGATCGGTGTCCTGCGCGAAGGCGGCTTCTCCGTCGCGCAGGCGCATCACGCCCTGCACATCCTCGGCAGCCGCGCGCTCGGCTTCACCCAGGATCTTTTCGACGACTCCGGCGCCTTGGAGCCGGAGGCAGCCTCGAGGCTCGCCAGCGAGCTCGGCGCCACCCATCCCTACGCCGTGGAGATGGCCCTCGCGGTCACCCACACTGGCGTCCTCGGGCCGTGCGACGACGACGTCGAGTTCGCGTTCGCACTCGACTTCATCCTCGACGGCCTCGAGCGGCTCCGCGGCGGCAAGCCGGCACGCCGCCGCCCGCACACCGCGACCTAGCCAGCTACTCCAGCGCTAGCGGCAGTCCGAAGCGTGGCATCAGGTGGTTGGTGTGAAAGCGGGTGACCGCCCGGATCCGGTCGCCGGCCACGGTGAGCACGATCAAGCCCCCAGGGCCGGCCAGCGCCCGCTCAGACTCGGCGTGGTAGACGCCGAACGCCGGCTGGTTGTTGGCGCGGGTCGGCACCAGGACCGTCCGACGGTTACCGGGATACGCCATGCTGACCCGGAGGAAGTCGGTGATCGCGGAGATGCCGTGGTACTCGTGCGGCGCCGGCGGCATGCTCAACCACGCGTCATCGGTCAGTAAGGCGACGACCCGGTCGATGTCACCGGCCGTGAACGCCTCGGCGAAGCGGCGAACCAGTTGTGCCTCATCGCCCGCCCCGGTCCTGGCCACCGGTGGCCGGCCGGCGGTCCGGTGCGCGTCGAGCGCGGCCCGGGCCCGTTGCAGCGCGCCCTTGACGGCGGTCTGTGTGGTGCCGAGCATCGTGGCGACCTCGGCGCTCGGGTAGCCCAGCACATCGCGCAGGATGAGGGTCGCGGCCTGGCGCGGTGGCATCCGCTGAAGGGCGACGACGAACGCGAGCTCCACGGCCTCGCGGGTCTCGTACCGCGTGTCGGGGCCCGGTGCCGGCTCCGGCAGCTGCTCCAGCAGCGCGTCCGGGTAGGGCTGGAGCCACGTGACCTCGCCGCGCCGGCTCGGCTCCGGCGGCGTGAACGGCGGCACCGGCTCGACCGGAACCCGACGGCCAGCGTCGCGCAGCGTGTTGAGGCAGCGATTGGTCGCGATCCGGTACAACCAGCCACGCAGTGAGGCCCGTCCCTCGAACCGGTCCAGCCCGCGCCACGCCGCGATCAGCGTCTCCTGCAGCAGGTCTTCGGCGTCGGTCAGCGAGCCGAGAATGCGGTAGCAGTGCAGCTGCAGCTCGCGCCGGTACGGCTCGGTGAGGTCACGGAACGCGTCCTGGTCACCGGCCTGTGCGCGTTCCAGCACGGTCTGGCCCACGAAAAGATCTTGCCACGCTTCTTCCGCCGGAGCGTTCCGGTGCGGCCTTCGGTGGTGTCTTAACAACTGAAGGCCGTATGAGAAGGAGACATCGTGACCGAGAACAGCACCGCCCTGCAGATCGCGCTCGCCTACCACAAGGCGTGGACCAGCAAGGATCTGGACCTCGCCATGTCGTACATCGCCGACGACATCGTCTGTGACGCGCCGGCCGGCCGCATCGAGGGCGCCGAGGCGTACCGGGCGTTCATGGCCCCGTTCGTGCAGATCCTCCTCGACGTCAGCATGATCGCCGCCTTCGGTGACGAGCAGACCGCGCTGGTCATGTACGACACGACGACCGTGCCGGTGCCGAGCGCGCCAGGCGCCGAGTGCGTCACCGTCAAAGCCAACAAGATCACTTACAGTCGGTTTCTGTTCGACCGCGCCCCGTTCGAGGCGGCCCGGCGATAGTCAGGTCGTGTCTGGATGAGGGAACAAATGGCTTGCGCGGGTGCCGGTTTGAAAGTTTGACTGCTCGCTATGCCTTCGCCCTCGCCGATCTTTGTCGCGGGTACGGGTCGTTCGGGGACGTCGCGGATCGCGGACATCATCGGTGAACATCCGCTGATCCATCGGATTCCCATGGAGACGAAGTTTCTGATCGACCCGGGCGGCCTGCGGGACGTGGCCGACGCGCTCACCGATCGGTACGACCCCACCGTCGGTGAGGATGCCCTGCACCGGCTCAGCGACTTCCTCACCGTACGGGTGCCCGGCCGGCGCGACGATCGTGGCAAGACCGTTCCCGAGCTGGTCGGCGAGGGGCGCTACCGCGATGCGGTGCAACGGCTGTGGCCGCGGCTGGTCGCGTACACATTCGACGAACCCGCGCCGGCGGAAGGCTTCGGAGACGCCGACCGCCCCGCGGGCCGTTCGAGCCGCCGAGCCGCACGCGGGTGGTGCCCCGGTACTTCAGCGATCGGCGTGAACTGCTCGGGATCCTGCGCGACCTTGTCGACACGATGTTCGGCGGGGCGGCCGCCGACGCGGGCAAGCCGACCTGGTGCGAGAAGACACCGTTCAACCTGCTGTGCATGGACTTCCTCTGGGAACTCGTGCCCGAGGCCACCATCGTTCACATCAAGCGCCACCCGGTCTCCGTGCTGGCATCTCACCTGGCCCAGCCGTGGGCACCGTCCACCGTGGATGGCGCGCTGGCCTACCTCAAGCCGGTCTACCACCGGTGGCTCGCCTGGAAGGCCGCGGCCGACCTGACGGGCAGGCGGTACATCGAGGTGAAGGCGGAAGACCTCGCCGCCGACTGGCCCGGGCAGCGCCGCGCCCTGTTCGAACGGCTCGGTGTCGACGACTTCGCCACTTCCTCAACGTTTCAGTGGCACAGGCTGGCGGGCCGCAACAACCAGTTCGACGACGAGACCCGCGACCTCATCGAGGAAGCACTCGGCGAGGTCATCCCGGCGATGGGATATGAGTAACGAGGCGCCGGTTGGCCTTGTCTGTGGGGCGTGCGGGCGCCAGCGGCACCCGCACGCCCTGATCGACAACCGGTCAGCCCCGCGCCCACTCCCGACGGTCGGCGAGCGTCCACGGCGAGGTGGCGGCAACGACGCAGATCGACGTCTCCTGGGTCAGGACGATCGTGCACGGCGTGCTGGCCGCGGGCCGGCCGTTGCCGCACCAAGCGACCCGCCCAGATGCTCGCCGAACCCCGCTCTTCCTCGCAGGCCGGCCGTGCGGCGATAATCCGGGAGTGGAAACCGGTCCGATGCCCGGGCACATCGTCCGGATCCCGGAGGTTGCGAAGTCGACGCTGCGGTCATTGCTGGACCGGCACCGTACGACGTACGTACCGAGCTGGGAGGAGAACGCCTTCGGCCGGCTCAGCGGCGGCCTGTTCTGGGAGGCCGACCGCGCGTGGCGAAGGCACCGGCGGCTGCACCGTCTCTGGACCGGCTACCACTACGCCATCGGAACGACGAGCGTGGTGCTGGCCGCCACGGCCGGCTTCGGCGGGTTGAGCGAACTGCTCGACGCCAAACAGGCGGCCGTCGTCGCTCTGGCGTCGGCAGTCGCCGGGGCCTTGGCGACGTTTCTCGGCAGCGACAAGAAGCGCGCCGAGACGGCCGCGCTGGCCAGCGCCTGGGACAGCTTCCGCGACGACATCTCGATCACGTACGAGACGCGCCCCGGTGCCGACCGCGCCGACCGTGCGCCACCCCCGGGCTGGGAGGTCGTGCTGGCCGATCTCCAACAACGGGCCAAGCGGCTGCGCGCCGGGGTCGCCGATCCACCGGCGCAGGTGCCAGCCTGGCCGGGCCACCCAGCCGGCAGCCAGGCCACCGCCCGATAGCGCGGCGCCCTGATGGATTGGGTCAAGACCTTCTACTCGGCGACGGGTGAGTGGTGGGGTGCCGCTGAAGCCAAGATCACGGATCGGGACCATGACCGCGTCTCACTGTTGCGGCAGCACGCCGGGGCAGGGTCCATGCGGGTACTGGAACTCGGCTGCGGTTACGGCACCACTGCCGCGGCGCTGGCCGCCGCGGGGCATGTGGTGACCGCGGTGGAGGTCAGTGACCGTGCCCGTCATGCTGTCGACTTCGCCCGGCAAGCCACCCACGGTCGACTGTCCATAGTGCAGGAAGACTTCTACGCGGTACGGCTGCCGCAGCCGTTCGACGTCGTCTGCTACTGGGATGGTTTCGGAGTCGGCACGGACGCCGACCAGCGCAGACTCCTCGTGCGGATCAGTCGTGAGTGGTTGAAGCCTGGCGGGGTCGCGCTCATCGATGTCTACAACCCCTTTGTGTGGGCCAGGTGGGACGGCGACGAGGAACACAAACTTCCCAACCCAGACTTAGGGTACGAGCACGAGTTGCACGAGCGGACAACATTCGACCCCGTCGCCTGCGTGGCTACCGACACGTGGTGGGACGCGGCCGACCCCGCGCGCAAGATCAGTCAGACCCTGCGTTGCTACACGCCCGCCGATCTCGCGTTGCTGCTTGACGGCACTGGTCTGGCCCTTACCGCGATCACCGTCGCAGGGCGCACCTTCGATCCGGCCACCGCGCAGCCCGGCTCCAGCGAACTGCTGCACGAACAGCACCAGTACCTCGCCGTCATGCGGCGGCTCTAGTCGTCGTCGGGAAGCTGGTCGGGCTTCCAGTTGCCGAGGTACACCCGCGGTGTGCCGTCGACCTGTTCGTCTTTCAGGGTCGCGGCGTCGACGGCGACGCGCTCCATAATGGACACCGGCAGGTGCGGGCTCGCGGCGGCTCGTTCGGCGGCCACCGGCTCCTCGAGGAGTGCGAGTACGCGGTCGGGCGACAGGCGGGGGTCGCCCGCGACGGCTCTGCGCACGAACGGGTGGGGGTCGTGGCTGAGCCGTTCGACGAGGTGCGGTGGAGCCTCGGGGTCCATGACGACCAGGCAGCGTGCCTGGGGATCGGGGTCGTCGGCGAGGCGGGCCAGGCCGATGCGTTCGAAAGCGGGGTGGTGCAACAGCTGGCTCCGGGTCAGGTGCTGGCCCTCCAGGTAGGCGCGCAGGACGGTCTGGGACGACACCGTCTCGTGGTTCTCGCAGAGCAGCAGCCGTACCGCGTAGTCGCCGTCCTCGGCCAGTACCGCGATCAGGTCCGCGGGCAGCGCCGGGTTGTACGCGACGCTGCGGCGTAGGCCGATGTGCGCCGAGTACACGCAGCGGCGCTGCTGCTCGGGATCGCGCGTTTCGGCCGCCCAGCGCGCCGGGTGTATCCGGTCCTGCGGCTCCACCCGGTAGTCGATCGCCGCTCGCTGCTCCTCGGTGAGCTCCGGCCTCATCGAGACTTGGAGCCGCACCCTGGGCGACGGGTCGGTGGCCAGCGCGGCGACGAGGTCGGCCGGCAGCCGGGGATCCGCGGCGGCGTGGAACCGGTCCCACTCGTTGTCACTGCCGGCCAGCGCCTCGGCCTGCGCGCGGTCCAGCGGCGACTGCTCGACATCCGCCGCCGGCTCGTCGGCCTCTCGCGGCGCCAGTGACAGGCGCTCGCGCAGCTCCGGCGGCAGCCGGTAGCTGTGGGCGATCGCGTCGCGCAGGCGGGCGTCGCGCTCGATCAACCGGCGGTAGGCCCATTCAGGCAACGGCTCCACCGCGCCCTCCAGCAGCATGTACAGGACCCTGAACTCGGGGTCGTCGAGGAACCTCAACCGTTGCTCGGTCGTCAGGACGGTCGACTCGGCCAGCGCCGCCCGCACGTTGGTGTCGGGGTGGTCGACCAGCGCGTCGAACTGCTCGTCCGTCCACTCCGGACGGTAGGTCAGGTGGGTCAGCACTTCGCTCGGGTACTCGTCGACGAGCCGTCGTAGCAGCGGGCCGGGTACCACCGGGTTGTTGACCAGTCCTCGCAGCCGAGCTCGGACAGGGTTGTGGTAGCGGGCCAGGAATGCGTCGTTGGCGTGCAGCGCGAACCTCCGAGACGTCGATCAACTTTACGCGGTCCCGGCGCGCCAGCCGGGCGGCGTGACGCCCAGCGTAGGACGGGTGCGCTTGTCGCCCCGCTTGGTGGCGGTCGCGGTATTCCCTGGCGGGCCATCTGGTCCCCCTTTTAGGCTCACTCGGTATGCGCGTGACCCACTCGCTCCTGCACGCCGAGGACCTCGCCCAGCTCGTGGAACGGGAGTACGCCGTCGCGGCGCCCGTCAAGGTGAGCCTGCTGAACCGCGGCTTCAACGACACCTACCTCGTCACCGACGTCGAGGGCGGTCGCCGCGTGCTGCGGGTCTACAACCGGGAGAAGTACTGGATCCGTTCGGAGTCCGACCTGCGCTTCGAGCTCGACCTGCTCGAGCACCTGGCCGCGGCCGGGTTGGGCGTCATCCGCCCGTACCAGCGGACCGGCGGCGACCGGCTCGGCCGGCTGACCGCGCCCGAGGGCGAACGATGCTTCGCCCTGTTCACCTACGCGCCTGGCGCGCCCTTGTACGACGGCACGCTGACCGCGAGGCAGTGGCGCGAGCTCGGCTCCGGAATCGCCCGGATGCACCTGGAGATGGACGCCTTCCAAACGCGCCACGACCGCTACCACCTCGACGAACGCATCCTCGTCGAACGGCCGCTGGCCAGCCTGGCACCCTATGCCCGCTCGGACCAAGCCGCGGCGGACCTCGTCGAACTCGGCAAGCTCGGCGAGCAGCTGGCCGGCGAGATCCAGCGGCTCCGGGCGATCGGCGGCGCGTACGGCATCATCCACGCTGACCTGCACCGAGGCAACATCAACATCGACGGCGAGGGGCGGTTCGTCACGTTCGACTTCGACCACTGCGGGTTCGGGCTGCGCGCGTACGACCTGGTCTCCGCCTATCGCGGGCCCGACTCGCCGCAGGAGGAGCGCGAACGGTGGGCAGCCGTCCTGGCCGGCTACCAGCAGGTCCGTCCGCTGAGCCAGGACGAGGTGGCCAGCTTCCCGGTACTGGCCGCCTGCCGGGCGATGTGGGACGTCGGTGACTGGCTGGGTGCCACCGACCGCAACGGCAACGCGTGGGTGACCGAAGCCGTGATCGCCAAGCTGCTCGCGGACGTCCGCAAAGCAGAACCGGGCGACACGTAAAGACCAGGCCGCGGTGTCAGAGTCGCCGGGCGGCTCGTACCGCGATCTCGCGCAACCACGCCGGATCGTCGTGGTACGTCTCGAGCACCTCGACCCGGTCGCCGACCCGCAAAGCCACGGTGAGCGCCGTCCCCTCCTGGACGTTGGTCAGCCGCTCGCCGGTGCGGGCGTCGACGGTGTGGTAGGTGTGACGGGTCATCAGCGAGTCGTCGCCGGCGAAGCCCTCCTGCAGGAGGGTGCGCCGGTGCACCGTCCGCGCGGGACGCTCATCCGTGGATCCCTCGCCGCCCGCGTAGCTGTACTCCGGGCAGGCCGCCACGGCCCGCCGCGCGTCGGTCATCACCTGCTGCCCGACGGTCGCGGGATAGCGGGTGAGGTTGGCGAACACATCGCGGTCGCCTCCACCGCTCGCCTGCTCGGTGACGATGTTGATGCGCCGCCAGGTGTACGGGTGCGGCTCCGCGATCCCCAGGGCCGAGTACGCCGGACATTGTTCCATCGAGAACGACCAGCTCGGGTCCTCGCCGGGGGCGATGGCATGCTCGTTGTCAAGGTGGTACCCTCGCCGACGTCTGCCGGCTGCACCAGCGCATCCGGCCCGAACCAGCCCGCTGGAAGGCTCACGGTAGGCGTGGACCCTACCGGTGGTGGCGCCGCGTCCTGATGCGACGGTCGGACCACCAGCCACACCGAGGCGAGCAGGAGCACGAGGGCGAGCGGAGCCACCGCGACGGTACGCAGCGTGCGTCGCCGGCCGCGCGCCCGGATCTGCGTCGGCTGCGGCCAGCGCACGTCCGCGAGGTCGCGGGCGAGCAGGCGGGGCAGTTCGCCGGGGTCACGCATCGCGCGCCTCCTCCATGTCGACGGTGAGCAACCCGGTCAACGCGGCTCGGCCGCGGGCGAGCCGCGCCTTGACGGTCCCCGCCGGGGCGCCGGTCTCCCGGGCTACGTCGGCGACGGACAGGCCGAGCAGGTAGTAGAGGGTCAGTGCGGTCCGCTGCTCCTGCGGCAGCCGCCGCATCGCGGTGACGATGTCGACGGTGTCGGGGCCGGGCTCGGGCACGGGATCGCTGGGCCCGTGCCGTACGTGGGCGCGGACACGGCTGCGCAGGCTCCGCCACCGGCTCACCGCGATGCGGGTAGCCACGAGGCGTACCCATGCCTCCGGGTCCTGGTACCGGCCAACCGTCGCCCACCGCTGCCAGGCCCGCACGTACGCTTCCTGCGCCGCGTCCTGCGCTTCGGCGAGGTCGCCGGTCACCACGTAGACGTAGCCGAGCAGCCGTTGCCGGCTGCCGCGGTAGAACTCGTCGAACCCTTCGACGTCACGCACCAGCGCCTCCCCAGAGAAAGGGTCGCCAAGCACACGCACCTGGGCGGGTGTCCGGTTGCCGCGTGGCGCGACTTCCTGAACGCGCAGAGCCAACGACGTCGCCGGCCTGGCCGTTTCCCGGGCTACGGCATCACCTGCCGGCCCGGCGAAGCATCGCGTCTGTCTCGGGATCGGGCATGAGCTCGCGAACCTCTTGCGCGCAGCGGCAAGAGTCGGCGATCCTGGCGGCCCACGTCAGTGCTTCCTCGCGCGAGGCCACGTCGATGATCACGAACCCGCCGATGACCGCCTTGGTCTCTGGGTACGGGCCGTCGGTCGCCGTCCCGTCCGTGGCCACGATGCTGGCCCGCTGGCGTTCGAGTCCGGCGCCGAAGACGAACACGCCGGCGTCCACGGCGTCCTGGACCACCGCGTGTGAGGCCTTTCCCACCGCGGGCCAGTCTTCGTCGGGGATGTGGTCCATCGCGCCGTCATCGAACGAGATCAGGTACCGCGCCATCCGTGCCTCCCCTTGTCCCGGCGGTGATCATGACACCGCCGCTGGCCTCGGATAATCCCATACCCGCCGCGCGTTGGATCTACCTATCCTCGACGCATGCCGGTGACGAGGCGACGCCTGTTCTGGAGGTTCGTGGCCGTGGGCGCTGCGATCGGCGCCGCGTGCCACACCCTGCTGATCGTCATCGTCGGTCTGGCTCCGTGGTCCGGCGACGACCCAGGTCAATGGTCGATGTACCTCGTCTTCGTGAGCGCTGCCGCCCTCGACCTGGTGGGCCGACGTGGCCGCGATCGGCCACTACCGGCGGGTGCTGAGCGCGCTCGCCGGTACCGGCATGACCGCGTTCGTCACGCTGCACCATTTCACGCTGCCGCGCTGGTTCGCCGCCGCCGGCGGCTGGCTCGCGCCCGACGCGGTCGACGTGTTCGCACGCTACTGCTCCTATGTGGCCGGTGAGCTCGGCGACCTCATGCCGTACGTGTGCACGGTCAACGAGCCGCAGATGGTCGCCCTGCACGGCTACCTGGAGGGCTATCATCCGCCCGGCATCACCAACCCGGTGTTGTGGAAGCGGGCCGGACGTTCCCTGCTGGCCGCGCACCACGCCGCGGTCCGCGCCGTCCGCGCCGCCTCACCCCACTCGCGGACTGGGCTGGCGGTGAACCTTCCGCTGCTGGCGCCGATCCGCAACGACGACGCCTGTCACGCCTTCCACCGCCTGATGGAGCGGGAGATCGTCGACCTCTACCTCGACGGCCTCACCGGCGCCGACCGCGGCGACTGGCTCGGCGTGCAGTACTACCGCAAACAGTGGGTCGACCCCGCCTCACCGACCTTCTTCGCCGAACCGCCGGACGGCTTCGCCCGCACCAGATGGGCTGGGCGGTGCACCCGGACGGGCTCCGGCAGGTGTTGCACCGCGCGGCCAGGACCGGGCTGCCGCTCAACGTCACCGAAAACGGCATCGCCACCGAGGACGACACCGAACGCGTCGACTACCTGCACACCCACCTGGCCGCGCTCGCACAGGCCCGCGCGGAGGGCGTCGACGTGCGCGGCTACCTGCACTGGTCGGCGTTCGACAACTTCGAGTGGAGCGAGGGGTACCGCCCGAAGTTCGGCCTTATCGCCGTCGCGGACGACTTCACCCGCGTACCCAAACCAAGCGCCCAGGTCTTCGCTCGGATCGCCGCGACTGGCCAGCTGGGCGGGTGATGGCGCCGGGCGGCCGGCGACCTCGCTCGGTCAGACCGGGTCCGTTGTCGGCGATGTGCCGGGCGGGTGGGCACTGCCTCCGGCGGGAGCACGTCTTTTCGGCGCCGGCTACGTTGGTCCGGCCGATGGGCGCGGTCCGGTCCGGCGCACGGAATGGCAACCCCTGCCAAACGGCGCACCGAGGCATCGGCTCCAATGTCCCACGACGCCGTTTCACAACACCGCCCAATTCCGTGATCGCCACGAGTGCGTTTTCGAAGATTTGTCTAAATGCTCGATTACGGTGTTTGCCAGCCGGACGTACGCTCAGGGGGCCACGACGCCAATTCGGCGAGTCGAGGCCCGAGCGCTCGCATTTTCGGGCGGATGGAAGCAGCCACATGATCTGGTTCAGGCTCAAAGAACGCCGCTCCGCTAAACGAGTCGCCGCCGTCGGTGACCTGCAGTTCCCGGCCAGCGGGCGGCAGCACCTGACAAATCGGTACCACCATCTCAGCGGCGACAACATTCATCTTGTCGAAGTGGCGACCCGGCAATGGTTCCGGCTCCTGGCCCGCAACCCGAGGGAGAGCCTGATCATGCCCTCGCTGGTCGTCGACGACCTGTGGCAGGCGGTGGCCATGCGGGCACGCGAGTACGCCGCCTTCTGCGACGCCGCGTTCGGGCGCCCGCTGATCCACCGGCCCAGGTTCACGATGACCGCCGATGCGGATAGCCGCGAACGCGCCGCTCTGCTGGTGGCCACGCTCGGCCACGCCCGCAAGGACGAGGGCGGCGCCCCAGCCCTGCCGTTGCTGTTTCGAGTCGACGAAGAGCTGCGCATCCCGGACGGCAATCGCTACCTGGCCGACTGCGGGGGCCGCGGTGAATGCTTCCACGTCCCCGGCACGATCTGCCTGCAGCACGTTCGCGGACCAGGCAAGCGGGTCCAAGGCGGCGGCATCCGCGGTGACCTGCCCTTCGCCGACGGCCGCTACGGCTATGCCGGCGGAGCCTTCCTGGCCGGCGGTGGCGTCACCATCGAGTCCACCGGTGTGGGCGGCGGCGACGGCGGCGGCGGCAACTGACCCCGACAGCGTGTGCGCGGCCGCCGACCCGCGTTGACGGGGACTTCGCCGGGTGGTGCACGTGGACTACGACCGCGTGCGCTGGCTTCGCCGACGCACCATCGCGGCGGCCAGCGGCATGAGCACCGGGTCCGCGGCGGGCGACACCTCCGGCACGGATCCGCGGCCGGCGGCGTGGCCGCCCGGGTCGGCGTTCGGCAACACGCTCGGCGGCTCCGGCTCCGGCTCCGGCTGCGGCTCCGGCTGCGGCTGCGGCTGTGGTTCGGTGCGGCGGGACGTTGTGGAGAAAGCCACCGCCGCAAACGTAAATCTGGCTCGCGTGCCCGATTCGGACGCGAGCCGGCTGGACGAGTTGATCGGCGTGTTCCAGACGACCGACCACGAGTCCGCCGACGTCTGCCGGGGTAGCTCACGGGCGGCCAGCGTCCGGACCGGTCCGGCGTTCTCGGCAGCTGCCCACCGGCTTCCCTACGGCTGATGGTCCGTCGTCCCGGCCGCTGACGAAGGACCCGCGACGCCTGTCAACGCTCGCGCCGATCCTCGTGCCCGGGTCCCGGAACCGGTTGATCGTCGCCGCCCGGGCGCCCGGGACCCGCAGCTGGCCGCCGCTCCTCACCCGCCGGCGCAGAACGATCCGCCCCGGGCGGCGACGATCAACAGCACGAGCGCGGGTCCGGGCCTGAAGCGGGCGGATCAGAGCAGCGCGTACTCGACCATCGATGCCGCTGCCGCAGCACCTTGCCAGGCCAGCAGCACAGCCGTCGCTGCGGTTGCGACGATGACGAGTCGTTTCACGGCACGCATGTGGGCCTCCCCTGAAATTGAAAGTGTTCGCCGTCCATTAGAGCACCTTCTACAACATCTCGACTCGTCCGCTTTCCAGCCGGTAAATCCCACCGACGACGTCGATCCGGCGGGCCGCAATTGCCTGCTTCAGGTAGTTGGCGTGGCGGAGAGTGGCCAACGTCCGGTGGATGTGACTGCGGGTGACTTTCTCCAGGCTGTGGTCGGCCGATCCGGCTGCCGGCATCGCCGGAGCGATCTGGTCGATCAGGAACTGGCGGGCGCCCGCCGGCCGGTGTCCGGTGCGGACCGCCGCGCTCGCGGCCGCCACCGCGCGACAGTCGTCGTGGCCGAGCACGACCACGAGCGAGACCTGCAGATCGGTCACCGTGAACTCGATCGAACCCATCACGGCGCGGTCGAGCACGTGCCCGGCGGAACGGACCACGCAGATCGCGCCAACGCCCTGCCCGAACACGGCTTCCACCGGGACGCGCGCGTCGATACAGCCGACGACGACCGCGAAGGGCTGCGGGTCCGCGCCGCCGTTGGGGCGCCGGCGGGAGGCGAGTTGCCCAAGGTGAACTGGTGGTTGCCCGCGAGCAGGCGGGCCAGCGCCTCGACCGGGTCCGGCCGGCCGAGGTGTCGCGACGTCTGTTGCGACGGGATCGGCGCGGCCGTCGGATCGGAGAACAATCGCCCCGGTTCCACAGAAGGAGGATGACACGCCATCCACCGGCGCGGGGCCCCTGCCGCCGCCGGCGGGGCCCGCTCCGATGGCCTGGGCCGCGCGGTCAGCTGAGGGGGCGCGAGCACCACAGCTGGAAGTCATCCAGATTGACGTTGTGTTTGCTCAGGACGATCCGCACGACGATGGGTTTGTCGGTGTGGGCGAAGTTCGCAAACTGAACCTGCTGGTAGCGGCCACCGGTGATCGGCACGTTCTTGACGGACACGTATGTCCAGGTCGCGGCGTCGATGACCTCGAGGTTGAGGCTGGTGTCGTAGTTTGCCTGCGGCGAGGCCCAGATGTTGGCGCCGCAGGTGCGCGCCCCGGAGGACCGGTCCAGGGTTATCCGGCGCTCGATCGAGACCCAGCTTCCCGTCGCGGAGTACATGAAAATGGATCCGACGCCGCTGTGCGCGAGGATTGACGCTTGCGAGGCTTCGATGTTTCCCTGGCCGTTGATGTAGGGCGACCAGCGGTCGAACGGCCGGGACTCAAAGCCCTCGACTACCGGCCACGCCTCGGCGCTGGCCGGCGCCGCGCCGCTCGTCACGACCGCGACGGTCGCCAGCGCGATCCCCGCGAACGCTCGGGTGAGGCGGCCCCACAACGACGGCCGCGCCTTTGAAGACGACACTCCTGCCTCCTACGAATCGGGTGCGGAGAGCCTCGCATCGATGCTTCATCGAAACGGCACACGTCCGTCATGGTCACGACGGGCAAGACATCGATAAACTTCGCTGTAGGGTCAGGTCGATCGAGGAGGCACGTATGTCCGACGCCCCCGTCCGTTCGAAGAGCCGTGGACGCCGTCTGCGGCGGCTGTTTGGCAGTGCCTGTGTCGTGGCGCTGGTCGCCGCCGCCTCCGCGGTGGTCATGCCGGGCAGCGCGCAGGCGGCGATCACCTCGAACCAGACCGGCTGGCACGACAACCACTACTACACCCTCTGGACCGATTCACCCGGAACCGTCGCCATGGATCTGGGACCCGGTGGCAACTACCGCGTCGCGTGGAACGGCACCTACGAGTTCTTCGCCGGCAAGGGCTGGAACCCCGGCGGGCGCGGCATCGTGGCCTACTGGGGCAGCTTCAACCCGAGCGGCAACGCGTACCTGGCCCTGCACGGCTGGACGAAGAACCCGCTTGTCGAGTACAAGATCGTCGAGAGCTGGGGCAGTTGGCGTCCTCCGGGCGGTCCGGGCTTCCGGGGCACGCTCGTGACCGACGGCGGTGTCTACGACATATACATGACGCAGCGCACGGGGTGCCCGGCATCAACACGTATCGCCAGTACTGGAGCGTCCGGCAGGCAAAGCGGGTGGGCGGCGCCATCACCGTGGGAAATCACTTCGACGCGTGGGCCCGCCTCGGGATGGACCTCGGCACCCACGACTACCAGATCATGGCCACATGGGGCTACCAGAGCAGCGGTACCTCGAACATCACGGTCAGCCGTCCACATTGAGCGTGCTGCTGGAGACCTTTGTGGACCGGTACGGCAAAACGCGTCGACGCGAGCGTGGCGAGGTTGGTGTCCGAGCAGTTCCGGACATGATCCGGGTCGCGTGCGATGATCGTTCGTGCGCGTGATGATGGCGACCGACGCGGGACACCCGGGGCGGCCCAACGAGGACTTCGCCGGTGCCGTACCGGCCGGAATGGTCCTGGTCGACGGCGCTGGCGGCATCGCCGGCGCCGACAGGGTCTGCCGGCACGGCGTGAGCTGGTACGCGACCCGCCTCGGCGGCGCCGTGCTCGGAGCGCTGTCCCAGGACCGGAGCCTGCGCGAGGTGCTGGCCGAGAGCATCGTGCGGGTCACCGACGAGCACCGCGACACGTGCGACGTCGCCGACCCGATCAGCCCGTACGCAGCCGTGGCGATCCTGCGATTCTCCGGCGGGCTCGTCGAGCACCTGGTGCTCGGTGACGCGGTGGCGGTCGTCGGCCGGGCGGGAGGCGGCGAGCCGCTTGTGGCCCACGATGCGCGCGAGCTGGTCATCGCCCGCGACTTCGAGACCCGGCTGAAGAGCGTTGCCGAGGGCAGCGACGAGTACCGGCGGCTGCTGCGGGAGTTGCGGGCCCACCGCAACCACCCCGGCGGCTATTGGGTGGCCAAGGATGACCCGCGTGCGGTCGACGAGGCGATCGTCGGCAGTTGCCCGGCGGACGAGGTGACGGTGGCGGCGCTGCTCAGCAACGGTGCGAGCCGGCTCGTGGACACCTTCGCGCTCACCGGTTGGGCGGGACTGCTGCGGCTGCTGGCGGCCGAGGGACCCGAAGAGATCATCCGGCGGGTCAGGGAGGCCGAGGCCCGCGCCGACGTCGCCACCGACGACGCGACGATCATCTGCCGTGGTTGAGCAAGGAACGCCTGGCGGAAGGGGTGCGTGAACGGATCGATGCGATACCTGTGAAAGCTCGCCGTGAAACTGGGCCCACCTCGACCGAAGGAGACCCAGATGACGCGGCATCCCGCGCGTGGATCCCGCCGAACCATCGGCCCGCTGGCGCGGCGGCTGGGCGTGCCCGCCGCGGCGGTGATTCTCGGCGCGCTGTTCGCGCCCGGTCCGGCGCACGCCGCGATGGAGCGGACGCCGGCCGACAACGCGACCCACGACTACTGCTTCACCAGTGGTTTCGTCACCGCCGACGAGATCGCGACCTCGATGATGGTGTCGGGGCTGGCGTCGCCGACGGACATGTCGGTGACCTTCCGCGGCGACTGCGGCACGGGTGCCCGCGGGGCCAGCACCGTCGACGTCTGGTTCATCGAGACGACCGCTCTGGCCCCCGGCGTACGCGGGCAGATGCAGTGCCAGGTGCCGGTCCGGGTTGGCGGCAACGTCGTCTGCGACACCGCCGACATCAAGATTGACTACGCGGAGATCGTCGCGCAGGGGGGTCCGCGGGCGGCGAACTACGAGAAGACCATCCTGCACGAGATCGGGCACAGCGTCGGTCTGGTCGACCACAACGGCGATACCTGCGTGATGAAGCAGGGCCCGGTTGGCGACATCCTGTCGGAGCGGCGGTTCTCCACGTCCGACATCGCCACGATCAACGCGCACTACTAGGAGACGGCGCGCATGCCACGCACTCTCGCGGGGGCCCTTGCGGCGCTGCTGGCACTCACCGGCGTGGTCAGCTGCGGGGAGCCCACCACGCCGGACGCGGACCCGGCCGGCTCCGTCCGCGCGCTGGTCAACGAGGCGGGCCGGCACTGGCACGTGGAGTTCACGCCGCTGGCCTCGCCGGCCGACGCGGTGCGACGCGCCGACCTCATCGTGACGGGGACCCTCGTCGACGTGACCGAGGGCATCACTGTCGAGCGTCCGGACGGCGCCGACGGTGACGTCTGGGCGACCTTCGAGGTGCGGGTGGAGCGCGTGCTCTCCGGCGAGGCACCCGCGCAAGCCGTGATCCACGTCGCGGTCGGCAAGGATGTGGCGGTGACGGCGGACCGCCTCGCCGCCCTCAACCCCCAGGCAAAAGCCGTTATGGTACTGGCGGATCGCAGCGGCTGGGAGCCGGACGCCGACGTCCGGGTGACCCGCCCCGCCGGCATACCCGCCACCGCGCCGCTCTTTATGGCGTACACGGACGGCATGTGGCTGCAAGGACCGAAAGACGACCGCATGTACGCGATCCAGACCGAACCGGCCGACCTACCACCGCCCTGGTCCGCACCGACCACTGTGGAACAGTTCGCGGAGCGGATCACGGCCGCCGGCTCTTGAGGCCGGATCTTCGTGGTACACCTGGAGCATCTCGCCAAGCCGGCGTCCCGCCGCGGCGCGCGACCGAGCGTCGACGGCGTGAAGCGACGAAAGGTCTATGGATGATGCTGCTGGAGAACCGTACCGCGATCGTCCACGGCGGTAGCGGCTCCGTCGGTTCCGCTGTAGCGCGGGCGTTCGCGATCCAGGGCGCGGACGTGCACCTGACCGGTCGCACCCGGGCGAGCCTCGAGGAGGTCGCCGCCAGCATCCGCGGGGCGGGCGGCGTCGCACACGTCGACGTCCTCGACGTCCTCGACCGGGACGCGGTCGAACGGCACGCCGCCGCCGTGGCCAGCAGCGGCGGTATCGACATCTGCTTCAACGCCACCTTCAACGACGACGTCCAGGGCACGCCGCTGCTCGACATGCCGGTCGACGACGTCATGCAGCCGGTCGCCAAGGCCATCACGTCGAGCTTGACCGTCGCCACCGCGGCCGCACGCCACATGGTCCAACGCGGTACCGGAGTCATCCTGGTCATGGGCGGAGGGCGCGAGGCCATCCCCAACCTCGGCGGCTCCCACGTCGCCTGGGCCGCGCTGGCGGGCCTGTGCCGGCAGCTCGCCGCCGAGCTCGGACCACGCGGCGTGCGGGTGGCGTGGCTGCTGTCGCCGGGCTCGCCGGAGCCCGGCGAGCCCGACCCAGAAGCGGACCGGCTGCTGCTCCCGCGGCGCCCGAGCTACGAGCAGGTCGGCAACGTCGCCGTCTTCGCCGCCTCCGACTGGGCCGCGACGATGACGGCGACCGAGATCAACCTCACCGCGGGCGCCGTCATCGACTAGGGCGGTGTCCACTGTGGTTCGCCGGAACGTCAGTGGCCATCGCAGAAAGAGCTTTGGGGCCAGGTGGGCGCTCCGTCCACAACCGAGCGGGGTGGTTGCCGATGCCCGTTGCCGATCAAGAAAGCAGGCAGATCGGCCGGAGTTGACCGCCCGGGGCGATTTGGGCGAGCGCAGGGGGTGAACAACGGTCTGGACCACACTGGTTCCTTGATCGGTGTCAACAAAGGTCCCATAGAGCAGCCGCCTCACCCTCCGTGGTCGCCCAGCTCAACGCAGGAGCCCGCTCCGGCAGATCTTGGCAAGTTAGCGTCGAAATGGCGGGGTCAACCGGTGGTTGCAACGCCTAGGAGCTGGGCCATCTTCTCACTGGGGGTGGCCCAGGCCAAGGTTTGGCGGGGGCGGCTGTTGAGTTCGTCGGCGACGGTGTCCAGGTCGGTTTGGCTGATGGTGGTGAAGTCGGTACGGCCTTTGGGGAAGTATTGGCGTAGTAGGCCGTTGGTGTTCTCGTTGCTGCCGCGTTGCCACGGTGATCGGGGGTCGCAGAAGTAGACCGGGCAGCCGGTAGCCGTCGTGAATTGCAGGTGGCGGGCCATCTCCGTGCCTTGGTCCCAGGTCAGTGAGGCCCGCAGCCGCTCGGGTAGCCAGCTCATCGCGGTGGCCAACTGGGCGATGACATGCTCGGAGACCTTGCCGTCGGGTAACCCGACCAGGATCACGAACCGGGTATGCCGCTCCACCAGCGTCGCGATCGCTGAACCGCCGGCACCGCGGCCGCCTTCGAGCAGATCACCTTCCCAATGCCCGGGCACCGCCCGATCACCGGCCTCGGCCGGACGGGCGGAGATATTCAACCCCAGCCAGGGCCGCTGCGAGCGGACCGGCCCACCATCGACCGGCCGAGCCCGACGCCGGGCCCGCCCGGACCGTAACGCCACCTGCCGAGCCAACTCCCCGCGTAGGTTCCCCCGCGCCTGCAGATAGATCGCCTGGTAGATCGTCTCGTGCGACACCCACATCTCCGGCTCGTCCGGGAACTCCACCCGTAACCGGGCCGCGATCTGCTGCGGTGACCAACGCCGCCGCAACCACCCCAGCACCACCTCCCGCAACCGACCCGACCCGACCAGCCTGGCCCGCTTCGGCCGCCGCGACCGCAGATAACACCGGTAATCAGCCACGCTGGCTCGATACCGCTGACCGTACTGCTCATCCGCACGAACCTCCCGCGACACCGTCGAACGATGCCGCCCCAACCGCCGCGCGATCGACCCGATCGACTCACCACCAGCCCGACCCAACGCAATCTGCTCACGCTCAGCAAAAACTCAACCGCGCCGCCACCACACCACCCACCAAGATCATCAAAGAGTGTCGCAACCACCGATTGAAACCGCCAATGGCGGGCTAACTCACCAAGATCTCGAAGCGCACGGCCGGCACCTGATCGGCCGTCACCGACCGCGACGACGGCGCCGAACCGCGGACGGACTCGCGCGTTCCCGCCTCGAATGATCTGCAGAAGCACGCGTAGGGAGATCAGAGGCTACTGCGGCGCGGACCGTGAGCTGGGAGGACACCGGAAGCCGTCGCACGGCAAGTAATCTCCACTCCGAAAGTCGGGCTGCCCCCGTAGGGGCAGCAAATGACCACGATCTCAACGCGCCCGGCGGTTGAGGTGGGCGACCGCGGAGGGTGAGGCCGCGGGAGCAACGGTCCGGACCACGACGGACGTCGCGGTAGCTCGGATCTGTTTCGAATTAGATCTTCTGAAAGGGCTACCACCCCCTGACGCCGAAGGTCTCCAGCGGGGCCGTTACGCGGGTTCGATGGGTAGCCAGAGCTCGCAGGTGGCGGTGCTGAAGTCGTCCGCGCGTTCGAGGACGGTGACGATCGAGGGGCCTGGCCGCAGCCGCCAGGGGTTGGCGGGAAACCACTCGGTCGCGGTCGCGGCCCAGGTCTTCTGCAGGGCCTGCGGGTGGGGTCCGGCGGTGCGGAAGACCGCCCACCTGCCGGCCGGCACCTCGATGGCGTCGAGGTCGTCCGGCGTGGGGGTGTCCCGGGAGATGGCGACGCCGTGCAGGTAGGTCAGCTCGCTGCCCTCGGTGGCGTCGGGGTCGACGTCGTCGCTGATCTGCAGCAGGCCCGCCGGTTCGGTGTCGCTGAGGGCTTTCAACCGCTGATGGGCCTGCTGTGGCAGTGCGGTGATGTGCTGCTGGATGTGCGGGTTGACGCCGTGGTGGATGAGCGGGACCCGGGCTGCGTGCCCGACCAGCCGGAACGCGGGGCGGTCGACGATGCGGGTGTCCATGGGGTTGCTCCCTTCGACGGTCAGGCGGAACCTGAGCTGCGGTTGTGTGCGAAGGGGGCCTCCGTCGCGGCGGACGTCGCTGGGACCGGCGCCGTGGACCGCGCGGAACGCACGTCCGAACGCCTCGGTCGAGCTGTAGCCGTGCCGCACGGCGATGCTCAGCAGATCGTCCTGGCCGCGGATGACGTCGGCGGCGGCGACGGTCATGCGGCGCCGGCGCGCGTACTCCGACAGCGGCATGCCGGCCAGCGTCGAGAACATCCGGCGCAGGTGGTACTCGGTCGTGCCGAGCGCCGTGGCCAGGCCGGTGACGTCGAACTCCTCGCCGAGGTGCTCCTCGACCAGATCGACAAGCCGGTTGAGTGCCGAGATCATGAGGCCTCCCATCGGCCTCAACTCTGGCGGAAGCCACCCCGGCAACGCCCGACCGCCACGGTCCGATCCGATCAGTGGCCGGGGGTACGCAGCACCGTGTCGAGACGGCCGTCGCGGTCACTGTCGATGTAGGTGATGTCCGGCACTCCGTCGCCGTCCAGGTCGAGCTGCACCACGTCGGCGATGCCGTCACCGTCGAAGTCGGTGACCACCTCCACCGAGCCGTCCTGGTGCCGGCTCACGATCGAGCGACCCGCGGTGTCGACCTGCGGTCGCGGCGCGAGGGTCGGCGCCGGGCCACGTCCGATTGCGTCGCTGGCCGGCTCCACGTCGGAGCTGGCCGGGTCGATCTCCTCTTCGGAGGGGTAGACGCCGCCGCGCAACGTGGGATCAAGGTGGCTGCTCATCGACGTACCGTTCCCTGATCGTGCCGGCGGTAACCGTCGACACGGAGCGAGGCGGTGGTGCGACACAGCGCAACCGGCCCGCGCGCCCGCTTCCTAAAGGGTTAAGCCGCATGGACAAAAGGCGCTGGGCTAGTCGCGCCATATTGTATTTGCGGCGCCTGGATAAACTCGGTCCATGCACGATGAGGGGGCCAACAAAACACCACGCGGTAGTCAGTGGACCTCTCGAATACGACGTGGCCTGGAGCGGCAGTGGTTGCAAGGCGTGGCCGCGATCGCCGGTATCGTCGCGACCGCCCTCGCATTGGCCGCACTTCTCTCCGGGGGCACGGGTAATTCGACGACGGTGGGGCCGAGCCCACGTCCGATGCCTACGACCGAAGGGCAGCCCGCAAAACCCGCGGTTAGCGCAGAGTCGTCACCGACCGGCGCACCGTCGCGGTCTCCGGACGGCGGCGGCGGTCCGACGATCCTGCCCAGCGCTGGCAAGGCCAGCCCGCAGCCACGCACCAACGGTCCCACCAATCGGCCGCGATCAGTCCCGTTGACCGCCCTTCCCGTCGAGACGGTAACCGGCGCTTGGAGCACCGATGCCGACAGTATGAGCGCCAAGGTCTATTGCAACGAAACACCCACTCGCATATATCGGCTTGGCGGAAAGTATGCCGAGCTTAGCGGCTTTGCCGGTGTCGACGAGGATTCTCCAACGTCGGAGGAACTGAAGTTCGAAGTCTCGGTCGATGGCGAAGTGCTGTTTACCGGCCACATCGGGCAGGCCGCCAGCGCGCCGATCAGAGTCGACACACGCGGCGGTGACCGCTTGGCGCTGACCGTCAGCAAATGTGTTGACGGCTCATACGGGGTGGGCACCTACGTGGACATGCGACTGTCCGAGTAGCCAGACCGGTCAGCTCGCTCCGGCCACGTAGATGTCGCCGTCGGCGACGTCAGCGGGTCGGGCGCTGCTCGCGCCCGAGAGGATGAGCCGGGCCGGGTCCCGGTAGTCCTGGATCACCTCGATGCGCTGCACGGGGCGCGGGACGGCGATGGTCGCCTCCGGTTGCCACAGCAGGCCGGCGTACAGCCGGGCGGTCGACACGGCGGTGACATCCGGCGCGGTGGACGTCGTGTAGACCCGCCAGGTCAGCGGATCGACGCGTTCCATGTCGCGCACCCGCAGGCCGGTCGCGACCTCGCGCTTCTGCCAGCCGAGCGGGGTGTGTACCGCGGTCCAGCTGTGTACCACCGCCTGCGCGTCCAGCTGCATCCACACCACGAACGGCGCGTGGCCGCCGAAGGTGGAGCCGACGAGCTGGATGTAGTCGGGCGAGCGGGGGTTGGGCATCTGCAGCGGGGTGTCGACGACCTTGAGATGTGCCTCCTGGTCGGCGTCGTCGATCTCGACGCCCAGGTCTTCGCCCGTGGCGGAGCGGAAGTGCAGGTCGTGCGGGTAGAAGTAGGCGTGGTAGATGTTCTTGTGGTACCGGTCGTGCAGGTGGCCCTCGGGCCCGCCGCCGGCCAGGGTGTACACGATGGACACCCGTTCGCGGTGGCCGAGGCCGGCCGGCTCGTGCCGCAGCTGTCCGATGTAGACCTCGTTCATGTTGTCCACGCGCGTCTGCGGTGCGATGTTCCACCGCTCGCCGGTCAGCGATTCCGAGCTCTGCCAGGTGCGGCCGTTGTCGGTCGAGCGCACGTACTTCATCGGCCGGAAGTCGGTCGGGTACTGCTTGTCGAGGTCGCCGGCGGTCTCGCGGACGAACACGAAGATCGACCCGTCTGCCGTCTTGAAGACCATCGGGTAGGTGGCGCCGAGGCCCTCGGGGATCTGGGTGTCGGTCCACGTGCCTTCGATCGAGTGTGGGGCGGGGGAGCGGGCAAGCCACAGCTTCCGGTTGTGCATGCCGCGGAAGGCGAGCAGGTGCCCGTCGTCGGCCTGGATCAACGTCGGGTAGTTGTGCGTGTCATTGCCGCCGTCGGCCACCTTGACCGGCGCCGTCCAGGTACCGGTGCGGTGGTCGTAGGCCTGCACGTAGTTGTCCTCGTACTGTCCCGCCCAGGAGATGAAAGTCTTGCCGGCCGTCCGGTCGTACACCCCGCCGTTTGTGGGCCGGCGGTCGCTGCGGGCGGCGACGTTCGTGGCAACGGTGGTGAAGCTCGTGGGCGCCACCCACGTCTTACCCACCGGGGCGTGGGCCGTGTGCCCGGCGGCGGGTGCCGGCCCCATGATGAGCGCTGTCGCGGCGCAGGCCGCGGTGAGGGTGATGGCGCGCCGCGCGCGGCGAGCACCAGAGAGCTGAAGCACCGAACCTCCTCGGTGTGGGCGGGGATGTCACCGGTCGAGCGTGATCAGAGCGGCCGAACCCGCGGCGAGTTCGATGTGGACGGTCCCGCCGCGCACCGGACGGCGGTCGGCGGCAGCGGGCGCGAGGCGACCGTCGGTGCCCACGCGGGCGCCCTGCACGGCGGTGTCATCCGCGGTCAGGCCGCTGCCGGTCATCGTGAGGACCCGCGCGGTACGGTCGCGGCCGCCCACGGAGATGGCGACGCTGACCGGGCCGGTCGTCGTCTCCTCCTTCTGGATCACGGCGATCCGGGTGCGGCCGTCGTCTCCGCGCACGGCGTACGCGTTGACGTTGCGGTCGGTGGTGACGGTGACGGGCAGGAACGTGCCGGGACCCATCTGCCGCGCCATCCAGAGGCCGTAGAAGATCGGCATCGCCCGGTAGACCTGCGCGAGCTCCTCCGCCTTGCTGCTGGCGCACATGGGTGTGTAGAGCTGCCACCTGCCGTTCCAGATGGGCTGGTTGCACACGCCGAGACCGCCGTGGAAGTTGATCCCGTCGAGGCCGAGCTGGCCCATCTGCAGCGCGTAGTCCAGCGCCCACAGCGCGGATCCGTGCCGGTTGCTGACGCCGTCGATGCCGCCACCCCACGCCGAGTTTGTCTCGTCGATGCGGATCGGCTTGCCCAGCTGCTTCGCGACGGTCAGGTTGGGCGTGGCCGCGCCGGCCTGTCCCGCGTTGGTGGCCGGCGACAGCAGGCGTTCCATGGTGCCGGTCGGATCCATGCTGTACTGGTGAATCATGATCATCTTTAGTCGGTCGCCCTCGTCGCGGGCGAGGTTTGCCGCCCACGCGGAGGTGGGCGACGCGGCGTCCGGGCCGGCGAGCGGCATGCGGCCGACCGCGCCGGCGCACATCTGCCAGTCGCGCCGGTAGTCGGCGTAGGCGTATCCGGCGGGCCGGTAGCCCCGGCTGACCCATTGGTCCGGCTCGTTGCCGCACTCGGCGGCCAGCAGGCGGCGTCCGAGCACGCGGGACATCACCGCGGCCTGGTCGGCGGCGCGCTCCGCGTCCCAGCGACCGAGGTTGATGCCGACCGCGGTGTCCCACCCGGTGGCGGCGAGGAAATCGTCGAGGCGCTCGATGTCGGCCGGCGTGATGATGTGCTGGACCCACTCGGGCAACGGATCCGGAAGCTGCTGTCCGTCACCGAGCCAGATCGCGTCGCGGTCGAGAGTGTTGCCGGAGAAGCGGACGTTGCTGCGGCCGAGCGTCCTGAAGAACTGCGCCAGGTTGCCGCGGCGGGCGTCGATGTTTCCGATGCCGAGCTCGCGGACCTCGAAGGAAAGCCCGACGAAGTCGCTGGGCAGCCGGCCACCGGGCTGGCTTGTGTCGACGACGACGGTCGCGGCGGAGTCGGGCGTCGGTGCCGCGGCGGCGCCTCCCAGGCCGGCGAGGATCGCCAGGCCAGCGGCGGCGGCGCAGCCGGCTCGAAGAATACGCATGGTGGTCTCCATGGGTCCCGTGGTGGGGCACCTCCGGCCACTCGTGGGATGGCCGGCGTAAACACGAGCTCGTATCGACAGACAACATAGTGCCTAACATGCGGATAGGGAACCCCCATTATGGAGGCCGTCCACATATGTGGACGATGCTCGGGTCGATCGGCGCCTGAAGGGTGAACGACTGGTACGCGCCACGCGGCTGCGGCATGATGCTGGCGAGTAGCCGCGCCGGCGCGCGGTGGCCCGAATTCCGGCCACGGTGGAGTGTGCGATGCGAGAGCGGCGACGCCTGCTCGGGCGGGTCAAGCGGCGACTGGAGCTGTTCGACGCCGGAGGCGATCCGGCCACGGTCCTCGACCCGGCGGCCCTCGCGGAGGTGACCGACCTCCTCGCCAGCGTGCCGGACCCGCACGCCGATCCCGAAGTCGCCCACGCCGCCGGCTGGCTGTTCTGGTTCCGCTATCAGGTCCTCGACCCCGGCGAGGACGAGGAGGCCCTGGCGGCGTCGCTGGCCTACTTCGCGCCGGTCTACCGGACCGACCCGGCGGCGATCCCGTCGCAGGTTCGCGCGCACTTCGACGCCGACCGGCGGGAAGATCCCATGGCGCTGACCGTCCGCGCCATGCACCTGCTGGCCGGCCTCGGTCCCAGTGACGGCGCCGAGGCGGTCACGGCGGTCGTCGACCTGCTGCGGCGGGCCCTCGACGCGGCACCGTCCGGCCACGTCCTGCGCCCGACGGTGGTCTCCAGCCTCGGCCTGGCGCTGCAGGAGCGGTACCGGCGAGGCGGCGGCCCGGCCGACATCGACGAGGCGGTCACCCTCGGGCGAGAGGCGGTCGCCGGCGCCCCGCCCGGCCACCCGAGCCGCGCGACGGTGCTGGGCACCCTCGGCATGGCGCTGCGGGCCCGGCACGAGCGCACCGGCGACCCGGCGGACCTCGACGACGCGGTCACCGCCAGCCGCGACGCGGTCGGCGTCTTCGCCGCCGGCGACCCCGGCCGGGCGGCGACGCTGCACAACCTGAGCGCCGCGCTGCTGACCCGGTGCGAGCGGACGGACGAGTGGACGGACCTCGACGAGGCGGCCGCGGCCAGCCGCGAGGCGGCCGCCGCGACACCCTCCGACCACCCCGGCTACGGCGAACGGCTGCACACCCTCGGCCTCGTCCTCTGGCGCCGGTTCGAGCGCACCGGCGAGCGGGCGGACCTCGACGGGGCAGCCACCGCCAGCCGCGACGCGGCGGCCGTCATGGCCGCCGAAGATCCCGACCGCACCGTGGCGCTGTGGAACCTCGGCAACGCCCTCTGGACCCGCCACCTGAGCACCGGCGACCCCCGCGACCTGGACGAGGCCATCGCCGTGGGCCAGGACCTGGTGGCCGCCGCCCCACCCGCAGGCGAGCGCCGGGCCAGCCCGCTGGCCATCCTCAGCACGAGCCTGACGGCCAGGTTCGCGCTCGGCGGCGACCCGGCCGACCTCGACGCGGCGATCCGTCACGCCCGCGCCGCGGTCGACGCCACGCCGGCGGAGAGCGCCAACCGCGCGCCGCGCCTGTCCGAGCTCGGCAGCGCCCTGCACGCCCGGTACGAACGCACCAGCGAACGCGGCGACATCGAGGAGGCGGTCGCCGTCCTCGAGGAGGCCGTCGCCGCGACCCCGCCCGCCGGCTCGGACCGCGGCCGGCTGCTGGGCAACCTGTGTATCGCGCTGATCGGGTTGAGCGAACGGACCGGCAGCCGGGCCTACCTGGACCGGGCCGTGGCGGCGGGCCGCGACGCGCGGGCCGCCGCCCCGCCGGGGCACGCCGACCACGACTTCGCGCTGGCCGGCCTCGCCAGCGCCCTGCGGTCGCGGTCCGAGCACAGCGGCGACCCGGCCGACATCGACGAGGCCACCGCCGTCGGGCGTGAGGCCGTGGACGTCACCGCGCCCGATCACCCCGAACATCCCCGGCGGCTGGCCAGCCTCGGCGGGATTCTGGTGGTGCGCTTCGACCGGACCGGCGATCCCGCCGCCCTGGACGAAGCCGTCGACCTCGTGCGGCGGGCGTGGGCCGCGACGCCACCGGACAGTCCGGACCGCACCCACATCCTGTCGAACCTCGCCGCCACGCTGCACACCCGCTTCGGGCAGAGCGGTGACCCGGCCGACCTGGACGAGGCGGTGCGGCTGTCCCGGGAGAACGCTGCCGGGATCCGGCCGGACGACCCGCACCGCGCCTACCTGCTGACCAACCTCGACAACGCCCTGCGGTCCCGGTTTGAGCACACCGGCGACCGCACCGCGATCGACGCGGCCATCGAGGCCGGCCGGGAAGCGGTGGTGGCGGCGCCCGGCGGCCACCCCTACCGCGCCCTGGTGCTGGCCAACCTCGGCGCCTCCCTGGGCATGCGGTTCTCCCGGTTCGGCGGCCAGGCGGACCTCGACGAGGCGATCGAGGCCAGCCGGGAGGCGGTCGCCGCGACACCGCCCGACCACGGCGATCGCGCCGAGCGGCTGGGCAACCTCGGCCTCGCGCTGCGGTCCCGGTTCGAGCGCGCCGGCGGCGAGGCCGACATCGACGAGGCCGTCGACGCCAGCCGCCGGGCGGTCGCCGCCACCGCGCCGACCTACCCCGGCCGCGCCAACCTGCTCATCGGCCTCGCCAGCGCGCTGCTGGCCCGGGCCGAGCGCACCGGCAGTCGCAGCGACGTCGACGAGGCGATCCGGGCGGGCAACGACGCGGTCGCCGCCACCCCGCCGGGGCATCCGCTTCGGTCGATGTTCCTGTCCAACCACAGCGGCGCCCTGCACACGCGGTTCACCCTCGCCGGCGACCAGGCCGACCTCGACGCCGCGATCGCCGCGGGCCGCGAGGCGGTCGCGGCCACCGCGCCCGACCATCCCAGCCGGGCCGTCTTCCTGACAAACCTCAGCGTGGTACTGCGGCAGCGGTTCCAGCGCACCGCCGATCCGGCCGACGTCGGCGCCGCGGTGTCGGCGGGCCGTGAGGCGCACGCGATCGCGGCCGCCTCGCCCCGCATGCGCGCCGCGGGCGGGGGTGCGTGGGGTCGCGCGGCCGCCGTAAGTGGGCAGTGGGCGGAGGCGGTCGCCGGGTTCTCAGCCGCCGCCGGGCTGCTCGGCCAGGTGGCGCCGCGCAGCCTCGCCCGAAGCGACCAGGAGCACCTGCTGGAGGAGTTCGACGGGTTCGGCGCGGACGCGGCGGCGTGCTGCGTCCACGCCGGGATGGCCGAGCGTGCGGTGGAACTGTTCGAGCAGGGGCGCGGGATCCTGCTCGGCCAGGCGCTCGACACCCGCACCGACGTCACCGCGCTCGGCGAGCGGCATCCCGCCCTGGCCGAGCGCTTCACGGCCCTGCGCGAGGAGTTGGACAGCGGCGAGGAGCAGCGGACGCCCGGCGCGGTGGACCGCCGGCGGGCGGCGGCCGAGGCGTTCGACGCGGTGATCGCCGAGATCAGGGCGACACCCGGGTTCGGTGGCTTCCTGCGCCGGCCGGCGGCAAGCGAGCTGGCAGCGGCCGCGGCGGACGGCCCCATCGTGATCGTCAACGTCTCACAGTTCGGCTCGCACGCCCTGATCCTGAGCGGTGGCGGCGTGCTGGAGCCGGTACACCTCGACGGGCTCACGCCGGACACGGTGTACGAGCGTGTCATCGACTTCCTCAATGCCGTCTTCGACCGCGCCGAGCCTCGCCTCGCCGGCACGCTCGGCTGGCTGTGGGACACCGTCGCCGACCCGGTCCTCGAGCGGCTGGGGATCACCGGACCACCCGCGCCCGGCGAGCCGTGGCCAAGGCTGTGGTGGTGCGTGTCCGGGCTGCTGTCCTTCCTGCCGCTGCACGCCGCCGGCCACCATGGCACCCGGTTCGACGCGGTGCCGGCCACAGTGCTCGACCGCGTGGTCTCCTCGTACACTCCCACGGTCCGCGCGCTGAGCCACGCCCGGCGCGGCGGCCCGCCATCCACTGTGGACGAGCCCGATGCCGGCGTTGCCGCCCGACTGCTGGCGGTGGCGATGCCGCACACGCCCGGCGCCGCCGACCTGCCCGGTGCGGACGCCGAGACCGCCTGGCTGCGGCAACGGTTCGCCGACCGCGTCTCGGTACTCACCGGTGCCGAGGCGACCCGCGGCGCGGTGCTCGCCGCACTGCCCACCGCGCAGTGGGCACACTTCGCCTGCCACGCCTCCAGCGACCTCGTCAACCCCTCGGCCAGCGGGCTGCTCCTGGCCGACCACGAGCAGCGCCCGCTGACCGTGGTCGACGTGGCCCGGCTGCGGCTGGACCGCGCAGGCCTTGCTTTCCTGTCGGCCTGCGCGACCGCCCGCCCCGGCGGCCGGCTCACCGACGAGGCGATCCACCTGGCCTCGGCGTTCCAGCTGGCCGGCTACCGGCACGTGATCGCCACGCTGTGGCCGGTCGGCGACCAGGACGCCCTGGACGCCGCAGCCGACATCTACGGCTCGCTTGCCGGCAGCGCGGACGACGCCGCCGGCGCCACCCACGCCGCCGCGCGCCGGTTCCGCCGCCGCTGGCCGGACGCCCCGTCGATCTGGGGATCGCACATACACAGCGGCGCCTGACCGGCGCCGGCAAACCCCCTTCCGCCACAATGGACGGCTATGCGAGACAGCGAACCCGGCACGACGGACTCCGGCGACGAAGGCGTGCTGGAGGCGGCGCGGGCGATCCGCCCGTACCTGCGCGACCTGGTCGGCCCCGCCGAAGCCGGCACGTTCGACCGCCGGATAGCGGACCTGCTCACCGGCCCCGCCGACGCCGCGGCCACCGTCGCCGCGCTGCGGGCACTGCTCGCGGGGCACGAGGACACCGCGTGGTTCCTCGGCCGCGTGCTCGCCGACCGGCCGCTGTACCGGCCGCCGTACCAGCAGTCGGTCCCGCAGCGGGACATCAGCCGGCCCGCCGGGGACCCGGGCGCCATCGGTGCGGACCGCTACGTCTGCCCGGCCGGCGACTACGTCTGGTACCGGCCCGACGTGGGCACCCGGGTCCCGAACTGCCCGGACCACGGCGCCGCGCTGGTACGGGGCTGACGTGCTGACCGCCTTCTGGGAGGCCGCCGGCGGCAAGCTCGCCGACCGGTGGGCCACCGTCGCGGTACCCGCGCTGGTCTTCTGGCTCGGCGGCCTGCTCGCCTGGGCCCACCACCGCGGCGGGCTGGACGGGCTGCCGGGCGAGGCGTGGTTCACCGGGCAGACCAGCCCGGTCCAGGTCGCCGCCATCCTGATCGCCCTGCTCGGGGTGGCCGCGTCGGGCGCCCTCGTCGAGCGGACCGCCACCCCGGTCCTGCGCCTGCTCGAAGGCTACTGGCCGGCCTGGAGCCGCCCGCTGCGGCGGCGGCTGTGCGACACGCTGGCCCGCCGGGCGGCCGCCGAGACCGACGCGTGGCAGCGCGCGCACGCCCGCCTGCACTCGACCGATCCCACCGCCGACGACTTCGCCACGTACGCCCGGCTGGAGCGCCGGCGGCGGCGCCGGCCCGCCGCTCCCGCCTACTTCATGCCCACGCCGATCGGAAACATCCTGCGCGCGGCCGAGCGCCGCCCGGCGGACAAGTACGGCCTCGACACGATCGCGGTCTGGCCGCACCTGTGGCTGCTGCTGCCCGACTCGACCCGCACCGAGCTGCGGGCCGCGCGGTCCGCGCTCGACAGTGCCGTCGGCGCGGCCACCTGGGGAGTGCTGTTCTGCGCGTTCGCACCCTTGGCCTGGTGGGCGGTCCCGGTCGGGCTCGTCGTCGCCACCGTCGCGGTCACGGTCGCCACGCCGGCCCGGGCGCAGGCGTTCGGAGAGCTGGTGGAGGCCGCGTACGACCTGCACCGGGCCGCCCTCTACCAACAGCTGCGCTGGCCACTGCCGGCCAACCCGGAGGCCGAGCGCGGCGCCGGGGCCGAACTGAGCACGTACCTGTGGCGCGGCTCGGACAGCACGACGCCGACCTTCACCCCGCTGACGCCCGAGCCCTGAGGAGCGCACGTTTGCGAACTGTCTTTGCGGCGCCGCTCTATGTCCACTACGGACAGTACGAGCTGTTCGACGCCGACCATGACGACGGCCCGGAGTGGGAGTCGCTCGGGGCGGGTGGCGTCGGCGTGATCGGGGTCGAGACGGGAAGCGCGCTGCTGCTGACCAAACGGCATACCGGCGCCGTGCGGCTGACCGTGGCCTACGCCGAGACCGAGCCCGCGCCGGACGAGTCCTACGACGACATCGTGGAGATCGACTTCCTCGCCGAGGCGCGGTCGCTGTACCTGGCGACGTGGGCGCACGAGGAGGAGTTCGACCTGCCAGACCTGCCCGCCGGGCCGGGCAACTACCGCCTGCGCTACCACGGCCGCCAGATCGGGGACCTGGAGCCGGAGCCGACCGACACGGACCAGATAGCCGACGAGTACCTGCTGCAGATCTGGCCCGCCGCGCCAAGCCCGTCGCGCGTGGTCACGTCCACGTCGGGCTGGCTGGACTACTGGCTGGACAGCACTACACGCCGGTAGTCCCTCAGCCGATCAGTGTGTGGCCGATCTTGCCGGGATGGTTGCCCGGCCCGGACCTGGTGGAGGCCGGCTTTCGCGCCATCGGGCCGTTCGCCGCCGACCGGCCTGACGCCGCAGCCGACGTCCAAAGCGTGTGGGCCACCAGCGCAATCCAGGTCTCCAGAGACGGCACCGAGAAGGCGGCCACATAGACGCCGACGCTTGGCAGGTACAGACCAGTCCGATGGCGTTCGCCACGATCGGCGACCATACCGTGGCTTTGCCGAATGGCGCGGCGCGCAGCATGACCACGCCCACCAGGATGCCCGCCAGCGAACGTGCGCGCTGTCGGCAGGGCCGTTCTACTTAAGTTTCCGGGACGATGGTCCGTGACCATTCTCATTACACTATTCCACAAGACAGTGGAATGATGCATTTATGAGCATCAACACCACGGGGGCGGCAGACGCGGTAGTCCGGCCGGCCCTGCCCGACCGGTCGCAAATGGGAGCGGCTGACGCCAGCCGGCTGGAGCAGCTTTTCAAGGTGCTGGCCAACGACACCAGGCTACGGCTTCTACACGCCCTGGTCCGCGCCGGCGACCTGACCGTGACCCACCTGGCCGACACGGTCAACATGCGCCCCTCCGCGGTCTCCAACCAGCTGCAACGGCTCTCGGACAAGGGTGTCGTCGCCGCGCGGCGAGACGGCAACCGCATCTGGTACCGCGTCAGCGACCCGTGCGTGGTCGGGCTCATCGACCTCGCCTGGTGCCTCGTCGAGACCCCAGGCCCGACCCCGGTCGAGATCCGTGGCCCAGACACCGGTGGGACCCGGGCGACCGGATGAAAGGAGCTGGCCATGAACAACGTGGTGGGGACGGTGGCCGGTGTGCTCGGCCGGGTCCTCGTCGACGTGTGGACCTCGGTAACCCACATTTGGCCCTTCCTGGTGCTGAGCATCGTGGCCGCCGCAGCGCTCAACACCTACGTCGATACGGAGCGGCTGGCGGCGGCGCTGCGCCGGCGCACCGCCGTGGCGGTGCTGGGCGCGGTGGCGCTGGCGACGCTGACGCCGTTCTGCTCGTGCGGCACCATGGCGGTCGTCCTCGGTGCGCTGGCTTCGCGAGTGCCCTGGGCGCCCGTGGTCGCGTTTCTGGTCGCCTCGCCGCTGACGAGCCCCGAGGAGTACGCGCTCTCCGTTGGCCTGTTCGGGTTACCGTTCGCGACCACCTACTTCGTCGCCGCGATCCTGCTCGGGCTTTTTGCCGGCGCGGTCACGTCGACCGTCGAACGCACCGGCTGGCTGGCCGGCCAGGCCCGGCTGCGCACCGAGCGGCCAGCAACCGCGGGCGGCGCCACTGGCGGTTCCGACGCGACGTCCTGCGGCGCGTCCCAGGTTGACACTGCGAACGCGGCCGGAAGCGGCACGACCGCGACCCTCGCCCGGAACACCCCGGCGCGTACCCGTTGGAAGCTGGACGCGTTCGCCCGCGAGCTGACCGTCACCGCCCGCCGGCTGACCCTGTACTTTCTCGGATTCGCCGCGACCGGATACCTGGTCATCGAGGCCGTCCCCACCGCGTGGCTGACCGACTACCTGGGCGGCGGCTCGGTACTGGCGGTTCCGCTGTCGGCGCTGCTCGGCGTCCCGGTCTACCTCAACACCGAGGGCTCCCTCCCGCTGGTCGCGGCACTCGTGGAGGGTGGGATGGGTGCCGGTCCGGCACTGGCCTTCCTGGTTACCGGTGCGGGCACCAGCATCGGCGCAATCACCGGCCTGTTCCTCGTCGCCCGCGGCCGCGTCGTCACCCTCGTCGTAGGGCTCCTGGCCACCGGCGCCGTCCTCCTCGGCTGGCTCGCCCCCATCTGGCTGTGAGCCGGCAGGTTGCCGGCTGATCGGGCCAGTAGCCCCTGACCAGTGGTTCATTGGGCCCTGGCCCGGGGACGTCCGCACGGGCGAGCCTGCGGATATCGGCAACCGAGGGAGGTGGCCGTTGTGGCTGCCACGCAGACCAGCCGTGCACCGCTGGCCGCGCCGGCCGTACCTGCCGGGCGGTGGCGGCTCTGGTGGGCCGGCTACGGCCGCCCCCTTACCGGTGCCGTCGCGGTGGGCGTCCTGTCGGGCGTCCTGTCCGCGGCGAGCATGCCGCGCGGGCCGGTCACCCGAGGGCAGGCACTGGTACTGCTCGCGGGGTTGCTGGTGGCCGGCGTGGCCGCCGGTGTGCTGCTGCGTTCGCGCTGGGCGGTGCCGCTTGCTCCGGTGGCGCATCTGGTCGGGTTCGAGGTGACCCGCGCGACCGTCGCCGACGTCGAAGGCGCACTCTTCGGACCGGTCCACCTCGGTACCTCCGCCGGCGCTCTGCTGTTTGTCGTCAGCCACCTGTTCTATGCGATCGTGACGGTGCCACCGGCGGTGCTGGGAGCGATCGCGGGCGCCGCGTACGCCCGGCGGCGGCGGCCGTCACCGGCTCGCTCGCCGCGGTCGCGTGCCAGGCGGATCGCCGGTCGGGCCGGCCTGGCGCTGCGGATGTCACTGACGGTGCTGCTCGCCGCCGGTGTGGCCCTGGCGGGGTTCCAACTCGCTCGCCCCGGCCAGGTGGCGCCGGTGCTCGGCTCCGACGGCGAGCCCGTCCCCGGCAGCGTCGCGACGCATGAACGGATCCGGCTGGGCGGCACCGACCAGTGGGTTTCGATCCGTGGCCGCGACGTCGACAATCCCGTGCTGCTCTACCTATCCGGAGGGCCTGGTGGCTCGGACCTGGCCCTGGTGCGCTGGAACAAGCGCATGGAGGACTCGTTCACCGTGGCGGTGTGGGAGCAGCGCGGCACCGGCATGTCCTACGCCTCCCTCGACCCGACCGCCGAGCTCACGGTGGACCGGATGGTGGCCGACGGGATCGAGCTGACCCGCTGGCTGCGGACCAGGTTCGACGAGCAGAAGATCTACATGGTCGGCAACTCGTGGGGCACCATCCTCGGCGTGTTGATGGCCCAGCGCGCCCCCGAGCTCTTCTGGGCCTACGTCGGCACCGGGCAGATGGTCAGCGTTGCCGAGACCGACCGCATCCTCTACCGGCAGTCGCTGGCGTACGCCGAGCGGATCGGTGACGACTCTCTCGCCGCCCGGCTGCGTGCCTGGGGACCGCCGCCCTACGATGACCCGCTGATCGACGCGACCGCCCACGCCACCATCGGACTGCTCTACGAAGACTTGGAGCCGTACGACCTGGCGGCAACTGAGATCCGCCCCAACACCATGACCAACAGATTCTTCCACGGTGAGTACGGCCTGCTGGACAGCTGGAACTCGTTGCGAGGCCTGGCCGACATGTTCAGCGTCCTCTACCCGCGGCTGCAGGACGTCGACCTACGCACCGGCGCGGACCGGCTCGACCTGCCGGTCTACGTCCTGGAAGGCCGGCACGAGCTGTCCGCCCGCCGGCTACCCGCGCTCGACTGGTACGACAAGCTCCAGGCGCCCGGCAAGCAGCTCATCTGGTTTGAACGCTCCGGCCACAACCCGCAGTTCGAAGAGGCCACCCGCTACACCGAGCTGATGAGCGGCACTGTGCTCACCGCGACGTACGGATCGTCGCCGTGACCCGGCCGGAGCGGCCGACCGCGTCGAGGTGGCGCAACGCCTGGGCGTACGAGTCGATCAGGCCCGTCTCGCAGTAAGGCAAGTCGTGCTGCCGGCAGAACTCCTGGACGATCGGCTGGGCGCGGCGAAGGTTGGGTCGGGGCATGCTCGGGAACAGGTGGTGCTCGATCTGGTAGTTGAGCCCGCCGAGGAGGTAGTCGACCAGCCATCCGCCGCGTACGTTGCGGGAGGTAAGCACTTGGCGACGCAGGAAGTCGCTGTGGTCGTCCGCGGACAGGATCGCCATGCCCTTGTGGTTTGGTGCGAAGGAGCAGCCGAGGTAGAGGCCGAAGAGCCCTTGCTGCACAGCGATGAATGCCACGGCCTTGACCGGCGACAGCACCAGGAAAACCACCGCGAGGTACCCGACGAAGTGTGCGGCCAGCAGGGCTATCTCCCAGCGGCGATGCCGGGCCACGCGGCCTGCGGCCACTGCACGGATGCTGGCGACGTGCAGATTCACCGCCTCCAGCAACAGCAAGGGGAAGAAGAAGTACGCCTGGTAGCGGTACAGCGCCCGCGCCACGGGTCCCCAACTGCCCGAGTCGGTTGCGGTGAAGGCCAGCGCGCCGCTCTCGATGTCGGGGTCCTTGCCCTCTTGGTTTGGGTGGGCGTGGTGGCGGTTGTGCTTGTCCACCCACCAGCCGTAGCTGAGCCCGGCGGCAAGGTCAGCGTGCAACAACCCGATGATGTCGTTGGTTCTGCGGCTGGCGGTGATCTGCTGGTGCCCGGCCTCGTGGCCGATGAACCCGATCTGCGTGAAGACGAAGGCCAGGAAAAGGGCGACTACCATCTGCCACCACGAATCGCCCACCCACACGAAGGCGGCCCAGCCAGCGGCCAGCATCAGAGCGGTGATGAGGATGCGCCAGGTGTAGTAGCCGCCACGGCGTTCGAGAAGGCCGGCATTCTTTACCCGCTTCAGCAGCAGACCATATGATCCGCCGCCCGCCGAGCTGACAATCCGGGCATGCGGCTGCTGGTCTCGGTGGAAAGCCGTGGCCGTCGTATCAGACCTGGACATGGTGTCCTCCCTGCTGGCGGACTCGACTGAGGATCGCCGGGGTCCAGGGCGACAGCACTCTTGGCAGGAGATCCGTCACCGGTTCGGACCTGCGCACGCATTGCCAGGATGCTCCTGGCCCGTCCGTCCGGGGCAGAGACTGTCGTCCCGGAGTCCGCGGGCCGTTAGACCTTGTTCACAACCGCGCGATGGGTCTGGCAGTCCGGCGTCGACATCGGGACGATGCCTGCGGACAACCCTTCGCGACGGCCGTCGACCCGGCACTAGCCGGACGGCGACGTGCCGGCCTTGCCCTGAACCGCTTTGGTCCCGAAGCCGGCGCCGTCACCGTCACCCGAGCTGTGGGTCGCGGCCAGCGGCGCCGTGTCTGGGTGCGTCGCTGGCGTGCTCTCACGGGTTCGGGCTCCGCGCACCAGGACGCCGAAGGTCGTGATCACCAGGGCGGACCAGGCCGCCCCCAGAGCAAAGCCACCAAAGACGTCGGGGAGCCAGTGCGCGCCCAGATACAGGCGTGAGAAACCGACGAGCATCATGACCAGGACCGCCAACGCCCACACGCTGACCCGATGCCCCCAGCGCCGGAGTCGGCCGGCCAGCAGGTAGGCGATTACCCCGTAGGTGGCCGCTGCCTGCGCACTGTGCCCAGACGGGAAGGCGTACGCCGGCGCCGCGGTCAGCACGTTCGCGATGTCCGGCCAGGTCTGTGTCGTCAACAGTTTGATCGAGTTCACCAGCACATTTGTGCCACCCGCGACGGCGAACACCATGAGGGCGGTCGGCCACCGGTATCCCTTCCGGGCCAGCACCACAACGGAGATGCCCAGAAGCACGACAGCGACCTGGCCGCTGCCCAACGCCGTGAGAACACGCATGAAGCCGGTCAGCCAGGCTGTGCGACGTTCCGCCAGCCAGGCGGCGACGGGGCTGTCGGGAGTGGCGAGCTCGTCCTTGTGCAGGACGTCCGTGAGGATGCGGCCGAAGGCCCATCCCGCGAGCCCGATAACGACCAGGCCCACGGTCAGTGACAGGCCAAGCGCACCGCCCGGAGTGAACCGCCGGGCGATGAACGCCAGCTCCCGGCGGTAACGCCTGCGCAGGCCGAGAACGTATGGACGATCGACCACCTGGTCCACCGCGGCCCGGAGACGCTCCGGATGGGTGGCGATCCACCGCGCCGACGCTGTCACCACACCGATCAACACGAGGAGGATAACCAGAACCACCCCGGCCGGCCCTGTGACGGCGGCGACCTTCTGGTACGAACCCCCGGCGAAATAGCCGATCAGTACAGATCCGGGCCCCCAGATCAGACCGCCGACCGCGGCGTACGTCGCGAAGGTCCGAAAGCGCATCCGTGCCATCCCGGCCGCCATCGGCATCACCGCACGCAACACCCCCACCAGACGGCCGAACAGGATCGCCCGCGCGCCACGCTTGACCAGGGCCTTGTCCACCGCAGCCCATCGGGTCGGCCCGATACGGCGTCCCAGCCGGCTGGTCCGAAGCGCCGGTCCGTAACGGCGGCCGATCGCGTACGCGAGCAGATATCCCCCGACCGACCCCGCGGCGGCCAGCACCAACATCACGGTGAGGCTGACCCGGCCGTGAAACGCGAGCAACCCACCCAGGACAAGGACGAGCTCACCGGGCAGCACCAGCCCGAGAAACAGCGACTCCGCCGTGGCCAGAACCGCAACCACCGCGTAGGCCACCACGGGCGGCACGGCAGCCATCACATCGCTGAGCCAGCGCCCCATCACCGCTGCCCTTCCATCGTCCGGGCACCGCACCAGGCAGGACCCGTGCCGCCCGCTCTCGTGTTTCGCTTCGGTCACGCGTGCTGGGGAACGCGGTCGACCCATCTCAAGCCGTCTGGATCGATCTCAAGGGTTGCGAGCAGGCTGCGGTTCTTGCCGACGTCGACGATCTCGGGCAGTTCACGTTCGAACCAGTCGGCTCGTGCGAGCTTCCCCCTGGATCGCAGGATCGAAACGATCTCTGCTCTGCGGACGTGCATGGCGGTCATGACCGTTCCTCCTCATCCGCGGTAGTCAGCGCGTATCCTCCGCTCCCAGACCATCCCGGCGGCCGATGTCCGGCTACCGCGACCAGCCCCTGTCCATTGCCAGCCTGCGCCGTGTCAGTTGGATAAGGCAGAGTCGTTCTACCCGTGGCACCAGGACGTGCGGTCTGTCCGCCGTCGCCCTGCATGATCGGTGCTGACCGGACCGACGAGCCTTCCGTCCAGGCGGTCGCGGTGTCTTGGCTTGTCTGGCTGGTTCGGGTGCCGCCCCCTCCGTTCGTTGCGCTCTTCACCAGGGCCTGCCAGGACAGGTCATTGGTCCCTAGGGGGTGGCTTCTCGGCGGCGGCACTATGAGCGTAGGCACCCGGTGGTGAAGAGATGGAACTGGCACCGGGGGAACGCCGGGATGGTTTCGGATGACCGACGCCCTCTGAAGCGCGCTTTTCGGCACAGGCAGGGCGCGAGTATCCCGGAACAGGGTCCGTCTGGAAGGAGACGGCCATGAGGATCTGGACGGTCGCGGACGTCATGACTGCCGACGTCGTGGCGGTAACCGCCGACGCGAGCTACCGCCGCATCGTCGGCCTACTCGCCGAAAGACGGATCAGCGCGGTGCCTGTCGTCGACGAGGACCGGCGAGTCATAGGTGTCGTGTCCGAAGCCGATCTGCTCTACAAGACCGCATTCGCGGGCCAGAACACCGGCCGCCGGGTCCCCAGCCGGCACCACCTGCCAAGGAACGACGACAAAGGTCAGCCTGCCCGTCGGCTGATGACCACACCCGCGGTGACCACGGGACCGGGCACCTCGCTGGCCGCCGCAGCACGCCAGATGGATCACCGGCATGTCAGGCACCTACCCGTCGTGGACGGGGACGGCGTCCTCATTGGAATCATCGCCCGCTCCGACCTGTTGAAGGTGCACCTGCGCTCGGACGACGAACTCAGGCGCGACATCGTCCACGACGTACTCGGCCGGACCATGTCCCTCGAGCCGTCCACGGTCGCGGTGAACGTGCACGACGGCGTCGTGGACCTACGCGGAAATCTGGACCGCAAGACAGTCGCCGACCTGGTGGTCAACCTGACGGCTGCGGTCGCCGGCGTGGTGAGAGTCGACGACAGACTGACGTACGACACCGACGACACCGGCACCGCCAACCCGCGGGACTACTGGCCGTATCCGGCCATCCCGACCTGACCTCGGTCGGGCTCCGCAGGAGCAAGCGGGCGCGCTGCTGGTGAGGCTGAGCGTCCGCCGCCGCGGCGCTGAACCCGGCACGACCTGGCCCGCTGGCCAACGTGGACCTGCAACACAGTTCCCGCCGGAGGTACGAAATGCGAGTTCGGTTCATCGAGCCGAGGCCGCCAGGCCACCACGTCTACGACCGAGCCCTGCTGCCCCGGCTCGGCTGCCCACTGATGGCCACCATGCTGCGCGAGCGGGGCCACGACGCGTACTGCTACTGCGACGTGCTGGCCTCGGTGGACGTCGATGACTGCCTACGGGCGGACCTGGTCGGAATCTCGGCCACTACCTCGACACAGCCCTACGCCTACCGCCTCGCCGACGAACTCGAAACAGCTGGCGTCCCGGTCGTCCTGGGCGGTCCGCACGTCACGTTCATGGCTGACGAAGGACTCGAACACGCCAGCTACGTCGTACGCGGCGAGGGTGAGCACACCATATGCCAGCTTGTACAGGCCGTTGATCGGGAAGAGTCGCCAGCGAACATCGCCGGCCTGTCATGGCGCGACACCGATCGGCGCGCACACCACAACCCGCCGCGCGGGCCCTGCTCGCAGCAGCAGTTCCAGGCGCTGCCGATCCCGGACTTGTCGCTCATCCACGGCCACGAACGTATGACCACCAAACCGCTGATGACCCAGTGGGGCTGCCCGTACGACTGCGAGTTCTGCGCGGTCACCGCCATGTTCTCCCGGTCGGTCCGCTACCGGCGCACTGACCAGATCCTCACCGAACTTGCCGGTCTCGACGCCGAACGGGTCTTCTTCCACGACGATCTGTTCGTGGTCAACAAGAACCGCACCCGAGACCTACTCCGTCAGATGCTTGCCCGTGACCTCACGCCGCAATGGCTGGCGCAGGTACGCGCCGCCGAGACCGTGCTGCTTTCAAAGGCATCCCGCCAGCCTGACTTGGAACTGCTGCGCCTGATGAGAGACGCCGGATGCTGGATGGTGATGGTGGGATTCGAGAGCATCTCGGACGATGCTCTCAAGCAGATGAACAAGAAACAGACCGTCCGCGACATCGTCGACGCCGTAGATCTGTTCCACCGGTACGGGATCAAGGTGCACGGCATGTTCGTCATCGGCACCGACACCGACACCGCCGAACAGGCCGACCACACCGTCCAATTCGCCAAGCGGGTCGCTATCGACACCATCCAGCTCATGATCGAGACACCGCTGCCCGGGACCCGCCTGTACCGCAGAGCACAGGCCGAAGGCCGGATCATCACCACCGACTGGGCTCTTTACGACGGGCACCACGCGGTAATGCGGCCAGCTCGGATGCACCCGCTCGACCTGCAGCGGGCCATGCTCGACGCGATGCGGCGCTTCTACTCTCAACCGAACATCGCGATCCCCGCCGCGCGGACCCTGCTCCGGCACGCCCCCTCCTTCGCCCGGATCGCCTTACGCAACCACGTACCGGCGCAGCTGCCCACCCTCGCCGCACTCGCCCTCCGCCACCGCTGGCACGACTTGCTCGACACGCTCACCACGGGGCTGCCAAAGACGGATCGACGTGTCATCGAAGACGCACTCGCCGTTCCGGTGCTCCGTGCGTACGGACGCGAACAGATCACCGAATGGCAGTCACAGGACCACACCAGGACCCACCTCGACCTGCTGGCCACGCTGCCATGAGCGAGCAGGGCGGCATCCGGTGCCAACCACAGACCTCAGTGGACTCAGGGACAGGTTCGGCCTCCCGGCGGATACGCAGACCCTGCGGCACCTCGCTGCAGCTCGACCGGATCGGTGAGGACCCGAAGTAATCCGGTCAACTGGAGAACCCGGCTGACAATGGGCTGCGGATCGGTGATATGCATCCGGCATCCGGCCTGGATGGCAGCGTTACGCACACCGACGAGCACAGCGACTCCGGTGCAGTCCATGAAAGTCACCCCGGCGAGGTTTACATCGAGCAGGTCGGGCCGGTGCTGGTACAGCACGCGTAGCAACCGCTCACGCAGCGCGGCCGCGTTTGCCAGGTCGATCTCTCCAGTGACGGCGACCCGCAACGTGGCCGGCGACGACACGCTGCTTTCGATGTTCAGCGGTGCCACCGGGGCCAGCGGGTACAACGGTGTGGACATGGTGTTCCTCCAGCCCCAAACGCCTACGAAGATGCGAGTGTTGAGCGGGCGAGGACTGGGCCCGTGCTCGGGCGGCCGCAACCAGCCCGATATGTCGCGGCGGCGACGCCGGTTCGACCGGCTGTTTACATCACTGGACGCCGTGTGTCTACCGGCCGCACTGCGGCTGCCGATCCGCCGAGCCGCTAATGCCTCAGCGCTCGACGCCGGAGTCCGCCGACCGCGGCTGTCCCGAGGAACAGAATGATCCCGACGATGCCGAGCCACAGCAAGCCATCGATGGCGATCCCAACAATCGCCAGAATCAACCACAACACCATCAGCACAACGAAGAGAATGAGCATGACAACCTCCCACGGGAGCAGTTGGTCGGGCCGCTCGACGCCAATACCCGACACTCGGTTGGCTTCGTCCGCAGCTAGGCGACGCATGCCGGCCAAGCGACGACCAACGAAATCCTGGTCCAAGCCTGCAGCGCGTGTAGGGCACCACGACCAGGGAACGCGGGCACGCATACACAACGCCCTCGTGACTGCTAACCCGGGGTGAAACTCCGCCGGGTGCCTTGTCCGGCAGCCCCGCAGCCAGGGCGTAGGTGGTGAACATGACTTGCTGACACTCACAGTCTCGCCGATGTAGCCCCAAACGCGCGTGTGCCGGAGTTCCCTTTTGTCGCGGGACCAAAGTCCCGCCTCCCACAAAACGTCGTCGAGGGCGTCCACTTCGCTGGAGTACGGGTAGCCGCACCAGCGGTGTGGTCACGGCGGCGGTGTACGTGATCGCATCCTGGGTCGGGGCATCGTCCGTACCGCCTCCTCGGGACTGTCGACCGTGCGATGGGGTTCGAACGACCCTGAGTCCCAGCCCTCGCCCATCCCATCCTGGAAGGGCGAAGGGAGGACGAGGTGTGGCGACGGCATGCGTACCCCGCGAGCGGCGCGGTGCCCCGCCTCGTCGGCGCCGCCGGCCCTGTTCTCCGGTTCCTCCAACAGATCTTGATCGTGATTGGCGCGGTGGTCGCCTACTTCGGTGTGCGCGGCCTCACCGAAGGCGACGTGACGGCCGCCGTCCGCAACGCCGAGCGGGTGATGGCCGTGGAACGGCTGCTCGCCCTCGACCGGGAGACCTGGCTGCAACAGGCCGTCCTCGACGTGCCGTTCGCGACAACGTTCTTCAACTGGGTCTACATCTACGGGCACTGGCCGCTGATCACCGTGGTGCTGTGCTGGCTGGCGACCCGGCACCGGCCGGTGTTCTTGCGGGTGCGCAACGCGATGCTCGTGTCGGGTGGTATCGGCATCTTCATCTTTGCCGCGCTGCCGGTGGCCCCACCGAGGCTGGCCGGGATCGGGCTTGTCGACACGGTGACCGAGCAATCGAACTCCTACCGGGTGCTGCAGCCGGCCGCGTTCACGAACCAGTACGCGGCGATGCCCAGCCTGCACGTCGGCTGGAACCTGGTCGTCAGCCTGGCGGTCGTTCTGGCGACCCGTCGCCTCTGGCTGCGGGTCCTCGCCGTGGCTGTGACCTTGTCGATGGACGCGGCCGTCGTGCTGACCGCCAACCACTACCTGCTGGACGTCGTGGCCGGGCTCGCGCTTGCCGGCGGTGCCTGGCTCCTGGTGTGCCGCCGTTCGCGCCGGCCAGCGGTCCTGTGGCAGGTTGGCCGGCGCCCGAAGGGCGATCCGGATGGCGGCGGCCCGGGCGGGGCGACGGTTCCCGCGTGTGGGCGCTGAGGCGATGGGCTGTCCCCTCGCCTCAGCCCCGAAAGACGCCGGTCGCCCTTCACCCGGGCGGCGACGTCACCTGCCGTGCGTACCCGTCAATTCACCGGCGTCGGCGAACCGCCGGCGCCGTACATTCACGGCGTACTCATCCCCTCAGCTGGTAGGTGGGACGGTAACGCGTGCTCTGCCCGCCGGTCAGGGCCAGCCGCCCTGTGCCTTGGGGCCCTTGGACCCGGCGGCTCGTTCACGACCGTGGCTGTCCCGGAGCCGGGCCGGATGGCCGCTCAAGGGGGTCGCACGGCCGTGGCCGCACGCCTTCCGGCGGCGCATGGTGAAGCTGAACGAGGCAGGGCAGGCGGTCACATGCGACAGACGGTTCCGCTGGGTCGGATAGCTGGCATCCCCGTCGCTGTCCACTGGACGGTGCTCGTGATCGCGCTGCTTTTGGCGCAGGGCCTCGCGGGAGTCGTGCTGCCGGCCAACGCGCCGGGACGCGAGACCGGCGCATACTGGCTGGTGGCGCTGGCCGTGGCGGGGGTCTTCCTCGGCTCGGTGCTCGCGCACGAGGCAGCGCATGCCTTGGTGGCTCGGCATTACGGCGTGCGGGTCCGCCGCATCACGCTCTGGTTGCTCGGCGGCGTGGCCGAGTTGGACAGCCAGCCGCCGCACCCCCGTGCAGACCTGCTTATCGCTCTCGCGGGACCGGCGGTCAGCGCAGGCTGCGCCGTCCTCTTCGGCGCCGCGGCGGTCGAGGCACACAGGTTCGGCAGCTCGCCACTGGCGGAGGCGTCGCTGGGCTGGTTGGCACTCGTCAACGGCATGCTGGCCGTCTTCAACCTTCTGCCCGGCGCCCCGTTGGACGGTGGCCGGATTCTGCGCGCCATCCTCTGGCGCGTGCGCGGCGACCGTGCGGCGGCCCAGCGTACCGCCGGCCGGGTCGGATTCGTCCTTGGCGTGCTGGTCCTGGCGATTGGTGCCGCCGAGGTGCTGCTCGTCGCGGACCTTGGCGGGCTGTGGCTGATGCTCATCGGCGCATTTCTCGCCACCGCGGCCCGCGCCGAGCAGGCCGGTGACGACCTGGCCGCCCTCCTTGGCGGGACGCGGGTCGACGACGTGATGACCGCTCCTGCGGTTTGCGGCGGCGAGTGGCAGAGCGTCGCCTCGTTCGTCGAAGCGGTCGCCAGCCGGGTTCCGCACCGTAGGTTCCCGGTGGTGGACCTGGACGGCAGGCCTATGGGGACCGTCGGCCTCAGCGAACTCGCCCGCGTGCCGGCCCGGCGCCAGCCGGTCGTCCGCCTCCGTGACGTACTGGTTCCTCTGGCCAGGACGCGGATCGTCGCCGCTGACACGCCGCTCGCGGAGGTCGCCATGTCGGCGTTGCCGCCCTTGGCGCTCGTGGTGGCGCAGGGCCGCGTCATCGGTGTACTCAGCCCAGGTGATGTCGAGCGCGCGGTGCAGCTCGCGCTTGTTCGGGTACGGCAGGCAGGAGCCGCCGCCGACTAACCCGCCAACTGCTCAGCGGCGGCCGCCGAACCGACCGGCGGCTGCGCCAGCAGCACTCACAGCAGCACGCGTTCGGCGTAGCGCGGCAGGACGGCGGACCACCCGAGCTCGGTGCCGATGCGCGCCGCCAGGACCGAGGACGGTCCTGGTTCCCCGTGCACCACATAGCAGGTATCCGGTGGCGAGACCGCCGATCGCAGCCAGGCCAGCAGCCCGTCGGCGTCCGCGTGCGCGGACAGTTCGTCGACGCCAGCGACTTCCGCTCGGACCGGCACGTACCGGCCGAACATCTTCAGCGTCGACGCGCCGTCCAGCAGCGCCCGGCCACGGGTGCCGGCCACCTGGAAGCCCGGCAGCAGGATCAGGTTGCGCGGGTGCGGTGCCAAGTGTTCCAGATGATGCACGACCCGGCCGCCGGTAGCCATACCCGAGGCCGAGATGATGACGCACGGCGCCGGCGGGGAATTGAGCCGCCGTGACTCCTCCACCGTGTGTGCAAGGCGCAGTTCGCCCGGATCGAACGGGTCGGTGGCAGCCCGACGCACTTCGGCGCGGATCTCGAGGCTTCCCTCGCGCACCGCCTCGCGGTATACCTCCAGCGCGGCCAGTGCCATCGGGCTGTCCACGTAGACCGGCACCACCGGCAGCGCACCCGAGGTCATCAGCTCCCGCAGTGCCATGAGCAGCACCGGCGTGCGATCGACCGCGAACGCCGGGATCAGCACCACGCCACCGCGGGCGAGGGCTCGGCCGATCGGCTCAGCCAGCGCGTGCAGGCTGCGCGGCGGGTGGCGGCGGTCGCCGTACGTGGATTCCACCACGAGGGCGTCCACTGCCGGTGCCGGGTCCGGCGGTGCGAGCAGCGGGTGCGTGCAACGGCCGAGGTCACCGCTGAACGCCACCGACCCACCGGCGGCTTGTACCTCCACTGTGGATGACCCGAGGATGTGACCCGCACGCTGGAGCCGCACCGTCATGCCGCTGACCGGCTGGTTCCGTCCGTAGGGTAGCGGCCGCAGGAGCGCAATCGCCTTCTCCGCATCGCCGGTGTCGAACAGCGGCAGTGGCGGGTCGTGCCGGCTGGAGCCGCGGCGGGCCGCGTACTGCGCGTCCTCCTCCTGCAGGTGCGCCGCGTCCCGAAGCACGATCGGCACGACGTGCGCCGTCCAGGGCGAGCAGTACACCGGCCCAGAGAACCCATCGCGGACCAGGCGCGGCAGGTAGCCGCAGTGGTCCAGGTGGGCATGGCTCAGCACGACCGCGTCCACGTCCGGCGTGAGCCCGGGTACCGGCGCCCAGTTGCGCCGCCGCAGCTCCCGGTCGCCCTGGTACAGGCCGCTGTCGACTAGCAGCCGGCTGTGCCCAGCCGATATCAGGAACTTGCTACCGGTGACGGTGCCGGTGGCGCCGAGGAAACGCAGGCTGAGTCCATCACTCATATCCTCATTCCACGGCGGCGCCAGCCCTCCGGCGTAGATGCACACGGCCGTCATGAACGGGCCTTGTGGCCCTGCACGCGGACGACCGGCCACCAGGACGATGCGGTCGAGGCGATCGGTGCGACGGGAGGCCTGCCATGACCGGTGATCTGGAGCGGTCCTACCGGCATTGCCGGATGCTGCATCGCGTGCACGGCCGCACCTACTACCTGGCCACCATGCTGCTGCCAGCCTGGAAGCGGCGGCACGTCAGCGCCCTGTACGGCTTCACCCGGCATACCGACGACATCGTCGATCACCTCGGCGAGGAAAGCCGGGTGGACCGCGCGTTGCGACTGCGCCGCTGGTCCGAGCGGTTCACCGCGGCGCTCGACGGCGGCAGAACCGGGGACGACCCGGTGCTGCCCGCGGTGCTGCACACGATCGGCGTCTTCGGCTTGGAGCGCGAGGACTTCGTGGCGTTCCTGCGCTCCATGACGATGGACCTGACGGTGACCGGGTACGACACATATGACGACCTGCTGGAGTACATGGAAGGTTCCGCCGCGGCGATCGGCTCGATGATGCTGCCGATCCTCGGTGCCGCCGACCCCGCCGCAGCCCGCGAGCCGGCGCGCCAGCTAGGGCTGGCGTTCCAGCTGACCAACTTCATCCGAGACGTGGGCGAGGACCTCGACCGCGGCCGGATCTATCTTCCGCGCAAAGATCTGGCGCGATTCGGGGTCACTCGCGACGATCTTCACGCCCGACGGGTGTCGCCCGCCGTGCGCGACCTGCTCGCCTTCGAGATCGAACGGGCCCGGCGGCACTACGCGGTGGCCGGCACCGGAATTCCGCTGCTCACACCGACCTCCCGCGCCTGCATCCGTACCGCCCACCTGCTGTACGGTGGCATCCTCACCGAGGTCGAGCGGGCCGGATACGACGTGTTCCGCCGGCGGGCGACGGTACCGCGGCGGCGCCGTCTCGCGGTCGCCGTGCGGAGCCTGCTCGCCCGGCCGGGACGCCCGGCGCCGGTGTGGTGACACGATGGCCGATCCAGTGTTCGACGCGGTCATCGCAGGCGGCGGGCTGAGCGGCCTGTCACTAGCCGCGCACCTGGGCGCCGGACCGTGGCGCGACAGGTCGGTTCTGGTCATCGACGACTGCACCCCCGCCAGGCGACCCGCGGCCAGTTGGGGGTACTGGACCGCCGGCATCGGGCTGCTCGACGGCGTGGCCTACCGCTCCTACGCGCGGGTCCGGGTGCAGGCGGCAGGCGCTGACGACGTGGTGGCGCTGGGCCGTTACCGGTACCAGGTGGTGCGCCGTAGTGATCTGGAGCGGGTCGTCCGGTCGGTCATCGGCTGTTGCCCGCGCTTCGCGTTGCGGCAGGGCCGGGTAGAGAGCGTGACCAACGGGGCCGACGCGGCGGAGGTCGTGGTCGATGGACACACCTACCGGGCCTGCTGGGCGTTCGACAGCGTCAGCCCGGAATCGCCGGGACGCTCCGCCGACGCACGTCTGGCATTCGTGGGCTGGGAGGTCGAGTGCGCGGTGCCGTGCTTCGACGCCCAGACGCCGGTGCTGTTCGACTTCCGCATACCACAGGCCGGCCGGTCCCGATTCGTCTACGTCCTGCCGAAGGACCGGCACCGCGCGCTGGTGGAGGTGACCGAGTTCGCCGGCCGGCACGCCATCTCATCCACTGCGGACGAACTAGGCGCCGCGCTCGCCGATCACATGGACCGGTTCGGGCGCTATGAAGTGCTGCGCACCGAGTCCGCAGTGTTGCCACTGCGGGTGGCGCCGGCAGCGCGGCGGTCCGGGCGGGTGTTGCGGATCGGCGCCCGCGGCGGGTTGCTCAAAGCCAGCACCGGGTACGGGTACCAGCGCATCCAGCGCGACAGCGCGGCCATCGCCGCGTCGCTGGCACAGTACGGTCATCCGTTCGGACTGCTGCGGTCCCGGCGGCGGTACCGCCTGTTCGACGCGATTCTGCTGGAAGTGCTGGACCGCGAGCCGGCACAACTGGAGCTTGCTTTTGGCCAGCTGTTCCTGGCCAACCCGGCCGAGCGCGTGCTGCGCTTCCTGGACGAGGACACACGGCCGCTGGACGAGGTCAGGCTGGCCGCGACGCTTGCGCCGAGGCCGTACCTGCGTGCGGCTTCGACGCTTCTGCTCGCGCACGCGTCCGGACGGTAGCCGCGGCGCCGCTCCCGAACGGGACCGCAGGCGGTGGTAACAGGTCCAACGGCCCTGACCGCGACCGGACCCGGACCGCCATACGGGTAGTAGAGGTAGGAGGCGGTCATGGATACAGAGGCGGTTAGACCTCGAACTGAGCACGAAACGCTCGATCGCGGTTATCACACCGAAACGCAACGACGGCGTTCGGTTGCTGTGGGGCGGGTCCCCGTTGCCGCGCGGACCAGACATCGCCTCGCAGCGGACCCAGGGGGCATTCCGGAAGATGTGCTGGCGCATCTGGCTGACGACTATGAGCGGGCCATGTATTGCCGGACGATGGCCGAGCAGTTCCGGCGCCGCTGGTTCGCCGGCAGGGCCCGCGAGATCGCATATGTGGCCGAGCGGGCGAACCGCGGCGACCGCCGGTACCGGCGGTTGACCGCCGCACAGATCGATATGGTCGGGCGACTGCGGTGGTCGGAGTCGGGACTGGCGCAGGTGCTGGCCCGACGTGAGGAGCGCTACGTCGGCTGGATGCAGATGTACCTGGCGTTCGCCCAGTACCAACGAACGAGCCGTTGAGCACGATTTCAGGCCCTTAGACCCCCCGATGGTGGCAATTTGCCCTGACAGCCGCGGCCTGGCTGTGGGAAGCAGGTAGGTATGTGAGTGACCGAAGGAGGCACCAGGTGAGGCTTCCGCATTTGGTGTGGCAAAGGCGCGAGGTGGTCCTGTTCGCGGCGGCCGCGCTGCTGCTGGCGATCGGCGGCCTGCTGTGGCTCATGGACGCTCGCACCGCGGCGACCGCGGTATGGGTTGCCGCCACGCTGATCGGCCTGGCCCACTCCACGGTGACGCTGGTCGCCGCCGCCCGCCGCCGCCAGCCGAGCGTTGATGTGATCGCCTGGTTGGCGCTGGCTGGCGCGCTCGTGGTCGGAGAGGCGTTCGCCGGAGCGGTTATCGCGGTGATGCTGGCCAGCGGCGCGCTGCTGGAGGCCAGGGCGGCGGCCCGAGCCCGACGGGAGTTGAGCCTGCTAGCGGCCCGAGCGCCGAGGACCGCCCGGCGATACGGGCCGGACGGCTTGGTCGAGGTCGCGGTGGGTGAGGTCGTCCCCGGCGACCGCCTGCTGGTCGGCTCGGGTGAGATCGTTCCGGTGGATGGCCGCCTGCTGGGCGCGGCGACATTCGACGAGTCCGCGCTGTCTGGCGAAGGGCTGCCGGTCGAGCGCCGGGCCGGCGAAGATGTGCGCAGTGGCGTGATCAACGCGGGCCACCCCGTCGACCTGGTCGCCACCGTTCCGGCCGCGGCGTCCACGTACGCGGGAGTAGTGCGCCTGGTCGAGCAGGCTCAGGCGGACAGCGCCCCGTTCGTGCGCACCGCTGACCGGGTGGCCGTGGCGTTCGTCCCACTCACCCTGATCCTGGCCGGTGTGGCCTGGGCAGCCACCGGCGAGGCGGTGCGGGCGGTGGCGGTCCTCGTAGTGGCCACGCCGTGCCCGCTACTTCTGGCCGCACCCATCGCGATCATGTCGGGTCTGTCCCGGGCCGCGCGTGTCGGCGTCGTGATCAAAGGTGGCGCGTCGCTTGAGCGCCTCGCCGCCGGCCGCGTACTGCTCTTCGACAAGACCGGCACCTTGACGCACGGCCGGCCGACGCTTGCTGATGTTGTCACGGCTGGTCGGCTTGACGCCGACGAGCTGCTGCGCCTGGCCGGGTCGCTGGACCAGGCATCGGCCCATGTGCTGGCGGCTGCGATCGTTTCTGCCGCCCGCGGCCGCGGCCTGATGCTGCAGGCGCCGGACGAGGTACGTGAGGAGCACGGATACGGCTTACGCGGCGTCGTGGACGGTCGCGAGGTGAGGCTGGGCAAGGCCTCCTGGCTGGTGCCTGAACCGGCACCGGCCTGGGCCCAGCGCGTGCGACACCGCGCCGACCTCGACGGCTCACTCGCGGTGTACGTCGCTGTCGACGGTGAGCTCGCTGGCGCGCTGCTGTTCGAGGATCCCGTGCGGGCGGACGCGCCGCGCATGGTCAGAGCGCTACGTGCCGCGGGCATCAAGCGGATCGTGCTGGTCACCGGCGACCGCGCCGAGATTGCCGAAACGGTGGGGCGCATCGTCGGCGTCGATGCCGTGGAGGCCGATCGGGACCCGGCCGAGAAGCTCGCCATCGTGAAGGCCGAACAAGCCGCTGCCCCGACGATCATGGTCGGCGACGGTATCAACGACGCACCGGCACTGGCCGCCGCCGGAGCGGGAGTCGCGCTGGCCGCTCGGGGCGCGACCGCTTCCGCCGAGGCAGCCGACGTCGTGCTCACTGTCGACCGGGTCGACGCCCTGGCCGACGCGATCCTCATCTCCCGGCGGGCTCGTCGCATCGCCTGGCAGGCGGTCTTTGCTGGCATGGGCCTCGCGCTGGCCGCGATGGTCGCCGCCGCGGCAGGCTTGTTGCCACCTGCCGCCGGCGCCACACTCCAGGAGATTATCGATGTCGCCGCCATCGGCATCGCCCTGACCGCTCTGCTACCGGCGCGCGCCTACACGGCCGCCATGACGCCGGCGGACGTGGCCACGGCCCGGCGACTCTATGCCCAGCACGAGTCGGTGCGGCCGCTCGTGGAGCAGATCCGCGCCGTCGCCGATGATTTGAGCCCGACCCATCGGGACGCTGAACCCGTCCGGGAGCTGCTGGGCCGGCTAGAGTCCGACCTGCTGGCACATGAGCGCGCCGAGGAAGCGGAGCTGGTACCGATCTTGGCCAAGACGCTTGGCGGTGCGGACCCCACCGGTGCCATCAGCCGCACCCACGCTGAGATCGAGCACTACGTGCGCCGACTTCGCCGAGCCCTCGACGGCGCCGGCACGGCCGAGGTCACCGACCTGCGCCGCCTGCTCTACGGCCTGTACGCGATCCTGCGTCTGCACAACGCTCAGGAGGAGGAAGCTGCCTTCAGCCTCGTACCGGAGCCGGTTGCGAAGGCACCTCGTCGCTGACGGCATGGTGCCCGACCCGAGCCGGGACGAGCGGACCGCTCGACGGGACCAATGGCCCTCGCGGTTGGCGTCGCGGTAGGCACACAGTGCGAGATGGGTAGGGCGTCCAGCGGATGTCACCGGCCCTCGCCCACGACCAATGAGGCGGGTCCTATGTGGATGCGCCGGTCTCTGCCTGCCGTATTGGACCTGACCGGCGGGACGGGCGTGTGCGGTGTCTGAGTGGGTCGGCCACCTCGGCAGTGGAGGTTGCCATGGAATCCAATGTGTCGCCGGGCCGGTCCCGGCCGTATCGCCCAGCACGTCTCGCGGGGGTGGTCACCCTTCTGGCGATCCTCGTCGCGCCGGTGGCGGCCTGCTCCGGCTCGCCGTCGCCGCCCGAGCAGGCCGAACCGGGCGTCACCACGTCCGTCCCGCTCGCTACGGTCCCGGCATCGCCCACCCAGAGCGGGAAGGCCGGCGGAGCGGTGCCCGGCCGGCAGTCGGCGGCCGATCAGCTCGCGGACTTCTTCGTCGCCGCGACGCGGCTCGACGCCGACTTGCGAGACGCCGCGAAGCGGATCAATGGCGGTGTGCGCCGTGATGTCGTCGCGCTGGATCCGGCGACCGTCGCGGCGGTACGCGCCATCCGGCCCCAAGCGCTCGTCGGCACCATCCCCGGCGGGATGGAGCGGGAGCTGCTGCGATCGGTCATGCTGCTGTACAGCGAGATCGTCTCCCGCCGACTGGCGATGAACCGGGTTGTCAGCTTCGCCGCGTCCGCGCCGCTGCCCCGCGCCGGTACCGATGCCCAAGAACTGATCGACTGTTTGGGCAACGGCGCGCCGGCGGCGCGGCGGTTCGCCGGCGATCTGGCCCAGGTCCGGGCGCTGGCGTCCTCCAGCGAGCCGATCGCGGTGGCTCCGCGCGACTCGCTCGCCACCGCGGAGGTCGCGGTCCGCGCGCGGTACATCGACGCGCTCAACGGCGGCTGCGACACCTGCGGCGGCGGCGTTCTCACCCGCCTGGTGCCCGTGGTCTGGAAACGGCAGGGCGGGCTCGACGGAACCGTGGGCGGCGTGCCGTTCGCAGCGACGTTCGCCGCCGGCTCGGGCTGGCAGGTGCAACTCAACTCCTGCTAATGGAGGCAACCGTGTTGAAAGCCATTGAACGCCAGGATGCGAGCGAGATGATCTGGCGTGCGCTCGCCAAGGCCTCGTTCGCCGTCCTCAGCCATGTCACGCCCGCAGGCGAGCCCCGTTCGAGCGGCGTGGTCTTTCGCGTCGTCGACCGGCGAATGTACGTGGCAGTCGCCGAGGACAGCTGGAAGGCCCGGCACATCGCTGCCAACGGGCGGGTGGCGGTGACCGTGCCGGTACGGCGCGGCGGGATCATGTCGCTGCTGCTGCCCATCCCGCCGGCGACGATCAGCTTCGCGGGGGCGGCGGTTGTGCATCCGGCGGGTCCGCTGCCGGCCGGTCCCGTCGCGGACCAGCTCCGCCCGCTGCTGCCGCCGCAGCGGCTAGCCAGCTGCTGCCTCATCGAGATCGTGCCACGCGGGGACTTCGTCACCTACGGCGTCGGTTTGCCGCTGATGCAGATGCGGATACCGGATCTGGCCCGCGCACGGGTGCCGGTGTCCGGAAGGGAGTGATTGGCATGGAGGAGACGGACCGGAACAGGTGCCGCGGCCGCCGCGGCGGCGCCGGCGACGCCGTGTATGGACTCGGCTTGATCGGCGCCCTCGTCTACTACATCCAGGACGCTGACGGCTTCTGGTCGCTCATCCTGGGAATCCTGAAGTCACTGGTGTGGCCAGCGTTCCTCGCCTACCACCTGCTGAAGTTCCTGTCGGCGTGAACGGGGGGTCCTGCCGGTCGGCGTGCTCTCGGCCGGCAGGCCCATCGTTGCCGCCCGGGCCGGAGGTCCGGCCTTCACGGCCACCGGTCATATATCCGCGGCGCGTGCCGCAGAGGAGGTACACCGGAATGTCTCGACAGCCACTACGCGCGCTGGGCCTGGCCACCGGCAAGAAGGCCCGGCTGCATCGGATCCTGCACACATTCGGGTTGGCCAACGGTACGGCGCTGTTCCTGCCGTACGACCAAGGGCTCGAGCACGGGCCGCGAGACTTCTTCACCAACCCGGCGGCCAGCGATCCGCGGTACATCGCCAAGTTGGCGGTAGAGGGTGGGTTCAACGGCATCGCCATTCAGATCAGGCTGGCGGAAAAGTTCTACTGGGACTTCGCCGGCGAGGTCCCGCTCATCCTCAAGCTCAACGGGAAGACCGAGATTCCGCCGGACGCGTCGGCCCTTTCCCCTCTGAACGCGAGCGTGGAGGACGCCGTGCGGCTGGGCGCGGATGCCGTCGGCTACACCCTTTACGTGGGCACGCCGGTGCAGGAGCGGGACTTTGCGCAGTTCCAGGCGGTGCGCCGGGACGCCGAGCGGTGGGGCATGCCGTTGATCGTTTGGGCGTACCCGCGCGGTTCGGCGATCGCGGCCAAGGGTGGCAAGAATTCGTTCTACGCCGTCGACTACGCCGCGCGGACCGCGAGCGAGCTGGGTGCCGACATGGTGAAGGTGAACTTTCCCAATCCGCTCAAGCGCACCGGAGTTCCCGCGCCGTACGAAGGCGAGTACTCGGCGCAGGATGCGATCAATGCGGTGGTTCGCTCCGCTAACCGGAGCATGCTGCTGGTCTCTGGTGGCGAGAGGGCCGGCGATGAGGCGATGCTGGAAAAGGCTCGGCAGTCGATGGAAGCCGGCGCGACAGGCCTGATTTTCGGCCGCAACGTCTGGCAGCGCGAGCACGTCGAGTCGCTGCGATTCGTGACCCGCCTTCGCGAGACCCTCGCCAAGTACCCGGTCTGAGGGAGCGCTCTGGCCGACACTCGTGCGGCGTCCGGATCGGGACGGGCGCCGCACGGCTGTCGAAGGTCAGCGGTAGACGTGCACCGGCATCCCGATCCGGAGTTGCGACCACAGCCGGTCCATGGGCGGAACGGCGAACAGCCGATCCGCCTTGGAGGCGTGACCGTCGCGTCACGGGTGGAAGACGTTGACCACCACACGGTCGGTGTGGCCGGTGGCGTTGATGGCGGTCAGGCTCATCCGCGCTAGTAGCGGTTCGTCGGCGTAGCGCCAGGTGAAGACGAACTCGCCACCGGACCGGCTTGCCGTGCCTAGCAGTCGGGTGGGCGGGCTGCCAGGAGTGAGCGGGGTCAGGTTGAAGTGCACCCGGGTGGTGTTCTTGGCCTGCACCACGAAGGTGATCGTGCCGCGGCCGGTCGGCATAACCCACCCGTTGCGCGCCACGGTGTCCGGCGGTTCGACGTCCAGGTCCCGAAGGGCCGGTCGAGCCGTCGCCCGCACGCTGAGCACCGACGGGTCGGCGGGGACGCCAGCGAAGCGGACCTTCACGGCCGTGGCCTTGGCGACCTGGCCGTTGACGGCGGAAAGCTCCGCGGCGACCACCCAGCCTACCGGCGCGCTGGGCGCGGTAAAGCGGACCTGGCCGGTGTACGGTCGCAGCTCGTCGCCGCCGCCGATCACGTAACCCTCGCCGAGGCGCCGGACCGTCCCGTACCGGTCCTGCACCACGCGGACGTTGACGTGGCCCTCGAAAGCCCACGCGGAACCGCTGATGGTAAGCGGTGACCGCGCGACCGGGTAATAGTCCGGGTTGACGGCGCTCTTCGGCGAATCCACCTTGATGGTGTCGGTATTGACCCCCAGAACGGTGAAGCCGGTCGCGGAGCCGCCGAGGGTCACCCGGGTGATCGGGCCGCTGGTCGCTGTTTCGGTCCCGGCGATCCGGGTGCGGAAGTCGGAGGTGACGATAAAGTCGCTACGCCACCGCGTCGACCCCGGCGCAAGGTTTCGCATGCCGACGACCCCGGTGAGAAAGTCCGCAGCCGCCCGCCGCGCGTCGGTGAGCCCGGCGCGCTGGCCCACGGGCGGCACCATCTGCAGCCATTCATAGAACGCGGCCACGTCACCGTTGAGCGAGTACACGGTGGTGCGCACCGTGTCGAACTGTTTCAGTGTCGCGTTCAGCTCTGCCAGTAGCGCGGCGCTGCCAGCACTGGAACTCGCGTTGGGGATCACCTTTCGCAGGTCGCGAAAGTCGGCGTGTGCCGCGCCGTTGGCGATGCGGACACTGCGCAGCATCCCGGCGGTCGCGGGGGAGAAGTGCGACCAGTAGCCGCTGTCCTGCTCGGCGCGGGTGGGTCCGGCCAGCAGCGCGGTCAGTGCCGCTGTGGCCACTTTGGTGGTACGCGGGACTGTGCGGTTGACCGCCACCACAGTGTCCGGGTCGGTGTCCTGACCGAGGTGGAAGAAGACCTTGACGGTCATGCTGGCAGGCCTGGTGGTCGGCGTCGGGCTATCCGAGGGATTGGGTGTCGTGGTGGGGACGCCGGCGGTGGCGTCGCGCCTTCGGGCCCGCCGTCGCCGACGAAAAGCCAAATGCCGCCTGCGGCGAGCAGCACGGCCAGGAACGCACCGGCCACCGCGAAGTGGCGCCGGTGCCGGGTGAGGATGTTCATGGCTTGTCTCCTCCTGCTCCGGAGAGGCGGAGCGGGCGCACCGCTGCCTGATCGGGCGCGGGCGGCCCGGGTACGACACCTCCCCACTTGACACCGTGCGCCGCACGAGCCACAGGCGAGCACGGTCGGAGGACCCGACGTGCGGGGACCATCGGGCACCGTCAAAGCGACGAACGTCAGCCGCGAGACGCGTCCGCCCAGCGCATCCGCACCGCTTCGGCGCGTTCGGCCTCCTCCAAGCGCTGGATCAGGACTCGGAGCGCTTCCTCAAGCCGCGGTATCCAGCGCTGCGTGATGGCCCTGCGTCGGCGCTGGGTGGCCGTCACCTCCACGCGGACCGCCTGGTACGCCGCTTTCGCAGCCGCGTGAGCCACCGCGGCGTCCACGGCTTTCTGGTACGCCGCCGCGGCCGCCACGGTGGCGGCGGTGCCGGACCAGCGGACACCCGCCGGATCGGGCACGGCACGGCAAGTGGCCGTGGCCGGATAGCGCAAGCCCATCACAGTGGTCCAGCTTATGTCTACTTCGGACGGTGGCCGGGCGGCCGTCTGGAGCTCCCGGCGGCCGCCCAACAGCGCGGCGCGCAGGCCCCAGGTGTCGGCGGTACGCCACGCGGTCTGCCATGCCGCTTCGGTGCCCTGTGTCCGTGCGCGGAGCCGTTCCTGCTCGCGGTGCAGGATCCGCAGCTTGCGGTCGAGGAGATCGGCGGCGAGACGGGCGGACTCCAGCCGCCGAAGGAGCCACAGGCGGCCGGCCCGGCCGGGCGGGATCCTCAGGTTAGGCATCCTCGTCGCCTGCCAACCTGGTGTCCAGCAGCGCGGCCGGCAGCATCGTCAGCTCATGGCGTGGCAGCACGGCCAGCGCCAACGACAGGGCCGGCCAGCGTGGGTCCGCGGGACCTTCGGCCCGGCGGTGTCCGCTAGGCCACCGAGCTCGTGCCGTTGTCCTCCTGCGATGGAGCCTTTCCGTCTCGCCTTTCGCGCTTCCGCTCGGCTCGCCGCACGTCGTCGTACAACGCGGCACCGACAAAGCGGGCGATCGCGTTCGCCTGCCGCTGCGACGGCCGGTCGCGCTGGGCGGCCGCGTCGTGCTGTGCCTCACGGTTGGTGTCGAAACGCTCTTTCTCGTCCACGGCGCACCTCCTCGGTGCAGAACACCATGGGGCGGGAACCGGAGGGGTTCGCCGCCCACACACTCCAGCGTGCCTCCGGGGGCTGGCGCTGGCATGTGCCATCGGTCCCGGAAAGCCAGGACCAACCGGCCCAGCTGGTGGCACGGTGGTACGCGGCCGCCCCTGCTGCATCACAGGGAGTGCGCGGTCGCGGTGGTCCGGCCCCGCCGCCGTGTGACCTCCGGTTCATCCGGCGGGGTAGCTCGGGTCGTCGACGGTCACCGCGAGGAACAGGTCGGCGTCCTCCAAAGGTATGTGCGGGAACCGGTCGGCGTGGATCCGTCGAGCCCTCCGCCAGTCAGGCTGTCCCAGTGCGAGCAGGCGTCCGCGACCGCGGTACCACCGGCGATGCAGCAGCACCTGGACCGGCTGTGGGCGCTGGAACGCGAACCACCAACGTCCGGTGTCGGCCATTGTGATCAGTGTGACCAGTTCGTTGCCGGCGTGGGCGTACCGCAGCGGCACGCTGAAGCGGCGCGCCGTGGCCGGATCGGCGAAACGCAGCTCGCACACGGAACCGTCGATCAGCCGGTGGAGCACATGGGCCAGTAGCACCGGGTGGATGAGCGTCGCGAGGCGGCGCGGTTGGCGGGGCCTCCGTGCCCGCCGTGTGGTCGTGCTGGGCGCCGCCGGCGCGGCCTCCCAGATAGGCATGGACATCGTCCTGACCTCCTTGTCAGTTCCGAATACACGCTTGTCCGAGCCGCGTTCCGGTACCAGGCGTGTCGGCCCGGACCGGCTGGGCATTCGTCCCACGCTCAGCGGCTCGTCTGGCGCACGACGCACACCGCGCAGGGAGCGTGGTCGAGTAGGACGCGGGCTACTGGGCCGAGCAGCTGGGGTGAGGTTGTGCCGAACCTGTTCGCGCCCACCACGACGAGTCCGGCGTCGGCGGCGGCCTGCAGGAGCGTCCGCGCGGGGTTCACGTCGTACAACGCCATCCGCTGCACCGGCACATTCGGATATTTTTCCGTCCAGCCGGCCAGTGTCTCGGCCAGCAAACGGTCGGCGGTCGTGCGTGCCTGGCAGAGGTTGTACGCGAACGGGTTGATGTCGCTGAGGGCGGTGCCGGGGATACCGGACCAGACATGGACGGCCACGAGCGGTACGCCCCGGAGCGCGGCCTGCTCGAAGGCGAACCCGATCGCCTGTTCGTCGTATGGGGACATGTCGACGCCCAGCAGCACCGGGCCTCCCGCAGTCTGGCCCACCGCCGCGGGCACCACCATGGCAGGGCAGAACGTGTGCGCCGCCACCTGATAGTGCCGTCCGTTGGCCGCGTCTCGGCCGACGACCACCAGCGTGGCCCACCGAGACTCGTCGATCAACCGCTCGGTGATGTCGCCGTCGAGCACGCGAGTGGTTATGGCGACCTCGGGCCAACGGGCGCTCAGCCGGCCGACGACGGCGGTCAGATAAGGGCCAAGGCCTCCCGACATCTCGCTGGCAGCGCTGATCAGCTGCAGCGGACGGTGTCGCAGGCGCGCCTCCTCGGCGGCAAGGCTGGCCGTCGCCCAGCTTGCGGCGGAGCCGTCCACGGCGACGACGACCCGCTGCCCTAGTGTGTCTCGCATGGCCCACCTCCTTACCTCGTAGCCTGCGTCGACGCGCGGGCGACGGGCAGGGGCGGTCGGCCCTTGGTGGTGGCCGATGAGCCTGCTGACCGCGCGGACCCCCGGCCGTCCGCGCGTCATGGCGTGACGGATGTCCCTGTGGCGGGGTCTTTGGACCCTGGCGAGGGCGGCTGGACCGGCACAGCCTGGCGGTATGGCATCGGTGACCACCCCGCTCCCGGTCGGTCAGGAGTTGCCAGCCGGTGGTATTTCCGTACAGGCGCTGGCGACGCCGGACGTGTACGGGGCGACGGGCTCAGCACCGCACGGCCTGTCCTCCGCCGAGGTGGCCCAGCGCCAGGTGACCGCCGGCGCCAACGAACTGCCTCATCCGGGGCGCCGCCGGCTCTGGCGCCGTTTCGCCCGCCAGTTCACCGACCTTTTCGCGGTCGTTCTCGAGGTGGCGGCCGGGATCACCTTCCTGGCATACATCCTGGGGGAGCCGCGAGACAGAGGCACCTTCCAACTGGCCGTGGCAATCCTCGGCGTGGTGGTCCTGAACGCGATCATCGGGTTCACACAGGAGTACTCGGCGGAGCGTACCGCGGAGGCGCTCCGCGCGATGGTGCCGCACACCTGCCGGGTCTTGCGCGACGGCGTCCGCCGCGAGATAGCGGTACGCGACGTGGTGTTCGGCGATGTCGTCCTGCTGGAGGCCGGTGACGCGGTGCCAGCCGACTGTCGCCTGGTCGAGGCGCGCGATCTCGCTGTGGACAACTCCGCACTGACCGGCGAGAGCCGGCCTGTCCCGCGTACGGCGCAACCAGTGCCGGAGAGAACACCGGCACTGGAGGCCGCCAACCGATTGTTCATGGGTACCTCCATCGCCGCGGGAAACGGGCGCGGGGTGGTGCTGGCAATCGGCGCGGCGACCGAGTTCGGCCGAATCTTCAGGCTCACCTCGGCGGCCCCGTACGCCACCAGCCCGCTGCAACGCCAGATCGCCACCATGGCTCGTTGGGTCTCACTGGTCGCCCTGGTCGTCGGCGCCTCGATGTTTGTGGTCCGGCTACCGTCGGGCCAGCCCACGGTGGCCTCGTTCGTGTTCGCGCTCGGCGTGATGGTGGCGCTCGTGCCGGAAGGGCTGCCGGCGACGCTGTCGGTGTCGCTCGCGATCGCAGTTCGGCGGATGGCCCACCGGCAGGCCCTGGTAAAACGGCTGCTCGCCGTCGAAACCCTAGGTTCGACCACGGTGATCTGCACGGACAAGACCGGCACCCTCACCAAAGCGGAGATGACTGTCACCCGGCTGTGGGCGGGTGGCCAGACGCACGCCGTCTCCGGTGTCGGCTACGCGCCGACCGGGACTGTGACCGACCCAACCCCAGTGCGCGAGATGTTGCGGGTGGCGGCGTTGTGCTGCGATGCGCGGCTGGTGCCTCCGGCAGGCCCGGTGGGCTGGCGGGTGCTCGGCGATACCACCGAGGGCGCGTTGCTCGCCGCGGCGGCCAAGGGCGGTCTCGACCTGGAGGCGGCGGAGGCCGCGACCCCTCGGGTGAGTGAGTTCCCCTTCGACTCGACCCGCAAGCTGATGTCCACAGTGCACCGCGTGGGCGGCGGGTACGCCGCCTACGTCAAGGGGGCGCCGGGCGAGGTACTCGGGCGCTGCACCCATGTGGACTGGCGGGGAGAACGGCAGCCTCTCACCGGCGCGCTCCGGCGGGCGGTCGCCGACGCGGGGGATGCGATGGCCGCCGACGGCTCCCGGGTACTGGCCGTCGCCGAGCGTACTCTCGACGACCCACGCCCGTCCCGGGACGTCGCCGAGTCCGAACTGACGCTGCTGGGTCTGACCGCCATGACTGACCCGCCACGTCCCGATGTCGCCGGTGCCGTGGCCGACTGCAGACGGGCCGGCATCCGCATCGTCATGGTCAGCGGTGACCACCCGCTGACCGCAGAGGCGATCGCGCGGCGGGTCGGGATCGTGCGTGGCGGTGTACCGACGGTGGTGACGGGGGCGCGGCTGGACAGGATGGACGAGACGGCGTTGGACGCGTTACTGGCCGTCTCGGGTGACCTGCTTTTTTGCCGCGTCAATCCCGAACACAAGATGCGGGTGGTCAACGGGCTGCAGCGCCGAGGCGAGGTCGTGGCGGTCACCGGCGACGGCGCCAACGACGCGCCCGCGCTCAAGCATGCCGACATCGGCGTCGCGATGGGCGCCTCCGGTACCGACGTCGCCCGCGAGGCGGCGGTCATGGTGCTGCTGGACGACTCGTTCGCGTCGATCGCCGCCGCGGTGCGGTTGGGCCGGTCGGTGTACCACAACATTCGCAAGTTCCTTGTGTACGTCTTCAGCAGTAACGTCGGCGAACTGGTTCCGCTGCTTGTCGTCACGTTCGCCGGCTTCCCACTGGTGCCGCTGCTCGCGGTTCAGGTCCTCGCCATCGACCTCGGCTCGGACGTCCTGCCGGCGCTCGCACTCGGTGCCGAGCCCCCGGAGCCGGACGTGATGGACCAGCCACCCCGCTCCCGCAGAGAGCGGCTGATGTCACTCGCGGTCGCGCGCCGGATCCTCTTCCTTGGCGGCATCCAAGCGGCCGGCGTCACGTTCGCGTTCTTCTGGCACATACACAACTCGGGTGTTCCCTTCGACGCCCTCAGCGAGGACCACCCGGTCTACCGTGAGGCGCTCACCATTACGCAGGCAGGCATCGTGCTCAGCCAGTTTTTCGTCGCGCTCGCCGTGCGCACGGACCGGCAGAGCGTGCTCCGTGTCGGTCTGCTGTCCAACCCGGGCCTGCTGGCTGCCGGAGGGCTCGGGCTGGCGTTGATGGCCGGGATCAGCTACCTCCCGCCGCTACAGAGCATCTTCCACACCGCTGCGCTGGACGCCGCGGACTGGGCGCTCGCGGCCGCGTTCGGCCTGTTGTTACTGGTGCTGGAGGAGTTGCGGAAGTGGTGGCTGCGCCGCCGGCAAAGCAGAAAGGAGGCGAGGACGTCATGAAGGTGATCGTCGTAGGATGCGGCCGCGTGGGCGCCGCATTGGCTACGTGGCTGCGGGTCGAGGGCCACGACGTCCACGTCGTGGACCGCGAGCCCAAGGCCCGGCGGCTGCTGCCAGCCAACTTCTCCGGCGAGTTCCGCACCGGCAATGGTTACAGCCGGGCGGTGCTGTGTGCGGCGGGCATCGAGCACGCGGACGCGTTCATCGCGGTGACCTCCGGCGACAACAGCAATATCGTCGCGGCCCGCACCGCCAAGGAGTACTACCGCGTGCCGATCGTCATCGCCCGCATCTACGACCCGCGCCGGGCGGACATCTATCGCGACCTGGGCATCCCCACCGTGGCCAGCGTGCGGTGGACAGTCCAGCGCATCCACCGGATGTTGGCGCACCGCGACCTGAGCCCGGAACTGACCTTCGGCAGCGGGGAAACGATGTTGGTCCGCTCCGAACTGCCGGCCTGGTTCGCCGGCCGGCAACTCACCGAGCTCGAGGTCGATGGGGAGGTTCGCCTCGTCGAGGTCACCCGGGGCAGCCGGTCGTTCATTCCCACGGCCGTCGAACCGGCGAACCCCGGCGACCGGATCTCCTTCATCGCGTCCGCGGCCGGGATGCGGCGGCTGCAGGCGCTGCTGGACAAGGAGTGGTCCCGATGAGAGCGCTAATCGCGGGAGCCGGCCGGCTGGGCCTCCAGATCGCCGACGCGCTCGGCGGCAGCGGTTACGAACTGACCATTGTGGAGCGGGACGACGAGCGGATCGCCGAGTTGGAGCGCCGGCTCCCCGGCCGTCTGGTATCCGGCGACGCCTGCGAGCCCGCGGTGTTGGAGGACGCAGGAGCGCGGGTCACAGACCTCCTCGTCGCCACGACCGGCGAGGACGAGGACAACCTGGTCATCAGCCTGCTCGCCAAGCGGCAGTTCGGTGTGTCGCGGGTCGCCGCCCGGGTCAATGACCCGGACAACGCGTGGCTGTTCGACGATCGCTGGGGGGTCGATATCGCCATGCCCGTCGCGGCGCCGCTCATTTCACTCATCGAGGCCAGTGGCACCGCTGAGGGCCGGATGCGTCCGGCGGCTGCGGCCCAACAGGGCCAAAGGCCCGTCCGGGAGACGCCGTTGGACCCGTGCGGTAGCGTCCGGGCGGCCCTTGGGGGCGGAAGCCAGGCGGCGCAGGCTGGTGGTGACAGATCCGCCGAACCGGGAGGCCGCCATGAGACTCCAGACCACGCCAGAACCGCGGCGGGTGGCCACGCTGACCCTCGAACGGCCTGCCATGCCGTATGGGGACCAGCCAACCGCACCAGCATGTCGTCCGGCGGCCGCGCCGCGGCACCAGCGTGCGTCCCGCCACCCGGCTTGGCGCCTGCGCTGCGTGAAGCGATGAGCGCACCGGTTGGCGGCCAACTGGCCTTGCGGGTGCTGGTGACCGCGGCCAGTAAGCACGGCGCCACCGCGGAGATCGCCGAGCGCATTGCCGCCGCACTCCGCTCCGCGCTGCCCGCCGCCGAGGTGGACGTCCAGGTCCCCAGCAAGGTCACCACCCTGGAGCGGTACGACGCGGTCGTGCTGGGCAGCGCCGTGTACGCGGGACGATGGCTGGACTCCGCCCGCAACCTCGCGGTCAAGCACAGCGCCGAATTGGCGCGCGTACCAGTGTGGCTGTTCTCCAGCGGGCCAGTCGGCGACCCGCCCAAACCCGACGAGGATCCGGTCGACGCGGCGCCGCTCGTCGTGGCTACCGGCGCCCGCCAACACGCCGTGTTCGCCGGGAAGCTGGAACGGCATCATCTGCGCTTCGCCGAACGCGTGGTCGCGACGGCGTTGCGGGCACCGAGCGGGGACTTCCGCGACTGGGCCGCCATCGACGCCTGGGCTAGCCGTATCGTCCAGGAACTACAGAAGGTGTGACGCTGATGTACTGGTATGACCACGGCATGGATGGCTGGGGATACGCAGCCATGGCCCTCAACATGGTGCTCTTCTGGGGCGTTCTGATTGCTGGCGGCGTCCTGCTGTACCGCTGGCTGCACCGCGATCAGCCGGTTGGCGAAAGCCAGCCGCGCCTCGTCACGTTCACCGCCCGGCGCCTGCTGGCCGAGCGGTACGCCCGCGGCGAGATCGACGATGAGGAGTACCGCCGACGCCTGACCACACTCGGCAGCCACTGATGAAGGCCATGCGAGGCGTCATCATCATCGCCGCCGCTGCGGCGCTGGCCGTCGCCGGATGCTCGGCCACCTCGCCACACGAGTCGGAACCGCTCCCAAGCAGCGACAAGATTCTGGCCGCGCACGGCTTGGACGGCCTCGACGCACGCCAGGTGATCGACCGGCTCGACCGTACGCCGGTCGACGCGCGTCCACAGGATCTGCGGGCCTCTGTACGTCCGGGGCAGCTTCTGCTATCCGACTCCGGCTCCGGCGCGTCGATGGCGCTGGACCTGCCCGCAGGTCAGTTCTACCTGTCGCTGGCTCCCTACCTCAGCACCACCCACGATTGCTTCTTCCACAGCCTCACCACCTGCCGAGGTGAGCTCGCGCGGAAACAGGTTCACGTGTCGATCAGCAACCGAACCACGGGGCGGCTCCTGGTCGATGAGAGCACGACGACATTCGACAACGGCTTCGTCGGCTTCTGGCTGCCCAGCGGCATCGACGTCACCGTGCGGGTCGACTTCGAGGGGCGGACCGCCGCCGCCGACGTGTCGACCGGACCCGGCGAACCCACCTGCGTCACAACGCTCCACCTGACCGCGTAGAGCGTCCGGCACAGGGTATTGGCTACGGTGTCGGTCACCGCGGGCGCGCCGTGAGCCGCGCGGGCGCGGGGACCGGCGAAAGGTGGTTACGGGACCTTCGGGCGCCGCGACGGACGGTCGTCCCTCGCCCGTGGGCCCTCCGCCTCTGTGACCGGCTCTGGCTCTCGAAATAGCGTCGAGACGCGGTCACCACATGAAGGAGGATGCCATGCCTCGCCAGATCGCCGGCCGGGTCGTCGTCGGAGTCGATCTCTCGCTCGCCGGCTTGCGGGCGCTGCGCCTCGCGGTCGCGGAGGCCGGCCGCCGCGGCGTCGCGGTGCACGCGGTTCGGGTGTGGAACTGCGACTCCTCCTGGCAGGACGACGCCGCCGGCTGCACTGAGGAGATCGGCGAGCAAGCGCGGGCTGAGGCGGTGGCCGCGTTCGATGCCGCCATGGGCGGCATCCCACACGACGTGCGAGTGGTCATCACGCCCGTCGTCGGGCGACCGTGGAGTGCACTGGTCGACTACGCCTACCGCGACAACGACCTGCTGTACGTCGGCACGTCCCAGCGGCACTGGTGGCGGCGGCTGTTCCGGCCGTCGACCGCACGGTACTGCGCCGCCCACGCGTCCTGCCCCGTCGTCGTTGTTCCGGCCGAGTCCTTCGTACGCAGCGCCGCCGGCCGCCGGCAGACCCGGGCCATCATCCGCGAGCTCTCATCGCGGTCGATGACCACCTGACATACGAGTTGGATGACACGGATCTGTCCAGCTCTCAGTGGCACCGGTCGCACCCGTTCAGCACCCACGGGACCCTAGGCCTGGGACCCCACCGGCCCGGCTCTGTGACAACGGGTCCAAGAATGGGTACAAAGGTGGGGTGATTAAGGTCTTCCTCCTCGACGACCATGAGGTCGTCCGCCGTGGTCTGGCTGATCTGTTGCAGGCTGAGGGCGATATCGAGGTGGTGGGGAGTCCGGGTCGGCGCAGGAGGCCGCTCGGCGTATTCCGGCGTTGCGGCCGGATGTGGCGATTCTCGACGGTCGGTTGCCGGATGGTAGTGGCATTGATGTGTGCCGGGATGTGCGGGCGGTGGACTCGTCGATCAAGGGTTTGATTCTGACGTCGTACGAGGACGACGAGGCGTTGTTCGCGGCGATCATGGCGGGTGCGGCCGGGTATGTGTTGAAGCAGATTCGTGGCACGGATCTGGTGGATGCGGTGCGGCGGGTGGCGGCGGGGCAGTCGTTGTTGGATCCGGCGGTGACGGCGCGGGTGCTGGAGCGGATCCGGCATGGTGTGGAGGAGCCGCGTGAGCTGAAGTCGTTGACGGAGCAGGAGCGGCGGATTTTGGAGTACATCGCGGAGGGTCTGACCAACCGCGAGATCGCGGCGAGGATGTTCCTGGCCGAGAAGACGGTCAAAAATTACGTCTCCAGCCTGCTGGCCAAGCTCGGCCTGGAGCGCCGCACCCAGGCCGCGGTGCTGGCCACCCGCCTGCTCGGCGAGCACAAGCCACAGTGAACGACTGCGGGCCAGGAGGTCGCTGAAACCGCCGACACCACGGTCGCGCCGACTGGGATCGGTTCGCTGCCTGGCGACAGGACTTGCTGTTGTCGGCGATGAGTGACGCCGTCGAGACAGCAGCTCCGTGCGGAGCAGGCCGAGCTTGAGGTCTGCCGTGGCTTGGGCCGGGACCTGGATTGGCGCGGGCGCCGTCCTGCCAGGCGCTCCCGCCACCCGTGGGCCGGCCCTGGCCCTCGGCGAGGCGCTGGGCGCTCCAAGGGTCGGAGGTCACTCGAGACGTGGGCCGATGGTCTCTACCGCGCCCGCGTGCAGGGACATGAACTGGTAAGGCGGACCCGAGCGAGGGAGGGCGGAGTGATGTCACATACGCCGGACGCCTCCGTGCACGCCAGCGGCTGCCGGTTGCCACACACGCGGTGCATAACGACGAGGGCGGCCACCGGTCTATCAGGCGCGACCTTTTCCAACCTGGGCGGGTGAACGGCATGACTCCAGAGGACCTCACAGTGGGCTACACGATCCACGGAAACACGACCGTTGTGACCGTGCAGGGCCAGCTGGACAGCGAGGCCTGCAGGCTGCTCGCCGACAGCCTGGAGGCGGCACAGTCGGTGCGCGGGCGCGGGCCGATCGTCGTCGACCTGAGCGGTGCCGGTCGCCTCGCGCCAGCGGCGATGGTCTACGTGGCCCAAGCCGCGCGAGACGCCGCCCACGCCGGACGGGATCTGACAGTCCGGTTCTAGACGGGCACCGAACAGGTCACGGAATACCGCCGTCCCTGCCATGGTCGTCGAGCAGTTCGCGGGCCGCGTGTTCGGCGAGTACCGGCACGTAGGTCTGTATCCGGGCGCCGGCGAACCGGGCGTACACCTCGTCGACGACCTCTCTGACCCGTTCCGGGCTGCGTATGCCCGCGTACCTTGCGGTCAAGCGGGCGAGCAGACGCTCCCGCTCCTGGCTCATCAGAAGCGCCGCTGGCATGGCCGATCCTTTCGCTCAGGTATCCTCCGGGACCAGGTCGATGGCGCCGCACGGGCATTCGGTGACGCAGATGCCGCAGCCCTTACAGAAGTCGAGGTCGATGGCGTAGCGCTCGCCCGGTCCCAGCTTCACCACCGCGTTGTCGGGGCAGACGCCGAAGCAGTTGTCACATTCAAAACAATTGCCACAGGACAGGCAGCGTCGGGCCTCGAACAGCGCGGAGCCCTCGTCCAGGCCGCCGACAACCTCGTCGAAAGTGGAGACGCGTCGGGCCGCATCCAGTGTGGGGCGCACCGTGGCCGGTGCGTCGCTGTAGTACCAGGTGTTGAGGCGGTCGAACGTGGCCAGCGGCTGGCCGGAAGGCGGTGCGTACGGCTGCCCCCGCAGCCAGCCGTCGATGTGCCGTGCCGCCCGCCTACCGTGCCCGACCGCGGCCGTGACGGTGCGTGGAGACGGCACCATGTCGCCACCGGCGAAAATGCCAGGCTGCCCGGTCATCATGTCGTCGCCGACCTGCACCACGCCGTCGGCGACACAGACTCCGGGGAGGCTGGCAACCACCGCGCGGTCCACGTCCTGCCCGATGGCCAGCACGACGGAATCCGCAGCGAGCTCTTCGAACTCGCCGGTAGGCTGTGGGAAACCGGTCTCGTCGAGCCGCATTTTCTCCACGATGACGGTCCCGCCGCCTGCCGCGGCGATTGTGGACAGCCAGCGCATACGCACGCCCTCCTGCTCGGCCTCAGTCACCTCGAAAGGCTGCGCGGGCATCCGCTCGCGGGTGCGCCGGTAGACGACGACCGCGTCGGTGGCGCCGAGCCGGCGGGCGGTGCGGGCCACGTCCATCGCGGTGTTGCCGCCGCCGTACACGACCACCCGCCGGCCGAGCAGTGGCGGGTCGCCCTCGGCGACGTCGCGCAGCACGCGCAGCGCGTCGAGGATCCGGGCCGAGTCGCCGGCCGGAATCTCGGTACGCCGGCTCAGCTGCGCACCGACGGCGAGAAAGACGGCGTCGAAGCCGCCGTTTCGCATGGCCGCGGCGGCGTCTGGCACCGGACAGGACAACTCCATGGTGACGCCCATCGCGGCGATCCGATCGACCTCGGCGTCCAGTACGTCCCGAGCAAGCCGGTACGCGGGTATGCCGTATCGCATCATTCCGCCCGCATGGGGTGCCGCGTCGCGGACGGTTACGGCGTGCCCAAGCAGCCGCAGGTGATAGGCGGCGGCGAGCCCGGACGGGCCGGCACCGACGACGAGCACCCGCTTGCCGGATGGCGGCGCGGCGACCGGTACGGTCCAGCCGCGGCGGATGGCTTCGTCGCCGAGGAACCGTTCGACCGCGTTGATCCCCACCGGCTCGTCCAGTTGCCCGCGGTTGCATGCGGTCTGGCAGGGGTGGTAGCAGACGCGGCCCATGATGGCCGGGAACGGGTTGTCCCGCATCAGCGTGCGCCAGGCGGTTTCGTAGTCGCCGGACTCGGCGTGGTAGAGCCAGCCCTGCACGTTCTCGCCCGCGGGGCAGGCGTCATTACATGGCGGGAGCCGGTCCACGTACACCGGGCGTTCGGTTCGCCAGGCCCCGGTCTTGTTGGCCAGGCTGCTGCCGACCTGCAGCGTGATAGCAAACGGTGGCTTCATGTCTCCTCCCCGGTAGCAGCCCGAAGCGGCGGATGTTGCGGTCGGCGATGGCCTGCAGGCCATCGATGACGTCAGCGCGGCGGGTCGGCTCGAACAGGTGCCGGAAGCGGATCTGCGGCCGCAGGTACTCCTCGACGTGTACCCGGTGCCGGATCGGCGACACGGCTGTCACGTTGCCCCGCTCGGCCTCGAAGACCGGAAACAGTCCACTTTGTACAGCCAGCCGAGCGACACGGATGGTCTGCGCGGCCTCGCTGCCCCAGCCCAGCGGACAGGGCACAAGTACATGCAGATAGCGTGCCCCGTGTAGCCCCATAGCACGCTCTACTTTGGACTCAAGGTCGTGCAGGTCGGCGATGGTTGCCGTGGCAACGTAGGGAATCTCGTGCGCCATGGCGATGAGCGGGGCGCTCTTGCCTTGCCCGAAGACGTTGCCCGGCGCCGATCCCACCGCCTGAGTCGTCGATGTCCGGGCGGCCGGCGGGGTCGCACCGGACCGTTGCACTCCGGTGTTCATGTATCCCTGGTTGTCGTAGCAGACGAAAAGCACGTCGTCGCCGCGTTCGAACATACCGGATAGTGCGCCGAAGCCGATGTCGACCGTGCCGCCGTCGCCGCCCTGCCCCAGCACCCGGATGTCGCCGCGGTCGCGCACCTTCAACGCGGCGGCGACGCCGCTGGCGACCGCCGGCGCGTTGCCGAAGAGTGAATGCAGCCAGGGCACCCGCCACGACGTCTCGGGATACGGGGTGGAGAACACCTCCAGACACCCGGTGGCGTTGACCGTGACCAGCCGGCCGCCGGTCGCACGCATGGCCGCGTCCAGTACATATCGGGCCCCGAGCGCCTCGCCGCAGCCCCGGCACGCCCGGTGCCCGGAAGTGAGCGAGTTGCTGCGGGTGGGATCGGACTGCACCGTGCGGGCTTGGATAGGCAGCAGCCGGTTGCCGACCGCGAAGCTGCCGGTCTGGTAGAACCGCACATGCTGGCTCACGATCGCACCTCCTCGGCGCGTAGGAGTCGCTCGTCCAGGTCGAGAAATGTCAGCGGAGCCAGCCGGCCGCTGAACGCCGCCGCGAGCATCTCGCGCAGTGAGTCACGCGTGACCGGGCGGCCGCCGAGCCCGGCGACGACCGTGTACATCTCCCGCTCCCCAGCGGGCAGAACGCCGGCCAGATCGGCGGAGACGATGCCACCGACACCGGCGGCGAAGGCGCGCTCCAGCACCACAATCCGCTTGGCGGGACCGACCGCCGTGCGGATCGCCGCGACGGGGAACGGCCGGAACATGGTCAGCCCGAGAACGCCGACCGGCATGCCGTCGGCACGCAGGCCGTCCACCGTGTCTTTGAGCGTTCCGAGCACCGACCCCAGCGCCACCACAACGGTGTCCGCGTCGTCGCACCGGTACGGCGACACCAGGACGTCAATGTCCCGGTCGAATGTCGTGGCGAACTGGTGGGCGAGTTCTGGCATGCGGTCCAGTACGCGTAGCTGGTTGGCATGCGCCAGGTAGCGGACTTCGGTGAACGCCTCCGGTCCGACCATCGCGCCGATGGTGACCGGCGCGTCCGGGTCGAGGACCTGGCGTGGCTGGTACGCCGGCAGGAACCGGTCGACCGTCGTCTGGTCGGGCACGTCGACTGCCTCGACCGCGTGGGTGAGCACGAAGCCGTCCATGCACACCATGACCGGCGTGGACAGCTCTTCGGCCAGCCGGAAGCCGATTACATGCAGGTCGGCCGCGGCCTGGTTGTCCTCGGCGTAGAGCTGGATCCAGCCGCAGTCGCGCTGGCTCATCGCGTCGCTGTGGTCGTTCCAGATGTTGATCGGCGCGCCGATGGCCCGGTTGGCCACGGTCATCACGATGGGCAGTCCGAGTCCGGCTGCGTTGTAGAGCGCCTCGGCCATGTACAGCAGGCCCTGGCTGGCGGTCGCCGTGTATGCTCGCGCGCCGGTCGCGCTCGCGCCGATGGCGACGGACATCGCGGCGAACTCGCTTTCCACGTTGACGAACTCGCACGGTGCGAGTCGTCCGGACTTCACCAGAGCGGACAGGTTTTCGACGATGTGTGTCTGCGGGGAGATCGGGTACGCGCAGACCACCTGCGGCCGGCACCGTGCGACCGTCTCGGCGACCGCCCGCGAACCTTCGATGGGGCTAAGCACGGGTCGGCTCCTTCCGCTGCGCGTGGACGAGGTCGTATGCGGCCGTGGCCGCGGCGGCGTTAGCCTCGCCCAGCCGCCCGGCGAACCGTGCCCGGATCGCGGCGGTGACCGCCTCGAGCCGGATCAGGCCGCAGAGCGCGGCGAAGCCACCCAGCAGCGCCGCGTTGGGCAGCGGGCGGCCAAGATGTTCGCGGGCCAGGCGGGACGCTGGGACCACCACGACCCGGCCGCCGCGGCCGGGCAGCCCGAGCTCGGTAAGCTGCCGGGTCGAGTTGACCAGCACGAGTCCGTCGTCGGCCAGCCCGGCCAGGACGTCGGTCTGGCGCAGGAGAGTGGCGTCCTGCACGATCAGCGCGTCCGGCCGCAGGATCGGCTCGCGTAGCCGGATCGGCCGCTCGGCGATCCGGCAGAACGCGACGACGGGTGCGCCGGTCCGCTCGGAGCCGAAGCTGGGAAACGCCTGCGCCCTGCGGCCGTCGGCGAAGGCGGCGGCGGCCAGCAGTTCCGCCGCGGTGACCACGCCTTGGCCGCCGCGGCCGTGAATACGCACCTCGAACATGGCGACTCCCTTTCAGCCGACCAGCGTCTTGACGGCGGCGGTGAGCGCGGCGAGCCCGGCTCGGGCATCGGCGAAGAGCATGCCGGTCTTCGGGTCGGTGTACAGCTCGTTGTCGATGCCGGCGTAGCCGTGGCCCATCGACCGTTTGACGACGATGACGGCTGCGGCGCGGTCCACGTCGAGGATCGGCATGCCGGAGATGGCGTTCCCGGGCCGCCGGGCGGCCGGGTTCGTCACGTCGTTGGCACCCACTACGAGCGCCACGTCGGCCAGCGGCAGTGCGGCGTTGGCGGCGTCCAGCTCCTGCATGTCGGAGTACGGTATGTTCGCCTCTGCCAGCAGCACGTTCATGTGCCCTGGCATGCGCCCGGCGACCGGATGTATCGCATAGGTCACCTCTGTGCCTCGTGCGGACAGCACGGTGGCCAACTCGTGTAGCGCGTGCTGGGCCTGCGCGGCGGCCAGTCCGTAGCCGGGCACTACCACGACCCGGCGGGCGTAGGCGAGCTGGATCGCAGCGTCGTCCGCGGTCACCGCCCGGACCGGTGCCCCGCCCGATCCCGACGGCCCGCTGGCGCCGTCGCCGGTGCCGTACCCGCCGAGCAGGATCGCGGCCAGCGACCGGTTCATCGCCGCGGCCATGAGCGCGGTCAGGATCGCACCCGACGCGCCGACGAGTGCGCCGGCCACCACGAGGACGCTGTTGTCGGTCACGAACCCGGCCATCGCGACGGCGGTGCCCGTGCAGGCGTTGAGCAGGGATATCACCACGGGCATGTCGGCGCCGCCGATCGGCAGCACCAGCGCGACGCCCAGGGCGAGTGCCGCCGCCGCCAGGACCGCTACGGCCGCTCCGCCGCCGTACCCGCGGACCAGAACACCGGCGGCCACCGCGCCGATCACCGCCAGAGCGCCGCCGACCACGCGGGCGCCGGGGAAGAGCACCGGACGGCCTGGCACGAGCCCCTGAAGCTTGCCGGCCGCCACCAGCGAGCCGGCGAACGTGAGGGCGCCGATGACGACGTCCAGGGCGGCCGGCACCCGCACCGATGCCGCGTCCGCGGGCGGTGCCAGCTCCGGTATCGCGACCAGCGCGGCCGCGCCGCCGCCGACAGCGTTGAACAGGCTGACCAGCTGCGGCATCGCGGTCATCGGGACAGCCCGCGCGGCCCACAGCCCGGCCACCGAGCCGACGACCGCGCCGGCGGCCAGAACGATCCATCCGGCCGGGCTGGTGTCGCCGGAGTCGACGAGCAGCACGAGCGTCGCCGCGACCGCGAGCAGCATGCCGGCGATTGACAGCCGGTTGCCGCGCCGGGCGGTCGCCGGGGTGTTCATCAGGTGCAGGCCGAGCACGAAGCAGGTCGCGGCGGCCAGGTACGCCAGCCGGACGACGGTCTCGACCGTGCTCATCGCGAAGCCTCCGGCGCCCGGAACATGCCCAGCATGCGGTCGGTGACGACGTAGCCGCCCACCACGTTCATCGCCGCGAACGCCGTCACCACGAAGCCGAGCGCGTAGTCGGCCGTCGTCTCGGCGACGGAGGCGACGAGCATCGCACCGACCAGGATGACGCCGTGGATGGCGTTGGTGGCGGACATCAGCGGGGTATGCAGGGTGGCCGGCACCTTGCCGATCACCTCGAAGCCGACCAGCAGGGCCAGCAGGAAGATGCTCAAGGTGGCGAGCAGTTCGGCGCTCACGACGACACTCCTTCGTGGATGACGCGGCCGCCATGGGTCAGCACCACTCCGGCCTGGATCTCATCGGTCAGGTCGATGGCCAGCGCGCCGTCGCGGCTCAGATACCGAAGCAAGGCGGTGGCGTTGCGTGAATAGGCCATCGACGCCGCCGTAGGCACGGTCGCGGCGAGGTTTCCCGCGCCGATGACGGTGACACCCTCGTCGGTGACCAGCGTGGTGTCCGGGCGGGCGACCGACACGTTGCCGCCGAGCGGGCCACAGGCCGCGTCGACGACGACCGAGCCCGGCACCATTGCCTTGACCGACTCCTCGTCGATCAGCACCGGCGGCCGGTGCCCGGGCACCAGGGCGGTCGTAATGACCGCGTCGTGCCGCCCCAGATGTACTGCGAGGGCGGTCCGTTCCGCGTGTTCCTCGCCGCCTGCCAGAGCTCGGGCGTAGCCGCCCTCGCCCGCACCGGACGGCGATGCCACGTCCAGGAACACGGCGCCGACTGACGCGACCTCGTCACGTGACTCGGGCCGGATGTCGTACGCCGACACCACGGCGCCCAGCCGGCGCGCGGTCGCCATCGCCTGCAGGCCGGCGACCCCGGCACCGAGAACGAGGACCCGGGCCGGCCGCACCGTACCGGCCGCCGTGACGAGCATCGGAAAGTAGCCGCCGTAGGCGTTGGCCGCCACCAGAACGCTCTTGTAGCCGGCCACGTTCGCCTGCGACGTGAGCGCGTCCATCGGCTGGGCCCGGCTCAGCCGCCTCGGCAGCCCTTCGAACGAGACGGCGGTGACGCCAAGCTCAGCGAGCCTCCGCAGGTACGGTGGGTCGCCGACCGCGCTCAGCATGCCGAGTATCGCCTGCCCACTGTGGAACTGGCCGCTAGGCCGCCCGACCGTGACCACGATCTCCGCCCGGCCGTACACCTCGGCAGCGCCAACGATCTCCGCGCCAGCCGCCGCGTAGGCGTCGTCGGTGAAGAAGGCTGCGGCGCCCGCTCCCGATTCCACCAGTACCGCGAAGCCGGCGGCCCGAAGTTCGCGGATGCCGTCGGGGACCAGCGCCACCCGGCGCTCGCCCGCCGCCGCCTCGCGCGGAACCGCCACGGTCAGGCAGCCCATCGCCATCCTCCTTCGTCGGGGGTGCATCGATCGGCGACGCCCGCCGGGCCCTGCGTTGAGGCCCGTCGACACCGGATGTTCCGTCTTGGCGACGGTGGGTCTTGTGGTTCAGGAACCACGGCGTGCCGCTCCGGTGCCGGCGGAGCCGCCCCCTTTCCGGCGGGCGTCACACCTTCACGCTGCTCCGCGCGGCCGCCAGCCGGCAGGGTCCTGTGCAATGTGTCGGCGGGACGTTCGGCCCTGGGTCACCCAAGCGTCGACAGGCGGGACGCGCTGTCCGACCTCATCGCCGCCTGCTGGAACGACCCAGCAGCGCGGCGTCGATCGCGGTCTGCGTGTCGTGCGACCGGCTGGCGTCCAGCAGCCGAGCCAGCAGGTCACGGTGCAGTCCGTCCATCGCGTTGTCATCCTTGTCCAGTTCGACGGCTCGGTGCACGTCCGGCTCGGACAGCACTCGCGCCATCTTCGCGGCCATCTGCGATCCGGGGATCTCGTCGGTAGGCGGCGGGACCATTGGCCATACCGCTGACGCGCCGCCGGACATGTCATTGAGGGAGGGAACGGATCCAGCGAGAATGGGGGAGTTATGCGGCGGGTAAAGGCGCCCAGGTTGACGTTGGCCGGCCCTGGCGACACCCAGCGGATGGACGTGAGGTTTGTCGCCGGCGAGTCCTATGAGGTGATGGTGCGGGAGCACCGGGTGGTCGTTGACCAGCCGGTCGACGTCGGTGGCCAGGACGCGGCGCCGACGCCCACCGAACTGTTCGTCGTGTCATTGGCGACCTGTGTCGCCTTCTACGCCGGCCGGTACTTGTCGCGGCACGGGTTTGTCCGCGACGGCTTGGGCGTGTCGGCGGAGTACCAGATGGCGACGGACCGGCCTGCCCGCGTCGCGGCGGTGCATCTGGCGTTGCGTGTACCGGCCGACCTTCCACCGGAGCGGCGGGAGGCGTTGGTCGCGGTGGCGTCGCATTGCACGGTGCACAACACCCTTGTCAGCCCGCCGTCGGTCACCATCGACGTGCGGTGAGCCAGCCCTGATGGACCTCGTCAGAGGTGTCCGCGCGCCCGGTCGTAGAGCGGGCGGGGGATGCGGCCGTCCATGCGGTCAGTACCGTGGCGAACCGGTCTGGCGTCTCAGAGCACCTCGTTGCTGGCGAGTTGGCGTTCTGACGGCGGATGGTCGTTGGCCTCCGCGGTGACCGCCGACGTGACGTCGCGGTGGATCCGGCCGGCATCGCGCATTGGTTGCCAGGCGCCGGCGCGGTCGAGCAGGTCGCGGACGGGTCCGCGGACGGTGGCCAGGTGGAGGGCGATGTTCTGGTCAGTGAGGCGGTGGTGTAGTTCGGTGAGAGTGTGCGCGCCGTCGGCGTCGGTGTCGCTGATGGCGCCGGCGTCGATGACGATGGCATGCAGGCCCTCGCGGGTTTGGGCGAGGGCGATCAGCCGGTCTTCGAGCTGTTGGGCGTTGGCGAAGTAGAGGGGTCCGTCGACCCGGACGATGGCGACCGTGGGATCGGTGACCAGGCCGGTGTAGCGGGCGAGGTTGCGGTAGGTGTCGGTGCCGGGCACTTGGCCGAGCTCGGCGATGTGCGGGCGGGCTGAGCGCCACAGGAAGACGCCGAGGCTGAACGCGACGCCGGCGGCCAAGCCGGGCTCAACGCCGAACAACAGGGTCACGGTAAAGGTCAGTGCGACGGTGAGGCCGTCGGAGCGGCGGGCGCGCCAGGCGGCCACGGCTGCGCGGCGGTCGATCAGGCCGACGACGGCGACGACGACGATCCCGGCCAGCACGGCCTTGGGCAGGTGGTAGAAGGCTGGGGTGAGCGCGAGTGCGGTGAGCGCGACAACTGTGGCGGTGATGAGGGTTGCGATCGGTGTGCGGGCGCCGGCGGTGAAGTTGACGGCGCTGCGGGAGAAGCCACCAGCGACCGGGAAGGCCTGGAACAGGCCGGCGGAGACGTTGGCGGTGCCGACCGCGACCAGTTCGGTGTTTGGGTTCACGCGCTGGCGGGACTTGGCGGCCAGGGCCTTGGCGACGGCGATGCCCTCCATGTAGGAGACCAAGGCGATCGCGGTGGCCGCCGGTGCCAGGGCGGTGAGGTCCGAGATGGACAGTGTGGGCAGGGCGGGCGTCGGCAGGCCGCCGGGTACCTCGGTGAGGATGCTCACGCCGTGGTTTCCGAAGCCCAGGAAGGCGCTCGTCACAGTGATGCCCGCTACGACCAGCAGGGGGCCTGGCAGCTTTGGGGTGCAGCGGCGCAGCGCGAGCAGCCCGGCGACGCTGACGGCCGAGACGAGGATGGTCAGGCCATGCGCGGTGGCCGCCGCGTGCCACACCGACCGGGCGATCTCGGGGAAGGTCTCGGCGCGCTCGGCCCTGAGTCCGAAGAGATCTTTGATCTGGCTGGCGGCGATGACGATGGCGGCGGCCGAGGTGAACCCGGTCAGCACCGAGTGGGACATGAAGTTGACAAGGACTCCGAGGCGCAGCACGCCCATGAGGGCCTGGATGACGCCGACGAACAGGGCCAGTAGCCCGGCGAGGGCGGCGTAGCGGGCCGGGTCCCCGCCAGCGAGCGGGGCGAGTGCCGCGCTGGTCATGAGCGCGGTGATGGCGACCGGACCGACGGCGAGGGAGCCTGATGTGCCCAGCAGTGCGTACACGACCAGCGGGACGATCGCAGCGTACAGACCGGTGACCGGCGGCATGCCGGCGAGGGCGGCGTATGCCATGCTCTGCGGGACCAGCATGACCGCGACGGTCAGCCCGGCGACGAGGTCGTGGCGCAGTGTCTGGCGCCGGTATCCGGGCAGCCAGCCCAGCAGCGGGAGAATCCGTGCCGGCCCCGTGCGGCGCTGCTGGGGGTAGGCGCTGATGCTCATGCCGGGGCGCCTTCACGGCGGAGTCGGGCGATGGCGGCGTCGACGTCGCAGCCGCCGCTCCGGTTGTAGGGCAGGCGGGCCAGCAACATCCCCATCGCACAGGTGTTCGTCACGGCGGCGAGCGTGAGCCCGGCGCCGATCGCGCCGGCCAGGTACTGGGCGCCGGGCAGCCAGATGGCGGCCAGGACGGCAAGCAGGACCATCAGGCCCGTGACGAGGCGGACCTGACGTTCCAGGCTCCACCGCTGCCGGCCGTGCTCGACCGGCGCCCCTGCGGCATTCCAAGCGCCCATGCCGCCGGTCATCACGGCGGCGTCGGTGAGGCCCGCACCGACCAGCTTTGTGCAGGCCTGGGTGGCGCGATTGCCCGACTGGCAGACCAGCAGAAGGCGGCCGCCTGCGTCCGCGACGATGCGCGAGAGGTGGGCGTCGACCTGGTCCAGGGGCAGGTTGATGGCGCCGGCGATATGGGCGGTCTCGAACTCGGCCGGCGTGCGGACGTCGACGATGAGGGTGTCGGGGTTGTCAGCGATCAGGGCCCGCGCGGTGGGAACGTCGAGGCTCGCGGAGTCGTTGGCGGACACGTCGATGCTCTCCAATGTTGACTAGAAGGGCTCGGCGGGGCCGGGGGCGACCTCGCCGGGCGCTGGGGTGGTTCAGGAACGTGTGGCGGCAAGCTCGGCGATGCCAGCGCCGGTGAGAATCGCGCTTTGGTAGCCATCGCGGGCCAGCAAAGTGGCGGCGACCGCGGCGCGGCGGCCGCTGCCGCACGCGATGAGCACAGGGCGTTCCGGGTCGAGGTCGGTCGGCACGCCGTGGGTGACCAGATCGGGCAGGAACCGTTCCACCGCGCCTGGCAGCCGGACCGTGTCGCGCTCGTGCGGCATGCGCACGTCCAGGACCTGGACTGTGGGGTCAGCAAGCCGTAGACGGAACGCGGCCAGGTCGAGCAGCCCGAACGTGGCAGTGGCGGCACCGTCGAGGTCGCGAATCACGCCGCGGACAGTGTCGATACCGATTTGCGCCAGCTGGGTTACAGCCTCGATCACGTCCTGCGAGGATTCGGCGACCAGCACGATGGGTGCCTGGTACGGCAGGAGCCAGCCGGCCCAGCTGCCGAAGTCGTCGCCGAGCTCGACGCCGACTGAGCCCGGCAGCAGGCCACGGGCCTGTACGGCTCGCGGTCGTATGTCGAGCACCTGCGTGCCTTCCGGCTGGTCAGCCAGATCGGCTACGGTCAGGTCCGGCGCGGCGAGGGGCGGCATCGGCGGCACGCCGAGCGTGTTGGCCGGCCCCATGTACTGGTAAAACGCCGGGATCGGCATCGGCGCGGCGAGCAGCCGGTCGGCGAACTCCTCCACGTCACCAGCGGCGAGCAGCGGGTTGGTGTCCACCTCGTCGCCGATCGTAGAGACGAACCGGCCGGCGCCGGTAGCGGTGCAGAACGACCCCTCCCCATGCGTCGGGTACAGCGCCACGTCGCGGGGCAGCCCGGCCAGCCGGTGCAGCGAGCCGTACTGCAGCCGTGCGAGGGTGCGCGCACGAGCGGTGCCGAGCAGGTCGGGTCGGCCAGCGGAGGCGACCAGCAGGCTGCCGCCGGAGAAGACCGCGACCGGTTCCTCGTCTACCAGCACGAGGTAGCTGGTGTGCTCCGGCGTGTGGCCAGGGGTGTGGATCGGGCGCAGGACCAACCCGTCGGCCTTGATGTCTTCCAGGTGGAATGCTGGCGTGTGCCGGTACGCCACCGCGGCCGCGGCAGGCAGGACGAGCTCGGCGCCGGTGCGTAACGCCGCTTGCTCACCGCCGGAGACGTAGTCGTTGTGCAGATGGGTCTCCAGCACGAAACGTAGCTCCACGTCCCGCTCAGCGGCCGCGGCCAGAAACCGCTCGATGTCCCGCTGGGGGTCGACCAGGATGCCCCGGCCCTCGTGGACGAACAGGTAGGTCTGGTCGCCGAGACCTGGCGTACGAAATGACAAGAGATCCATGTTGTGGTGGTCCTCCTTACTCCCCAAGGATACCCCCGGGGTATAACGCAAGTATGTGCAGATGACCGTACATCTGCAAATCACCAGCTCACGGGCCAGGTTGGACGCACGAGGGTTCTGCGGCCGCCAGTCAGGAGGGGGACCCGGCGGAGTCCGAGGGTGTCGGGCCGCCGTTCTATCTGACGGTTCGGCCCGCGTGGCCGTCCCCATCCGCGAGTGGAAGCCGGATGGTGAACACCGCGCCGCGGCCGGGCGTTGACTTCGCTGCGACGGTGCCGCCGTGTGCCGTGACGAGTTCGCGGACAACGGCGAGCCCGATCCCGGAGCCGGTGACCGATCGGCTCTGCGGGCCGCGCCACAGCCTCTCGAAGACGTGTGGCAGCGATTCGGGGTCGATGCCCGGCCCGGTGTCGGCAACCTGGATCATCGCCCCTTCGCCGGTGGCAGCCACCAGCACGGTCACCTGGTCGCCCGGGCGGCAGTAGCGGGCGGTGTTCGCCAGCAGGTTTCCCGCCGCTTGGTGGAGGCGGTCGGCGTCGCCGCGCACCGGGACCGGTCCGTGGATCTCCCGGATCACCTCGAGTCCGGCGGCGCGCAGCGACGGTTCCTGAGCGTCGACCGCCGCGGTGACCACCCGCGCGACGTCCACATCGGAGTGCCGCAGGGAAAGCGTGGCGGCCTCGGCGGCGGACAGCTCGGCCATGTCCTGCACCACCCGGCCCAGCCGTAAGGCCTGGTCGTGCAGGCTCGCCAGCCGGGCCGGGTCGGGCTCGCTCAGGCCGTCGCGCAGCTCCTCCAGCCCTGCCTGCAGGGCGCCCAGTGGAGTACGCAGCTCGTGCGCGACGTCGGCCGCGAGCCGCCGGCGGGTCTGCTCGGCGTGGACCACCTGATCGGCCATGCCGTCAAACGCGCGGGCCAGTTCCCCGAGTTCACCCGGTGCTCGGATTCCGGCACGGGCAGTTCGGTCGCCACCGGCGAAGGCCCGCGCCGAGCCAGCGAGCCGGACCAGCGGAGCGGTCAGGCGGCGCGAGACGTACCAGCTGACCGCCACCGCGACCAGCAACGCGCCGGCTGCGGCGCCGGCGACCCACCACCAGGCGACCGTTCGCCCAGCGGTGCCGGCGGCGGCGAAACTGAGCTGGACGGTGCCGGCGCTTGCGCCATTCACCGTCACGGCTGCCCGGGCGACCTGTGCCCCGGCTGCGGCGTGCATCCCTTGGCCCCCTGGGCCCATACCCCTTCCCGGCCATACCATGGCGCCCGCGGCATCGTGGACCACCAGATGCGCGCTGGCACCGTCGGCGACAGCCTGCGCCGCGACGAGGTCCGCGCCGGCCCAGCCGCCAGCGTCCGCGTACGCCTGCGCCGCCACCCGGGCCACCCGGTCCGCCACCCGCTGCCGGTCGTCCTGCTTCGCGGCATCCAGCCCGCGGTCGGTGCCGATCAGCGCGGCCGCGGTGAGCACCACGACCGACGAGAGGGCGACCAGGACGAATGCGGCCAGCAGCCGCCTGCCCAGCGGCCCGATGCCCTGGCGGGCGGCGCCGGTCACCGGACTGTCCTCCGTCCGGAGTCCTGGTCGGGACGCAGCGCCATCCGGTAGCCAACTCCGAGCACTGTCTGGATCATCTCGCCGGAGCTGTCGCTGAGCTTGCGGCGCAGGTTCTTCACATGCGAGTCGATCGTCCGCTCGTAACCGGCGAACTCATAACCACGGACCCGGTTGACAAGCTCATATCGCGAGAACACCCGACCCGCAGTGGTGGACATCGCGATCAACAGGCCCCACTCCGTCGGTGTGAGGTCCACCACCCGCCCGCCGACTCGCGCCTCGTGCCGGGCCTCATCGATACACAGCCGGCCACCGCCGTAGCAGCGGGCACCGGACTCGCCCGCCCCGCCGGACACGCGATCGAGCACCGCCCGCACCCGCAGCACCAACTCGGTGGGGCTGAACGGCTTGGTTACATAGTCGTCGGCGCCGCGCTGCAGGCCGCGGATGCGGTCCTCCACACCGGCCCGCGCGGTCAGCACCACCACCGGCACCCCAGAGTGCCGGCCCGCCGGGTCGTCTCGCCGCGCGGCCGCCAGCACCTCGAAGCCACCCACGTCCGGCAGCCCCAGGTCGAGCACCACCAGGTCGACACCGCCGTCGCCCAGCAGCCGCAACGCCTGCGCGCCAGAAGACGTCGTACGGACGATGTAGCCGTCCCGCTCAAGGTAACGGCGTAGCAACTCACGGATCTCACGGTCGTCCTCGACGACCAGAACGGTGCCGGTCACACCTACAGCTGTACGGGGCCGTCCCGCTCACCATCCAGAGGCGAACGACCCGAGTTTGGAGTCTTCAGGCAAGGGAAAGGAAGAGCTTCTCCATCTGGTCGAGGCTGACCTTGCGCTCCTCACCGTCCGGATCAGCGGCCAAGCACTGCTGCAGCCCACTGGCTACGATCTTGAAGCCGGCGCGGTCGAGGGCTTTGGACACCGCGGCGAGCTGAGTCACCACCTCGGCGCAGTCGCGGCCGTCCTCGAGCATCGCGATGACGCCACGAATCTGGCCCTCGGCACGCCGCAGCCGCTTGACCACGTCCGCCGTGGCATCCTGCTCGATCCGCATGATCCGAGGGTACACCCCGGGGGGTATCTAGGGCTGGGCTGGCGAACCAGCGGCGACCTGCATCTGGTACGCCTGGTGCGGTGCCCAGGTGGCAACCACGCTGAACCGGTCGCCGCGCACCAGGGTTTTGCGCCATTCGACAGGATCGGCGCCGGCGGTGCCGATGCGCTCGATGGCCAGGAGTGCCACTCCCCGGGGCAGCCGCAATTGGGTGCGTTGGGCGGTGGTCGGGGTAACCGCGTGGATGCGTTCGTGCCCGCCGGTGATCCGTACGCCACTTCTGGCCAGCTCGGCGTAGACGCCGGTGGCGCTCAGATCCGCCTTGAGTAGGGATCGGGCCAAGGATGCGGGCAGCCAGGTGCGGTCCAAGGCGAGCGGCTCGTCGTCGGCATACCGGATCCGCTCCAGCCAAACCAGATCGGTGTCCGGATCGAGACCGAGCCGCGCGGCTACCGCCGGATCCCGCCGCAGGCCGCGGTCGAGCACCTCACTGCGCTGCTGCATGCCGCGGGCCTGCACCTCGCTGAACAGCGAGTAGAGCGCGCCCAGCGGCTGCTCGATCCGGGCCCGACGGACGGCTGTACGCCGGCCACGGGCCGATTCGAGCACACCGGCCTGGCGCAGGCGGCGCAGTGCCTCCCGGACGGTGTGGCGGCTCACCTGGTACTCGTCGGTCAGCTGATGCTCCCCGGGAAACTCCTCGCCGAAGGCGCCGCCTTCCAGACGCCGGACCAGGTCGTTGTAAAGCTGCGCCCACAGTGGAAGAGGGCTTGCGCGATCCACGCCGCGCGCCGCTGTCCGGTCAACCGCCGCCCGTTTGGCCACACTTGCTCCAGTCACCTGGTCCGAGTTGTTCGATTGTCCGTACAAGCATATCGGTGGGACCGCGGCATGGGGGTGGGCGCGGCAGCTGGGCGGGCGGCATGGGGTGCCCACTCTGACAGGCCGAAGACCCATCGTCTCCATGCGGTCTCCACACCAACACCACGGCGTCTGCATCCGGGGGAGGAACCCTAAAGGTGAACATCTTCAATGGAGGAGACGGCCATGAAGAAGATCACGTACGCAGCTACCGCAGCGCTGGCCGCTGGTGTACTCGGCGCCGGCGCGTTGTCAACGCTGTCGCCGGTGTGGGCCGCCCCCGGGCCGGCTGGTGCCGCCGTGACCACTCCCACCCCCGGATATGGACCGGGCGGCCCGGGCGCCGGTATGGGTCCCGGGTGGGACGGCAACGGCCCTGGAGCCGGCATGCGGGCGGGTATGGGTGCCGGTGGCGGTGCTTGCCCGCTCGGGGCCGACGTTGCGTCCGGCACGCTCACCGCGGCGCAGAGAACCACACTGGCGGCAATGGCCGAGGAGGAGAAGCTCGCCCACGATCTGTATCAGGTCTTCGCAGACCAGTACGACGCGGTGGTTTTCGAGCGGATCGCCGCCGCCGAGACCCGGCACCTGGCCACCGTGCGAATGTTGCTCGACCGGTACGGCATCAACGACCCCACCGTCGGCCTGGCACTGGGCCAGTTTGCCGCCGCAGACGTCCAGGCCACCTACGAGGCCTACCTCCGTGACGGCAACGCGTCGCTCAGCGCAGCGCTCGGCGTCGGGGAGAAGGTGGAACGCGCTGACATCGCCGCTCTGGAGAAGGCCCAGGATGGGCTCGCCGCGGCGGATGTGGAACTGGTGTACCAGCACTTGCTGATGGCCTCCCAGCATCACTTGGCCGCGTTCACCCGGTGACCACCAGCACTGGTAGCCAGAAGCACCCTGGTGAAGCTGCCGTCGACTGCATCTGGTACACGCGTTCATCTGGCCCCTGATGCGTGTGCCGCTCGGTCCTGACCCGCTCGGCCCACCGGAGGGCGGGCTTGCCAACGAGGCCGAACGTCTGGCCGTGGCGGCGGCCGGCGTGGCCGAGGAGGCCGCGCCGGGTCTGACGGTGACATCCGAGGTCGTGGTCGGTGCGCCCGCAGCGGTAATGCTGCGCGAGGCGCGTGACGCGCACCTGATTGTGCTGGGTGATCGAGGGCTCGGTGGCTTCGGTGCTCTGGTCCTGGGGTCGGTCGTCGGGGCCCGCGGGCGTGGTGGATTCACCGGCCTGCTGCTCGGCTCGGTCAGTCACGCGGTGCTCCACCATGGCCGCTGCCCGGTCGCGATAGTCCACCGCTGAGCTCAACTGCCCGTCATGCTCGGAGGCCGTGGACCCGGGTGCGGCCACACCGGGCGGCGACCGAAGTTGGCATATGCGCCGGGCACCATGGGCTGGAGAAGCCTGGTGGCGATGGCCACGGGTCGGCCTTTTACGGGACTTTGGTCCCGTCGAGGTCGGGAGCTACGCCTCGGGTGTGAGCGGCCGGCGCCCGCGAGGCTGTGGGTGTCAAAGAAAAAGTGAGACTTCCACTCCCGGAGGCAACGATGACCACCAACACCGGCCAGGTCAAGGTCCCGGCGCACGCGCTGGAGAAGGCCGAGGCTCCCGGCCACATGCTTACTACTGCTGCCGCCCGGGCTTTGGCGGTGTTGCGGATCAGCACCGGCATCGTGTTCCTGTGGGCGTTCCTGGACAAGACGTTCGGATTCGGCTTCGCCACGCCGGACGAGCGGGCGTGGATCAACGGTGGCTCCCCCACGAAGGGCTTCTTGTCCCGCGTGGAGGTCGGCCCGTTCCAGTCGATCTCCCACGACATGGCCGGTCTGTGGTGGGTCGACGCCCTGTTCATGATCGGTATGGGTGCTGTCGGTCTGGCCCTGATCGCCGGTGTGGGCCTGCGCGTCGCGGCGGCCGCCGGTTCCTTGATCATGGTGATGATGTGGGCGGCGGAGTTCCCGCCGGACCGGTTCACCGCTGCTGGTGAGGCGTCGGGCTCGACCAACCCGTTCATGGACTACCACCTGATCTACGCGATCGTCCTGGTGGTGCTGGCGCTCACCTACGCCGGGCACACCTGGGGCCTGGGCCGGCTCTGGGCCCGCCTGCCCTTCGTCCAGAAGAACCGCTGGATGATCTGACTCCCCTCCGGGAGGCCGTGCCGGGTCGCCGCAGGCGGCCCGGCACACGTGTCGGGGCTTTCTCCGGTGACGCCGAAGGGGTTCAGAGCGGCATCGGGTTCGTGCCTCGGTGGTGCTCGCGCGGCTCGTGCTTCGCGGGAGACACCACTCAGCGGTGATTCAGCCGGAGGGCCGCACCGGCACTCGTTTTGCCTGTGGAGTAAGGAAAGCTCCGTAGGATCAGGAATTTGGTGCACTCGTGCGGGAGGAGGCTCGGTCGTGAGCACGTCGGTGAAGGCCCGGCAGGCCGGTGGCGCGGAGGGGTCGGCAGGATTGGCGGAGCCGTCCGAAGAGGAGATCGCGCATCTCGATGCGTGGTGGCGGGCGAACAACTACCTGACGGTGGGGCAGATCTACCTGCAGGGCAATCCGTTGCTGCGTGAGCCGTTGCGGCCGGAGCACATCAAGCCGCGGCTGCTGGGGCATTGGGGTACCAGCCCGGGTCTGTCGTTGATCTACGCGCACGTGTCGCGGCTGATCCGCATGACCGGACAGCAGGCGATCTACCTGGCCGGGCCAGGGCATGGCGGGCCGGCATTGGTCGCGGCGGGATATCTGGAGGGCACGTACAGCGAGATCTACCCGGAGGTGTCGCAGGACGAGGCGGGGATGCTGCGGTTGTTTCGGCAGTTCTCGAGTCCGGGTGGAATCCCGAGCCACGTATCAGTGACCACCCCGGGCTCGATCCACGAAGGCGGCGAGCTGGGGTATGTGCTGGTGCACGCGTTCGGCGCGGTGATGGACAACCCGGACCTGCTCGCGGTGGCGGTCGTCGGAGACGGTGAAGCGGAGACGGCGCCGCTGGAAGGTTCATGGAAGGGCGTGTCGTTCCTCAACCCGGCCCGGGACGGGGCGGTGCTGCCGATCCTGCACCTGAACGGTGCGAAGATCGCCGGGCCGACGGTGTTGGCCCGCAAGGATCCGGCTGAGGTACGAGCGCTGCTGGAGGGACACGGGTACGAGATCCTCGAGGTCGAGGGGGCTGACCTGCCCGGCATGCACTACCGCTTCGCGGCCGTCCTGGCGCAGGCGTGGGCGCGGATCCGGGCGATCCAGCAGGCGGCCCGCGGCGGCGAGTGGGACGGCAGCCGGCCGCGGTGGCCGCTGATCGTGCTGCGCTCGCCGAAAGGGTGGACCGGTCCGGAGGAAGTCGACGGGATCAAGGTCACCGGCACGTGGCGCTCGCATCAGGTGCCGCTGTCCGGGGTGCGGGACAACCCCGACCATCTCGCGATCTTGGAGCAGTGGCTGCGGTCCTACCGGCCGCAGGAACTGTTCGACGACACCGGCGCGCCGGCAGCGTCTGTCCGAGGGCTTACGCCGGATGGACAGTTGCGAATGAGCGCGAGCCCGCACGCCAACGGCGGTCTACTTACCGAAGACCTCGACCTGCCCGACTTCCGCGACTACGCGGTGGACGTGCCGGCGCCGGCGCAGCTGCGGGCAGAGTCGACCCGCCGGCTGGGGGAGATGTTGCGGGACGTCTACAGCAGCAACCCCGATCGGTTCCGGCTGTTCTGCCCGGACGAGACGAACAGCAACCGGCTCGGCGCGGTGTTCGAGGTCTCCGACCGCGCGTTCATGGAGGCGGTCACTCCGGACGATGTGGCGATCGGCCGGGATGGGCGGGTGATGGAGGTGCTGTCCGAGCACAACTGTCACGGCTGGCTGGAGGGGTACACACTGACCGGTCGGCACGGCATGTTCGCCACCTACGAGGCGTTCGCGATGGTCAGCGCCTCCCAGACCGTGCAGCACGGCAAGTGGCTGCAAGAGGCAACCCGGCTGCCGTGGCGGGCAAAGGTGCCCAGCCTCAATGTGCTGCTGACCTCGACCGCGTGGCGCAACGACCACAACGGCTTCTCGCACCAGGGCCCCGGCCTGATCCAGGTGGTGCTCACCCAACGTGGCGACATCGCGCGGGTCTACCTGCCTCCGGACGCCAACTGTCTGCTGTCGGTCGCCGATCACTGCCTGCGCTCCCGCTCGTACATCAACCTGATTGTGATTGACAAGCAGCCGCAGCTGCAGTGGCTGACCATGGACGAAGCCATCGAGCACAGCGCCCGAGGGGCGGGGATCTGGGAGTGGGCCGGCACCGACGACGGCACCACAGACCCGGACATCGTGCTGGCCTGCGCTGGCGACGTCGTCACGATGGAGACCGTCGCCGCCGCGCAGATCCTCCGCGAGCGGCTGCCCGGTATGCGGGTCCGCGTGGTGAACGTCGTCGACCTGATGACGCTGCCCCGGCCGAAGGACCATCCGCACGGCATGAGCTCGACCATGTTCACCGAGCTGTTCACCGACACCGTCGATGTGGTGTTCGCGTTCCATGGCTACCCGGGCGCGATTCACCAGCTCGTGCACGGCAGGCCCGACGCCGACCGGTTCCGCGTGCGGGGGTTCGTCGAGGAAGGCACGACCACAACGCCTTTCGACATGACCGTACGCAACCGGGCGTCCCGCTACCACCTGGTCATGGATGCCATCAACAACGCCAGGCGGCTGCCCCGCGGGGCCACCGAGCTCCTGGCGTGGTGCGAGCAGAAACTCGCCGAGCACGCCGCGTACGTCGTAGAGCACCTCGAAGACATGCCCGACGTCCGCGACTGGTCATTGGGCGACTGGGCCAAACGCGGCTGAGTCGCGCTTGTGATGGACGGCGCGTAGTCCGCGGCTGCGGCCGCCTCGGCCAGGACGGCCGCGGGCGGCCGCTCGCATCGGGGTGCTTGGCCGCCTGGGCGCGTTGCTGTGGCCGGTCGTGGTCTTGTCGCGGATGAACGGACGGCACTGACCGGTCGGACCGCCGTGTGGAAAGAAGGCCACTGCGTACGCGGCGGCGCCGGGCCAGGTTCCGGCGGTGGCCAGAGAGGGGAACCCTGGCCTTCCGACGGCACTGGGCACCGACGCCACCTACAGTCGTGCCACTCCGCGCGACGCCGGTCAGACGACCAGGTACGTCTCGCTGCGCGCCACCGAGTGATCGACGTGGATCCCGGCCGTGATCTTCAGGGTCGCGAAGATCTCGATGACGTCACCTTCCACGGCGGCCGGCAAGCCGGACGGGAAGTCCAGTCGGATCTCCTTCTGGAACGGCGCGTCCGTCGGCTTGAGCAGATCTCCGTGCTGTTTCCTGATCTCCGTGGTGGACTGGCTGAGGTTACGGATGACGATCCACAGATCGTAGCGGTCGGCGACCGCCATGAGCGCCTTCCCGACTTCGACACCCGCGACGACGTCGAAGGCACTCTGCGGGCTCAGCGTGTCGACGGTGTAGTCCGTGCCCGGATCGACCGCACGTATGAGCTTGATGATCGCGTCATAGTTGCCGGCCATTGTTCCTCAACCTCCTCCCGTCCGGACACACGCTGCCGACGTATTGACACCACATACGGCGAAGTGACAAATCGTCGCGACGGTCGTGGCCCGGCGGACATGTGGGATGTGACGGCTGTCGGCGGCGCCGGAAACGACAGCCAATGGGGCTCGCTGCAGCGGCCACCAAAAATGCTTCCACCTCACCAATGTCAAGTCCAGGATTGAGCGGATAATGCTTGGTTGACGACTGTCGACGGGGGCAATAATCGACAAAGATAGGATTTTGTAGTCGAGCCGACATTCATTCGGTAGCGTGGTTGCGGGACTGCGAAGATAGGGCCATCGGACCGTTCTTCCGGAGACCTTAGGCCCATATGTCGCCGTCGATGGACGCTCAGTTCGCGGCGACCAGGAGGGCAGTCGCGTCGGTGACCGCAAGCGCCTCAGTGCTGTCCGGATCGAAGAAGTGGGCCCGGCTCAGATCCACCGACACCGTCACGGTATCGCCGGCCCGCACGGGGGCTAGAGCGGGAAGTCGTGCTGTCCACAAGGTGGGTGAACCGTCGTCCTCGGCTACCGCCGTGGGCACCTGTCGGTCGACGGCCGGCGGCACGAAGAGCAGGTTCTTCTCGCCGCCCAGCGACTCGACGGTCACGGCTGTCACGCGCACCCGGGGAGCGGTGCCGTCGGACTCGGCGAGCCCGATCGCGCTGGGGCGGAGCCCGAGTACGATCTCGCGTCCCGCGTACGAGCGCAGGCTGGGACGCAGCGCGAGCTGGTTCTCCGGTACCGGCCACCGGTGCTCGCCAAGCTGTAGGGAAATCCCGCCGTCGCCGTCCTCGATGCGGCAGGCCGCGAGGTTCATTGCCGGCGAGCCGATGAAGCCCGCCACGAAGACGTTGCGCGGCGCGGCGTACAACTCGTCGGGCGGGCCAACCTGCTGTAACTTGCCGTGGTCCAGGACGGCGATGCGGTTGCCCAGGGTCATCGCCTCGACCTGGTCGTGTGTGACGTAGATCGTCGTGGTGCCGTACTGCTGGTGCAGCCGGCTCAGCTCGCCGCGCATCGCCACGCGCAGTTTGGCGTCCAGGTTGGACAGCGGCTCATCCATCAAGAAGACCTGTGGACGCCGGACGATTGCCCGCCCCATGGCCACTCGCTGGCGCTGCCCACCGGAGAGGGCGGCGGGCTTGCGATCCAGCAGTGTGGTCAGCCCGAGCACGCGCGCCGTCTCGCCGACCTGTTCCTCGATCTGCGGCTTGCGGGTACCGCGGATGCGTAGGCTGAAACCCAGGTTTTGGGACACCGTCATGTGCGGGTAGAGCGCGTAGTTTTGGAAGACCATCGCGATGTCGCGTTCCTTTGGCGGTAGATCGTTGACGATGCGGCCACCGATCGCGATGGTGCCCTCGGTCATGTCCTCCAGACCGGCGACCATTCGCAGCAGCGTGGACTTTCCGCAGCCGGACGGCCCGACCAGCACGATGAACTCACCGTCCGCGACGCTCAGATCTACGTGGTCGACCGCGACGGTGCCCCCGGGAAAGACCTTCGTCACTCCGGTCATGATCACTTCAGCCATTTGGGGTGCCTCTTCTCTTTCCTCCCCGCGAGCCGGACGTCACCATGCCTCCAGCGTGTTGGCGCGGTCGCTGGGCGGACAGGGCCGGCGTGCTGGTCGGTCCGGGACCTTGGACCCGTACGGGGCGACCAAGACCTCGTCCAATGGTCGCCGGCCTGACGCCGCGCGCGTGGGTCAGCATGATCGCCGAGGCCGGCGGCCGGTCCGACGGTCACCCTGTCGACGTGTGTGACTTCCAGGACGAGGCGCCATCGCCGACGTCGTGGTGTTCGCCGGAGGTCCCAAGCCCCGCGGCAGGAGGCCTTGGAGCGACGGTACGGCAGAGAGCGGGACTGCTCGGTTAACGCCGCCGCGGTCGCCGATAGTCGAATGTCCACACCGGACACATTGTCTGTGCGACCACCGTGACCGGAGCCGTCGCTGTGCCAGGGCTGCCGGTCCCGTCCAAACCGGTCCTTGGTCCCGCGAAGCGCGGCAGATCGGCACTGACGCCCGTGCGGGACCCGGCCATACAGTCGAGGCGAGACAGAGCAACGGCCGGAAAGCGAGGCGGACGATGAAGCTGTGGACGGTGGCCGACGTCATGACCACGAACGTCGCCACGGTGAGCGAAGAGACGCCCTACCGGGAGATCGTCGACATTCTGAACACTCGGCAGATCAGCGCCGTACCAGTGATCGATGGGTTCGACCGCGTACTCGGCGTGGTGTCGGAGGCGGACCTCCTACACAAGATCGAAACTGAAGGACACCCGGAGACCCGCCGGGTGTTCGAGGGCCGTCGGCGCCGTACCCGCCGGACCAAGGCCACCGCCGTGACGGCCGGGGAACTGATGACCGTTCCCGCGGTCACGACCATGCCGCACACCTTGATCCCAGCTGCGGCCCGGCTGATGGACGCCGAGCACGTCAAGCGGCTGCCGGTCACCGACGACCTGGGCCGCCTGGTCGGCATCGTCACCCGCAGCGACCTGCTCAAGGTCCACCTGCGTCCGGACGCCGACATCCGCCGCGACGTCGTCGAAGGCGTCCTACACCGGGTGCTCGCCATCCGCGACGGAATCGTGCGGGTGAAGGTGCACGACGGTGTGGTCACGCTGATCGGCGAACTCGACCGGCACAGCGCCGTCATCACCGCCTCACGCCTGGCCCAATCCGTGGCAGGCGTGGTCGCCGTGGAGGACCGGCTGACCTTCCTCTACGACGACGCCGCCGTGCCGATCGTTGGGGTCTCCTGACCGCTCGATCGGGCGCGGGTGGGAGTCGAGCGCCGCGGGCTGGCACCGATCCGCACCAGATCTCGGCTCATCACATCCGGGTGATCGCGGTTCCTGGGGTGCTGTAGTTGCACCACCGCTATCCGAAGGCCTTAAGGTCGCGATCCGGACTTGATGTCGATCAGGCTGCCCGCGGAAAGTCGTGGGCTCGCCGGCGGGCGGCGTTGCTGCATGTCCAGGCCGAACCGCAGTACCAGTTGGGGGTATCCGCGCCGGGGCAGCAGAGCGGCCAGGAGGGCACGGGCACCGGGCACCTCGACGACGTCGCTCATCGCCGAACCGGCCAGGTCGCGAGACGTGGCGGCGAGCCAGACCGCGCTGACCGCCTCGCCGGCGCGCAGCCAGTCGACCCGCTGATCGCCGTCGGTGGCGACGATGAGGTACTCGGCGTACCGGTCGTCGCCGTACCCGGGGTCCAGCAGGGACTCGCCGTCCAGCGTGAAGTCGCGTAGCGGCACCCGCCGCTCCGCGGGCGACACCACGGTCTCCGGGGGTACGCCTTCGCCGCTGCCGTGGCTACGTCGGGTCCAGGCGTGCAGATCCGTCCAGTACCTCTCGTCCCGGTCCTGGATACTCGCCGCGCTCTCTTCGGCGGTCGCCAGGAAGCCGACTTGCTCCGGGGCGATCCGGTGCAGCCACGCGTGTTCGGCCGCAGCGGCCGAGTGTAGCGCCATGAGCGTCTCCGCGGGCACGGGCTCGGTGGCCGGGAACGGGCGCCGGTCCGACCGCCGCCGGCCGATGCTGCGCTCGTTGGTGGCGTCCTCCCGCCGCACCTCGTGCGGTCCGGCCACCCGCACGCGCGCGAGCAGGTCGGCGCCGCCGTGGTCGGGACACCTGGTCACCGCCGGCTCGTATCCTGCCGCGGCGAGCACGACGCGCGCGTGATGCAGGGCGGCGCCGCAGCTCAGCGTCATAAGCCGGCCGTCCGGGTCGATCGACGTGATCCGTCGCGACCGGTCGGCGTACAGGTCCAGCACGTCGCCATGGATCCGCCACCGCCATGGCTGGCTGTTGAGAATCGACGGCGCACGCCCAGCCTCCGCGGCGGCCGCCCGGAGCGCTGTGGCGCCATCCGGTACCGCACCGGGACCGTCTGGCATAGCGCCAACGTACCGGCAGCGATTGTCTGTAGCGGCGAAACCCGAGAAAAGGCGGTGGTGAGCAGTACGCGGGCGCGTGATGATGAGGGTGTGCGGACCGTGAACGCCTGGACATTGTCCTATGACGGCTTCGATCCCGCCGAGGAGGGGCTGCGGGAGGCGCTGTGCACCTTGGGCAACGGCTATCTCGCCACCCGCGGCTCGGCCCCGGAGTCGAGGGCCGATGGCGTCCACTATCCTGGAACGTACGCGGCCGGCGTCTACAACCGGCTGGCCGACACGGTTGACGGCCGGACGGTCGAGAACGAGAGCCTCGTGAACCTGCCGGACTGGCTGCCGCTCACATTCGCGGCCGTCGGCGGCGAATGGTGCGCGGATGCCGAAGGCCTGGATCAGTGGCTGGAACTCGATCTGCGACGCGGGGTGCTGACCCGGCGGTGGCGGGTGCGGGACGCGGCGGGCCGCACGACCACCGTGACCCAGCGCCGTTTTGTCCACATGCGACACGAGCACCTCTGTGGCCTGCAAACCACGTTCACTCCGGAAAACTGGTCCGGCCGGTTGCGGGTGCGGTCGTCGCTGGACATCACGGCCCGAAACCTCGGCGTGGTCCGCTATCGCGGTCTGGCCGACGCGCACTTGCGGTCGCTGTCCGCGGAGCCCGTGGACGCACAGCGCCTCCTGGTCGTCGTCGCGACCACCCAGTCGCACATCCGGATGGCCGAGGCCCTGCGCACCAGTGTGTTGCGCTCGGGCGCGCAGCTCGACGTCCCGCGCGAGGTGGTGCGGGAGGCGGGGCGGCTGGGACACGAGCTTATCGTCGACGTGACGGCCGGCGAGCCGGTTACGGTCGAGAAGCTGGTGGCGGTGTACACGTCCCGCGACCGTGCCATCTCCGATCCGGCGACGGCAGCGCTGGACCGGTTGGCCTGGGCGGGTGACTTCGACGACTTGCTGGCCGAGCATGTGCTGGCCTGGCGCCAGCTGTGGCGCCGGTTCCGGGTATCGCTGCGGGGCACCGACCACGGCGCGCTGGGCACTGTCCGCCTGCACCTTTTTCACCTGCTGCAGACGATGTCACCGCACAGCGCCGATCTCGATGCCGGCGTGCCGGCCCGCGGCCTGCACGGTGAGGCGTACCGAGGGCATGTGCTGTGGGACGAGCTGTTCGTGTTCCCCATCCTCAACCTGCGCACGCCCCACCTCAGCCGGGCGTTGCTGAGATACCGCTACCGGCGCCTGCCGGAGGCCCGGCGTGCGGCACGGGAGGCCGGTTACGCGGGCGCGATGTACCCGTGGCAGTCGGGCAGCGACGGCCGGGAGGAAAGCCAGCGGCTGCATCTCAACCCGATGTCCGGCCGATGGGTCGCCGACCCCACGCATCTGCAGCGCCACGTCGGGCTCGCCGTGGCGTACAACGTCTGGCAGTACTACCAGGTGACCGGTGACCGCGTGTTTCTCGACGAGTACGGGGCAGAAATGATCATCGAGGTCGCCCGGTTCTTCGCCGACCTGGCGACGTTCGACCGTGTCAAGGACCGGTACATCATCCGGGGCGTGATGGGTCCCGACGAGTTTCACACCGGCTACCCGGACGCGCCGGACCGGGGTGTCGACAACAACGCCTACACGAACGTATTGACCGCCTGGGTGATGCGGCGCGCGCTCGACACGTTGCAGCTGCTGCCCGACGGGCGGCGCATCGAGCTCGCCGAGTCGCTCGGGTTGCGCACCGAGGAACCGGAGCGGTGGGAGGAGATCTCCCGCCGGATGTACGTGCCCATGCACGACTCGGTCATCAGCCAGTTCGAGGGGTACGAGCGCTTGGCCGAGTTCGACTGGGATGGCTACCGGAGCAGATACAGCGACATCCGGCGGCTGGACCGAATCCTGGAGTCCGAAGGGGACAGCCCAAACCGCTACCAGTTGTCCAAGCAGGCGGATGTCCTGATGCTGCTCTACCTCTTTTCGGCGGACGAGCTCGCCGAGCTGTTCGCGCGGCTCGGCTACCGGCTCGAACCGCACACCATCGACCGGACGGTCGAGTACTACGTGCGCCGGACGACGCACGGCTCCACGCTTAGCGCCGTCGTGCACGCCTGGGTGCTGGCCCGTAACCACCGCGAGCAGGCGCTGAAGTACTTCCTCGAGGCGTTGCGCAGCGACGTCGCCGATGTCCAGGGCGGCACCACCGCCGAAGGGGTGCACCTGGCCGCAATGGCCGGCTCGGTAGACGTGCTGCAGCGCTGCTTCGCGGGTATCGAGACCCGCGACGACGCGCTGTGGCTCAACCCGTACTGGCCACCGACGTTGGGCACGTTCGACTTCGACATGCGCTACCGCGAGCATCCGCTGACGCTGCGGATCAGTGGTGCCGGCATCCAGGTCACGGCCGGCGCCGGACAGCAGCCACCGGTGCGGGTGTGCTGCCGCGGCCAATCGGTGCTGCTTCATCCCGGGCAGGCGGTCGAGTTCCCGGAGCCAGCGCTCTGACCGAGGTCGCCGCCGTTGGCGTGGTCTCGGACCGCCAGCTGTGTTTCGGTTCCAACCACCTTGAGGGCTGTCTCCCCGACCCGAGGGCGGCGGTCAGGAAAGCGTTGCCTGCGCTGGTTACCCGGCGGCGACGTACAGGCCGGCGGCCAGGGCGACCAGGGTGGTCAGCAGGACGCACCCGGCGGCGAGTCTGGCGTCAGGCAGTGCACGATCGGTACGCAGGGCACGGCGTCCAGTGCGGTAGCGGGCGCGGGCAGCGGCAACCACCGCGACCACTACGGGGACAGCCACCACCGCGAGCGCGACGCCGGCCACCGGATGCGTGGGCAACAGCTGCCGGACCAGCACACCCAGCAGGGTGGCGCCGGCCAGCGCGGTACGCGACCAGGCAAGTGCAGTGCGCTCCGGTTGAGCTCCAAAGCTCCACAACTGGGCGTGCGATCGGCGATTCACGTGATGACCGCCACGAGTAGAACCACACCGGCCACGGTCAGCCCAACCGCGATCGCCGGACCGAAGACCATCGCCGGCAAGGGCCGGCCGGACCGTAGCGCCCGCTCGCTGACCGCCCACCGCAGGAACGCATACGTCGGTACGAGCGCTCCCAAGGCGACCAGAACCGTTGCCGCCAGCTGTGCCAGCCCACCGTCCAGCAGGGCCTTGACCGCCACCCCCGCGGCGACCAGGCCGAGCGCGGTGCGGATCCAAGCCAGAAAGGTCCGCTCGTTGGCCAGCGTGAACCGCGCATCCGGCTCCTGCCCGGACCGGTACACCCAGGACGGCCACCGGCGCCGGCCACGCTGAACGCCGGCCTCTGGCGTATCGCGCGACACCACTGGGATACCAAACCCTTTCGGTCAGCAGCCAGACCGCGCACGTCCCGGACCTCATCGCGTGCGCTACGTCCGGGTGGCGGCCGCACCGACATCGCCCCACCTGCGCGGGCGGGCAGATGCCGGCGATCGACCCAGCCTACGCCCCGCCGGGCTGCACACCCTGCGGCTGGTGCAAGCACGAAGCTAACCTGCCGGCCCAAATACGGGATAGGGCCGCAGTGCCCGGGAAACTCAGGACCAAGTCCCCGCCATCGTGAGGCTGTGCACCCGATGTGGCTGCAGGTTCGCGAGTGCAACGGTGAGGTGGTCGTCGAGCGCCACGGACGGTGCGACGCGGGCATCGAGGCGGTGCACCGGAATGTTTGAGGAGGCCGAGGAGGACATCATGGCCACACACCCCATCGTCGTCGGATACGACGCGTCCAAGGGTGCCCATGCCGCGTTCGAGTGGGCACTGGACGAGGGAGGGCGCACTGGCGCACCCGTCTCCCTGATCTACGCCTTCGAATGGCCGGCGGCGGGCGGTCCGATCCACCTGGCCGAGTCGAGCTGGGTCAACGACGGCGCCCGGCAGGACGCGCAGCAGATGATGGCCGCCGCGGTTGCCCGGGCCGGAGAGACGCACCCGGCCGTGCCGGTCACCGGCACGGTCATCGGCGGCGCCGCCACCGTGGTGCTCATGGACCAGTCCCGGCAGGCCTGCCTGGTGGTCCTTGGCAGCCGGGGGCACGGCGGCTTCACCGGCCTGATGATCGGGTCGACCAGCCTGACCGTTTCGGCGCACGCGCACTGCCCAGTCGTTGTCGTCCGCGAAGCCGAGCCCGCCAGCGACGCGTCCGTCGTGGTTGGTGTCGACGGCTCGCAGTGCGCCATGCTCGCCGCCGAGTTCGCCTTCGCCGAGGCCGTCACCCGCGGGGCCGGCGTTCGCGTCGTCCGCGCCTGGACACCACCGGCACCACGGTGGAGCCCGCCAGACCTCGACCCGGAGGAACTGGCTGTCGCCGAGCAGACGGAAGCTCAGGAGACGATCGTGACACTGCGGGAGAAGTATCCCCAGGTCTCGTCGAGCATCCACGTGATCGCGGGGCACGCCGGCCGCGTACTGGTCGAGGCGAGTCATACCGCCCAGCTCGTCGTGGTGGGCACCCGGGGACGTGGCGGCCTGCGCGGGATGCTGCTGGGCTCGGTCAGCCAGCAACTGCTGCACCACGCCCACTGCCCGGTCGCCGTCGTCCGGGAGCTGCCGTCGCCGTGAGGGATGGCAAATAGCGCATTCAGCCAGCCAGAGCCCGGTCCTGGATCGGTCCTGCCTTGGCCCGTCACCCCGGTCCGTCGCACCGCGCGCTTGCACCTTTCTGATCTGTTCACGTGCTGGCCCCGGGCGGGCTGCGCCTTGTGGCGCTCCCGGTGTCCCAGGGCCAGCAACAACGGAGATGGTTTCTTATGGGGTTGTCACGGTGATCACGTTGGACCAGTCGGACGAGCCGCCCGCGTTCATCGCGCGGACGCGGTAGTAGAAGGTCCGGTTGCGGAGCACGCCGGTCTGTTCCCAGGTGGGTGTGTTCGCCGGCACGTTGAATGTGACTGCGGTGGCGAACGTAGGCGTGGCGCTGCGTTGGATGGTGAACCTGAACTCGTTGGTCGAGTTGTCCGTCCACGTGAGACTGACAGTCGCGGTGCCATTGGCGGCGGTCGCGCTGCCTGCGAGGTTGCCGGGTGCGGCAGGCGGCGGTGGCACGCTCACCGAGACCGGGCCGGTGTAGGCGGAGCTCCCGCCGCCGTTGACCGCCTTGACGCGGTACTGGTAGGTGGTGGCGGCTCGGACGGCGGTGTCGAGGTAGACGACGTTGCCGCCCGTCGCTTGCGCCGCGGGGGTGGCGATCGGCGTGAAGTCGCCGGTGCCGGTGGCCCGTTCGACGACGAAGCCGGTCTCTGTAGTGGAATTGTCACGCCATACCAGCCGGACGCCGGTGGTGAGCGTTGCGGCGAGGCCGGTCGGTGCTGTTGGCGCCGCGGTGCCGGCCGGTCCGGTCAGGATGGGTGTGGAGGTGGAGCCGCCGGCTGCGTTGAATGCGATGACCCGGTAGCTGTACTGCGTCGTGGCACCCGCTTCCCGGTCGGTGAACGTGGTGGCGTTGGCCAGTGCTGTACCGATCTGGGTGTAGGCACCGACTGTGCCGGCCAGGTCGACGGGTGCGCGTTCGATGCGGTAGCCCACCTCGTTGGCGGGATCACCCCAGCTCGCACCCACGTCGGGGGTGACCGGTGTGCCATCCGTCCAGGTCAACACCGTCCCGCCATTTCTGGTGTAGGTGACGACGGGTGGTTGCGGCAGCGCCTTGGACACGCTGACGGTCATTGGCCGCATCATGTCCATTTCCTCGTGGCTGAGGATGTGGCAGTGCCAGACGTACTCCCAGCCGAAGCTGACCATCTGGTTGGTGATCGGCGGAGTGATCGGGTTGCCGTTGGCGTCCACGCTGTTGAACCCGATCGGTGAGCCGATCGGCGTGGCAGGGTTGAGCGGGCGGACGCTCTCCTCGATACCGAAGGGAGTCTTCGGGATGATCGGACGGATCGCCACGATGGTGTCCTCGAGAGGGCTGATCCGCAGGGTGTCCTTCCAGCCGAGCTCGGTCGGATCGGGTTTGCGGATGATGCCGTCCCAGCCGACCCGGTTGACGAGCTGAACGTGGAACAGGTGGAAGTGGATAGGGTGGGTGTCCACGCCGTTGTGGGTGATCTTCCATAGCTGGGTGCCGTCGTCGGCTTGGGCGATTGGCGTCACCGAGGCGCCGGGTGGCAGCTCGACTCCTTTGAGGTTTTCACTGGACGGGTTGACGAACGGATAGAGGATGAGGTTCTGCTGGCCGGCTTGGGCGTTGGGCGCTTCCAGACCGAGGTTTCCGCTCATCCGGCCGTATTCGGGGTCGAATGCCTCGCCCATCTCATCCTGGATCGCCTTGGGTTGTAGGGGAATCGCCATCGTCTGGCCGGCGCCCTGCCCGAGCAGCGTGTTGAAGGTCAGGGACGTGTCGGTGATCCGGACGAACCCGTCGCGGGGTGCCGTGTTGCGGAAGGTGCTGCCGTAGGCGGAGTTGTACGCGCCCTGGCCGACGATGATCGGATCCTGGGACGACTCGAACACGCCGGTGCCGTTGGCGTTGTGTGCGAACGCGGCCTGCAGCCGCGCCAGATCGTATACGGGTGCGGCAGGCTTGTCGGCTACCTTGATCTGCATGATGGTGCGGGTGTTGGGCCCGTAGCCAGGCAGGGTCGACGGCGCACCGCCGGTGTCGACCAAGCTGGGGCCGCCGGTGTAGTAGTCGTAGCGGGGGTCCCGCGCCGGGAAGGCGGCGGGTGCGTCGTTGTACAGGATCAGCGTCTTGCCGGCGTACTGCGAGAAGTCGACCACAGTGTCGGCCCGTTCGGCGGGTGCCAGCAGCAGCGAGTGCTTGTCGACGTTGCCGGCGTTGAAAACCGTCGGATCGGTCACCCAGGTGATGGGCTGGTTGGGCACCACCACGGGCGCGGGCAGGAAGCCGCCTTCAGTGCCGATCTGGATCCAGTCCGGGCCGGCCGGGCTGCGGCTCAGGTCCGGCGTCGGGAACACGGTGGGATCGGTCTGGGCGGCCTCTACCTCGGCCGGTTTCAAGGCGACCTCGGTACCAGTCGCGTCGGCCTGGTAGAACTGCAGGTTCCAGAACCTGTCGTTGGCCGCGTTGAGTACACGCAGCCGGTACGCCTTCGGATCGATCGTCACTGTCGGGTAGGCGGTGCCGTTGACCAGCGGCGTGTCGTTGAACGACTCCATACCCATCGAGACGTTTGGGGTGCCAGGGATCAGCGGTGGCTCGCACCACGCGCCGGTATCGGTGTCGCAGTTCGGGTCGAAGTACGGGTTGGGAGCCGGCCCGTGTTTGACACCGCCAGTGGGTGGCCAGAACCACGGCCCGTACGCCCATCTGCCGAACTGGTTGATCCCGGAGGTGTCGCCGGGGTTCTGAGCCGGCATGTAGACGTGCGGCACCCAGAGGCTGCCCTCACCGCCCCAGCGGGCGGTATCCCACGTCGGGTCCTGCCCGGCGAGTTGGGTGGGGTTGGGTACGAAGGTCTTGTCCTGGATGATCAGCGGCAGCGTCTCCGCCGCGCCGGGAAGGATGCCGGCCTCCACAAGTGCTTGCTCGGCCCGGTCCGCGATGACGTACCCCGCGGCCTCGCCGGCGTAGACGTTCAGCCGGGTGATGCCCCAGGCGTGGTCGTGGTAGAACATCATCCGCGCGGACTGCTGGTTGGTGTAGAAGAAGGTCTGCGCGCCGGGCCCGGGGTCCGGCATGTCGGGCACGTTCCGCACGCTGACGCCTTTGGGGTACGGCGTGTTCTCGCCGGCCGGGGTGATCCACTGGTGTGGCGTGCCGTCGCTGATCCACGGTGTGACGCCGCCGTGCAGGTGGAGCGTCCCGCGGTTTTCGGGGAAGCACCCGGCCGGTTTGGGCGTCTGGCCGCACATCGGGTTCTGCGGATCCGGTTCTTCCATGCCGCCCATTTCCGGGCCCATGCCCGACCCCATCACCGTGGTGTCCACCGGGATGAACAGGTTGCCGCCCGCACCGGTCGGCAGCAGGTTACGGAACTTGATCCGCACCGGCCGATCCTTCGTGGCCGAGATCAGCGGTCCCAGCTGATGCGGCCGGTCCACCGCGTAGACCGGCCCCTTCTCATCGGTGACCGGTGTCGAGGATCCGTCGAGGTTCGCAGTCGCCAGCGCCACGCGGGCGCCCGGAACGACCTCTGTGGACAGCTGGACATAACCGCGCAGCAGCGTCGGCGGTAGGTCCGAGTGGAGCCGCTCCCGGTACTGGACCAGCCCGATCTCGTAGTAGTCCGAGCCTGGGTAGGTCGTCGTGTCCGGAACGCCGACCGGGATGTACTGGCCGAGGTTGTTGGCACCGGCCGCGCCGAGCGAAGGCAAGCCGTCGACGAATTTGCGGATGCCGCCGGTGACGACCGGGTTGTTACCGGACAGGTCCACCACGCTGGTTGCGAACGAATACGTCCGAGCCTGCGGATGGATCGGATAGCCGGCGCTGCCCAGCGTGATCGTGGTGTCGGCAAGCGGCGCGTTCGGCGCGGGGTAGCTGAGCGTGTCGGCTCCCGTGCCAGTGTCAAGCGGGACGCCCTCCCCGTAGAAGGCGGCGACATCACCGGCCTGTACCGCAACTGGCGGGACGGGGAAGGTCTCCACCTCGCCGGCGGGGTCGGTCGCGGCCGGCACGGTCAGGGCGCCGCTGTCGAATATCACGCGGTACTCGTCGGCGGTACCGGTAGGACGCAGCACGTACGCGTGGAATACGTTGCCGGCCGACGGGTTTGGGCTCGCGCCGGATGCGGCCTGGTTGAAGGTCTGGAATGCCTGCACCAGCCCATCGGGCAGGGCCTTGGGCACCACCACCAGCACCGGCGCCTGTTCGCCCGGTGGGGTGGCGTAGTCGGTGGCGTACGCCCGCTCGACCAACGGATTGCCGACCGAGATCAGTGCACCGGTCACCGTCGGCAGCGGACTGTTGGCGTAGTTGGGGTACGGCCCGTAGTAGTGCGGGACGGTTCCCGCCGCGCTCAGCCCAGGCCGGACAGCCGACGGTGCCGGCAACGACGAGCCGCGCTTGGCCGCACGAGCGGCTGCCGCCTCCCGCTCAGCCTGCGTGACGCGCTTCTTACGGTCCTTGCCGGGCTTCGTTCCCGGGTCAGGTGGATCCGGCTTGGACCAAGCCGCGCTCACCACGTCGGCGGGCGGCACCTGTGCGGCCGCCGCCATCTCGGCGGACCCGGCCACATTCAGCCCGGCGACCGCCGGAATCAATGCGAGCAACGACCACAACGCCCTGGTACGTCTGTTCATCGCATTCCCCCTCGTCTCTTTGTCCGACACCCTTCGGGCGTCGGAAGCTCGGGATTCTTGCTCCCCAGTACGCCGAGCGGGACATCGAAGTGACAGAGACGTCCGGTCCCGTTAACGCGGGACCAAAGACCTGCTGGGGATGAATGGTGCCCGCCTTGCGGCGAAATGGCTGCCAGGACGTTTCGTCGACTTGAGCGGTGTATTTTGTTTCTTCCTTAATGCGACATTGCGCAGATCCGCCGGTCGGGTTCAGGCCGGTATCGAACTGATCGCCCGGGATACGACGCGCGGCGCAACCAGTAGCGCGTTGAATCTTGTGGACGATTGGGTCTTTCGGCCCTGTCTAGTCGCCCCGGCCCGACGTCTTGTTGGGATCAGAGACACGAGGGAACTGCGCTCCCAACGGGCGTGCGCGATCTCTTTTCGGCAATGACAGCCATCAAATGCTAAGGAGCTTGCCATGTATACCACTTCGCGGCGTAGCGCCGTGTTTGTGCTGGCTTGGGCGCTGCTGGCGGGCGCTTGTGGTTCCGGGTCGGGGTCGAGTTCGGCCGACTCGACACCCCGTCCTATCCCGACCACATCGGCACCGGCCGCCACGACGAGCCCAACACCAGCACCGACCTAGGCACCCACTTCGGCACCGACCAGCACCACGACGACCGGCGGCGGGTGCGTCGCGGTCCGGCCCAAATTCGGCTTCTACGAGGCCGGCCGGGTCGGTACGAAAGAGCTGACAACCCCGCGCTCCAACTGCACGACGATCAGCGTCTCGGACATTCGCGATCCGGCCAACCCCCGAGGCAATGCATCTCCTTCCTGGTCGGCCTCTGGCCGTTGGTCAACGGCTCCCTGACCTATACCGACCCAGTTGAAGCGTGTGCCGGACGCCGGACAGTGCTGGCGCGCAACATTCCAGACAACGCCCGTTACATCGTGCTTTACGACAGTGGTCCGGGTGCACCACACGTGGAATTCAAGGTGTGGCATTAGCGTGGAACGTTCCTCCGGTGATGGCCCGGGTGCCACGCTGGAGACGAGGCAGGCCCCGGGCGCGGACCGGCGAGATGTGATCTCGTTGGCGTTCAGACATGTGGCAGGCCGAAGGTCCCGGCACTTTGTGACTTTGGGATCCACCTTTGGTGGTGCCCTGCTCGGGAGTGTGGCTGTGTGCCGCGACAACGCGGCCACCGGGAATGCCGGTGGCCGGCGGCGATCAACGGACGCGTTGAGTGACCCACGAAATCCGGGGTCGTAGCCGCGCGCGGCACCGGGCCGTGGCGAAGCCACGACCGGGACAGCGTCTGAAGGAGGTTTGGGCAATGCCCGATTCCGCCACCACCGTTCTCTGGTCCGGGACGTCCGGACCGAAGGTGACCGTCGCCGTACTCGGCGACGGGTTCACCGAGGCCGACCAGAAGATCTACAACGACGCCGTCGACGCTCTCCTGCTGCACGGGGTGTTCGGCCACGACTGTTTCGCCGAGGATGCCAGCGCGTTCCGCGTCGTCCGGGTCAATCTCATGTCCGGGAGTCCGGCGTGAGCGAAAGGGTTTACGACGAGCACGGCACGTACGAGGACGCCAGCGACGACACCATCGTCAGCACGACGTTGCGCGACACCGCGCTGGGATACATCTTCAACGGCTCGTGGGCGCACTGCTGGCTCGAGGCGGGAGAGGACAGCTGGACGCGGATCTACGCCGCACTCGATCGCTGGGTACCGGACTACCAGCTTGTGGTGATCATCCTCAACAACCCGAACTACGGCGGATGCGGCGGGGGCGGTTGCCAGATCGTCCCGCTGGGCGTCGACTGGCCGGTGATGGCCCACGAGTTCGGCCACGGCGCGGGTGGCCTCGACGACGAGTACGCCGCGTGCGGCACGTGGACCTCCGGTGAGCCGTCCTGGTCGGTCAACATCACCACGAACACGGACCGGAACACGTTGAAGTGGGGCCGGTTCGTCGCGCCGAGCACGCCGATACCGACCGGTGTCAACCCGTCGCCGGGCAACGGCTGGTGCACCGAATGGACCGAGGGACCGCGACCGGCGGACTGGAGCTCGTGCGAGGACGCGGGCCTGTTCGAAGGTGCCGGCTACCGCGACACGGGCGTGTACCGCCCGGTCGAGAACTGCCGCATGCGCGGCAACCAGCCGCCGTTCTGCCCGGTGTGCTACACGCATGTCAAGGGCCGGTACGACCCGTACACCGAGCGCGCCTTCCACAAGGTGGTTCTCGCTGACGTCACCGGTGACGGGCGTGACGACCTCGTCGTGCACAACCCGGGGTCGCTGACCCTCTACGAGGCCACCGGCTTTGTCGGATGCGGCACCGGGGCCCGCTTCCTCTCGCACGCCGTTGGTGCCGTGCCGGACGCCGCGGGGCTCGGCGTCTGGCCCATCGCCGACATGGACCGCTACCTGCCCGTGGACCTCGACGGCGACGGTCTCGACGAGCTCGTCGCAGTGAATGCCAGCGCCGAACCCGTGCCGCGGCTAGGCGTGCTGCACACCGACTCCGGCGGGCGGCTGCGGGTCGACCGGCGATATGACGGCGACCTCCCCGGCTGGCGGTGCCGGCCACACGACCAGTGGCTGACCGGTGACGTCAGCGGCGACGGCCACGGCGATCTGGTCGTGTTCAACGCCGAGGACTGGGCCGTTCCCTGCCTCGGCGTGTTCCGCTGGGAGGGAGCAGCCGGCACCAGCGGAGAGCTGGCGTTGGTCGCCCGGTACGACGGCACGTTGCCGGGCTGGACGATGCGCCGGCACGACACGTTCATCCTGGGCGACGTCGACAAGGACGGGCGCACCGACCTGATCGCTTTCAACGCCGTGGACGGGACCACGCCGCGGCTGAGCCTGCTCCGGTCGACCGGCACGGGCTTCACCCGCCTCGCCGGGTACGAGAAGTCCGTGTCCGGCTGGACTTTGCGCCCCAAGGACCAGTTGCTGATGGCCGACTTCGACGGCGACGGCCGGTCCGACCTGTACATCTTCAACGGCACCGACTGGCCTGTGCCCAGGCTCGGGATGCTCCGGTCCACCGGATCCGGCCTGCAACAGGTGCATCGTTACGAAGGGACGGTGCCCGGCTGGACGCTGCGGCCGAACGACCGGTTCAGTGTCGCGCACGTCCAGGCGGACGCGCGGGCGGGTCTGCTCGTCCACAACTGGAGCGACACGGAAACCCAGTACCTCGGTTCGCTGGCCTCGACCGGAACCGCGCTCAGTGGCTACCAGGTGCAGGGTTGGCTCGGTGAATGGGACCTCGGCGCCGAAGACCTCGTGGTCGTGGGCGACCTGGAAGGCGACGGCTTCCCCAGGACCTTCGTGCTTCACAACGCCGACTGGCTTGGCATCGGCCGCACCACGCCGATGGGGCTGGACCGGTTGTACTACCGCTGGATCCACGACTACCACCACGGACGGAACTGGTGAGAGGACAGAAATGATGCCTGACAAGCAATCCGGCGACCGGATGCCACGGCCCGAGGAGCTCACCGGGACCCAGGCTCCGACAGGCGACGTCCGCGAGGTCCAGCCGCGCCCGCCGGCACCCGGTGCCGGCTTCCTGCGGGTCCGGATGGGTGTCGAGGACGGCACGCTGATCGTGCACTCGGCGCGCTTCGTGGACACCGGCCAGGTGGTCGCGGAGCCCTTGCGTCCTGGCTATGCCTACGAGTTTTCCGCACAGGGACACCGAATCTGGTCGGCGAACCTGGCCGACTTCGGCGTGCGCCGCTCGTTCCCCAACCCGCAAGGCCTGCCGGCACAGCAGACTCACCACGTGATCCAGGACCCGAATCCCCGGTTCGAAGCACGTGTACCGGCCAGCGCCTTCAGCACAACGGACATCTCGCAGGTCGAAGTGGCGCTGTACCGACTGACCAGACTGCCCGCGGAGGCGGCGGCGGGCGCCGCCGTTCCGGGCCGCCCTACCCCGGACGTCCTGCCAACCCGCGAGCCAGGCCCATCCACCCCAGCTGTGACGCTGTCCGCACTTCCGCGCGAGGACGGCGAGCTGGTGGCCCGTGCCGGAGCGGGTATCCTCGCCGGCCTCCCCGCCGAGTACGACACTGAGGTACGCCGGGCGCTGAGTTCCTGATCCGATTTCGACTAGCCGGCCGGGTCCCCGGGGGCCCGACCGGCCGGGTCTGAAGCCACTCCCGACCCGGACGATCGAGAGGTAGCGGTCGATGGAGTTAGGCTGCGGAGCCGGCCCGCCATCGTGGCTTGCGCTGCCGGTAGTCCGGTGCTGGGGAGGAGTAGAGATGATCGCGCGGGTATGGCGAGGATGGGCGGTGGCGGGGAGGGACGAGGAGTACCAGCGCCACTACGAAACCGATGTCGCCGAGCACTTGCGGCAGGTGCCTGGTTTCCGCGGTGCCCGGCTGCTGCGCCGTGATGACGGTGGCGAAGTGCTGTTCACCTCGATCACCTACTTCGCCAGCATGGACGATCTGCGCGCCTTCGCCGGCGATGATCCCGAGCTCGCGGTGGTGGAAGAAGCGGCCCGACGCGCGTTGACGCGTTGGGATGAGCGAGTCGTTCACCACGAGGTCGCTGTCGACGTGGCGTGGCCATAGGCCCGTCGACAAGACCGGCGCGGAGGCGTCCGCCGCCCCGTGGGAGCGGCGGACGCCGGCCGGTCGCGCGTGCGGGTCAGGGACAGCTCAGGTTCCTTCGGCCGGTCCAACCGCCGATCAGGTACCACTCCTTGTTCCAGTAGCAGTCGCCGACGTAGGTGAGGCTGCCGCCGGTCGGCGCCACCCAGTGCCGGCCCCGGTAGTGACAGGTCACGTGGTACTGCCCGCCGTCCGTGGTCCCAGTCAGCGTCCCGGTGTTCACGCCCTCGGCACCGGCCTGACTCGCGCCGATGAGAAAGCCGGAATCGGTGGCCGGGCAGGCGGGTGCCGCCTGTGCCGGCGACGCCGAAAGCGCGAGTGCGCCGGCCGTTGCCAGCATCAATGACGCTCCAGCGAGGGCCATACGCCGAACCATTTTCATAGGTCTTCCCCTCATCGTTCCGCCGGCCCCGTTAGGACCAGCGCCGGAATCCAGTGCTGGTCATTGTGGAGACGAAACCGCCGGCGAACGGCGTGGGTTAGACAGCGCTGGACAGCGCCAGACAGCGAGCGCCTCAGCCGCGGATGAGCGCGTCGTACACCTCGGCGAACCGCGTGCGCCGCTGCGCGTAGTGCTCGACGTGCCCGGGGTGGGGTTCGTAGGTCGCACCGGTGGTCCGGAGCGCGCGCGGGATGTCGGGTGCCAGCACGTCGAGCGCGAGCAGCGCTGTGCCGTGCTGCGTGGTGCGCCGCCGCGTCACGTGGGTGACGGGGCGCCCGAGCACGTCGGCGAGGACCTGGAGCCACTCGGGCTGGTCGTTGCTGACCCGGCCGGACGCCGCGACCTGTACGACCTGCGAGGCTGCCGGGTGCAGCTCGTCGGCGACGCGCGCGTAGGTCATGGCCACGCCCTCGACGATCCCGCGGAACAGGGTGTCGGCGTCCGTGGCCGCCGACACTCCGCCGAATATGGCGCGTGCCCCGCCGACCCAGCCCGGCGCGCGTTCACCGGTGAGGTACGGCAGCACGAGCGGTGTGGCGTCGCTCGGCGGCGCGGTGAGGACGGGCGCGAGCTCCGGGCTGAGGCTCAGCGTGCTCTGCGCCCAGCTGACGGCGCGGCCGACATCGTTGATCGCCCCGCCGAGCAGCGTGCGTCGCGCGTCGACCCGGTAGTTCCAGAGCCCGAACGGTAGGGGGTCGGCCGCGCCGTCGAGCAGGACCCGCAGCGCACCGCTGGTGGCTGTCGACGCGGCGAGGACCGTGGCGTCGGTCGCTCCGGACCCGACGTTGCTGGCGAAGCCGTCGGTGATGACCGGGAACCACGCGGCTCGGGCGAGGGCGCGCCACCGCGACGGGGCCGCCGAGGATGCCGGCTCCGTCCCGTCCTGTGCGGGGGAGAACTGTTCGGGGGCAGCGCCCGCGGCGGCCAGCAGCTCGGCGTCGAGGTGGCCGGTGCGACGGTCGAGCAGGCCGGTCCACGCCACCGTGGACGTCCCGGCGAGTGGCTGGCCGACCAGCCGAGCCAGGATGTACTCGCCCAGGGACCACCAGTGCGCGGCGCCGTCGAAGACGCGCGGCTGCGCGGCCGCGAGCCAGCGCAGGCGCGGTGCGTGGTAGCTGGTGTGCAGGCGCGTGCCGGTGCGCTGCTGCACCGCGTGCTCGTCGAGCTGCTCGCGCAGCGCCTTGAGTGCGTCGGCGCTGCGGGAGTCGGCGTACGTCAGGCATGGGGTCAGCGCGCGTCCGGCCGCGTCGACCGCGATCAGCGAGGCGGCGAAGGTGTCCATCGCGACGCCGGTGATACGGGTGCCCAGCCGCCGTTCGCCGGTCACCGCGTCGATGACCTGCTCGACCTCCGCGGTCACCTGCTCGGGGTCGATGACCGAGGTGCCGTCGGGCGCCACGGTGAAGGCGTGCGGCACCTTGTGCTGCAGGCCGTGGACCTGCCGGCCGGCCGCGTCGTGCACGCCGCCGCGGGTCGCCGTGGACCCGATGTCCAGTGCGAGGACCAGCGGGTCCAGCGCCGCGCGGAGGGCGACCTCGTCGTCGGTCCGGGTCATCGCAGTCCTCGTCGTCGGCGGCGCGGCTCTCTCGCCGACCCTAACCCAATCCCGACCTCCGGGCGTCCGCCTTGCCCGGCACCGACCTCGATGGCGGGCCGACCAGACGGTCAGGCTGTGGGACATCACCACGCGCAAACAAATTGGTCAAGCATTCGAGGGCCACGCCGGGGTGGTGAGAAGCGTCGCGTTCAGCCCGGACGGGAAGACCCTCGCAAGTGGAAGCGCCGACTCGACCGTGCGGTTGTGGCAGCTGGACTAGTTAGCGACTCCAGTGTGGATCGCGGCCGAGGTAACGCAGCAGCGCTGCCGCCGGGTCGTCGGCCGCCTCGCCGGGCAGCGCCGGGCCGTAGGCGAACCCGCGCAGTGGCTCGGCGGTCGCGCGGGCGGCCGGCATCAGCTGCTCGGCCAGGTCACCGGTCAGCGGCGAACCCTGGCCGGTGGCGACGGCGACATCCCAGGCGTGCACCGCGGCGTCCAGGGCGCAGGCGGCCGCCGCCAGCGACGGTGCCAGCGTCGGTACCGGAGGCAGCGGGGTGCGCACCGACTCGGCCGCTGGATCGACCTTCTCCCACGCGGCGGTGGCCGCCTCGACCGCCTCGGTGACGACCTCGACAACCCCGCGGTCGAGCCTGCGCGGCGGTGCGAACGGGTCGTAGGTCGGCAGCGCGCCAGATCCCACCAGCGATGCCCACCCGTGCTGGTCGCCAGCGGCGTGGTAGAGCACCTGCGCCACCGTCCACACCGAGCATGGCGTCGGGTCGTCAAGCCGCTCGTCCGGAACAGCGCCTGCGGTGCGGCGCAACATCTCGAGCGCGGTGTCGAGGACGGCGAAGGCCACTGTCGGCTTCCTTCCAGCGGATGCTCGTGACGGTCTGTCCCGGCCAGCGTAGCGGCGGCGTCCGGGCTCGCCAGAGCGGTCTTACCCGAGACGGGTACCCGTTGCCGGCCCAGGTGGCGCGTGCGTCGCCTGGGCCGGCTCTGGACGAGACCTACGGGGTCAGCCTCGTGCCGGTGGCGCCGTCAGCCCGGCGGCGGCCTTCTCGAACTCGGCCATGCCCTCCTTGATCCACGGCAGCGGCGCGCGTTCGGTCAGCGCCCTCTGCATCAGGCCCAGCCCGTCGGCGATGTCCACGCCCGCGGCCTCCAACCATGGATACGGCATTGGCTCGACCCGGTTGTTCTGGCGGTCGGCGATGCCGACCTGGCGCAGCGTCACCTTCGCGTCGCCGAGCACGCGCGCTGCCGCCAGGAACGACTCCTGCGCCTGGGCCCGCAGCGCCGCCGCCGTCCGGGGATCCGCCCCGGCTGCCTGTACGAGCAGGCTGATCCCGCGGCCGGTCTGCTCCAGGTAGCCGTGCTGGAGATCCTCGGGCAGTGCCGGGTTGACGGCGAAGTCGATCGCGAAGTCCGTGAGGCAGCAGGGGTTCGGGTCGTACTCGACCGGGATGTCCATGCAGTACCACTTGACGATGTACCAGCCGCCCCACACGTGGTGGTAGATCGGGAAGCAGAACGTGAGCGAGGTGCTGCTGGCTTGCGCGGGGCTCGGTGCGGCGACGGTGACCGAGCCGAGGCAGGCCACGAGGGCCGCCAGCAGCAGCGCCATCCGGCGCCGCCAGTCGAGGCGTCGTGTTGCGGTGGCCGTGGTCGGTTCCATTGATGTCCCTTCCTAGTGGCGGCGGCCAGACGGCCGGGTGCCCCTAGGCTCCGGATCGGGATTCGGCAGGCGTCAAACCCGGATCAAAATTGAACTGTCACGATGTCGACGGTCCGATTCCCGGGGCCCCGGGCTCTGCCTGAATATGCGCATGGCTCTAGCGACCCCTCCGGTGTTGGGCGAGCGCCGCCGCCTGTTCGTGGCGGCCGCGCCGGGTTTCGGAAAGTCCTGGCTTGTCCGGTCCTGGCTCGCCGACCAGCGGGTGACCTGGGCCGGAGCGGGGTTCGACCCCGAGGCGGTCGAGGACTGGCTCGTGGTCGACGACCTGCCGGCCCTCGACGTCGCGGCCGCGCGGACGCTGGCCGGCCGGATCGACGCGCTCCCACCGGCGGTACGGGTGATCCTGGTTTCCCGGGCGCCGTGGCCGGGGCGGCTGCCGGCCGACAGCGCGGCGCTCGACGCGCACGACCTGGCGCTGACCGAGCCCGCGGTGCTCCGGCTGCTGTCGGCCGAGTACGGGGTGGACGATCCCGACGTGGCCGGCGCTGTGCACCGGCTCACCGCCGGCTGGCCGTCGCTGGTCCACCTCGCCGGCCGGCACCTGCGCGGGGGTGACCTGGCCAGCCTGTGTGCCCCCGGTACCGCGCTGGACGCGTTCGTCGCCGAGCAGGTGGTCGAGCATCTGCCGGTGCCGTCGCGGCGGCTTCTGCGCCGGCTCGCCGAGCTCGGTACCGCCTGTGAGGATCTCGCCGGCCCGCGCGCCCACCGCACGCTGCGGCTGCTGGCGCACACCGGCGTGGTGGTGCCGGCCGCCGCGCCGGCTGGCACCTACGGGATGGCGCCGATGCCGCACTGGCTGCGCCCTGTGCCGGCCCTCGCCGCGGTGGTCACCCGCCGGGAGCCGCTGTCCGAGCCGACCCACCTGCGGCTCCACACCGACACCGCACATTGGTACACCGAAAGGCGGGCCTGGGGTCCGGCGGCGCGGTCACGATGGTCGGCGGGCGACCGGGCGGGCACCTCGGCCCTGCTGCGCGAACACGGCACCGCGATCGTCGCCGCCGGCGGCGCGGAGCAGGTCATCGAGGCGTACACCGGCCTGGCGGACACCGACCGCGAGCTGAGGCTGCTGTGCGGCGAAGCGCTCGCGGTCACCGGGCGCCTCGACGAGGCGCTGGCCGAGCTGACCCCGCTCCTGGCCGGCAGGTCCACAGTGGAAGCGGGACTGGCCTGGCGCCTGGGCATGGTCTACTACGCGCGCGCGGAGCACCGCGCCGCCTTCGAGGCCCTGGAACGCGGGCGGATCGACGGTGCCGATACGGCCGACGAGGCGTTCCTGCTGGCCTGGACCGCCACCGTGCACTGGAGCGTAGGCAACGGCGAGGCCTGCCAGGAGCACGCGCACCGCGCGCTGCACGCCGCGTCCGCGGCCGGGGACCCCCGCGCGCTGGCCGCCGCGCACGTCGCGCTCGCGCTGCGCGCCGCACTCGCCGGTGACCGCGCCGGGAACGTCGAGCAGTACACCAAGGCGCTCGCGCACGCCGAGGCGGCCCGGGACGCGGTACAGGCCGCGCGGATCCGCGCCAACCTGGTCTCCCAGCTGCTGGAGGAGGCGCGCTACCCGGAGGCTCTGGCCGGGTCCGCCGAGGCGGTGGCCGCGGCCGAGGCTGCCGGCAACGCCACCGCCCTGTCCGTCGCACTCGTCAACCGCGCCGAGGCGCTGGCCCGGCTGGGCCGGCTCGACGAGGCCGAGCGCTGCGGCGAGCGGGCACTCGCCATCAGCCAGCGCGCCGGCTCGGGCAAGGCGGCGTACGCGCTCACTGTCCTGGGCGACGTCCGCGCCCGCAGGGGGCAGCGCAGCATGGCACGCGCCGCGTACGAGGAAGCGGTGCGGGCCGCCGACGCGGACGGGGTGCGGCAGTGCTTCGTACCGGCGCTGGCGGGGCTGGCCCGCCTCGTCGCGGCCGACGACCCGGCCGCCGCACGCGTCCATGCCGAGAAGGCGGTCTCACATGGCAGCGGTCCGCTGGCCACCCGCGCGCTGCTGGCGGTCGGGTGGGTCGCCGTGGCCGCCGGCGACCGCGCCGCCGCCACCGAGGCCGCCGACCGGGCCGAGCACTCCGCCCGGCTGCACCGCGACCGCGCCGGCCTCGCCGAGGCGTTGGAACTGCGCGCGGGCGCCACCGATCGGCCGTCCGCCAGGCGGAGTGCGCTCGTCGAGGCGGCCCGCACGTGGCGTACGACAGGTGCCCGGCTGGACGCCGACCGCGTGGCGCACCAGCTCGGCCTGCTGCCCGGCGCGAGCGCGGAGGAACGGCTCGCCGCGCGCGTGGCCCGCGGTGCGCTGGAGGCCGCCGGCGTGGCGCTCGGGACGGGGGATGTCGCGGTGCCGCCGGCGAACCTGGCGATCCGGGTACTCGGGCGGTTCGAGGTGATCCTCAACGAGGTGCCGGTGCCGTCCTCGGCGTGGCGGTCGCGCAAGGCCCGGGACCTGCTGCGGATCCTTGTCGCGCGGCGCGGTCGCCGGGTGGCGCGCGAGGAGCTGGCCGCGCTGCTGTGGCCCGATGACGACGACGACCTGCGCGTCGCCCACCGGCTGTCGGTGGCACTGTCCACATTGCGCTCCGTACTCGACCCGGAGCGGCACCTCCCCGCTGACCACTATGTGTTCGCCGCGCCGGCTGCGCTCGCCGCCGACACCGCACACCTGGACATCGACCTCGACACCTTCCTCGGCGAGGCCGAGGTGGGGCACCGGCTGCACGAGCAGGGCCAGCCGGCCGAGGCACGCGAGGTGCTGGCGGCGGCCGAGCGGCGGTACGCGGGCGACGTCTTCGAGGACGAGCCGTACGACGACTGGGCCGTGCCGGTGCGGGAGGAGGCGCGAGCCACGTACCTGCGGGTGACCCGCATGCTGGCCCGCCTGGCCGCCGAGCGCAACGCCACCGACGAGGCCCTCGGCTACCTGCTGAAGATCCTGGCCCGCGACCCGTACGACGAGTCCTGCCACCGTGAGGTGACCGAGCTGCTCGAGCTGGCGGGCCGCCACGGCGAGGCAAAGCGCGCCAGGGCACGGTACGAGGCGGCGATGCGCGAACTGGGCCGCCCCGCCGTAGCGGCCGGCTGAAGGTTCCTGGTGGCGCGCCGCTGATTCCAGACTGTGGACGATAAACCCGTTGACCCTCGTGTATTGCCGGGCTTACCGTTGATCTCAACGCCGACACCGACTCCGGGGAGCGAACGACATGTTGTGGCACGCCTCATCCAAACCGCAGCGCCAGCCGCTGTGCGGTTTCGTGGGCATGCCCTATGTCGGGCGACCCGTGGAGACGACCGCCAGCAAGCCGGCCCACCCGGGCCAGAGGTGGCGACCGTAACGCTTACGACAGCGTCTACGCCGCCCACCCAGACCAGGGACCGGGCGGCGTTTCCGTTGTTGCGCCACTTCAGCCCCGGCTTCGGCCGGTTGGCTTCGACTGTTGAAAACTCCACAGTGGATGGCATGCGTGAACGCCCGGCCCGGCGGCGAAAAAGCCGCCGGCAGGGCGCTTCGGGAACGACCGGCACGGTGACCGGACCTGATTTGGGATCAGGAAGCGCGGGGTTCGACTCCCCGGTTCCCGACGACGCTTGGGCCGTCGGAGCAGCTGGTTACGCTCACCTCGCTCTCAACGAGGAGATCACGGGTTCGAGTCCCGTACAGCCTACCATGCCCCTGTAGCTCATCTGGAGAAGAGCGTCGGCCTACGAAGTCGAAGGTGGCAGGTTCGAGTCCTGCCAGGGGTACGCATCGGGACGTGGCGTAGCTTGGTAGCGCACTGCACTGGGGGTGCAGGGGTCGTCGGTTCGAATCCGGCCGTCCCGACTGTGGAAGGCAGCGCGGCGTGGGCTGCAGCCGGCCTCGAAAGCCGGAGCCCGGTGCGAGCCGGCGGGTTCGACTCCTGTGCCTTCCGCCACGCCTCCGTAGCTCAGAGGAAGAGCAACCGCCTCTTAAGCGGTGGGTCGGGATTTCGACATTCCCCGGGGGCACGAGAACCACTTCTCTCACTAGCTCAACGGATAGAGCGCCCGCGTCCTAAGCGGCGGATCCGGGTTCGACTCCTGGGTGGGAGACGTTCGATTCCCGCGCGCGCGACCCTTCCCGTGTAGACCGTAAACGGAAGCGGGCCGGACTGTTAATCCGGTGGCGGAAGCCTCTGCTGGTTCGAGTCCAGCCGCGGGAGCGTTGGTGGAGCCGGCCTGGCTGCGGAAGGGCCGGCGCGCCGCGCAACGCCTGTGTAGCTCAACGGAAGAGCGCCGCTCTTACAAAGCGGAGGCCGGGGGTTCGACACCCTCCTCAGGCACGGTGACTGTGGTGTACCGGCAGTGCACGGCAGGCTGTGGCCCTGCAGGTCCCGGATCGTCCCCGGGCAGTCACCCCACGCGAGGACGCCACCGGTGGTGAGGTGGGCCGGCCGTAACCCGGTTGCCTTTGTCTTCAGCCTGGATCCACCGATCAATAGCGACCGGCTTGGTGTGTCCGAATAGGAGAGTACCCCTGACCTGGGAAGATCGTGCCGTTCGTTCAGGAGAGCGTCTTGTCGCTGGTCGACCACTTCGACCTGCCGGATGAAGCCTGGCGCGGCGCCGTGTGGCGCTAGAGACCTTTCGCGGTCAGGGTGAGCCTTCGCAGAGTCCGACCCGAGTTAGCTGTGAGCTGCCGCTGTGCCCGCGGGTACCGACTCACCCTCCGCGGTCGCCCAGCTCAACCCAGGAGCCCTGATCCGGCAGATCTTGGCAAGTTAGCGTCGAAATAACGCGCCAACTCACCAAGGTCTCGGCTGCGGCGCCGCTTGCGTGCGACGGATGGTTGCTGACGGTAGTAGAGCCCTCCAGGACGGCGCTGCATCGTGGGCGGACTCGGCGCCGCGGTCCGTGACTGTTGATTCGGAGCAGGCCCTCGGGGTTGAGCCTGGGGACCGCGCAGGGTGAGGCCGCGGGAACGCACCCCCGGGGAAACGTGGAGCGCAGCGGAGCGTTTCCCCGGGGGCCCCGCACAACGGTCCGGACCACCGCGGACATCGCGGCAGCTCACATCTCGTTCGCTTTGAACTTTCCAGAAGGGCTCACCCTGACCGCGACAGGTCCTTAGACTCGCCGGCAATGGGAATCCTCACGTTCAGCATCAACGTCACCCTGGATGGTTGCGTCGACCACCAGGAGGGGATTGCCGACGACGAGACACACGCGTTCTTCACCAGACTCCTGGACGAGCGCGGAGCGATGCTGTGGGGTCGTGTCACTTACGAGATGATGGAGGGCTACTGGCCGGCCGTCGCCCGGGGCGATGTGGAAGCGCCGCCGTCCTTGCGTGAGTGGGCGGTCAAGCTGGAGGCCAAACAGAAGTATGTGGTGTCGTCGACGCGCGAGGACTTTCCGTGGACCAACAGCCACCACATCGGCGGCGATCTGCGTGAGGGCGTGCAGAAGCTCAAGGACGCGACCCCGGCCGGGGTCCTGCTCGGAAGCGGCAAGCTCGCGACCGAGCTCGACCGGCTGGACCTGATCGACGAGTACAAACTGCTGGTCCATCCCAGGATTGCCGGCCATGGCCCGACGCTGTACCAGGACGGGCTGCCCAGCACGCGCCAGCTCGAGCTGCTCTCGGCGGAGCCGCTCAGCAACGGTGTGGTGTCCATGCACTACCGCCGCGCGCGCTGAGTCACACGTCCGAGCGGGCGCGCCACCGATGGTGAGGTGGGGCCGGCTGTAACCCGGTTGCCTTTGTGCTCAGGGAGTTCGAGTCTCTCCGCCCGCACGGTGCGAATGCCATCCACTGTGGACTGCCGTCCGGGGTTGGTTCTCGGAGGGGTGTGTACGGGCACGCTGGCGGCCAGCCTGTGTGAAGGACGGGGCTACTTCGACTCTGGATCGAGAGGGTGCGGGTTCGAGTCCCGCCGTCCCCACCAGCCTGGGGACGTAGCTCAAATGGAAGAGCGCTAACGTTCCTCGTCCGACTGGTTCTCGGCTGGCCTCCAGCGTGCCCGTGCAAACGCCTCTCCCCAACGCATGAAGGGAAGAGGCGTTTTCCATGGCCAAGTTCAACACCACCAGGACGCGCGCTGCTGCGGGCAACGGCCCGCTGGCCGCCGAGAAGACGCCGAGCCTGCGCACGTACGAGGGTGCGCCGGGCTTCGCCCGGGACGTGAAGTCCGAGCTGTTCCTGCTGGCCGTCGCCAACTTCGTCGGCGAGGACACGTTCTACGAGAAGGCCGGTTCGCGGGACGGCCGGTTCGCCGGCCTGGTCCGGCAGGTGGCGTACGCCGACGTCGACTGGCTGACCGCCTTCCTGCGGTGGCTGCGCACGGACGCCAACCTGCGGTCCGCGCCGATCGTGGCTGCCGCGGAGGCCGTCAAGGCGCGGCTCGACGCCGGTGTGCACGGCGGCAACCGTCAGCTTGTCACCGCGGTCATGGCGCGTGCGGACGAGCCGGGCGAGTTCCTGGCGTACTGGCGTTCGCGGTTCGGCCGCACCGTTCCGCTGCCGGTCAAGAACGGCCTGCGCGACGCCGTCGTGCGGCTGTACTCGGAGCGGAGCCTGCTCAAGTACGACACCGGCGCGCGAGGCTACCGGTTCGCGGACCTGATCGACCTGTACCGGCCGGCGCCGAAGGACGAGCGCCAGTCGGCACTGTTCCGGCACGCGCTCGACCGGCGGCACCACCGCGCCGACGACGTTCCCGCGGTGCTGTCGATGCTGCGTACCCGCGGCGAGCTGGCGGCGCTGCCGGTGGGCGAGCGGCGCGCGGTCCTGGCCGACCCCGCGCGGCTGGCCCGAGCCGGCATGACGTGGGAGGCGCTGTCCGGGTGGCTGGACGGGCCGATGGACAAGGCGGCGTGGGAGGCGATGATTCCCTCGATGGGCATCATGGCGCTGGCGCGAAACCTGCGAAACTTCGACGAGGCGGGCGTCAGCGACCAGGTCGCCGCGACCGTGGCGGCGCGGTTCGCCGACCCGGCCGAGGTCGCCAAGTCCCGGATGTTCCCGTTCCGCTGGCTCGCGGCGTACGAGCAGGCGCCGTCGCCGCGGTGGGGCCACGCCCTGGACAAGGCGCTGCAGGCGTCCCTGTCGCACCTGCCGGCCATGCCGGGCCGCACCTTGGTGCTGGTGGACACCTCGGCGTCGATGTCCTCGGGCGGCTTCTCGAAGCACTCGAAGATGACGCCGGTGAAGGCGGCCGCCGTGTTCGGCGTCGCGCTGGCGGCGAAGGGGGAGCGCGTGGACCTGCACGGGTTCGCCGACGGTGTGTTCCGCCACCGGGTCGGCAAGGGCGCGTCGGTGATCAAGGAGGTGGCGGCGTTCTGCAAGCGGATCGGCGAGGTGGGCCACGGCACCCAGGTCGCCCAGTCGATCCGGGCCACGTTTGCGGGCCACGACCGGGTGTTCGTCATCTCGGACATGCAGACGATGACCGGCCACCACGCCGGCGGCGTCATGCAGGCCGTGCCGCGGTCGGTGCCGCTGTACGGCGTCAACCTGGGCGGTTACCGGCCGGCGGCGTTCGATGCCGGCTCGCCGAACCGGATCGAGTTCGGTGGCCTCACCGACGCCATGTTCAGGATCGTCCCGCTGGTCGAGGCGGGCGGCGACGCTTCCTGGCCGTGGTTGGCGCCACAAGGGTGACAGCCACCGGCCCGCCGCTCACGGGCGATTTCCGTGAGCGGCGGGCTCTTCTCGTCATTCGGTGCGCAGCGCCACCGCGACCCGTGTCTTTGCCGCCCACCCGGCCGGCATCAGTGCGCCGACCACCGCGATGAGCAGTCCGGCGAGGCCGAATACAAGCAGCGCCACCGGGCTGTACACGTCGAGGACCGCGTCGGGCAGGCGGAAGCCGACGCTGCTGGCCATCTCGGTGATGACCGTGCGTTGCAGGAGCACGCCGAGCGCCGTACCGAGCGCGCCTCCGACGAGGCCGGTGACCACGACCGAGGCGATGACCATCGCCGTGACCTGCCGCGGGCCCATCCCGAGCGCCTTGTGCACCCCGAGGTCGTGGACGCGTTCGCGGGTTTCCAGGACGACCGTGTTCATGACGCCCAGGCCGGCGACGACCATCAGCATGAGGCTGAGCAGCCCGGTCAGCGTGTTGACGATAATGATCATTTCGTCGGGCTCGTGGCTGATGCGGTCGGCCTGCGCGCCGAGCGGCTCCAGCGCCGCCGACAGGCCCTGGACATACGCCCCGGTGTCGGTGCCGGACCGCACGCTGACGTAGTACGTCATCGGTGCCAGCTCCGGCTCGGCCTGGCGAAGCGTGGCGAGGTCGGTGACCACCTGCATGCCGTCGTTGTCGGTGTTGAACACCTCGCCCACGATCTTGACGGTGAGGTCGACGCTGTTGACGGTCAGCACGATGCTGTCACCCACCTCCTTGCCGGCCGCGGTCAGGAACGGCGTCGATACGACGATCTGTCCCGGCCCGCTCAGCCACGAGCCGGAGACCATCCGGTAGTAGCGGGCCGAATCCGGTCCGGTGACGCCGACCGCGTCGAGGCTCCCGGTGACCCCCACAGCGGTGAGCTCGCTGCGCGCCGTGCCCATGTACCCACCGGTGCCCGTCTGGGCGGCGATCGCCTTCTCGATCGCCGCCGGGTCGTCGAGCGGCTGCGGTCCCCGCGGCCCCGGCTGCGGCCCTTCCGGACCCGGTGGCGGTCCACCTTGCCTGAACTCGCGCGCCATGCCGACCTCGACGTCGGCGATGTCCTCGACCTCCTGGACCCGGTTCAGCGAGGTACCGAGTCCGACGGCGAACGTGACAGCCGCGGCGCCGAACGCGATCGCGGCGACGATGCTGACCGCTCGTACCGGCCGGGCGAAGGGGTGGGCGAGGCCGAGCGTCACCGGCCGGGGGATCGGCAACCGGCCGGTCAGCCGGGCCGCCCACTGGCCGCGGCCGGGTCGGGGGGTACGGCCGACGGCGAGCGCGTCGACGCTGCGCAGCCGGCCGGCCCGGATGGAGGCGGCGAAGGCGGTCACGGCGACCATGGCGAGCGCGCCGCCGACCACCACCGCGTCGACCCACGGCTCGACGCCGCTGTCGTTCGTGCCGTAGATGCGGTTGGTCTGCGCGAGGATCGGCACGGTGAGCAGGTTGCCGGCGACGACGCCGAGCGCCGCACCGACGGTGGCCGGGATGAGTGCCTGGCTCATGTACGCCCGGACCACCTTCGCCGGGGTGAAACCGAGCGCCTTGAGGATGCCGATCCGGCGGGTGGCGGTCGAGACGGCGCCCGCCACCACGTTGCCGATGATCAGCACCGCCATGACCACGCCCAGCACTCCGAACGCGATCAGGAACGGCACCAGCAGGATGGTGTCGCCGGTCGCCTCGCGGCGGACGTCCAGCCATGACTGGGCGCTGGCGACCGCGCCGGCGGGCAGGGTCGCCTCCACGGCGGTCCGGCCGGTCTGTACCTGCGCGGCCGTGTCGGCCGTGGTGAAGCGGTAGAGCATCTGGTACGTGCGGGGACCCTCAGGTCCGGTCCAGGCGGCGAGCTGCGCCGGCGTGGTCCAGGCGTCGGCGGTCAGGCTGACCGACCGGGCGATCCCGACGACGGTCACCGAAGGGCTGCCCGGCGCCTCGGTGACCGTCCACTGCCGGCCGGTGGCCTTCGGCGGCAACCGCAGGCCACCCCCCGTGGCCAGCACGATCTCCCCGGGGGCGGTCGCCCACCGGCCTTCGATGAGGTTGACCTGGTCGACCGTGCCGCCCGGGTCGGCCCGCCCGACGACGTTCAGCGGCGGGAGCCGGTTGCCCGCCTGGCTGGTCAGTGAAAACTGCGCGCTCGCGAACGGCCCCGCCGACGCGGCGACCCCCGCGGCGCTCGCGGAGTCGGCGAGCTGCGCCTCGGTGGCCGCATCCGCGTTGAACTGGGCGGTGAGGTGCGCACCCCGTTGCTGCTTGAACGCCCGGTCGAAGGGCCCGTGCGAGGCCACCATCAGCGAACCGCCCAGGACGGCCGAGGTCACCGCGATCATCACGACCAGGCCGATCACGACCGTCTGGACCCGCCGCCGGCCCACCCCGGACCGGACCACCCGCGTCAGCGCACTCATCGGACCGGCTCCATCGCGGAGTCGGCGGCGATCCGCCCGTCGAGCAGCTGGACGGTCCGGGTGGCGCATCTTTCGGCGAGCACCAGGTCGTGGGTGACCAGGATGATGGTCTGGCCGTCGGCGTGCAGCTCGGACAGCAGCCGCATGACATCCTCGCCGGAGGCGGTGTCCAGGGCGCCGGTCGGCTCGTCGGCCAGCAGCAGCGCCGGCCGGTTCATCAGTGCGCGGGCGACCGCGACCCGCTGCCGTTCACCGCCGGAGAGCCTTCCCGGGTACGCGGAGGCGTGCCGGCCGACGCCGAGCCGGCCGAGCAGCTCGGTGGCCATGCGGTGGGCGGTGCCGCGGCTCGTCCCGGCCAGCTGCGCCGGGAGCATGACGTTGTCGGCGACGGTCAGGTCGTCGAGCAGGTTGAAGAACTGGAACACCAGCCCGATGCGGGTGCTGCGGTACCGGGCCGAGGCCGCCTCGCCGAGCTTGTCGACCCGGATCCCGTCGACGGTGACCGTGCCGGTGCTCGGCCGGTCCAGCCCGGCCACCAGGTTGAGCAGCGTCGACTTGCCGCTGCCGGACGGGCCGAGGACCGCCACAGCCTCGCCGGGCGCGACGCTCAACGACACCTCACGGAGTGCCGGCGGTCCTTCGTCGTACTTGCGTGTCACCTCGTGCAGTTCGATCAGCGGTGCGGTCATCTCCCCGTCTCCTCACTCGCTCGTGGTTCGGCGGCGCTGACGCTATGGCCGGGGACGAATCGCGCACATCGCCAGCGGGAGGCATATTCGGTACCCCATCGGGATGAGCGGTCGTGGCGTCATCCTTGCGATGTAGGCGTGCGATGTACGGCCGCCGCTCGCGCAGCGGATGCCGCCGGGCCGGCCCGGTGGAGAGAATGAGCAGATGACGGGGCGTGCGGTGGCCATGCGGCTGCGGGCTGGCATCCGGTCGCTGACGCGTCCGGTCGGCCCGCTGCCGCCGTTGTCGCGGCGGGGCAGGCGTTCGACGTGCTCCTGGCGCTGGGGCTGGGTCTGCTCGCGATCCAGGCGGGCGACACCGGATCCGGCGACCGGCGGTCGATCACCCACATGGAGATCCAGTCGGCGGAGCGCATGCGCCTGCTGCCGGAGCGTGCCGAGCCGGTGTGGCCGCCGTTCCTGCCGGTCGAAGACGACGGGAGTGGCTGGACGGCGGTGCTGCTGCTGTTGGTCGCGTTGCCGCTGGTGCTGCGCCGCCGGTACCCCTCGGTGTGCTCTGGTCCTTGCTGGCGATGGCCGTGATCGTCAGCGACAACCCGGCCGCGCTGCGGTTGTCGTTCTTCGCCTGTGTGATCGCCGGCTACAGTGCGGCCGTCTTCAGCCCGTACAAGGTGCCGGCCCTGGCCAGCCTGCCGCTGGCGGCGGTCATGCACGCCGGGCTGCAGTCGGATGCCAGCTCGGTGTCGGGCAGCGCCGTGCCGTTCCTGATCCTGCTGCCGATCGCGGTGGCGGCCGAGGGCCTGCGGCGGTGGAAACAGCACGCGGACGACGGCCGGGCGCGGATGTCGGCGATGGAACACGAGCAGATCGAGGCGCTGCGCCGGGCGACCGAGCTGGAGCGTGCCCGGATCGCGCGGGAGCTGCACGACGTGGTGACCCACAACGTCAGCGTGATGGTGATCCAGGCCGGCGCCGCCCGGAAGGTCATGGAGGCCACCCCCGAGGAGGCGCGGGCGGCGCTGCTCGCGGTCGAGGCCAGCGGCCGGGCGGCGATGACGGAGCTGCGGCAGGTGATGGGGCTGCTGACGATGGACGGCGACGCCGGCCGGCGGGGCGAGGCCGACCTGGCGCCGCAGCCGACGCTCGACGGGCTGGACGCGCTGGTGGTGCGGATGCGCGACTCCGGGGTCGCGGTCGACTTCGAAATGCGCGGGCAGCGCGCGCCGCTGCCGTCCGGCGTCGAGCTGACCGTGTACCGGCTGGTGCAGGAGGCGCTGACGAACACCGTGAAACACGCGGCCGGCGCGTCCGTGCGCGTGCTCGTCGAGTACGCCGCGGACCACGTGCGGGTCGAGGTCACCGACACCGGCGGCCGGCCGGGCGCGACCGCCGGTACCGGCACCGGGCGGGGGCTGATCGGGCTGCGGGAGCGGCTGTCGGTCTACGGTGGCACTCTGCAGGCGGGCCCGCGGCTGACCGGTGGGTACCGTGTCCAGGCTCGGATTCCGGTGGAGGTGGGCACAGCGTGACCGCGGCGCTGCGGGTGGTGGTCGCCGACGACCAGGCGCTGGTCCGGGCCGGGTTCCGGATGATCTTGACCGCCGACGGTATCGAGGTGGTCGCCGAGGCGACGACCGGGCTCGAGGCCGTGGACGCCGTGCAGCGGCACCGGCCCGACGTGGTGCTGATGGACATCCGGATGCCCCAGATGGACGGCCTCGCGGCCACCCGACAGATCCTGACCGGCGCCGGCGAGGCACCCCGCATCATCATGCTCACGACCTTCGACCTCGACCAGTACGTGTACGCGGCGCTGAGTGCCGGGGCCAGCGGCTTCCTGCTCAAGGACGTCACTCCGGAGCAGCTCGTGGGCGCGGTCCGGCTGGTCCGCAACGGCGACGCGCTGCTGGCGCCGGCGATCACCCGCCGCCTGGTGCAACGGTTTGCCCAGCAGGACCCCGAACCGCCGACCATCCACCGGGACCTGGCCGCGCTGACCCCGCGCGAGCTGGAGGTGCTCGGCCTGCTGGCCGAGGGCCTGAGCAACGCCGAGCTCGCCGGCCGCCTGCACCTGTCCGAGGCGACCGTGAAGACACACGTCGCCCGGATCCTGGCCAAGCTCGGCCTGCGCGACCGCGTCCAGGCGGTCGTCGTCGCGTACCGCACCGGCCTGGTCGCCCCTTAGGATCGCGGCGTGATCCAGCTGCGGATGGGCGTGGCCGACGTGGCCCGAACGCGGTTCGGGTACTCGCCGCTGGCCGAGGTGGTGCAAAGCCTGTACCAGCTGTCGTCGCCGCGGGTCGCCGCGCTGCACCGGCCCTGGTGGGAGGCGACGCGCGGCGGCCTGGGCGGCGTCGACATGCCGCTGCTGCGCGCCGTGTTGCCGGCCGGCGCGTTCGTGGCCGACTTCCTGTTCGCGGCGGCCAGCCACCCCGGCGGCATCGACGAGCAGCTGCGCCTGGTGGCCGAGGCCGACGTGGCGGCGATCCGCGCGGACGTGGAGGCGGTGTGGGGGCGCGAGCCGCTGCCGGGACCGGCCCGGGAGCTGATCGCGGAGGGCTCCGCCGGTGCGCGCCGGCTGGCGGAGGTGTTGCGGCGCTACTGGACGGTGGCGATCGAGCCGCACTGGCCGAGGCTGCGCGCCGTGCTGGAAGACGACCTCGCCTACCGCGCGGCGCAGCTGACCACCGGCGGTGTCGACGCGCTGCTGTCCGACCTGCATCCGGAGGTCAGCGTGCGCGGTGACGTGCTGCGGATCGACAAGCCGCGGCACACGGTGGACCACGACCTTGCCGGCGACGGGCTGAGGCTGGTGCCGTCGGTGTTCGCCTGGCCGCGACTGATGGTGGACAAGGCGCCCGGCCGGGCCGCGACGCTCGTGTACGCCTGTCGCGGGGTCGGCCGGCTGTGGGGACGCGACGCCGACAACGCCGGCTGCGACGACGGGGCGTTGGGTGCGCTGCTGGGGCAGAGCCGCGCGGCGATCCTTGACTGCCTGGCGCTGCCGAAGTCGACCACCGAGCTCGCCGGCGAGCTGGGGCAGAGCCCGCCCTCGGTGAGCTTCCACCTGTCGGTGCTGCGGCGCAGCGGCCTTGTGACGTCATGGCGTTCCGGGCGGCGGGTGCTGTACCGGCGCACCCACCTCGCCGACGAACTCGTCGCCGCCAGCGACTGAGCCGCCAGCGACGGAGCCGGCACCGACCAAGCCGCCAACGACCAAGCCGGCACCGACCAAGCCGCCAACGACTGAGCCGGATTCCACCACCGTCGAATCGTTGGCTGCCCGCCGCGGGCTTGCCACGGTGGTACCGCATGAACGGCCGACCCTCGGGAGGAATCGTGCGGACCGGAACCAGCCGTCGTAGTCTCATCGCCGCCGCGGGCGCCGCCGCGGTGCCGCTCGCCTGGGCCTCGCCCGCCTCCGCCGAACCCGGCGTGGCGCTGCCGCCGGCCACGACGGAGGTAACCCCGCTGCGGCTCGCGGTCTCCGACGACGCCCTCCGCGACCTGCGGCGCCGCCTGGCCGCGACCCGCTTTCCGGAGCGGGAGACCGTCGCGGACGGGTCGCAGGGCGCGCCGCTGCAGCGGGTACGCGCGCTGGTCGAGCACTGGCGCTCCCGGTACGACTGGCGCCGGGTCGAGGCTCGGCTCAACGGGTTCGGCCAGTTCCGTACCCGGATCGACGGGTTGGGTATCCACTTCCTGCACGTGCGGTCGCGGCACCCGAACGCGATGCCGGTGGTCCTCACCCACGGCTGGCCCGGCTCGGTGGTGGAGTTTCTCGACGTGATCGGGGCGTTGACCGATCCCACCGCGTCCGGTGGCAGTGCGGCGGACGCCTTCCACGTCGTGGTGCCGTCGCTGCCGGGCTTCGGCTTCTCCGACCGGCCGGCCGCGACCGGCTGGAACGTGCCCCGCATCGCCAACGCGTGGGGCCAGCTGATGGCCCGCCTCGGCTACCGCCGGTGGCTGGCACAGGGCGGCGACTTCGGCAGCGTGGTGACGCACGAGCTGGCCAAGCTCGGGCCTGCCGGCCTCGCCGGGGTCCACCTCAACTTCTTCCCGATATTCCAACCGCCGGCCGGCGACCCGCCAACCCCGGAGGAACAGGCGTCGCTGGACCAGCTGCGGCGGTTCTTCGACGACGGCGCCGGGTTCATCTACCAGCAGTCGACCCGACCCCAGACCATCGGGTACGCGCTCGCGGACTCGCCGGCCGGGCAGGCCGCCTGGATCTTCGAGAAGTTTCTGGAGTGGACAGACAGCGACGGCGACCCCGAGCAGCTGCTCGGCGTCGACCGGATCCTCGACGACATCATGCTGTACTGGCTGCCCGGCACCGGCGCCTCCTCCGCCCGCATCTACTGGGAGGACGCGCGCACCGCCGCCACGCCCAACGACTTCCGGGTACCGGTCGGGTTCACCACCTTCCCTGGCGAAATCATCCCCACGCCGCGCGTCTGGGCCGAACGCGTCTACAAGTCCCAGCTGATCTACTACAACAAAGCGGACCGTGGCGGGCACTTCGCCGCATTCGAGCAACCCGCCATCTTCACCGACGAGCTGCGCGCCTTCGCCCGCCTGCTGCGCTGAATCGCGGCCGCCGCGGGGGATGGTGGCGGCTTCCTACGCTGTGGGCATGCAGCTGACCGAGATGAGCGTCATGGGGTTTCGGACCTCGGTCACGGTGTTTCGGCGGCCCGCCGGTGGGCTGCGCTGGGTGATCATCCCGACCATCCACATGGGGCACGCCGACTACTACTGGGCGATCTGGCAGCGGCTGCGCTCCTGCCAGGCCGTCATCGCCGAGATCTGGGACGGGCCCAGCTCGACCGGGATGGCGTACGCCAACGCGATGCGCCTTGCCCGCCAGCGAGCCAGTCGTGACCTGGTGCCGCAGGACATCGACTACGGCGCCCTCGGCGTGCCAATCATCTTTCCCGACGAGTACCTGGCGCCGGAAGCCGACCCGGACCGCCGGATGTCGCGCGAGGAGCGGCTGACGGCGACCGTGATGACGCCGATCCTCGCGCTGCACATGGCGCTGACGGGCGACGGCGACTGGCTCGGCAGCATCCCGCTCGACATCTACGACAACACCGAGTTTCGCAAGGGCGAGGACGACCGCAAGCGGGAAGGCCTGCTGCTGGACGTGATGCGGGAGATCGACGGCGAGTTCGCCGCCGAGGACATGGAGGTGGCCGTCGTCTTCGGGGCGGCGCACATGCCGACGGTCGTCCAGGAGCTGACCAGCCAGCGCTACCGGGTGATGCCGGGCGCGCAGTGGCTGACCGCTATCGACTTCGACGAGCCGCCGTACATGCGCAAGCCGCCGCTGGACGGGTGGATGGACTGGTAGTCCACAGTGGGCGCCCCTCATCGCCGCTGCTACGGTGACCGCCATGCAGGACGCCGCACCGATCGATGCGTGGCTCACACACTGGCTGACGGCGCGTGAGCAAGGGTTTCCCGAGTGGTCCGCCGCCACCGGCCGCGCCGCCGACCTCGACTTCAGCCCGGAGTCGTTGCTGGCACTCGAGCAGGTCGTCCGGCACCGGACTCCCACCAAGCAGGCCCTGCACGATCCGGCCCACGCAGACTTCGTGCAGGGTGCGATCTGGTACCTCGGCGAGGTCGCCTGCCGCCATCGCTACGCACAGTGGCGTTACCACCCCGACCTCACCGGCCGGAGCAAAAACCCGTACGTGGGCCGGCCGTTCGTCCAACAGGACGGCGACGGAAACGACGCGATACCGCTGCTCGAGCTGCAGGCCGCTGTCCTGTCCGGCGAGTCGGGAGTACTCGTGGAGCGGTTCGAGGTGTTCGACTAGACCGGCGCCCGGGCGGCCGGGATCGGCGCGGCCACCGGCTCCGGGCTGCGGGCTGGCGGGGCAAACCAGCGCTCGTGCAGCCGGCGCAGCGGCGCGGGCGCCCACCAGTTCCACTCGCCGAGCAGGTTCATCAGCGCCGGCAGGAGCAGGCCGCGGACGACCGTGACGTCCAGCAGCAGCGCGACCGCCATCGCGAAGCCGATCTCCTTGACCGCGACGAGGTCGCCGAGCAGGAAGCCGAGGAACACCACGCCGATGCACAGCGCGGCGGCGGTGACCACCGGCCCTGACTTTTCGATGCCGGCGCGGACGGCGTGGTCGTTGGCCGGCGTGCGCCGTGGCGTGCGGCGGCGGGTGCGCCCGTCCCACTCCTCTTTGATCCGGGCGAGCAGGAACACCTCGTAGTCCATCGAGAGCCCGAACACGAACACGAACAGCAGGACGGGTGTGGTGAGGTCGATCGCGCCCCACGAGTCGAAGCCGAGCAACGCGTCGCCGACGCCCCACTGGAACACGACCACCAGCACGCCGAGCGTGGCGAGCAGGGTGAGCGCGTTCATCAGCAGCGCCTTGAGCGGCAGCACCAGCGAGCCGGTCAGCACGAACAGCAGCACCGTCGTGGACAGCAGGATGACCAGCAGCGCGATGGGAAACCGGTCGGCCACCGAGTCGCGGTAGTCGACAAGCTCCGCGGCGCCGCCGCCGACGAGCACCGGAAACGGCGGGTTCATCGCCCGGACCGCGCGTACGACGTCGCGGGAGGTCGGGCCGGCGGTCTCGCCCTCCGGCGTCACGTCGATGACGGCGGCCGGCGCGGTGATGTCGGGGCGCGGCTCGATCCGCAGCACGCCGTCGAGCGTGAGGAGCGCGTTCATGAAGTCGCGGACCGGGGCACCGGCCGGGTCGGCGTCGACCACCACGACGATCGGATCTGCCTGGCCGCCGCTGAAGTCGCGCTGTACCACCTCGTGCAGCCTGCGGGCCTCGGCCGAGGCGGGCAGCGCGCGGGCGTCGGAGTTTTCCAGGTTGACCGCGAAGACGAACGGCAGCGACAGCGCGAGAAGGCCGGCCGCGACGGCGAGCGCGACGGGCCCCGGCCGGCCCTGCGCGAACGCCGCGAGCCGCGCGAGCAGGCCGGGTCGGAACCCAGGCCCGGGCCCACCGTGGCGGCGCAGCCTGGCCGCGACCGCGCGGCGCAGCGCGATCACCCGGGTGGCGTCGTGGGGGCCGGGGATGCGGCGGTGCGTCACGGCGATGAGCGCGGGCACGGCGGTCAGGCCGGCCAGGGTGGCCAGCAGCACCGCGACCGCGCCGCCCAGCGCCATCGCGCCGAGCAGCGGTTCGGCGAACGCGTACAGGCCGAGCATCGCGGTGGCGACGGCGAGGCCGCAGATCAGCACGGTACGGCCGGCGGTCGCGGCGGTGCGGGCGACCAGCTCCGCGATCGGGGCGTCGGGGTCGGCCTCGCGCTCGTCCCGGAAGCGGGCGATCACCAGCAGCGCGTAGTCGACGGCGAGCCCGATGCCGAGCAGGGTGACCACGTTGACGGTGAACTCGCTGACGCCGGTGAGCGTGGTCAGCCCGAACAGGCCGAGCAGCGTCACCGACACCGTGGCGAGCGCGGCCGCGAGCGGGATCGCGCCGGCCACGAAGCCGCCGAGGGTCAGCACCAGCACGACAAGCAGGACGGCGATCGCGACCGACTCGCCGAAGGCCGCGTCCGCGATGGCCTGTTCGGCGAACGCGCGCTCCGCGAGCTTTTCGCCGCCGACCAACACTTCGGGCGCGTCGATGCGATGCAGCGCGCCGGCGACCGCGTCCTCCACCTGCTCCCGGCGCTCGTCCGGCAGGCCCCGCTCCAGCTCGACCCGGATCAGCGAACTGCGGTTGTCGGCGCCGATCCGCCCGCCCGCTGCGCCGTACAGGTCGTCGACCTCAGCGACACCATCCATCTCGCGGATCTCGCTTGTGACCGCCGTGATGTCGTCGACCAGCGCCTTGTCGAACACGTCCCGCCCGCCGACGACGGCGAGGACCAGCGGGCCCTCGGGCAGCAACTGGTCGACCCGCCGCTCCGCGAGCTGCGACTCGGCGTCCGGCCGCAGGCTGCCGCTCGTGGTGAGCCGGTCGAAGACCTGGCCTCCCAGGACCAGCCCGGCGGCGATCAGGACGAGCCACGCGCCGAGCACCGGCCACCGCCAGCGAGCACACGAACGGCCGAGCGCAGCGCACCTCACCGGGGCATGCAAACACCTTCGCGTTGAGGGCGCCACCCCGCGTACGGGCGGCCGAGGCCGCCGATCGACGTGCATCGTCCGGACCGACGGACAGGTTTGGCCGATCGGCCGGCGGTGGAGTCGGACAGCCGACACTTGGCGATTCCGCGTCCCGTTACGATTCGCCGATCTTGCTGCCGTGAGGGGCGTCCGTCCCGCTCGAAACGCATGACTTGGGGTTCCGCGATTGGGGAGGGGAATGCCCGTGATTCGGCGTGCGCTGGGTGGGTTCGTCGCGTTGGCGACGGTGTTCGCGGCTTCGTCGTTCGTCGGTCCGCAGTCCGCGTCCGCGGTCGCGCTGCCGAGCGGGTTCCAGGAGCAGGTCGTCTTCAGCGGCCTCAGCTCGCCGACCGATCTGGAGTTCGCGCCGGACGGGCGGGTCTTCGTCGCCGAGAAGGGCGGCCGGATCAAGGTCTTCGACGACCTCGCCGACACCACCGCGACGGTGTTCGCCGACCTGTCCGCGAACGTGCACAACCAGTGGGACCGGGGCCTGCTCGGACTGGCGCTGGCGCCCAACTTCCCGGCCAGCCCGTACGTGTACGTGCTGTACACCTACGACGCGCCGCCCGGTCAGACCGCCCCGGTCTGGAACGACGTGTGCGCCAACGCCAACGACGGGCGCTGCGTGGTCACCGGCCGGCTCTCCCGCCTGCAGGCCAGCGGCAACACGATGACCGGCAGCGAGCAGGTGCTGCTGCACGACTGGTGCCAGCAGTTTCCGAGCCACTCCATCGGTGACATCGCCTTCGGCGCGGACGGGATGCTCTACGTGGCCGCCGGCGACGGCGCGAGCTTCAGCGCGGTCGACTACGGCCAGCTGCCCGCCGGGGCGCCGACCAACCCGTGCACGGACCCGGCCAACGAGGGCGGGGCGCTGCGATCGCAGGACATCCGCACCGCGGGCGACGAGACCCAGCTGGACGGTACGCTGCTGCGGCTCGACCCAGCCACCGGCGCGGCCGCGGCCGGCAACCCGAACATCGGCTCGGCCGACCTGGACACCCGGCGGATCGTCGCCAACGGCCTGCGCAACCCCTTCCGGATCACCATGCGGCCGGGCACCAACGAGGCGTGGATCTCCGACACCGGATGGAACACCTGGGAGGAGGTCAACCGGGTGGTCAACCCGACCGCCGGCGTGACCAACTTCGGCTGGCCGTGCTGGGAGGGCAATGCCCGGCAGTCCGGGTACGACAGCGCCAACCTGCCGATCTGCGAGACCCTCTACACCGCGCCGGCGGGCACGCACGCCCCGCCGTTCGTGGCCTGGAACCACGCCAGCAGGCTCGTCGCGGGCGAGGCCTGCCCGACCGGTGGCTCCTCGTCGACCGGCGTGGCGTTCTACCCGACCGCCGGCGGCCCCTACCCGGCCGCGTACAACGGCGCGGTCTTCTTCGCCGACTACTCGCGCCGGTGCATCTGGGCGTCGCTGCCGTCCACGCCGGGCGGCCTGCCCGACGCGGCCAACCTGCAGACGTTCGTGTCCGACGCCGCCAGCCCGGTCGACCTGGAGGTCGGCCCCGGCGGCGAGCTGTACTACGCCGACCTCGGCGGCGGCACGGTCCGCCGGGTGCGCTACTTCCCGGGCAACCAGCCGCCGAGCGCGGTCGTCGAGGCGTCGTCGACGCAGGGTCCGGCGCCGCTGACGGTGACGTTCAACGGCACCGGCTCCACCGACCCCGACCCGGCCGACGAGGGACGCCTGCGGTACGCGTGGGACTTCACAAACGACGGGGTGACCGACTCCACCTCGCCGACGGCGACGTTCACCTACAACACGGCGGGCTCGTACACGGCGCGGCTGACGGTGACCGACACGTTGAACGCGACGGGCACCAGCACGATCACCATCACGCCGGGCAACGAGGCGCCGACGGCGGTGATCGACACGCCGGCCGCGAGCACGACCTGGGCCGTCGGCGACACGATCGCCTTCTCCGGACACGCCACCGACCCGCAGCAGGGCACGATTCCCGCGTCCCGCCTCGACTGGGACCTGGTGATGCACCACTGCTCCACGCCGGACAACTGCCACGAGCACAACGTGCGCAGCTGGACCGGCGTGGCGTCCGGGTCGTTCGAGGCACCGGACCACGAGTATCCGTCCTATTTGGAGCTCAAGCTCCGCGCCACCGACCAGGACGGCCTCTCGCACGCCGTGACGCGGCGGCTGGACCCGAAGACGGTCAACCTGACGTTCGCCACCGTGCCGTCCGGACTCCAGCTCACCGTCGGCTCGTCGTCGGGCACCACACCGTTCTCCCGTACCGTGATCCAGGGCTCGACCAACTCGGTGTCCGCGCCGTCGCCGCAGGGCTCCTCGGTGTTCGCGTCGTGGTCCGACGGCGGGGCGCAGACCCACGTCATCACCGCGCCCGCCGCGGCGGCGACCTACACCGCGACCTACACGGCGGCTCCGACTTCCCAGCGGATCGGCTACACCCAGGTCGGCGCGTCGCTCGACAGCGGCGACATGAACCACATGAACGGCTCGCGGTTCGTCACCGGCTCCGAACCGGCGGCGGTCACGTCCATGTCGGTGTACCTGAAGACCGTGCAGGCGGCGCCGAACAACCAGTACCAGCTCGCCATCTACGCCGACTCGAACGGCTCGCCCGGCGCGCGGGTGGCCACCAGCACGTCGGGCACGCTTGTGGCCAACTCGTGGAACACCCGGCCGGTCACCGCGACGCTGGCCGCCAACACGCCGTACTGGCTCATGTACAACACCAACGGCGACAACAACATGAGCTTCGACGCCGGCAGCGCCAACCAGGGCGCGTGGAGCGGATCCACGCTGTTCGGCACCTGGCCGGCGACGTTCGGCGCGTCCAGCCGGTGGAACGCGAAGTTCTCCATCTACGCGACGGCCGGCGCGGACACCGGCGCGCCGACGGTGAGCTCCACGACCCCGGCCGGCGGCGCCACCGGAGTGGCGGTGAACGCGCCGATCACCGTGCGGTTCAGCGAGGGCATGGCGGCGGGCACCATCACGCCCGCGAACCTGGAGCTGCGCGGCCCGGGCGGCACCCTGGTCAACCGGACCGTCACCTATGACGCGGCCAGCGAGGCCGCGACGATCACGCCGTCCGCGGCGCTGGCCGCCTCGACCCAGTACACGGTGACCGTCCGGACGGGCGTGACCGACGCGGCGGGCAACGCGCTCGCGGCCAACCACCAGTTCTCGTTCACCACGGCCGCGACCACCGCACCGCGGTTCGGGTACGACCAGGTGGGTGCCTCGCTGGACTCCGGCGACATGAACTACATGAACGGCTCGCGGTTCGTCAACGGCGCCACCGCGCTCACCGTCAGCCAGATCTCCGTCTACCTCAGGGGCGTGCAGGCCGCGCCGGCCAACCAGTACCAGGTGGCGATCTACACCGACGTGAACGGCTCGCCGGGCACGCTCGTGGCGTCGAGCACGTCGGGCACGCTCACGGCGAACTCGTGGAACAGCCGGCCGGTCACCGCGACGCTGGCGCCGAACACGGCGTACTGGCTCATGTACAACACCAACGGCGACAACAACATGAGCTTCGACGCCGGCAGCGCCAACCAGGGCGCCTGGAGCCAGCCGCGCCCGTTCGGCACGTGGCCGTCGTCGTTCGGTACGTCCACCCGCTGGACCGCGAAGTACTCGATCTACGCCTCATAGCGCGTCGATGCTTTCGGTTCCCAGCACGTTCAGCAGCGCGAGCGCCTCGGCGTCACGTGATCCGGGCGGCGCGGTGTAGAGCACGAGGTGCTGGTCGCGGTCGACGAGGGCGAGGCCGTCGCAGTCGACGGTGATCGGTCCGACGGCTGGATGGTGGAACGTCTTTGTGAGCACCGGGAGCGGCTGCACGTCGTGCCGCTCCCAGAGCCGGGCGAACTCGGCGCTGCCGTCGCGCAGCTCCTGGACGAGGCCGGTCACGGCGGGGTCCGACGGGTACCGGGCGAGGGTCGCGCGCAGCTCCATGACGACGTGGTGGCGGAACTGGGCGGTGTCGGAGATCGCGAACAACGGCGGCGGCCCGAGGAACGCGCGGCGGGCGAGGTTGCGGTCGGCCGGGGCGAGCCGGCCGAAGTCTTCCATGAGCGCCGCCGCGAGGTCGTTCCACGCCAGCACCTCGAAGGCCGCCGACGTGACGAACGCGGCGGTCAAAGGGAGGCGCTCCAGCAGCGCGAGGATGCTCGGGCGCACGTCGCGCCGGTGCAGGCCGGTCCGGATGGGCGCGGTGCCGGCCAGCACGTGCAGGTGGTCGCTCTCCGCGTCGGTCAGTCGCAGCGCGGTGGCGATGCCGGCGAGCACCTCACCGGACGGGCGCGGCGCCCTGCCCTGTTCGAGGCGGACGTAGTACTCGGTCGAGATGTGCGCGAGGACCGCGATCTCTTCACGCCGAAGGCCCGGCGTCCGCCGCCGCGGACCCGACGGGAGGCCGACGTCCTGCGGGCGGAGCCGCTCGCGCCGGCTGCGCAGAAACCTCCCGAGCTCTTGCTTGTCCATACGCCCCAGTCTGCGCCTTCCACGACGGCGGATCCTGGTACCGACTGTGCCTGCATCCGCATCCCGGGCCCGGCGACGCTTTTCGGCATGACAAACCGTTTCGACGCCACCCCCGCCGGCCTGCTGGCCGGCAAGGTCGTATTCATCACCGGCGCCAGCCGCGGCATCGGCGCCGCGGCAGCACGGCTCTTCGCCCGCGAAGGCGCCGCCGTCGTGCTCGCCGCCCGCGGTACCGACGCCTTGAACCGCGTCGTGGCCGAGGTCCGCGCCGAAGGCGGCGTCGCCGACGCGGTCACGATGGACCTCGCCGACAGCGCGAGCATCCGCGCCGCCGTCGACCGGGTCGAGCAGCTGCACGGCCGGCTCGACGGCGCCTTCAACAACGGCGCGACGGGCCAGAGCCAGCCCGGCCCGCTCGATGCCACCAGCGACGAGGACATCGACGAGCAGTTCGCCGTGAACTTCCGCGCCCACTGGACCGCCATGACGGCCGAGGCCGCGCTCATGCGCCGCACCGGCGGCGGGGCGATCGTCAACACCTCCAGCATCGGCAGCCGCCGCGCGAACACCGCCCTGCCCGCGTACGGCGCCATGAAGCGCGCGCTCAACAGCATCACCGAGACCGCCGCGGTGACCTGGGCCCCGCACGGCGTGCGGGTCAACGGCATCACCGCCGGCGGCACCGCCACCGAGATGATGGACGCCTGGGAGGCCGCGACCCCCGGCATCGTCAAGCAACTGACGGCCGCGATCCCGATGGGCCGGATGGCCGAGCCGCGCGAGGTCGCCGAGGCGGCCGCCTGGCTGCTCAGCGACAGGTCGTCGATGGTGACCGGCGCGATCGTGCCCGTCGACGGCGGCGCCGGCGCCTGAGTCGTCACCTTCCCGCGCGGCGGGATCGGTCGCGGTCGACGCGGAAATGCGCAAGATGGAAATGCGCAAGGCGGAAGAAGGGTCAGGGCGTGGTCTCTGGCTAATGTGGCGAGTGGGTGGTAAAGCCCGTCGTGATCGGAAGGCGGAACAGCATGGCTGACCCGCGTCTGCGTCGACTCGCGAGGGTGTTGGTCCATCACTCGCTCACGACGCAAAACGGGGACCGGGTCCTGATTCACGCACCGGCATCGGCGGCGCCGCTGGTGCGTGAGGTCTATCGCGAGGTGATCCGGGCGGGAGCGCATCCGACGGTGCGAGCCGGTCTGGACGGTATCGAGCGGATCGCGGTCGAGGAAGGCACCGACGAGCAGGTTCGCCGGCTCACCGCGCTGGACCAGCGCGAAATCGAGGGCGTTGACGTGTGGCTGGTGATATCGGCCGACGCCGACGTGCCAACCGGCGCCACCGCGACGGCGCGGGCGGCAATTCTTCGCGCCGCGCAGGCATCGCTGATGAGACAGTGCATCGCGCGGATCGCGAAAGGTGAGCTTCGCTGGTGCCGTACGGTGGTGCCGACCGAGTCAGGTGCGGCACGGGCCGGCATGCCCCTGGACGAGTACCAGGACTTCGTCTTCCGGGCGGGCCTGCTCGACAGGGAGGACCCGATCGCGGCCTGGAAGGACCTGCACGACGCCCAGCAGCGGATCGTCGACTTCCTCGGCAAGCACGACACCGTCCACATCGTGGCGCCGGGTGTCGACCTGGAGTACCGGGTGGCGGGCCGGACGTGGATCAACGGCAGCGGCCAGTACAACTTCCCCGACGGCGAAGTGTTCACCGGCCCGATCGAGGATTCGGTGCGCGGCACCATCCGGTTCAGCTATCCCGCCGTTTACCGCGGCGCGCGGGTGGACGATGTGACCCTGCGCTTCGAAAACGGCCGTGTCGTCGAAGCCTCGGCCGGTGCCGGCATGGAGTTTCTCCAGACGATGCTCGATACCGACGACGGTGCGCGCTACGTCGGAGAGGTCGCGTTCGGGCTCAACGAGGCTGTCGACAGGTTCACCGCGAACACGCTGTTCGACGAGAAAATCGGCGGGACCATGCATTTGGCGGTCGGCCAGTCCTATCCGCACACCGGCGGCACGAACCGGTCGGAAATCCATTGGGACATGGTGACCGATCTGCGTGACGGCGAGGTGTACGTCGACGGGCGGCTGTGCTACGAGAAAGGGCGGTTCCTCGCGACGGTGATGTGAGCAAGCGGGGGCATCGTCAAGCAAATACACAAATCGGGGACCTTAGCGAGGGGAGACCGCAATGACATTGGCATTCGAGACAGAGGGCACCGAGACACTGGCGCCGTGTCCCACGAGTTTGGCGGACCTGCGCCTGTTCACCCCGCCGAAGGGCGGCATCGACAAGCTCAACTTCGTCACGTGGGACACGATCGAGGTGCCGGGCTTCGGTGAGGACACCATCGAGCTGCGGGGCCACTACCAGATCCAGCGGGCCGATCCGACGGCGGCTGACTGGGTCAGCGCCTCGGTGGAGATCACGATGTTGGAGATGGACCTGACCGGCGTGAGTGAGAAGTTCGGTCCGGTGCACGCGAGCGTGAACTACCAGATCGGCAAGCGGTCGCGCGGGCGGGTCAGCCCGGGCACCGTGTATCCGGGGCTGCCGGACTCTCCGAAGATGTGCACGATGGAGGGGTACATGCAGTTCGAGCTGTCCGCGCTGTCGATGGTGGTCTTCAACAAGGAGCCGGTGGTGCTCAGGCACAAGATCACCCACATCCCGCCGGTCGGGCAGGGCGGCGGCACCGAAGGCCGGGTGGGTGTCGAGCTGTTCACCCGGGACAACCCGGACGGCCCGCCCGTGGCGGTGCTTCGTCAGGTCAAGACCCACATCGGTGCGTGGAAGCAGTAGTAGCCGACCCGTGGTGCGTGGCCCTCTGCGTCCGGTGACGGCGGGGGCCGCGCACCATGGTGAGCTTGAGGACTGGAGCGATGGCCATGGTGGATGCCCCGATCTCCTCGCATCTGAACGCTGTCAGTGCCGCGTCGGCGCCTTTCGTGCGGTTCCTGATGACCTCGACGTGGGCCGCGCGCAGGGCCGAAGGCGACGGCTGCGACTTCGTCGTGGGCAACCCGCAGGAGATGCCGCTGCCGGCCTATGTGGATGCGATCCGGCGGGCGAGCGTTCCGCAGGATGCCAGCTGGTTCGCGTACAAGCTGAACGAGACCGTCCCGTGTGAGGCGGCCGCGGCTTCGCTGCGGGAGCGGCTCGGCGTGGCGTACGAGGCCGAGGACATCTTCCTGACCAAAGGCGCCTCGAGCGCGCTGGTGCTCGCGTTCAGCACGGTGCTGGAGCCCGGCGACGAGGTCGTCTTCCAGAGCCCGCCGTGGTTCTTCTACGAGTCCATGATCGCCTTCGCCCGCGGTGTCCCGGTGCGCGCGCCGGTCGACCGGGCGACGTTCGACCTCGATGTCGACGCGATCGCCGCGGTGATCACACCACGCACCCGCGCGGTGATCGTCAACTCGCCCAACAACCCGACCGGCCGCATCTATCCGCCGCAGACGCTGCGCCGGCTGGCCCAGGTGCTCACCGCGGCCTCCGAAGAGTACGGTCGCGCGATCTACCTGATCTCCGACGAGGCGTACAACCGGATCCTGTTCGACGGCCGCCGCTTCCCGAGCCCTACCGCCTACTACCCGTACTCCTTCCTGGTCTACAGCTACGCCAAGGCGCTGCTGACACCCGGCCAGCGCCTGGGCTATCTGGCCCTGGCGCCATCGATGCCCGATCGGGAACGTATGCGTGGCGCCGTCCTGGCGGCCCAGTACAACGGGTTCGGCATGCCCGACGCGGTACTGCAGCACGCGCTGCCCGAGCTCGAACACCTCTGCATCGACCTGGACCAGCTGCAGCGCCGCCGCGACCTGCTGGTCGACGCGCTGCGCGCGCAAGGATACGAAGTACACGCCCCCGAGGGCGCCTTCTACCTGCTGCCGCGCGCCCCGATCGCCGACGACAACGCGTTCGTGGAAGCCCTGGCCGCCCGCGACGTCTTCGTCCTGCCGGGCAGCGTCGTCGAGCTGCCCGGGTACTTCCGCATCTCGCTGACCGCGAGCGACGCGATGGTCGAGCGTTCCATCCCCGCCTTCGCCGCTGCCATCGCGGCGGCGGGAGAGCGCGCACGCCCCGTCGGTTCACCCCGATGACCCGGACGCGGCCGCACACTTCGGACCGTTGTCGGGCGTGACCTGCAGCGGAAACCAGGCGCGCTGCCCGGGTGGGTAGCCGACCGCCACCCGTAGGCAGGCGTTACGCCGGGCGGCGGTGTTCAGCGCGCCGGCGACAGTGTCGATGATGTAGCTGCCGACCGCCTGGCAGGCGACGTGGACCGCGGGCATTGCCCGGATCCGGGCGCACACGGCGGCGCTGATCACCTCGGCCAGCAGCGCACGGACGAACGCGTTGTCCGGAAACGCGGAGGCGATGCCGCGGGTGTCCGCGCGGCCAATGATGATCAGGCAGCCGCGGACGGTGCAGCCGGCCTGGCCGGGGCTGGGCCTGGGCAGCTGCAGGTAGAGGGCGAGCCGGGTCTGCGGGCCGACGATCCCGATCTGCGGAAGCCCGGCGCGTTGCTGAAACGTCCGGACCGCTGCGGCGGCATCGCCGTCGAAGGTGGCGCCGCGGCCGGCGGCGATGCCGTGCACGGCGAGGCGGGCCCGCAGGGTGGTCACGCAGCTGCCCTGTGAACCGGCGGCCTCGCCGGTGGGTTGCCGAAGCGAGACGCAGTCGCGGCGCAGGTCCCACCGGTCCGGTCCATCCGGCAGGTGGGCGAGGGCGTCGAGCGTCGGCTTGTCCAGCACGCCGTCCTGGTGCAGGCCGCGGCCGGCTTGAAACTCCTTGATGTACCTGGTGGTCTCGCGCAGGTAGTTGCCGGTCACGTCCATCGGTGCCCCGCGAGCCCGAAGCACCTGTTGCAGGTGCCGCACACATTCCGGGCGGGCCTCGCCCCACCGCATGGGGCCGCAGTCACGCAGACCGTCCAGCTCGCCGGCGAAGCTGTCACCGACGTCGCCGGCGTCGGTGTCGGCGACGGCGCCGAACAACCCGAGCAGCACGACGGCGACCACAACCGTCCAGATCGCGCGCACGACACCCTCCTCGTGACGTCGGTGGGTTCAGCCGCCATCACGTTGCCGCCTGTCAGGGCCGCGGGTCATCCGAGCGAGTACTCGATATCGAGCAGGTGCCAGCACTGTTGCACCGGCCAAAGCAGCACTGCGACGATTTCACGATGCCAAGGATCGGCGTGCGGCCACTGCCTGCGGCGTTTTTCGGCCTCACCTGCCTCGTTTCAGTGGCCACAGTGGTGATCACCCTGGGCCTCGAACCGGTTTACGAGGTCGTCCTCTACCCGCTGCACACGGTGGCGTTCGGCCTGGCAGGCGCCCTGATCATCTCGAACCAACGCTCGAATCCGATCGGCTGGCTGCTCGGAGGACTGGGTTTCGAGGGGTCCTTGGTGGATTTCGCCGAGGGGTATGCGCACCACGCGAGCTGGCCGTGGGTGGTACCGATCGAGTGGTTTTCGAACTGGGCAAACACGCTGGGCATCGGGACGCTCGCCGTCATCCTGACGCTGTTTCCCGGCGGCCGAGGGCTGGGTCCGCGGCGGCGTGCGTTGGTGTGGACCGGCGTCGTCGCGATCGTGTTGATGACGGTGGGAGCGGCGTTCGGGCATTCCACGGATCCCAGGTTCGACTCCGGTTCAAACCCGTACGCGGTTGCGGGGCTGGAGCCGGTCCACCTCGCCGGGCAGGTGCTGTTCATCGTCGCGCTGCTGGCGGCGATCGGATCGCTCATCGCCCGGTTCCGCGGTGCGACCGGAGTCGAGCGTCAGCAGCTCAAGTGGGTCGCATACGTGGTCGGCGTGCTGGCCGTCGTGGGCCCGCTGGCCATCGTGGCCTTCGACGACAGCGCCCTGGTGCGTATCGCGATCGCGGTCGTCGCGGCCGCGCTGCCGTCGGCGATCTGTATCGCGATCCTGCGGTACCGGCTCTACGACGTCGACGTCATCGTCACCGGCACGCTCGTCTACGCGACGTTGACGGTCCTGCTCGCCGCCGGATACCTCGCGGCGACGCTCGTGCTGGGCGCCGCCCTCGGTGGCCGCTCGCCGTGGGTGATCGCTGGCGCGACGCTCGCCGTCGCGGCGGCGTTCCGCCCACTGCGGGCGCGGATCCAGGACGCCGTCGACCGGCGGTTCCGTCGCGCCCGCTACGACGCCCTGGCCCGCGTCGACGCGTTTCTCGATGACCTGCGCGTGGGGCGAGCGGACCCCGAGGCGCTCCAGCAGGTGCTGCGGGAGGTCATGTCGCAGCCGGACCTCGAACTGCGCTACCTCCTTCCCGGGGCGGCGCTGCGGATCGACGCCCAGGGGCGCGATGTCAGGACGGACGTGCCTGACGGCCGCGTCGAGCTGCTGGTCGAGCGGGCCGGCGTGCCCCTCGCGGTCGTCGTGCACACCGCGGCCGCCGCCGAACCCCGGCTGCACGAGGTGGTGGCACGCGCGCGACTGGCGATCGAGATCGCCAGGCTCCGCGCCGAGGTACGCCACCAGCTCATCGAGGTGCAGGCCTCGCGAGCCCGCATCGTCGCCGCGAGCTACCAGGAGCGCCGCCGCATCGAGCGGGACCTGCACGACGGTGCGCAGCAGCGGTTGGTCAGCGTGGGTCTGGCGCTACGGCACGCCCAGTTCGAGCTCGGGGAGTCCCCGGTCGTCCGGACAATCGACGCCGCCATCGAACAGATCACCGTCGCCATCGCCGACCTGCGCGAACTCGCCAACGGTGTGCGGCCCGCGTCGCTTCGCGAGCTGGCCGGCCGGACACCGCTGCCGGTGGACGTGTACGCCGGTTGCGAACGGTTCCCGACCGACATCGAGGCGATCCCCAACCCTGCCTGGGCACCACATTGATCGCGGAGTTGCCGTGCGCGTGCTGATCGCCGAGGACCAGGTCCTGCTCCGCGAGGGTCTGGCGCGGCTGTTCGCCGACCGCGGCCACCAGGTCGTGGCCACCGTCGGCGACGCCGAAAACCTGCTGCCCACCGTCGAGAGCCACCGGCCCGACCTGGTCGTGGTGGACGTGCGGATGCCACCCACGTTCACCGACGAAGGCACCCGCGCCGCACGCGACATCAAGCAGGCACATCCGGAGATCGGCGTGCTTGTGCTGTCCCAACACATCGACACCACGCACGCGATGGTCCTCATGAGCCGAACCGGTTTCGGGTACCTGCTCAAGGACCGCGTCCTCGACGTGCACGACTTCCTCGCCGCGGCCCAGCGCGTCGCGGACGGCGGCTCGGCGCTGGACCCGAACGTCGTCGGCGCCCTCGTGCGGCCGCGTCCCAGCGACGACCCGCTCTTCGCACTGTCGGACCGGGAGCGGGAGGTGCTGGAGCTGATGGCCCAAGGGCTCAACAACCCGGCGATCGCGCGGCGCCTGGTGGTCAGCGAGCGAACTGTCGAAGGGCACGTCCGCCACGTCCTCCTCAAGCTCGGCCTGGCCGAGTCCGACGACGGCCACCGCCGGGTCCTCGCGGTCCTCACCTACCTCCGCGCACCCCGGACCCGCCGTTCCTGAGGAAAGCCGTCCCGCGCACACAGTCTTCTATGTGACTCAACGCGGACTTCGCGGGGCAGATCGGGCAGCCTGTGAGGGTGAGGGCCGGGCGGGGCGTGGTGCACACGCTTGTCGCTGCGGGTGTGCTGCTCGCAGCGGTCGTGCTCCCGTGCAAGGCGGTCGACGTCGAGCACTCGGTATGGGAGAGCGTCTTCACCGGGTTCAGCGGCCTGCTCTTCCTCGGAGCGGGCGCGGTGGCGCACCACCGCCGGCCGGACAACCGGGTCGGGCTGTTGATGGTGCTCGTCGGCGTCGGCTGGTTCGCCGAAGACGTGCGCTTCATTCCGTTCGCGCTGACCCACACGCTCGGCCTGATGCTCAGCACCGCGTCGAGCGGGTTCCTGGCTCACCTCGTGCTCGCGTTTCCGACCGGCCGGCTGGGCTCGCGGCCGCTGCAGTGGCTCGTGGCCGCCGCCTACGTGGCGGTCTTCGGGCTGACCCCGCTGGGCGCGCTCTTCCAGGACGTGTCCCACATCGGCCCGGACTACCAGCGCAACCTGCTGTTCATCGACTCGCCGGCGATGCTGGCCGCGGTGGCAGCGGTGGTGGCCGCGATCGGTGCGTCGGTGGCCGGCGCCGTGGCTGGAGTGCTCGTCTGGCGGTGGGTGCGGGCCACGCCACCGCAGCGCCGCCTGGTCGGGCCGGTGCTGCTCACGTTCCTCCTCGGCGGTGCGGCATCCGCGACCGGCAACGCGTTGAGCCAGTTCGACGCGGTGCGCATCGGCGCGCTCACGGTGTACAAAGTGGCCTTTTGTGTCTTGCCTTTGGTCTTTCTCGCCGGCGTCCTGCGCGTGCGGCTGGGCCGGACCGCGGTCGCCGAGCTGCTCGTCGACCTGCAGCGGCCGCTGTCGCCGGCGGAGCTGCGCGACCGCCTCGCCGCTGCCCTCGGCGACCCCACCCTCCAGGTTGGATACTGGCGGCCGGACGCCACCGAGCTTGTCGACGCGGCGGGCGCGCCGCTGCCGCTGCCGCCACCGGGCAGCGGCCGGACAGTGACCTATGTGGACCGCGCGGGCCAGCGGGTCGCCGCGCTGCTGCACGACGCGGCGCTGTGCGAAGACGGCCACGTGCTGCGGGCGGTGACCGCGGCTGCCGGCCTGACGCTGGAAAACCAGCGGCTGACCGCCGAGGTGCGGGCGCAGCTCGGCGAGGTCCGGGCGTCAAGGGCGCGGATCGTCACCGCGGTCACCGAGGAGCGCCGCCGCATGGAGCGCGACCTGCACGACGGCGTGCAGCAGCACGTGGTGGCGGCCGCGATCGGCATCCGCGCCGTCGAGAGCCAGCTGGGCTCGGAGACCGGCGACGGCGCACGCGTGCTGCTGCGGGCCTGTGGCGAAGGGCTGGACACCGCGCTGTCCGACCTGCGGTCGCTGGCCCGAGGCATACACCCGGCGATCCTGAGCGAAGACGGCCTGGTCGCCGCCCTCCAGTCCCTTGTCGAGCGGATGCACGCGCCGGTCGAGCTGGCGGCGGCCGAGATCCCCCGGCTGCCGCTGGCGGTCGAGGCCACCGCCTACTTCGTCGTGGCCGAGGCGGTGACCAACGCGATGAAGCACGCCCACGCCGACCGGATCCGGATCACCGTCGAGCCCGCGCGGGGCGCTATCCGCGTGACGGTGGACGACGACGGCATCGGTGGTGCGGCCGTCACCGCGGGCTCGGGCCTGCTGGGGCTTGCCGACCGGGTACGCGCGCTCGACGGCGACCTGTCCGTGCGGAGCCTGCCGGGGCAAGGCACTACGGTTACCGCGATCCTGCCCGCCGGAGCATGAGGGAGCGCGCGTGACGACCAGGGTCGTGCTCGCCGACGACGCGGCACTCGTCCGCACGGCGATCGGCGTCCTGCTGCGGCAGCACGGGTTCGACGTGGTCGCGGAGGTGGGGGACCGGCCGGCGCTGTGGGACGCGGTGGCCTCGGCGCGGCCCGACGTGGCCGTGGTCGACGTGCGGATGCCGCCCACGAACCGCCTCGAAGGGCTCGAGGCGGCTATCGACATCCGGGCCACCTATCCCGCGGTCGGGGTACTGGTGCTCTCGCAGTACCTGGAGTCGCGGTACCTGACCACGCTGCTCGGCGACAGCGCCCGCGGCGTCGGATACCTGCTGAAGGAGCGGGTCGGCGGCGCGGCCGACTTCGTCGACGCGGTCCGGCGGGTGGCGGCCGGCGGCTGCGCGGTCGACCCCGAAGTGGTCTCGCTGATGCTGGCCGGCCGGCGCAGCGACGACCCGCTGCAGCGGCTCACCGCGCGCGAGCGGGAGGTGCTGGCCCTGATGGCGGAGGGACGCTCCAACCAGGCGATCGGCGACCGGCTCTTCCTGACCCCCAAGACGGTGGAGTCGCACGTGCGCAGCATCTTCCTGCGCCTGGACCTCCCGCCCGAGCCGGAAAGCCACCGGCGCGTGCGCGCGGTGCTCGCCTACCTGCGACCCGCCGCGCCTACCCGGCCCGCAGCAGGCTCCTGAGCGCCTGCGCGGTCAGCGCCGACTTGGTGAGAAACCCGGCGGCCCCGCAGCCGTCGAGCTTCGTGCCGTAGTCCGCCGCCGCGCGTACCGAGCAGAGCACCACCCGGGTCGTCAGGCCCGCCGCCCGTACCGACCGGAGCACCGCGAACCCGTCCGTGTCCGGAAGCTCCACGTCGAGCAGCACCACGTCCGGCGCCAGCGCGGCGATCACGATGAGCGCGTCGGCGCCGGTGGCCGCCTCGCCCAGGACGCGGAACCCGCCGGCGGCCAGGAGCACCGCGGCCATCGTCCGGAAACCGGCGTGGTCGTCCACGACCACCACGGTGGTCGGTTCGCCGGCTCGCGCTCCTTGTCCGATGACACCAGCCTGGTCACATCCGCCGGCCGCACACATCAGGGCCCGCCCTGATGTATCGCGGCCGTCCACTGCCGAGCATCGTACGCATGGCCTTCCTGCTCGTCCTGTCGCTGCTGGCCCTGGCCGGCCTCATGGTCACGCTCACCGGCCGCCACATGCGCCGGCGCCGGCAGGTGCGCGCCTTTCCCGAGCTGCCGACACCGACGTTCAAGGTGGTGGCGCTGGGCAACAGCGGCTCCGGCAAGACGGTCCTGCTGGCCAGCCTCTTCTACCAGTTCCGGGCGCGCCCCGGCCGCCCGTACTACCTCGACACCGACGCCTCCACCCGGGTCATGCTCGGCAACCTGCTGTCCACAGTGGTCGACCCGACCGAGCCCTGGCCGAGCGCCACCCGGCGCGACGGCACCCGCACCTACCGCTTCGACTGCGTCACGCAGGTCGAGGAGAAGCCGACGACGGCGTTCACGATCGAGTACCTGGACTACGCCGGCGAGATCTTCGAGCTGCTCGGCGCCGGCGACACCGCCCTGGACGACCTGGTCGGCAAGGTCATGGCGGCGGACGCCCTGATCGGCGTGCTTGACGGCCGCCGCGTGCTGCAGTTCCTGCGCGGCCAGGCGCAGGGCCGGGCCTACCTCATCGCGAAGATCGCGGTGATGGTCCAGCTGATGGCCAGGGCCCGGTGCGCCGTCTACCTCGTCATCTCCAAGTGGGACCTGGTGCGCGACTTCGGCGAACCAGCCGGGTCGGACGACCGGGCCCGGCTGGACGCCGTGGTCAAGGCGCTGATGACCGTCGAGCACATCAGTGACCTGGTCCGCTCGCGCACCACCGTCCGGCTGATCCCGGTCAGCGCGGTCGGCTCCGGATTCGCCCGCCTCGACGAGTCGACCGGCGTGGTCACCAAGCGTCCCGACGGCACGTTCGCGCCGTACAATGTGGACATTCCGGTTGCCGCGATCATCCCGGACCTCTTCACCCGCGTGCGGCAGAGCATCGACAGCCAGCTCGTCGGGGCCATCGAGAGCGAGTACCGGGTGCGGCGGCGGCACACGCCCGACGAGCTGGTCAGCGAGATCGGGGCGTTCCTGCTCCGGCCCGCCGGCGTCGCCATGCGCGCCACGCTCGACAGCGTCATGAGCCGCCCGTACAGCAACGAGCTCGTGGGCATGATGCTCGACTGGATCGCCCGGCCCAGCCAGCACAAGGCCGCCGAGCTTGCCGCGTTCCGCGCCGAGTCGCACCGCCAGGCGTACACGCTGCTCGAAGCGCGCACCGTCGTCCTCGACGACTTCCAGCGGATGCTGCACCGGCTCGAGCACGACCTGCCGGCATCGGTGCTGTCCCGATGAGCAGCGGCTGGGCCTTCCTGGTGGCGCGGGGCCGCCGGCAGGGTTTCCGGGCCCGCCTCGTGCCCGCGGTGCTCGCCGAGCACGGCCTCGCCGGCCTGCTGGAGGAGAACCGCTCCGCCGACACCCCCATCGGCCGGGTCACGCTCGTCACGCGTACCCACCGGATCCGGCCACAGGACATCGGTAGCGCGAGCGTGCTGGACGAGCACGGCCGCCCCCTCGAGATCAGCTACGGGTTCGTGCACCTCGGCGCCCCGCATCCGGCCGCCGAGGAGGCCGGCCTCGCCACCGCGTACGCCCAGGCGCTCGATACGTACCGGCGCCTGCTCGCCGACGAGACGGGCTTCGAGACCGAGGTCTCGGCGCCGTTCGCGCTGCCGGTCGCGCCCCTTGCGGCGACGACCGCGGTGCGGCCGCCGGGCCGGGCCCGGATCGCCGCCGGGTTCGCCGCCGCGGGCCTGCTCGCCGCCGTCCTGGTCGCCGTCTTTGCCGTGGTACGCGGCGACCCGCCGGACGACGACCTGAACGGCACCTGGCAGGCGGAGACATTCGCGGTCACCGTCACGTGCGGCCCAGGGTGTCCCGTCCCGGCGGGCACCCCGATCGGCACGGCGCGTGCCGCCGCCTGCACATATCGGCTCGTCCTCGCACAGCCGGCCGGCGATGGCATCCGGGCCGCCGCCAGCCGCACGGCGGGGGAGGCCTGCCTGGCCGACGGCCTGCTCTCGCTGCGCCGCACGGACGACGACCGCGCGAGCCTGGAATGGCGCGACACCTCCGGCACGCTGCTGGCAGAGGCCACCCTCCGCGTTCAGCCCGGCCCCGCCGATCCGACGCAATGAGGAGTTGAGGTCCATGACCACCTGCGTACACGACGCCGTCGGCCTGATCGGCGACCGCTGGCGGGAGACCGGTGCGGAGCTCGGGCCGCTGGGCTGCCCGCTCGGCCCGGAGGCCGACGACGGTGCCGGCAACCGGGTCCAGGTGTTCGAACGCGGCGAGATCGCCTGGTGCCCCAGGCAGGACATGGTCGTCACGTGTTACCGGCTGCGCGACTACGCCTGCTTCGAGTGGCAGCTCGCCAGCGAGCACTACCACTACGAGTGGTGGCAGTTCGAGGCGTTCATCGACGGTCGCCGGCTGGGCCGGTCGGCTTCGCTGTTCACGTACGACGGCGACGTGCCGCACCGGCAGCGGCGCGGTCGCATGCCCATGCGGATCCAGAGCGCGGGCCGCTACGAGTTCGAGATCCGCGGCTGCGACGACCCCGACGGCGACCGCTGCGAACAGGGCTGGACGAAGCGGATCGGGTTCACCGTCGGCCACCGCGACGGCAACCCGTTTCCCGACGACGCGCCCGTCGACGGTCTGATCGCGGACCGATGGCACCTCTACGACGCCTGGGACGGCCCGCTCGGCCGGCCCACCGGTCCCGCGGTCACGACCGCGGAAGGCGCGCGGCAGCAGACGTTCACGAATGGGCAGATCAGCGTCGACCCGCGGTTCGGCGACCTGGCCACGGTCCTCTACACCGACCGGGAGGCCGTCTTCTTCACCTGGGGACCGGCCTCCTACCCGGAAGCGGGCGGCATGCGCCCGACCCACTACCGGGTCGACTGGCACCGGGAGCAGGGCGAGCCCGTCGTCGCGTACCTGGAGCCCGACGACGCGTGGGTCGAGTTCAGCTGCGGCGGCTACCAGCTGCGGGACGGCCTGCCGGCCGGCCGTCAGGAGCTGCGGCTGTTTCCCGGCCTGCCCGACTCGCCGTACGGCGAGGTGGGACCGGCCCAGCCGGTGCCGTCGGTACTGTTCCAGCCGAGGCCGGGCGGGGTGGATCTGGGTCCGGCCGCGCTCGGTGGCACACCGGCGGCGGCCGTGGCCACCGACGCGGCACGCATCCGGGCGGTGGTGGACGCCTTCGCGGCCAGCGGCACCGTGCTGCCGTCGAAGCAGCTGTACCACAACGAGGACCTCGGCGCGCTGCTCGTGGCCCACCTGCAGGCGGTGCGCGACCACGGCGACGGCCGCTACACGGTGCCCGGCGGCTGGCTGCCCACCGCGACGATGGTCAACGAGGCGCTCCTCAACCTGCGGCCGACCTCGGTCGGCACCGACAGCGACAAGGATCTCAGCGACCTGCAGTGGGTGTACTGCCGGAAGATCAATGGCGAGTACGACACCCTGCTCAAGCACCTCGTCGCGATCGCCTACCGCTACGACGACCTGCTCCAGCCGCGGGTCCGCGCGCACCTGCTGGACTGGCTGCTGTCGGTGCGCGGCCGGCACGACGAGGCTGTGATGACCAAGCAGCTGTGCTGCAACTGGTCCGAGCTCGGCGCCGCGGCGGTCGCGGCTGCCGGGATCTTCCTCGGCCCGATCGTGCTGCCGGGCCTGGGTGGGCCGCCGTGCATCCCGATCCCCGAGTCGGAAAACCATGTGCTGCTCATCGAGAGCAGTCGCTACCTCACCAACCAGCTCCTGCACCGGCGGGACCCGGCCGTGGACTTCGACAACGGCGCCAACGGCTTTCGGCAGTGGATGCTCAACTACCTGCAGGTCGCGGCGCGACACGACTTCCTGGAGTTCAACGCGCGGCCGTACCTGCGGTACACGTTCAACGCGCTGCTGAACCTGGCCGAGTTCGCCGACGACGAGGTGTCGACCGCGGCGCAGCTCCTGCTGGACTACCTGACGGTGAAGTTCGCGGTGTCCAGCAGCAGGCTGCGGCGGCTCGGGCCGTTCCGCAGGCTGCGGGATCAGTCCTACGCCGAGGACCCGGTCGGTCTCAACGATCTCTACGGCAGGGACGCCGACGAGATGACCGCCTTCTTCCACCACTACACCGGACCGCCGCCGCTGGCCGATGGCAGCCCCGGCAAGCACATCCCGCACTGGTGGTTCATCGAGTGCCTGCTCGCCGGGCTGGCACCGTACCGGCCGCCGGTAGCCGCCTACGTCCTCGCACTGGACGAGACGTGGACCGGCACCCACTCCTTCCACCTCGGGCTGCGCCCCCCGATCCCGGCCGGCGAACAGGCCGACGCCGGTGTCGAGAGCTACTACCGCTCGCCGTCGTTCCTGCTGACCTCCGGCGGGATCTTCCTCAACAGCGGCTACGCCAACGACGGGATCGCCAAGTACAAGAACGCGGCCATGCCACAGCCGATCACGCTGCTGCCCACCGGTGGCGCCCTGACCTTCGACCAGCTCATCCGCCTCGACGTGTGGCCGGACGTGCGCAGCGGCGTCAACACCGCGGCGTTTCACGGGTTCGCGTGCGGCGCCAACCTGCACATCCCCGCGTGGCTCAAGGACCCGGCCACGCCGTTGCAGGGCTGGTACACGTTCAACCTGGACGCCGACCGGCCCGAGCACGGCAACCTCGGCCTGTACGTCGCCGCACTCGTCACCGCGCCCGCCGAGATCTACGACGAAGGCCAGCCGTCCAGCGCGTGGCCGACCAACTGGGCGTTCTTCTACGCCGTAGAGGCCACGAGCATGCCTTCCTTCGAGGAGTTCGAGCGGCGCACGATCGAGGACAACCGCGACCTGATCCCGGGCGACTCCTCGAGCCTGCGCGCCGGCGTCGACTACGTCTTCAACGCCCCCGACGGCAAGCGGATCGAGTTCGTCATCGCCCCGTCCTCGGACCGCCAGTTCGGCGAGCGGTTCGCCAAGGGCGACCGGTACTCGATGCGCATTCGACGCGTCGGCAACGCGACCGCGCCGGCGGACCTGCAGCAGCTGCCGCTGGCGGCGGGGAGTTCCTGTGGTCCGTCGGGCACACCGGCCGCTTCGAGTTCATCTACCCGGGCTGCCTGGACACTCCACGGGTCCTGGACTTCACCGATGTCGAGCACCCGTCGCGCTCCGGCCCGCTCGCGTGCACCTCCTGGTACGACGAGCTGTGGGCGGCCTACTTCGCCCGCGCGTTGGACCGCCTCCGCAACGGCGACGCCGCGGCCGCGCTGGAGCTCACCGCCCGGACCCTGGAGGAGTTCGGCCGGATCCGGGCCGTCACACCCGACCTCAGCAACGCCAAGCTGTACGAGATCGCCGGCCAGTGGCACGCGACCGCGCAGGCGGCCCACCCGCACGACGTGCCCGTGCAACTCGGCGCGGCCCAGAACGCGTGGCTGCTGTACCGGTTTCTGACCGACGACGACCCGACCGAGCAGCGGCGGGGCTTTCTCGCGCCCACCCTGGTGAACCTGGCCGGCTACCTCGCCTTCGGCTCACCGGACACGGCGCAGGCGTCCAACGCCGCCGCCCTCGGCCGCCATGTCTACGCGGGGCTGCCCGGCGATCACCGCCTGGACATCGCCAGCTCGTGGTCCGGCCAGGCACTGTTCCACCACGAGGTGGCATTCAACCCGCGCAACCCGGACCCGCCGGCCGAGCTGCTCCGGCAGCGCACCGCCGCGGCCGAGGCGTTCGCGATCGTCGACCCGATCGTCCAGGCCCTGCCGGACCCGGCGCTGACGGCCGCGGACCTGGAGCGGGCCGCCGCGATCCTACGCGGGCTCATCGGGCTGCTCACCTTCGGCTCACCGGACTCCGCCCCGAGCGAGCGGGCCGCGGAGGCGATCCGGTCGGTCTACGCCAACATCGCCGACCGCGACCACCGCATCGACGTCGCCGAGAGTTGGGCGATCCTGTCGATGCGCCACCACGAGACGTCGTTCGTGCCCGGCTGCCCCGACCCGGCCGACGAGCAGCGCCGCCAACGCATGGCCGCGCGGGAGGCCGCGCGGGTGCTGGTGCCGCTGGGCGAGCGGCTGCCGGACCCGGCGATCAGCGCCGCGGACATGGTGCGCGTCGCCGACCTGCTCGACCGGACGGCCAGCTTGCTGGTCTTCGGCGCGCCCCCGCCGCCGGACCCGGAGACGTTGGAGCTGCAGCGCCTCGCCAACACCGCCACCGCGCTCAGGGACCGGATCCGTAGCTTGACTGCGTGACAGCTGCCCGTTGCGGTGAGTCACCGTGCGGCGTATGCTACCGCCATATTGAGATCCCTCGATTGATCTCGATGGGTGGTTCAGCGATGCGCGGACTACCCGCCCCGAGCAGCCGCGAACGCGTCGACGGTCAGCTCGAAAGCCTTCCGCTTTTGCGACCGATGCCGCATGCCTTCGTGCAGGCCGCGGGTGCGACCCCGATTCAACGACGAAAGGAAAAGTCGCTATGAGCAAGGGGCGTATGCGGTGACCGACGTACCGAACCCGCGCTGGGTGCGGCAGGCTGTGCCGGACGGCCGTCCGCTGCTTGTCCACGTCAACACCACCTCGACCGGCGGCGGGGTGGCCGAGCTGCTCCACCGGCTGATCCCGGCACAGCGCGACGGCGGCCTCGCGGTCGGGTGGGCTGTCGTCTCCGGCACGCCGGAGTTCTTCGCCCTGACCAAGACGATCCACCACCTGCTGCACGGCAAGGGCAACCCCGCCCCGCTGCACGGCGCGGACGCCGGAGTGCTGTACCGCTCGGTGCTGCAGCCGCAGGGACACTGGCTCGCCGCGCAGCTTCGAGAGGGTGACACCGTCGCCCTGCACGACCCGCAGACGCTCGGCCTGGCCCCCATGCTGGCCGCGCGCGGGATCCGCGTCGCGTGGCACTGCCACATCGGAACGACCGACGGGTCAGCCACCACGCCGGAGCACGTATGGCGTTTTCTCGCGCCCGAGTTCGACGACGTGGATGTCGTGCTGGCCACGCGGCCCGAGTTCGGCCCGCCCGGCTTCACCCGGACGAGGTACGTCGTGCCCCCGGCGATCGACCCGGACTCGCCGAAGAACCAGCCGCTCACCACCGCCGAGGTCGACGCGCTGCTCACCGCGATCGGGCTGTTCGGGACGGCGGCCGGCGGCGACTCGTCCGCCACGATCGACCAGGTCGGGCCGGTGCCCCCGGACGCGCCGATGGTCCTGCAGGTGTCGCGGTGGGACCCGCTCAAGGACATGGCCGGAGTGCTGCGCTGCCTGCCCGGGATACCGCAGGACGCCCACCTGGTCCTGGCCGGACCGGATCCGCACGAGGTGACCGACGATCCGGAGGGAGTCGCGATCCTGGAGGAGGTCCGCGCCGCGTACCGCGATCTGCCCGAAAGCGAACGGCGGCGCACGCACCTGGTGACCCTGTCGATGCGCGATCCCCACCGGAACGCCCTGCTGATCAACGCCCTGCAGCGGCGCGCCGACGTGGTGCTGCAGAAGAGCCTTGAGGAGGGCTTCGGCCTGACCGTCACCGAAGCCATGCACAAGTCCCGTCCCATCGTGGCGTCGGCGGTCGGCGGCCTGGCCCTGCAGGTCGTCGACGGCAAGACCGGTTTGCTCGTCGACCCGACCGACTACACCGGCGTGGCCGGCGCCATCCGCCGCCTGCTCGAGGATCCCGAGCTGAGCCGCCGGCTCGGCTCGCAGGCGGCGGCCGAGGCGGCGCGCCTCTTCCACCTCTCACGACTCGTGGCGGACTACCGCCGGGTGGTCGACCAGCCGCACACCGGAAAGGAACCCGCCGCGGCCAGCGGCGTGCGGGGAGACGTCACGGTGTAGGACGCACGACGAGATTGCCGGCGGGCGACGTCGACGCAGGGCTTGCACGCCCTGGTCGGTGAGGGGTCGCCCGCCGGAGCCCCGCACCACGCGGTGCCCACGGCTGCGCGCGAGCGGTGAAGGCTACGCGTCGCAGGTCTGGGTGAAGGCCAGGTCGGGAGCATGGTTGTCCCATTCCTCCCGGGTGAGTCCGTGACCGACGATGCCGCAGGCGTATCCGAGCGGGTCAGTGACCATTGTGGTCAGTGCCCGCAGGTCCCACATGGCGTACGAGATTTCGGGGTTGTCGGCGCCGGACCTGCTGGACGTGGCCACGAGCAGGCCGCTGTCGGCGCTGACGGTGATCTGGTCGATCTCGGCCGAGGCGCCGATGAGGGTCGCGACGCGGATCGGCTCGCTCGGGTGTGTCAGGTCCCACATCGCGACCCGGTGGCCGTCCCCGGTGAAGATCAGTCGGCCGTCCGCACTGTAGGTGGCGACGCTGCCCGCACCGAGGGGACCCACGGGGTGGACGAGGTCAGGTTGATGAGCGTCAGCCTGCGGTCGGCGATGATCTTGCTTCGGGCGTCGGCCGCCAGTTGTTCGCCTCCGCGGGGAGCCGTCAGCTGGCGTTCGCGCCGGGCGGTGCTGGCGCCGTCGATCCGCCAGACGGAGACGGTCGTGGGTTTGCTCTCCTCGTCGCTGTCGGAAGCGGTGGGGGATCAGTGATCATCGCGACCGTGCCGTCGGGGCTCAGGGTGCGCGCGGTCCCGTCCGCGGTGAAGATCTGCCGGGGGTGGTGGCGGTCGTCGAGGTTCCACACGGTGGTCCGCTGTTGAGCCTCGGACCAGGCCATGGCCACCCGTCCGTCGCGGCTGAGGGCGACCGTATCAGCGTCGGGGAGGGTGGCCAGCTGCTCGGGATCGGCGGGGTCGCCGAGGTCCCAGAGGACAGCTCCGCTGGTCTCGCCGCCTATGACGGCGGCAAGCGGGGCGGCTTCGGCCAGCTGGACCGCTCGCGCGTTCGGGAATCGGGCCAGCTCCGCGCCGGAGGACAGGTCGCGGAGCAGGAAGTCGTCGCCGGCGCTGATCAGCGCGGTGCGGCCGCCAGCGGTGAGCTGCTGCACGGTTTCGCCGCTGCCGGTCTGGAAGCTGCTCTCGCTCGGGGAGCCGGCGGGGCGCTCGGGCATCGTGACGAGACGGCCGGGGACGGCGTCGCCGTGCACGAGGACGGTGCCGCCGTCGTCGCCGAGGGTCAGGCGGGACAAGGGTGACAGGACGCGGTGTGGGTCTGGTCGCAGCGGGTCGACGGTGCTCCAGATCCGCGCGGATCCGTCGAGCGCGGCGGTGAGCATGGTCCTGTCGTCGCCGACGAGGATCTCCGACACGGGACCGCTGTGACCCTCCAATGTGGCCACCCGCCGCGGGTAGGCGGAGGTGATGTCCCAGACGCTCGCGCCCGTGTCGTCGCGGCCCGCCAGGGTCACCGTCGTGCCCTCCGTGTTGAACGACGAGGTCCACACGGCGCCCTGCATGCCGGTGAGCGTGGCGTAGAAGGTGGGGTAGATGGGATCGCTCACGTTCCACAGCTCGGCTCGGCCGCTGCCCGTGCCCACGACGGCGAGGTCGCGGGATCGGCTGAAGCCGACGGTCCAGATCGGCTCGGACCCGCTGCCGATCCGCGAGCGCAGGGACGGCGTGTAACCGGGGTAACGGATGTCCCACAGCAGGGCCTGGCCGTTGTCGGAGCCGGTCAGCAGCGTCTCGCCGTCGGGGCTGAAGGCGACCGACCACACTGGAGCTGGCTGCTGCGGCAGCTCGGTCTCGATGCGCGGGTTCGCGGGGTCTGTCACGTCCCAGATCGCGACCTGGCGCGGATCGTTTCCCCAACTGATGACGACCTTGTCACCGTCGGGGCTGTAGGCGACGGCCCACACCCGCGGCCAGCCTGCCTCCCGCAAGCCGGGGGTGGTGAGCACCGACAGCGCCTGCGGGTTCGCCGGATCCTTCAGGTCCCACATGACGTTGCCCTCGATCAGGTACCGGCCGTCCGGGCTGAACGCGGCCTCGTACGTTGGCCCGGTGTTCCACCCCTCCTCGTGCGGCAGCTCGGCCACCCGCCGTGGCCGGTGGCGGTCCCTGATGTCCCAGACGGTGCTCTTCGGCAGGTCCTCCGCGAAGAGGTTGTCGAAGCCGCCCAACACGGCGAGGTCCAGCTTGGGCGAGACCGCCAGGCTCCGCACGTGGCTGCCGAACTCGCCGACCGTCCCCGCGTAGCGGCTGGCCTGGATGTGCTTGATGAGGTTGGCCCGGTTGTCCCTGCTCGGATCGAGGCGGTAGGCGGCGACGGCGAGTTGGGTCGCTGTGCCTGGCTGCGTCGCCTGCACCGCGTCGGCCTGGACCGTAAGCGCCCGGATGGCGGCGATCCGCCGCTGCTCGTCGGCCGATCGAAACGCGGTGACCGCGGCGACCGCGGCGGTGACGGAGGCTACGAGCAGGATGGTGAGGACCAGCGAGAGGACGGCGAGTCGGCGGGTGCGGCGTTTGGCGGCGCTCTGCCGGGCGGTCTCCGCGGCGATGCTCTCGGCCAGAAACGCGGCCGGGAGCTCTCCGAGCCGGTCCGGCTGGCCCTGGCTCTCGGCCCAGCCACGGGCCACCTCGAGCCGGCTGTCTCCGTACAGCGCCGCGGGTTCACGGCCTTCGCGATCCCAGGCAAGGGCCGCGTCGAGGAGCCGCTGGTGGATGATCAAGCCCTCGCGGTCGCTGTCGAGCCAAGCGCGCAGGGTCGGCCAGGCAGACAGCAGCGCCTCGTGGGTGATCTCCACCGTCTCCTCGTCGATGGTGACCAACCGCGCCTGGTCGGCGCTGAATGCCCGCAGCGCGGTCTCGGCGGAAGCGGGATCGGCGAGTTCGGACAGCAACTGGGTCCAGCCGACCCGCCGCCGGGTGTCGTCGGTGCCGTCGCCGACGCGCACCAGCCGGCACAGCACCTGCCGAGCCGCGGCCCGCTCGGCCTCGTCGAGGTCCGCCAAAACCTTGTCGGCGGTACTGGCCAGTGCTCCGTGGATGCCCCCGGTCGCCCGGTACGCCGGGATTGTCAGGACGCCGTCTTCACGGTTGTGCCAGGTGGCCAGGAGCGCGTGTGACAGTAACGGCAGCCGGCCCGCGTGGTCGTTCGGGCCACCGTCGCGCGGAACCCCCAGGTCCGCCAGCATGAGGTCGGCAAGACCGGTCTCCACCGCCAGCCCGACCGCGGCGGCCGGGCGTTCGACGGCGTCGGTCAGCTCCCGTCCGTTCATCGCGCCGACCAGCGCCGGGCTGTTCTCAAGAGCCCGCGCCAATCCCGGGTAGCCGGCGCACCGGCCCAGAAAGTCCGCCCGGACACCGAGCACGACGAGCGCGGCCGGAACGTCGTCGCCATCACCGGCGAGCGCGCCGAGTGCCGCGATGAACGCCTGCTGCGCCATCGGGTCCGTGCACTGCGTGAACGTCTCCTCGAACTGGTCGACGACCAGAACGACCCGCCCACTGTCGCCGGAGGGGCCGAGCGTCTCGCGCAACGCCGCGTGGGCCACCGCGGTCGCTTCCGACGGGCGGTCAAGCAATGTCGCCCGCAAGCGGTCACGATCTGGGCCGGACTGGGCGATCCCGGCCAGCTGCTGAGCGAGCTGACCGATCGGATCGGCGGTGGGCGTAAACAGCAACCGTGGCCAAGCCACCGAGCCGGAGATGTCGAGGTCACCGCGAGCGACCGCCGGCAGCAGGCCAGCGCGCAGCAGCGAGGACTTGCCGGCGCCCGAGGCGCCCGTCACGAACAGCGGCGCGGGCTGGTCGAACCGTTCAGCCACCCGGCGCACGAGAGACTCGGTGAGCGCCTCCCGCCCGTAAAACCATTGGGCGTCGTCGCTCTCGAAGGCGGCCAGGCCGCGGTACGGGCATTCGCCGGTCGCCAACGGGTCGGCCGCGACCGCTGGACCGCGCAGCGGGGCACGGATCCGGTAAGCGGGATTGTCGGTGAGGATGAGGTGCCCAGCGTTGCCCGTGGTGCGGATCCGCGGGCGCGGGCCGCCGGCGGCGGGCAGCGTCCTGGCCAGTTCCCGGTACAGGTCCTGGAGCGTGAGGTACTGCGGGCCGTCCTGCCAGCCGTCGGTCAGCAAGCGGATCAACTCACCGGTGAACGCGGTGTGTCGCGCGCCTTCCGGCGCGAGTGCGAGCTCATCGGCGCCGGCGGATGTCAGCACGAACGCGCCGTCGATGCCGGCGAGGTCCGCCATCTCGTCGCCGGTGCCGCCAAGACCCGCCGTCGCCTTCCCGGCGAAGCAACAGTCGAGCACGACAATCAGCGGCCGGGCCGCGCAGTCCCACAGGTACCGCCGGACCGTCTGGTAGCTCAGCGCGGTGTGCTCCACACGACTCGGCCGCCGGTCGGTGGCGGCCGTGGCCAGGTAGAGGCCGTTACCCGAGCTCACCAGGCCGTGCCCGACGTAGTACACAAGCAAGGGACCGCCCGCGGCATCCTCGGCGCCCGCGGCGATCACATCGCCCATCTCCAGCGGGCTCGCCAGGTCCAGGTGGCGCCGCACCGCCGAGGGGCGCATGCCGCACCGGCTGATCAGCAGCCGCTCCAGGTCGGCGAGCGTCGACGCGACGGCGGGAACATCGGTCAGGGCGCCGGTGTAGGTGCCGGCGCCGATGAGGAGCGCGAGCCCGTCCGTGGCAAGCGCGCGGCGGCTCCGGTTACTCATCGCCAGATCTGGCGAACGTGGCCAGGTCATCGACAAGGTCGCGGACGGCCGCCGCGGTCAGCCCCTGGACGTACTTCGCCGACACTTTCATGGTGGCGCCATCCGCCCTGCTGACCTCGACCTCGACGTCGGTGCGCCGGGTGCGCAACCACTGCACGACTCCGGCCGCGAACGCACCGACCCCGGCCGGCCCCAACACCGCCACCAAGCCGTCGGTGATCGCTCCGAGCGTGCCGGAAACGGCCTCGCCCTCGCGTAGACGCACCCGCCCCCGAAGCTCGTCCTCCTCGCCCAACCATCGCGCGAGCTCGCGAACGCCGTCCGCGGAAGGGCTGACGACCACACCAACGTCCACCAACACGACCTCCAAGCACGGCGCGACGGAGCTAACCGATACGCGACCGGGCCACATGGTCGACAGGCTGTTGTCGCTTATTCGACTCGCGGGGTTGCGACCAACCGGTGTCGATCGCTACCGTGCGCTGATCTTGTAAGCCCTCTTTACGATTTCAGCTCTCTCACGAGACTTCCGTTGGGGAAAGGCACCATGCGTAACAAGACGCCCCTCGGCCGCTTCGGCCTGGCTTGCGCTGCGGCGAGCGTGGCCGCTCTGGCCGCCGCGGCGCCGGCGCGCGCCGCTGAGCCCGTCGAGTTCGGCTGGGCCCAGCCAAATATCGAGTACGTGGTCAACATCGCGATGGACGCGACCACGCCCAAGCCCATCAAGGTCGACGTCATCAACAGCGTGCCCACGGCCGCCGTCGACGTGACCGTGACGATAGACGCATCCGCGGTCTCGGACGCCTTCGATCTCGACCTGCCCGGCGCGGCACAGGGCTGCGCGGTCGCGGCCAAGGTGGCCACCTGCACGCTTGCCGAGCTGGCCGGCGACTCCACGCACACGTACACGATCGCCGCGCTGCCGGGCGACCTGGACGTGCTGGAGTACCAGGGCCAGATCAAGGTCACCACGTCCGCGAGCAACATGCCCGAGGACCAGTACGCCGAGGGGTACGTTCAGCTCGCGTGGCCGGGGGTCGACCTCGTCATCGACAAGATGGACGACGTCGAGCTCGGGCCGGGGCAGAGCACCGAGGTGCCGATCCGCGCGGCCAACACCGGCACGGTCGCCGCGTCCGGTGTCGAGATCGTGCTGAGCACCAGCCTCGACCTCACGTTCCCCCGGCAGTACGAGAACTGCGAGTACAACGCGGACTTCCTGGAGCTCACCTGCTGGGTGCTCGGCGACGTCGCTCCCGGCGAGGTCTTCACGATCGCCGAGGACACGCCGTTGCTCGTCGCGGTCGATGACAAGGCCGCCGGACCCAGCACCCAGGGCGTCTACGCGCGGGTTGCGCCGCTCGGGGAAGAGCAGGTCGAGGAGCTGGCCGCCCGGGCAGCCACCAAGCGGTCCGCCGGTGCGCAGCTCCGGCTCGCCGAGGTGGGGCCGGTGCCGGACCTGAACGACTACGACAACTTCACCCAGTTTGCGGTCAAGGTGCCCAAGACCGCGGCCGACACCGTCGCGATCGGCGGCGCCGTCAACGGTGCCGTGGGCGACGCGGTGGACCTCAAGGTGGGCATGCGCAACGACGGCCCGCACAACGTGATCAGCCCTGGCGAGGAGTGGGCGTCCTCCGCCCTGGTGACGCTCCCGGCCGGGGTCAAGGCGTTGACGGTCAGCGACCGCTGCTGGCCGATCGTCGACGGCGAGCCGCGGTGGGAGGACGCCGGAAAGGTCGACGGCCTCATCTACCTCTGCTGGCCGTCGGACAGCCTCGAAGCGGGTAAGAGCTCCGACTTCCCGTTCCGCGTGGAGATTGTGGACACTGCCGCCGAGGCCGGCTCGATCGTGGTCGACGGCGGCGTACAGGACCCGAACACCGCCAACAACACGGCCGAAATCACGATCGGTACCGGCGGTGGTGGCGGCGGCCTGCCGGTCACCGGTGCCCGGGCCGGGCTCGTCGCCGGGATCGGCGCCCTGCTCGTCGCCGCCGGCGCGGCGGCCGTGGTGCTCCTGCGCCGCCGCCGGATCGTCACGGTCGTCGAGTAGCCGTTTCACCGCACGACGCCGACCCCCGCCGGGCTTGCCCGGCGGGGGTCCGCCAACGGCTCACTTGTGGATGGTCTCCTGCTGCAGGACACCGAGGTAGCCGTGGGCGGCGATGTGCTTCGCGCGGTTGGTGTAGAAGTCGGGGTCTTCCGGCAGGACGGTGGCCAACCCGTCGACGTACCGGTTGAACATGCAGAACGCGGCCGCGATCAGCACCGTGTCGTGGATCTCCACATCGGTGGCACCCGCGGACCGGGCGGCGGCCACCAGATCCTCGGTGACCTGCTTGCCGCCGCGTTGCACCGCGCCGCCGATGTCGAGCAGCGCGCGCATCTTGGCCGAAACCGGTGCGCCGTCGAGATTGTCATGCACCTGATCGACCAGGGCCATGCCCTCGGGGAGCTGCTCGGCCGCGTACGCCGCGTGGGCGGAGTAACAGTACCGGCATTCGTTGAGGCCGGACACATAGGCCGCGATGAGCTCGCGTTCGCCACGGGTCAACGTACCTGGCCCACACAGCAGTGCCTCGACAAGCCCGTTGAGCGGCAGTGCCGTCTCCGGCCTGAACCGGAACAGGCCGCGGATCCCGGGTTCGTTGGTGTTGAGCGTGATGTGTGGCATGCGCACTCCTCGCTGATCCGGTTGGTGGACGGGGTCTTTGGCTCTTGGGGCGACCGCACGGGTCACATCCCGATGATGCCCAACCCGCGGCGGGCGAGCCACTGGAAGAGCCAGCTGCCAAGGATCGCCGGTACGAGCGCGGCGGCGGCGATGATCAGGTCCCGCAAGGCGAGCACGTCGATGCCCAGCACGGTGGCGGCGGTGGCAACGAGCGCGAGGGTGACCAAGGACGCCACTCGCCCGATGACCGAGGCGTGGCGCTGATTCCGCGCCGCCAGCGCCTGCCGCGTAACCCGCCCGGCCCACGCCGCCCCGAGACCGGCACAGGCGGCGGCAAGGCCGATCAACACTGCCCACGGCCGTTGCCAGAAAAGGCAGAACAGCACGGACGCGGCCAGCGCCCCGACCACGGTAGCGCCGCGCAGCAGTGCCTCGACGGAGGTGATGGCCGCGGCAAGCCCGCCGGTGCACTCCTTGACAGCCGCGATGTGCTGCCGCCAGAGAGCGTCGTCATCGCGGGTGCGCTCCTCGTCGAAGAAGCAGAGCACGTCGCCGTCGGCCTGGATGACGGTCCGCAAGCCAGGTGTGCTGACCGTCGTACCGCCCAGATCGAGGAAGTGGGTCTTGAGCTGCACGCAGGCGGCACGTAGCTCCTGGAGCCGTTTCGGACGCCAGAGGGGCGAGGTAGGGAGCGACCGCCAGCGCACAGTGGCGGTCAACGTGCTAAAAAACTCCGGAAGGCACTGCTGGTCATTTGCGCGAGCGTCTGAAACATGAACTGCCAGTGGGCCAGAGCGATCTGCAGAGTGCCTTGGTGCAGATGCTGCACCTGATCCCTCGACGCGACCGCGTGGGCCATGTCGACGCGGGTCACGATGTCGCCGTCGAGTTGCGCCACGGTCTGCATGAGAATCTGTTCGATGCCCACCTCCCACACCTTGCGGACGGTAATCAACTCGTCCGCGGTGAGCGGGAGCGAAAACTCGGGCGACGCATCGCGCTCGACGCCGCCCTCGACCGCGCGGGCGACCGCGTCCCTCCTGAGGATGTTTTTGATCTGGTCGCAGTTGCGGAAGATCCGCCGCAGGATGACCGCGTTGCCGTCGTCCAGCTGCGGCATGCTTTTGCGCAGATGCCGGTGGACGGCCTCCGCTTCGCGCGCGCGCTCACGCAGCTCGTCGAACGTCGCCACGCTGACGACCAGCGGAACCGGATCGGTGCGCAGCTCCACCGCCAGCATGCCCCGGCATTCGTCCTCCGGGAGGCGTTTGGCTCGTTGGCGTTGACGTTGGTGTGGACGAGCACCTCCGGCCTGCCTTGGCGCAACCAGTGGCCGTCGATCTCCGGCCCCACCCGGCACAGGAACGTGTTGTAGTGGGTGATGATGTCGAGCAGAGCCTGATGCGCGTCCGGCATCTTGCGGCCGGTCATGCCCGCCGTGGAGATGACGTTTACCTCGATATTGAGAAGGTCATCGAAGATCTGCCGTGCCGCCTTGGTCGCCACCGTGATCTCCAAGTCACATCTGAGAGATCTTCTGACCGACCTCGATGAGGGCGCGGATGTGCTCAGGAATCACCTTGATGCTCTTTTCGACCTGTGCGGAATGGAATGCGCGCAACGACTCGTCACCGAGCAGATCGGGCGAAATCATGTTGGTCACGTCTCCGTCGATCAGATCGAAGATGGTCACCAGCGCCTTCGCGTTTTTCCCCGTCGTCTGCACGTCGGTCTTGATGGTGGCGCCGTCCTCCGAGCGGCGAAGGGCGATTTCGACGTCGCCGACCGCGGTCACGACGCGTATCTCGGTCAGCTCTTTGAAGATGCGCGCAAGGGTTTCCCGGATCCCGTCACCCTCGGGCTTGATGTCATCTTTCGAGGAGACTGGCTCGCCTGTCATGAGGGGCTCCTCTCGAAGCGGCGGTCGGGTATGAGGATCCTCTTTGTCGCTCAAGATGGTCAAGGCGATGTTCTGACTGGTTGCCGACTCACGCAAACAGCACTTCCCGGCGCCGGTGCGGCGCAGCGACAATGGCCATTTTATCGTGGAACGGGCCGGTAGGGGGCATGATCGGCAAAAGGTGTGTTGGTGCTCCATATAGGACTCCACATCGGACAGACGCGCGACCTCGCGGGCGGTCGATGTGGCATTCCGCCGGCCGCGAGCGCGCCGGGCACCACAATCCCGCGGCGGGAGATACGGTCTGGAGGTGATCCGGGTACTGCTCGCCGACGACGAGGTGATCGTCCGGGCCGGTGTGAAGGCGATCCTGGCCGCCACGCCGGACATCGAGGTGGTGGCCGAGGCCGGTGACGGGCACGAGGCGCTGGAGTTGGCCCGCGTGCACCGTCCCGACGTCGCCCTGCTCGACGTCCGGATGCCGGTGCTGGACGGGCTGGCCGCGGCCGCCGAGTTTCGCCGGGCGGCGCCGGACGTCGCGGTCGTGATGCTCACGACGTTCGCCGAGGACGAGTACATCGCGGCGGCGTTGGACAGCGGCGCGAGCGGCTTCCTGTTGAAGTCCGGCGACCCGTACGAGCTGATGGCGGCCGTGCGCGCGGTGCACGGGGCGCCGCGTTCCTGTCGCCGGAAGCCGCCCGCCGGGTGATCAGCCTGTTGAACGGCGGTGTGATGACCCGCCAAGCCGCCGCCCGGGAGCGGATCGCAGCCCTGACGGCGCGAGAGCGGGAGGTGCTCGCGCTGGTGGGCACCGGACTGTCCAATGCGGAGATTGGCGAGCGGCTGTTTCTTGTCGAAGGCACGGTCAAGGTCTACGTCAGCACCATGCTGAGCCGGCTCGGGCTCAAAAACCGCGTGCAGGCGGCGGTGCTCGCCTACCAGGCGGGACTCGTCGAGGAGTAGCGCCTACTCGGCGTTGATGGCGGCCAACATGTCGGTGCGTGCGGCGCGCCGGGCGGGCCAGAGCGCGGCGAGCACCCCGACGAGCCCGGCCGTGGCGAGGAAGAGGGCCAGCCGGCCCCAGGGCAGCACCAGGGTCCAGGTGTCGATGCCGATGGAGGCGACCAGCTCACCGATGCCCCAGCCGAGAAAGGTGCCGAGCCCCACGCCGAGCACCCCGCCGAACAGGGCGATCACCAGCGACTCCAGCCGCACCATCCGCTTGACCCGGCGGCGGTCGAGGCCGACGGCGCGGAGCAGGGCGATCTCCTTCGCCCGCTCGTGCACCGACATGGCGAGCGTGTTGACCACGCCGAGGACCGCGACGACGACGGCGAGCGCGAGCATCCCGTAAAGCAGGTTCAGCACGAGTCCGACCGATCCCGTGATGCCGTCGGCGACCTCCTGCCGGTCCTGCACCCGGATCGCGGGGCTGTTGCCCAGCGCGGCCCGCAGCGCGACTTCGGTCGCCTCGCTCGCGCCGCCCCGCGTCGCCACCAGGATCTCCGGCGCGGTCGGGCGGTCGAGGTGAGGGTCCATCACGGACAGGTCGGTCTTGAAACCGTCGTCGAACGCGCTGGTGTAGAAGCCGCTGAGCGTGAGCTCGCCACCGGCGCCGTCGGGCCAGGTGACGTCGACGGTGTCACCGAGCCGCCAGCCGCGGGCGTCGGCGGTCTCCTGGTCGACGATGACCGTCTGGCCCGGCGCGAAGCCACCCTGCGTGAAGTCGATGTCGAGCAGCTTGTCGAGCTGTGCGGTACGGAAGCCGACCACGATCTGCTCGCCGCCGGCGACCCGGGCCGGGATCTCGCGCCGTGGGGACACGGCGACGACACCGTCCAGATCGGACAGTGTCTTCTCGGTCTGTGCCGCGAGCGGGCCGGCGTTGGCCATCGAGACGTAGTAGTCGGCGCGGACGAAGCCCTCGCCGGCCAGCTTGTCGATTGCCTTGTCGGCGCTGGCGGCTGTCACGGTCAGCGCGGTGATCAGAGTGAGCCCGATGGTCAGCGCGGATGCGGTGGCGGCGGTGCGGCGCGGGTTGCGCACGGCGTTTTGCCCGGCCAGCAGGCCCACGACGCCGAACCGGCGCAGCACCGGCCGGGCCGCCGCGATCAGCACCCGGGACAGCAGCGGGGTCAGCACGATGACGCCGATCGCCAGCAGGAAACCGCCAAGGGCCAGCAGCCCTTCGCTGTCGACGGCGGTCGCGGCGACCACGAGCGCGGCGCCGGCGGCGGCGAGGAAGCCGCCGGCGATGTTGCGCACCACCAGGGACCGGGCGGTGGCCGGCGCGTGCACCGCGCTCATCGCGGCCACCGGCGGGACTGTCGCGGCGCGGCGGGCCGGCAGCCAGGCGGCGCAGAGCGTGACGCCGACCCCCAGGGCCATCACGATCAGCACCGTGGCGGGGCTGACGACGATCGCACCCTCCGGCACCGTGTCGCCGGTGGCGGCCAGCAGCGCGGGCACACCGGCACCGACGAGAACGCCGGTCGCGAGCCCGGCCGCCGTCGCGACAAACCCGACCACCGCGGCCTCGGCCAGCACCGAGCGGGTCACCTGACCGCGGCTCGCGCCGACCGCGCGCAGCAGCGCCAGCTGCCTGGTGCGCGAGGCGACAAGCATCGTGAACGTGTTGACGATGAGGAATCCGCCGACGAACAGCGCGATGCCGGCACAGGCGAGCAGCACGGGGGCCAGCGTCTTGACACTCTGCGCGTTGCCGTCGGCCTGCTCGGTGGCGAGCTGCGCGGCGGTCACCGCCTCGATGCCGGGCGGAGCGATGGTCTGAGCCTGCCGGCGCAGCTCCTCGGCGGACACGCCAGGCCTTGCGGTCAGCTCGATCTGGTTGTAGCGGGCCGGCTCGGCGAACAGCGCTTGCGCCGTCGCGGTGTCGAAAAGGGTGAGCGTGCCGCCCGCCGCCACGTTGCCGTCGTCGGTGCGGAAGATGCCGGTGACCCGCTGATCGAGCACGGGCCCGCTGACCGAGAGCCGGACCGTGTCACCCACCGCATACCCGGTGCGCTCGGCGGTCCGCGCGTCGATGGCGATCTCGCCCGCGGCCTGGGGCGCTCGACCCTCGGCAAACGGGTGCCGGCCGTCCGAGTTGGTGCCGCGCGTGGCCCAGCCGTCGCCGACCATCTCGCCGTCCTTGCCCGCCAGCGCGGCGAAGCCGGCGACGAGCCCGGACGCGGACGCGACGCCGGGCAGGGCCCGGGCCTGCGTAAGCAGCCGCTCGTCGATCAGCCGGGCGGTGTCGTGGCCGGCCTGGCTCCGGGCCGCCCGCAGCTGCACGTCGACGCCGGTGAAGCTCTGCTCAGCACTCCCGCGGTAGGCCGCCGAGATCGTGTCGGTGAAGACCAGGGTGCCGGAGACGAACGCCGTGCCGAGGAGGACCGCGAGCATCGTCATCGCGAGCCTGGCCTTGTGGGCGCGAACCTCGCGCAGGACGGCTTTCCACACGAGGGAGAACTCTAGGAACGGAGCCGGGTGAGCACTGCACCCGATCGTTAGCAGCCCCTATTAACGTTCGTCAGGTGTCCCGGCCGCCCCCGGCCCGTAGCGTGGTGCCGTGCGACGGCTCAACCAGCTCGTGACCAGCAGATGGGCGGCTGACCTGCTGCTGTGGCTGGTGATCACCGCCCCGCTGCTCGTCCCCGACAGCGGAGCACCCCGGTGGTTGCTGGTTGCGGCGGTGCCGCTGCTGGGGGTCACCGTGATCATCTCCCGCCGCGCGCCGCTCGTGGCGGCCGCGGTGCCGATGACGCTCGGGCTGATGGCGTCGATCGAGCTCGACAGCGCCAGCTTCCTGCTCGCCCAGGTTCTGCTGGCGTACCTTCTGGGCCGGCGCTCGGCACGGCGGCGCGCGCCCCTGCTGCTCTTCGCGGCGGTGTGCGCGATCACGCTGCTGCTCGTGCCGGTCATGCCGACCGCCGCGCTGTCGGACTGGCTCGAGCTGCTCGCAAACGGCCTGCTCACGTTCGTGCTGCCCTGGCTGGCCGGGCGATACACCCGCCAGCACGCCGAGCTCGTCCGCACCGGCTGGGAGCTGGCCGATCGGCTCGAGCGGGAGCAGCACCTGGTCGGCGACCGGGTGCGGCTGCTCGAGCGTTCGCGGATCGCCACCGACATGCACGACTCGCTCGGCCACGAGCTGAGCATGATCGCGTTACGGGCCGCCGCCCTCCAGGTGGCGCCCGACGTCGGACCGCAGGGGCGCCAGGCCGCGGGGGAGCTGCGGGTCGCGGCCGCGGCGGCCACCCGAAGGCTGCGCGACGTCGTGGGCGTGCTGCGTGAAGAAGGCGAGAGCGCGCCGCTTGAGCCGGCCGACGACACGGTGCCGTCGCTGGTCAGCCGGGCCGCGGCCGCCGGGCTGCCGGTGGCGTTCACCGACGAGCTGTCCCCGCCGGGCTCGACGCCGCTGACGCCGATGGCGGATCGGGCGGTGTACCGGGTCGTGCAGGAGGCGCTGACCAACGCGGCCAAGCACGCCCCGGGCGCGAAGGTGACGGTGGCGCTGCGCCAGGAGGGCACCGACGCGGTGGTGGCCGTCGTCAACGAGGCGGCCCCGGCCGGTCCCGCCTCCGCCGGGTCGAATGGTCACGGGCTGGTGGGGCTGCACGAGCGGGTCAGGCTCGCCGGCGGCACGCTGCACACCGAGCCGCTCGGCGGCGGCTTCGCGGTCACCGCCCGGATACCCGTGACGACCGGCCCGGCCACGACGCCACCCCGGCACGCGGGCACCTCGCAGCGGGAGCTCGCCCTCGCCCGCCGCGAGGTCCGCCGCACGGTCATCGACGCCATCTGGGTGCCGATGGCCGCGACGGCGGTCCTCCTGCTCGCGATCGTGTTCAATGTGGACAGCAAATCCCGGTCGGTGCTGAACGAGGACCTGTACCGGCAGCTGCGGATCGGAGACCCGCAGACCTCGGTGGAGCAACACCTCCCGGAATACCAGGTCAACGGCAAGGGCCGCCCGGACAGCACGCCGGCCGACCCGCCGGGCACCGACGAGTGCCGCTTCTACCGCACCCACCCCGAGGCGCCGACACCCGCGTACCGGCTCTGCTTCACCGCCGGCCACCTGACCCACAAGGACACCGTGTACCTCGTCGACTGACCCGGATCCAGGGATTTCGCGGCTGGCCGGTACATGTGTCATCGTCGCGGGCATGAGCGTGGAAGCGGCGGCATGGCGTCGGCCCGGGCCGACGGCGAAGCAGCGTCGCAACGACGTGCTCGTCGGGGTGGCGGTGGCGGCGCTGGCACAGCTCAACCTGATGCTGGCGACGAGCGCCGGCCTGCTGCCCCTGGGCGACCCGCCGAGCCGGCCGGAGCAGATCGCGTGGACGCTGGTGATCACGCTGCCGCTGGCGGTGCGCCGGCGGTGGCCGGCCGCGGTGGCGATCGTGATCTCGGTCGCTTTCATCGCGGCTCAGATCCGCCGCTCCCCGGAGCAGCAGGTCACCCAGGGTGCCCTCTCCGCCGCGATCTACACGCTCGGCGCTTGGAGCCGGGATCGGCTGCGCGCCCGGTGGGTACGGATCGCGATAATCGTCGCGATGTTCGCCTGGCTGGGGATCGCGGTCGGCCTCTCCGTGCCCGATGTGCCCGCCGACGCGTTCCCCGACGCCGCCGGTCCCCTTGAGCCGCTGCTCGCGGCCGTCGCCAGCGGGGTCCTGCTGAACGCGCTGTTCTTCGGGTTCGCCTACTTCTTCGGCGAGACCGCCTGGACCTCGGCCCGCCGCCGGCACCAGGTGGAGGTACAGGGGCAGGAGCTGCGCCGGTTGGCGGCGGAGGCCGGCGAGCGGGCGGTGATGGGGGAGCGGGTGCGCATCGCGCGCGAGCTGCACGACGTCGTCGCCCACCATGTGTCGGTGATGGGCGTGCAAGCCTCGGCCACGCGCCGGGTGATGGACCGCGACCCGGCCAAGGCGCGCACCGCGCTCGCCGCGGTCGAGCAGAGCGCCCGCACCGCCGTTGACGAGCTGCGCCGCATGCTCAACCTGCTGCGGTCGACCGGCGCCGACGAGCGGCCGGACGGATCCGGCGTCGACCGCCTCGACGACCTGGTCGGCAACGCCCGCGACGCCGGGCTCACCGCGACGCTGGGCGTCTACGGCGACCCGGTACCGCTTCCCGACTCGCTGTCACAGGCGGCGTACCGGATCGTGCAGGAGGCGGTCACGAACACGCTCAAGCACGCGAACGCGTCCGCGATCGACGTGCGCGTCCGGTACCACGCGGCCGAGCTGGAGATCGACGTCACCGACGACGGCCGCGGCGCCCCGCCCGGCGCACCCGCCGGGCTCGGCCTCGGCCTGATCGGTATGCGGGAGCGGGTCGCCGCACACGACGGCACGCTGGAGACCCACTCCCGCTCCAGCGGCGGCTACCGGGTGCGGGTCCGCTTTCCGCTCGCCGAGTCCCAGGCGGTGGCGGTGTGATCCGGGTGCTGGTGGCCGACGACCACCACCTCGTGCGGACAGGCTTCCGGGTCATCCTCGAGACCGAGGAGGACATCGAGGTGATCGGTGAGGCATCCGACGGGGTACGGGCCGTCGACCTCGCCACCAGCGCCCGTCCCGACGTGGTGCTGATGGATGTGGAGATGCCGGGCATCGACGGGCTCGAAGCGACTCGCCGTATCGTCGCCGCCGACACCGGCCCCGCGGTGCTGATCCTCACCACGTTCGACCGCGACGACTACCTCTTCGCCGCGCTGGAGGCCGGGGCCAGCGGCTTCCTGCTGAAGAACGGCACTCCGGAGGCCCTCATCGACGCCGTGCGCGTGGTCGCGCGCGGCGACGCGCTGCTGGCGCCCGAGATCACCCGCCGGGTCATCGCGACGTTCACCAGGCCGGGCATGGCCGCCCGGACCGACGGTAGGCGGCTGTCCGAGCTGACCCCGCGCGAGCACGAGGTGCTGGTACTGCTGGCCGGCGGCGCGTCCAACGCCGAGATCGCCGCCGCGCTCCAGCTCGGCGAGTCCACCGTCAAGACCCACGTCAGCCGGGTGCTCACCAAGCTGAGCCTGCGAGACCGCACCCAGGCCGTCGTGTTCGCGTACGAGCACGGGGTGGTTACGCCGCGCGGCTGACCCGGGTCCGTCGCGCGGGGGACCCCGACGATCGATCCAGCGTCGGACGCGCCGGCCCGCGGGCCTGCATAGCGTCGAGGCATGACACAGTTGCTGCGTCTCGACGGGCTGAACCGGGCCTTCGGCGAGCGGCAGGCCCTCAAAGACGTCACGTTCGACGTGGCGCCGGGACGGCTGACCGGATTTGTCGGCGCCAACGGCGCTGGCAAGACCACCACCATGCGGATCGTCCTCGGGGTGCTCGCCGCCGATTCCGGCACGGTGACCTGGGGCGGCGCCCCGCTCACCAAGGCCGACCGGCGGCACTTCGGCTACATGCCGGAGGAGCGCGGCCTCTACCCCAAGATGACCGTCCGGGAGCAGCTGACGTACCTCGGCCGGCTGCACGGCCTCGCCGCCGGCGCGGTCGCGCGGAACATGGCCGGCCTGCTCGACCGGCTCGGGATCGGCGAGCGGGCCGACGAGCAACTGGAGAAGCTGTCGCTGGGCAACCAGCAGCGGGCCCAGATCGCGGCCGCTCTGGTGCACGAGCCGGAACTGCTGGTACTCGACGAGCCGTTCTCCGGCCTGGACCCGATCGCCGTGGACACCGTCGTGACCGTGCTGCGCGAGCAGACCGCCCGCGGTGTGCCGGTGCTGTTCTCCAGCCACCAGCTGGACGTGGTCGAGCGGCTCTGCGACGACCTCGTCATCATCGGCGACGGCGCCATCATCGCCGCCGGCCGCCGTGACGAGATCCGCGCCGCGTACGCCCTGCCCAGGTACGAGATCCGGGTCGACGGCGACGCCGGTTGGCTGCGCGACCAGCCCGGCGTGACCATGGTCGACCTCGACGGGCCGTACGCGGTGTTCGACCTTGCCGCCGGGGTCGAGGACCAGTCCGTGTTGAAGGCGGCGCTCGCGCGTGGAGCGGTGCGCGCGTTCGCCCCCGTCGCGCCGTCGCTGGCCGAGATCTTCCGGGAGGTCGCACGATGACCACGTTCGACATCGTCCGCCTTGTCGCCGCCCGGGAGATCCGGGTCAAGCTGCGTGACAAGACGTTCCTCGTGAGCACTGCCATCTTCCTGCTCGTCGTGGTCGCCTCGACGGTGCTGCCCGGGTTCTTCGGAGAGGGCGGCCCCTCGTCGGTGGCCGCCACCCCCGGCCCGGCCGCCACCGCGTTGGCCAGCGCCGGCCTCGACGTCCGTACCGTCGCCGACGACGCCTCGGCCGAGCGGCTCGTCCGCGAGGGCGACGTCGACGCGGCCGTGGTCGCCGGCCCGCGCGTGCTGGCCATGGAGGACGCGCCCTCCGACGTCGTGGAGGCGCTCAGCGCGCAGCCACCCGTCCAGTTGCTCGAGCCGAGCACCGTCAACGAGACGGTCGCGTTCCTGGTCCCGTACGCGTTCGCGTTCGTCTTCTTCATCACCTCACTGACCTTCGGGCTGCAGATCGCCCAGAGCGTCACCGAGGAGAAGCAGACCCGTGTGGTGGAGATCCTGGTCGCGACGATCCCGGTGCGCGCGCTGCTGGCCGGCAAGGTCGTCGGCGGCGCGGTGCTCGCTTTCGGGCAGATCGCGCTGATCACGGTGGTGGGCGTCGTCGGCGCCTGGCTGGGCGGCGCGCCGGGCGACGTACTGTCGCTGCTCGGCCCGGCGATCGCGTGGTTCATCCCGTTCTTCGTCGTCGGCTTCGTGATGCTGGCGGCCCTGTGGGCGGCCGTCGGCGCGCTGGTCAACCGCCAGGAGGACATCGCCGGAGCGTCGATGCCCATCCAGATAGCGATGATGCTGCCGTTCTTCGCGGTGATCGTCCTGCAGGACAACCCGGTGGCGATCAAAATTCTGTCGTACCTGCCGGTGTCCTCACCGACGGCGATGCCCTCCCGGCTGTTCGACGGGCAGGCCGCGGGGTGGGAGCCGCTGCTGTCCCTCGCGATCCTGGCTCTGACCTCGGCGGCGATGGTGGTCGTCGGCGCCCGGATCTACGAGGGCTCGCTGCTGCGCACCAACGGTCGCACCAAGATGGCGGCCGCCTGGCGGGACCGCGAGGCGGCCCGGCTGGCCGGCTGACCGCTTCTTTGGAGCGTAGAGATACGTGCGGACTACCAGAACCGAAACATTTGCCCGGGAGGCTGTCTGTTAGACGGACGCTGACAGCCGAGAGGTGGGACCACGTGGAGATCCTGGTACTGACCGCCGAGACCGGCGGTGAGCAGGCGAGCCGGGTGCTCCCCGCACTCGAACTGCTGCCGCACTCGGTGCGCTACGCCGGTCACGACGCATCGGCGCTGGACGCCGGCCCCTATCCGCATGTCGTGCTGGTCGACGCGCGGCGGTCGCTGGCCGATGCGCGCGACGCCTGCCGGGTGCTCCGGGCCACCCGCGTGCGGGTGCCGCTGCTCGCCGTGGTGCAGGAGGCCGGCCTGGCCGCCGTCTCCGCGGACTGGGGAATCGACGACGTGGTGCTTTCCACCGCCGGCCCGGCCGAGGTCGAGGCGCGGCTGCGGCTGCTCGTAGACCGGGCGACGGGCCGGCCGGACGCCACCGCCCACGGGCTCATCAGCAGCGGTGACCTCGCCATCAATCCCGAGACCTACGCCGCGAAGCTCAAGGGGCGGCCGCTCGACCTGACATACAAAGAGTTCGAGCTGTTGAAGTTTCTCGCGCAGCATCCGGGTCGGGTGTTCACCCGAGACCAGTTGCTGCGCGAGGTGTGGGGCTACGACTACTTCGGCGGCCACCGCACGGTCGACGTGCACGTGCGGCGGCTGCGCGCGAAGCTCGGCACCGAGTACGAGTCGATGATCGGTACGGTGCGCCAGGTCGGGTACAAGCTGGTGCTCCCACCGTCGGCCGACGCACAGGCAGTCATCGACGACCTGGAAGCCGCCTGGCAGATGGCGACGCACGTCGATGGCGCGACTATGGGTTGACGGCGATGCCGCCCCACTCTGAGGCCATCGTTGCGCACTCATGGCGCAGGCCGTGCGCGGTGAACGGGTTCGCCACGCACGGCCGACGGCGGATAGCCAGGCTCAGGGCACCTAGCCCGCGGTGCAGGACCTGATCTGCGGGCGGGCGCTGGAGTTGCCGTTCATCATCGTGGTGAAGCCGAAGGTGTTGCTGCCGTTGGAGCGGACGGTCATGACGTTGCCGCTGCTGTCCCAGCTGAAGCTGCCGCTCCAAGTGGTGGAGACCTTCTGCGGCGCGGTGATGGCCACGACCACGGACCACGTGCTGGCGCCGCTGACGGTCACGGAGGTGTTGTACCGGTCGCCCCATACGGTGCCGGGCGTGATCGTCGCGGTGCAGTTGCCGCTGGGCGGCGGGGTGGTGGGGTTGCCGGTCGGCGGCGGGGTGGTGACCGGGTTGGTCGGGGTGGTGCCGTTGTTCAGCGCGGCGAGCACCGCGTCGTAAGCCGCCTTCTTCTGGCCACTGCCGTTGAACAGCAGCGGGCTCTCACCGGAACGCCACGAGTCCGAGTCGCGGATGCCCCACACCGTGATGCCCTTGCAGCGGGCGACCGCGAGGCAGTCGTTTGTCACGTTGCGGTACGCGTCCGACGGCGCGTTGCGGATGTCCAGCTCAGTGATGTGCACGTCGACGCCGAGCGCGGCGAAGCTGGACAGCGTGGTGCGGTAGTTGCTGGGGTAGTTGGAGCCGCCGGTGAAGTGGGACTGCAGGCCGACGCAGTCGATCGGCACGCCGCGGCTCCGGAAGTCCTGGACCATGCGGTAGACGGCTTGGGTCTTCGCGTCGTTCCAGTTGTCGATGTTGTAGTCGTTGTAGCAGAGCTGGGCGTTGGGGTCGGCGGCATCCGCGGCGCGGAAGGCGGCCTCGATCCAGTCGTTGCCCGTGCGCTGCAGGTTGGAGTCGCGCCGGGCGCCGCTGCTGCCGTCGGCGAAGGCCTCGTTGACGACGTCCCACCAGGCGATCTGGCCGCGGAAGTGGGTGGCGACCTGGGTGACGTGGTTGAGCATCGCGTTGCGCAGGGTGCTGCCGGACATGTTCTGCATCCAGCCGGGCTGCTGGGAGTGCCAGGCCAGCGTGTGCCCGCGCACCTGCATGTTGCGGGAGCGGGCGTGCTGCACGATCCGGTCGGCGTTTCCGTAGCTGAACTGCCCCTGCTGCGGCTCGGTGGCGTCGATCTTCATTTCGTTTTCCGGCGTGACCTGGTTGAACTCACGGTTCAAGATCGTCGTGTACGCCGAGTCGCTGAGCCTGCTCGCGGCGACAGCAGTGCCGAAGTAGCGTCCGCTCCGCTCGGCGGCGGACGCGCCCAGCGTGGTGGCCGCCTGCGCCGATGACGTGACCATCACGGCGGCCCCGACGAGCAGGCCCATCGCGGCTGCCAGCAGTGCCGCTGTTCGGCGCCATGTTCTGGCTGGCGCGTTAACGCTAACGGCTTCGCGCATCGGTATTTCCTTCCTTCGTGGGCGTGGGGAATCGGGCGGTCAGGCGGAACCATCGCTCTGCCCAGCCCGCACGGCGCAGGTTACGGAAAAGTTGCGTTAAATTCAAGGCTGCTGATGTGCTCATGAATCGGCTCGACCGTGGCAAGCCGCAGGTCAGGAGCGGAAACGGCAGCGGGAACCGGCCCGAGAAGTGGACCGGACAGGTGTGCGCGGGAGCCTGGTGGCGCGGATGCCGCTCCAGCCCTTGGGCGGCAGGTCGCCGCCGGGTGAGGCTACGGGCGCTCCCACTCCAGGCGGACCAGGACGGATGCCTCACCGGTGGCTTTGGCCAGGATGCTCGTCAAGCCGCTGGTCTCGACCGCCAGCTTGAGTCCAAACTCGACGCCGTAGCGGCGCGGCGGGTCCGGCAGGGCGTTCTTCAGCGTCTCGGACATGAACTGGCTGATCCGCACGATGTCGCCGCGGACGTCCTCCAGGCTGAGCCGCCGGCTGCCCGCGTCGCCGCCGGCCGAAGGGGTCGTGACCTCGGCGCGGATGGTGGAGCCGTCCGGAAGCTCGATAGGGACAATCCTGGTGAACTCCGGCATGTGCCCCTACTTCGCTTCGGTCCGATGGCTGCCTGGACTATCGCACGCCCCCGCGCGGTCGGAGAAGATGTGGCTCGTACAAGGGGGGAATCCGGTCGATGGCTCTGCAGGTGTCCTCAATGGCCGACGTGGTACGCGCGTCGTCCGTGTCGTTGTGGGACGGCGAGCAGTTCCTGGGCAGCGGGTTCTTTGTGGAGCCTCATCTGGTGGTGACCTGCGCGCACGTCGTGTGGCGGCGCCCCGACCGCATCGCCGTGCGGTGGCGCGAGCACCTGCTCGACGGCGACGTGGTGGTGCGCCACCCGCCCGAACACGGCGGTGGAGACTACTACGCCCACCCGGATGTCGCGTTCGTGCGGGTCGCCGCCGCGCCGGACCATCCTGTCGCGCGGTTGGCCAGCGACGTCAGCGTTCCGCCGGAGCTGCTGGCGTACGGGTTCAGCGCCGCCACGCCGGACGCCGGGGTCGCGCCGGACACGCTGCGGCTGACGGTCGTCGGCCGCAGCGGGCAGTTCCTGCGGCTCAAGGACGACGAGATCGTCGACGGCATGAGCGGGTCGCCGGCGCTCGATCCGCGTACCGGCCTCGTGTACGGCCTGGTCAAGGCCTCGCGCGACTACGGCGGTCCGCGCGGCGGGTGGATCGTGCAGGCGACGGACGTCGCGCTCGTGCGCAGCAGCCACGCGGCCGTCCTCGGGCCGCCGGCCGATCCGACCCATCCGCGGCTGCGGCCGGCACCCGGCAGTGCCCTGCACGACCTGCTCGTGGCCCAGCGCCGCGCGGCCGAGCGGCTGCCGTACCGGCTCGTCGACGGCCCCGCCCCACCACTGTCCACGATCTACGTGCGGCAGCGCGCGGCGCCACGCTACGCCGGCCCGCGCTCGGACGTGCCGGTCCGCTCGGTGTCCGAGGTGCTGCGGCGGCACCGGCACACGCTCGTGGTCGGCGGGCCGGGTGCCGGCAAGTCGGCACTGGTACAGCACATCGTCGCGGAGACCGCCGGATGGTGGCTGGACGGCGGCGGCGAGGCGGCTGCGCCGTACGGCCCGGCGCTCACCCTGCGGGTGCCGGCCACCGCGATGTTGGGCCGGCGCCCGTGGCTGGAGCTGCTCGCCGGGGCCGTGGAGCGGGACCTGTCCGACTATCTCGACCGGGGCGTCGACCCGCAGACCCTCGACCCCGCGGCGACGCCCGGCATCGAGTGGCTGCTGCTGGTGGACGGCCTGGACGAGGTGTACGACCGCGACCAGCGGCAGCGGCTCATCGACGCGCTCGGGCACCGGGTGGCGGAGTACGGCTCGGCGTGGCGGTTTCTCGTGACCAGCCGGCCGCTGTTCGGGGCGGAGCTGGCCGGCCTTGGCGCGCATCTGCCCGACCCGGCCGCCGAGCCGAGGTTCGGCGACTACGAGCTGCGCCAGTTCGACCCGCCCGGGCTGCGGCGCTTCGCCAGGGCGTGGTTCACGGTGCGTACGCCGGAGCGCGCCGAGAACAACGCGACGACCTTCCTCGAGGAGGTCGACCACCGGCGGCTCGATCCGTTGGTACGGGTGCCGTTGCTCGCGACGATCGCCGCCGTGGTGTTCGAGGGCCACCCGGACGGGCCGCTGCCGATGAGCCGCACCGGGCTCTACGAGCGCTTCGTGGCCAACCTCGTGTATACCCGGCAGCGCCGCCAGGACCTTCGCCAGGCGCTGACCGACCAGCTGGCCGTCTACGCGCCGGGCGCGACAAGGGTCGTGGACCTGCTCTTCGACCGGACCCAGGAGTGGCTGGAGGAGGTGGCCCACCACCGGCTGGCCTCCGGCGAGGAGACCACGACCACCGCGCTCGCCCAGCGGTGGCTCGACCGGCAGCCCGGCGGCGCGCCGGAGGTACCGGAGCTGGCCCGGCACCTGCGCGCCATGCTGCTGGGCACCGGCCTGCTGACCGTGTCCGGTGAGGACGTGCGGTTCATCCACCGGGGCTTCGCCGAGTACCTCGCCGCCGGGTACAGCGTCCGCCACGACTGGAACGAGCGGGAGTGGCTGCGCCGGGTGCGCCGGGACGGCATCACCAACCTCGACATGTTCCGGCTGGCCCGGTGGGCCGACGCGGGCAACGACGCGGCGCCTGTGCTGCGGCGCCTGCTGCGCGTGCGGCCGCACGCCCGGCCGCCGTTCGTGCGCCGCCCCCAGCTGCTGGACTTCGGCACGATCCTGCGGGACGGCCTGCCACTGCCCGAGCAGTCGGTCGACGGGCTCGTCGCCGCAGGGTTCACCGCGGTGCGGCGGCTGCGCGTGGTGGACGAGAGCGCGCTGCCCGCGCTGACGTACGTCCTGCGGTGCCTGAACGCCCGGTCCGCGGGCCCGGCGAGGCTCGTCCAGCTGGCCCGCGACCGGCGGGTCGCGCCGATCAAGCGCGTGGCGGCGGCGCGGGCATTGATCATGACCGGCGCGCGGGACGATCGGCGGGCGGCCGTCGACGCGCTCCACGGCATCGTCACGAACACGCCGCCCGGGGACACCGGTGGGCTGTGGGCGACGTACACCCTCGCTCTGGTCGGCGACGCGGATGCGCGGCGACGCGCGATCGGCCGCCTCGCCCGGGACGCCGTGGCCGAAGGCGACCCGGAAAGCCGGGTCCGGGCCACGCTCTTTCTCGCCGAGCTGGGTCACGGCGCGATCGCCGACCAGCGGCTGCTCGTCCGAGCGGTGAGCCCGAGCCTGCCACGGTCCATGCGGGTGGAAGCGGTCGAGACGCTGCGCCTGGCCGGGCCGGCGAGCGGCGGCGCACCGGTCGTCGAACGGCTGGCCGACGTGTGGCAGCAGTTTCGGGCGGCCAACCTGACCAGGGCCGGCCGGCTGGCGGCCACCGGCCAGCGGGCGGAGACGGAAACGATCGACGCCGACGACGCCAGCGGGCTCGCGGAGGGCGCCGCACGGCTCGCCGACCACGATCCTGCCGCGGCCGAACGCATCCTCGTCGCCGCGCGCGCCGAGGGCGGCCTCAGCGACGCCGTCCTGGCGGTCGTCGAGGAGCGCCTGACCAGGAGCGGTCACCACGCCACCGCCACGGCGATCGTGCCGGAGGCGGAAACCCTGATCGGCAACCGGCCGCCGGCGTGGGAGCACGCGGTCCGGGCGGTCGACCGCGCCGTCGCCGCCGAGGAGCGGCTGGAGGCGGCCGTCGCCCTCGCGTCGTACCGCGCGGAGCGGCAGACCGCCGAATGGTTGCAGATGGCGTGGCACACCGACCCGGCCGTCCCGATCATCCACAAAATCGAAGCCACGCTCGAGCTTGCCCGTCACCGGGGCCACTACGACCTCGCCAACGACCTGCTCCGCACCCACGCCGGCGACCGGCGCCTGTCCCGCTGGCAACGCCTCGCCGCGCGGCTCGGGGGTGTCGCGCTCGACCTCGACGAGCTCACCGTGTACCTCAGCGGCGGCCCGCCGCTCGGCTGGCGCCATCCTTCGCTCGCGTGGATAGCCCGCCACTCCGACCCGGAGCAGCCGGTACGCCGGGCGCTGCTGCGAGGCTGGCTGCGCCACAGCGGCGAGAGCACCGACGCCCTCGCGCGGGCGGTCGCGGCCGCGTCTTCCCGCGAGGTGGCCGAGGCCCTGAGGACCGCACTGTCCGAAAAGGACGATCCAGCGCCGGTGCCGGCGGCACCCGATGAAGGGGACCTGGCGTCGGCGCGGCGCGCGATGAGCGCCCGCGCCGAAAGCCTCCGGATCGTCCTGGCGGCCGGGATGCTCAACGACGACTGGGCCGACCGCTCCCTCGCGGCCAGCATCGGGGACGACGCGGCGGACCGCGCGGACGCCGCCCTGGTCGAGGTGGTCACCGATCCCGCCGCCGCCGCGCGGCACGACCGCCGGCTGGCCCGGGCCCGCACCGCCCTCCGATGCCCGTGGTACGCCCGCCTTCTCGCCGAGATGGTGGACGTCACGGGCCCGCAGCGGGCCGCCCGGCTGGCCCTGGGCGTCGCGCTGCGCCGCGAGGCCGAGGCGTACGTGGCCGGTCGCCGCCGGCCGGTCCGACTCCCTTCGCTGCCGGCCTGGCGCGCGGCGAGGCAGACCCTGCGGCGTGACGCCACGCGCATCACGCTGGCCGTGCTCGCCGCCTATGCCACCACCTTCGCCGGCGCGGCCGCGGCCCTGCTCGGTGACGGCCTGCTCACCGTCGCGCTCGTCGCGCGCGTCGCCGAGGTACAGGCCCAGCTCGCGCTGCCGGTCCTCGTCGTGCTGGGCTGCCTGCTCGTCCGACCGGCCCGCTCGCTCGCCGCCGAGCACCGCACCCGCCTTGTGCTGCTGGCCGCCGGTGGGCTGGCCGCCTTCATGGCCAGGCCCGAGGCCGGCACGCCGCTGCGCGTCCCCGCGTGGCCGGGCATCGAGGACGGGCTGCGCCGGCTTGACGCGTTCGTGGTGGACCACCTGCCGCTGGCGTCCAAGGATCTCGCGCTGGCCGTCACCGTCGCCGGCATCGTCACCGCCATCGCCGCCCTCAACCTGCACTTCGCGACCAGCGCGGCCCGCCGACCCACCGCTCTCCGCACGGCCGTCCGGGCCGTGCTCCTCGCGGCCACCGCCTGGTGGGTACTCGCACTGAGCCCCAGCGACCTGTGGGCGGCGGTCAGGTCGCTCGCTTCCGTCTTCGCCTCGGCCGGCCTTCCCTGAGCTCGCTGTCTGCTGATCACCGGCGCTTGCGGGGGCGGCGGAGCGGGGCGGCTGGGCGCGCATGTTGTCGCGTACCCGGGTCATGATGTCGCCGAGGTGGTGCAGGTCGTCCTCGGTGAGCGGGTCGAGCAGCAGGCGGCGGACGACCTGGACGTGACCGGGCAGGATCTGGCCGAAGAGGGCCAGACCCTTCTCGGTGATGGTCACCAGGGTGGCGCGCTCGTCGTCGGGGCTCGACGTGCGGGTGATGAGGCCGGCCTTCTCCAGCAGCCCCGCCTGGTAGGTCAGGCCGCTGCGGCTGTAGACGACGCCGTCGGCCAGTTGCGTCATGGTCAGTTGACCGTTGTCGGCGGCGAGGCGCGCCAGCAGTTGAAACTGGACCGTGGAGATGTCCGCCTCGGCGCGCAGGTGCTGCTCCACCTGGTGCTGGAGCAGGCTGACGGCTTCCATGAGCGCGAAGTAGGCCCCAGCTGCTGGGGGTCGAGCGCTTGGGGGTCGCCGTCCGTCATCCGTTTCACGGTACAGCTTCGAATCTGAAGCATTGTGCCGGGCGTCACTGCCCTCTTCTCTTTGCTTCGAAGTCGAAGCGGATTAGCTTCGACTTCGAAGCAATCGACATTGGGGAGGGCTCGTGAAAGCGATGCGTTACCACTCGTACGGCAGCAGCGACGTGCTGGTCTACGAGGATGCGGACGATCCGGTGGCCGGCCCGGGACAGGTGGTGGTGCGGGTGGCCGGCACCTCGTTCAACCTCCTGGACGCCGCCGTGCGCGCGGGCCTGCTGCGGGAGGTGTTTCCGGTCGCCTTCCCGCACGTGCCGAACATCGACGTCGCGGGCGTCATCACCGAGGTCGGGGAGGGCGTCAGCGGCTGGCGCGCCGGGGACACGGTGATCGCGATCCTGCCGGCCACCGTGCCCGGCGCAGCCGCCGAGTACGTCGCCGTGCCGGTCGACGTGCTGGCCGCGGCTCCGCGCACGGGACAGCTGGCCGACGCCGCGGCGCTACCCGTGGGCGGGCTGACGGCCTGGCAGGCGGTGTTCGAGCACGCCGCCGTGACGGCGGGGCAGCACGTCCTGATCAACGGCGCGGGCGGCGGAGTGGGCGGGTATGCCGTCCAGCTCGCCGCGCGGGCCGGTGCCGCCGTGACCGCGACCGCGAGCGCGCGCAGCCGCGAGCGGATCCGCTCGTACGGCGCGGACCGGATCGTCGACTACACCGCCACCCCGATCCTGGAGGCGGTGGCCGGGCAGCGGTTCGACGCGGTGCTGAACCTGGCGACCACCAGCCCGGAGCAGACCGCGCGGCTGGTGGACCTGGTCGCCGACGGCGGCGTCTTCGTCAGCACCACCACGCCCGGGCCGGCGGACCCGGGACGCGGGGTACGGACCGTGCGCGTCTTCGTGCGCGGCGACGCGGCACAGCTCGCCGAGCTTGTCGCCCGCGTCGACGCCGGAGACCTGAAGATCGACGTGGCCGAGCGGCGGCCGCTGACCGACCTGGCCGCCGTCCACGACGAGGCCGTCGCCGGGCAGCTGCCCGGCAAGACAATTCTCACGACTTCCCTTTAGGACGATTGGAGCGGACATGAGCTGGACCGCCGGCTTCCGCAGCGCAGTGATCAGTCCCTACGAGCAGATCCAGCTCAGCGAGCCGCGGGGCTTCGCCGACCAGACGGTGCGCCAGGTGCTCCACATGGCCGGCGGCGGCGAACGCGTCCGCGTCCACCTGACCAACCGGTACGGTCGCGCGCCCTTGACCATCGGGGCCGCGGCCGTCGCCACCGGGCGCGAGCAGGCCGCCGTCCTCTTCGACGGCGCCGAGAAGCTCACCATCCCGGCGGGGCAGGAGGCCGTCAGCGACCCGGTGGAGGTGGCCGTCGCCGGCGGCGCCGACCTTGTCCTCACGCTCTACCTGCCCGAGCGCACCGGCCTGGCCACCTACTCCCACATGCCCATGCAGGTCGCGTACGTGGCCGGCGGAAACCACGTCACGTCCGCCGGACTGCCCGAGGCCGAAGAGGTCGAAGCCAGGTTCTACGTTTCGGGCGTCGACGTGTTCACCCCGGCCGAGAGCCCGGTTGCCGTGGCTTTCGGCGACTCCTGGTTCGAGGGGGTCGGCTCGACGACCGGCGCCAACAACCGCTCCGTGGACTACCTCAACCGCCGGCTCACCCGGGGATGGGTGGTCAACCAGGGCATCGCCGGAAACCGACTCCTGCGCGACGAGGTCGGTGAGCACGCACTGGCCCGGTTCGAGCGCGACGTGCTCTCGGTGCCCGGCGTGACCCACGTGCTCGTCCACTTCGGAATCAACGACCTCGGCCTGCCCGGCATGGCCGGCGAACCTCCGGCCACCGCGGACGCGCTCATCGCGGGCTTCACGACCCTCGCCGACCGCGCCCACAAGGCCGGGCTGACGATCCTCGCCGCCACCATCGGCCCGTTCGCCGGCGCCATCTATCCCGGGGTCAGTACCCCGGCGGGGCTGGCCGTCCGCCGCGAGGTCAACGACTGGATCCGCACCACCGACACGTTCGACGCCGTCTTCGACGTGGCCCGGGCCGTCGAAAACCCGCAAGCCCCCGACTACATCCACCCCGCCCTGGACACCGGCGACGGCATGCACCTCAACGACGACGGCGCCCGCGCGATGGCCGGCGCCGTCGACCTGACCACCATCGACCGGCGCTGATCCGGCCCGCGGCCTCCTCGTCAAGAGCTAGTCGGGCAGGCCGACGACCAGTTCGCCCTCGTCGTCGACGCGCACGGGGTAGACCGCCAGCGGCGGCTGCCCGGTCTTCGAGCAGCCGGTCGCCAGGTCGAAGACGTGCTGATGCATAGGGCAGATGACCACCGCGGAGTCGGCGATGCCATCCGCGATCGGACCGCCGGCGTGCGGGCAGACGGCCGAGACGGCGCGCAGCGAACCGTCCCGCAGCCGGAAGACGGCCACCATCGTGGCACCGGCCGCGTAGGCGCGGCCCTCGCCGACCGGCAGGTCCGCCGCCGGCCCGACCCGAAACTCGACGAGGTGGGCGGTCATGCGGGGTCCCGCTCCCGGACCGGCACCACGGGCAGTGGCAGCAGCGGGAGGGCGGTGCGGAACTGGCCCGCCGTCGCCGGTGCCGCGCCCTCCTTCCACGGGTCCGTGTAGGCGGCCACCGCTGCCGCCATCCGTTCGTCGAGACCGGCGGCGAGGCCGTCGCTGTCATCGACGATGAGCGACCGGATCGTCTCGATCCCGATCCGGGGGACGAACGCGTACGTGCGTTCCAGCCAGTTGGCGTTTTCGCGGTAGTACTGCAGGAACCGGCCGGTGAGCGTGATCACCTCGTCCGGGCTGTCCACTGTGGCCAGCAGGTCGCCCTTGCGCACGTGCGCGCCGGCCGCGCCGCCGACGTAGATTTCCCACCGCCCGCCGTCGATGGCGACGACGCCGAGGTCCTTGACGTACGCCTCGGCGCAGTTGCGCGGGCAGCCCGTCACGGCGAGCTTCATCTTGGCCGGGCTCTCCAGCCCTTGGAAGCGGGACTCGATGGCGATGCCGAGCGTGGTGGAGTCGCCGACGCCGAAGCGGCAGAACTCGCTGCCCACGCAGGTCTTCACCGTACGCATGCTCTTGGCGTAGGCGTACCCGGACGGCATGTCGAGGTCGGCCCAGACCCGCGGCAGGTCCTCCTTGCGTATGCCGAGGAGATCGATGCGCTGCCCGCCGGTGACCTTCACCATCGGCACCTGGTACTTGTCGGCCACGTCGGCGATCCGGCGCAGCTGGTCGGGAGTGGTGACCCCGCCCTTCATCTGCGGTACGACCGAGAACGTGCCGTCACGCTGGATGTTGGCGTGCACGCGGTCGTTGATGAACCGGGCGCCGCGCTCGTCCTGGTACTCCTCGCCCCACATCATGCGCAGCAGCGAGACCAGCCCCATCTTGCTCTTCGCGTCTTCACGGCCGCCGGCCAACGCGTCGAAGACCGCCGAGACGCTTTTGAGGCCCTGCGCGCGGATCGCCGCCATCAAGGCCGGCTTGTCCATGGGTACGCCTGGGACGTACCAGGTGGCGGTGGGGTCCTCCTCGACCGTGCCGCCGGCGGCCCACTCCACGATCTGCGCGACGAGCGACTTGCAGGAGCCGCAGCCCTTGCCGGCGCGGGTCGCGTCCATCACGCCGCCGACCGTCTTGACACCACTGTGGACGGTGGTCACGAGGTCGCCCTTGCTGACGCCGTTGCAGTTGCACACCTGGGCGCCGTCGTCGAGCTCGGCGGCGGACTCCTCGGCCGGCGGCCCGCCGAGGTCGAACAGCAGGCGCACCCGCTCCTCCGGCAACGGCAGGCCCCGATCGAACGCCTGCATGAGGAAGCCCACCTTGCTGACGTCGCCGAGCAGCGTCGCACCGATGAGCCGGTCGTCGCGGACGATGACGCTCTTGTAGACGCCGCGCCGCGGCTCGGAGTACACCACGAACTCGTCGTCGTCGCGCTCGGGTGTGGTGATGCCCATGGCGGCCACGTCGACACCGGCGACCTTGAGCTTGGTGGCGGTGCGGGAGCCGTGGTAGGCGGCGGTGCGGTCGCGGCCGGTGATCTGGTCGGCGAGTACCCTGGCCTGCTCCCATAGCGGTGCCACGAGACCGTACGTCTGGCCGCGGTGCTGCACACACTCGCCCACCGCGTAGATGTCCGTCTCGTCGAGCACGCGCATGTGGTCGTCGACAAGGATCGCGCGTTCCACCGGCAGGCCGCTCAGCGCGGCCACCTCCACGTTGGCGCGGATGCCGGCGGCGACGACGACCATGTCGCTGGGGATGGTGCGGCCGTCGGCCAGGCGTACCCCCTCGACCCGGTCCCGGCCCACGACGGCGACGGTGCGCGCCGAGACCTCGACAGTGATACCCAGGCTCTCCACGTTGCGCCGGAGGATCGCGCCGGCCTGAGCATCGAGCTGGGCGTTCATCAGCGTGGCCGCCGAGTGCAGGAGTGTGACCTGGACGCCGTGCTGCTGAAGGCCGCGGGCCGCCTCCAGGCCCAGCAGGCCGCCGCCGATGACGACGGCCCGCTCGTGGTCGCGCGCGTAGCGGATCATCGCCCGGGTGTCGTCGATGGTGCGGAACGTGAACACGCCCTGGTGGTAGCCGCGCCGTGGATGATGCATCCCGTCGATCGGCGGGACATAGGGACGACTGCCTGTCGCGATGATGAGCTTGTCGTACGGCGTCACGGTGCCGTCGGCCGCGCGTACCACGCGTGCGAACCGGTCGATCCGCTCCACTCGCACGCCGGCCCGCAGTGTGATGCCGTTCTCCTCGTACCAGGGCAGGCTGTTGAGGAAGATGTCGGCCTCGTCCTCGACGCCCGAGAGCACATTGGACAGCAGGATGCGGTTGTAGTTGCCGTACGGCTCTTCGCCGAACATCGTGATGGCGAAGCGCTCCCGGCCGCCCCGATCCAGGATCTCCTCCACGGTGCGGGCGCCGGCCATACCGTTGCCGATGACCACCAGACGTTCCACTCAAACCTCCACGAGCCCGAGGTCGACCACGACGGCGCCGCCGACACCTTCCGGCGCGGCGAGGTGCAGCTCGATCACCGTGCCGCTGTCGAGGTCTTCGACCACCCGCAGCGGCACGTGCACGTCGCCCTTCGCGCCGATCGGGAAGTACCGCATCGGCGTTCCGTCGCGCATCAGCACCACGTAGATCAGCTCGCCGGTCGAGTTGCCGCCGCGGAAGTAGACCGGCTGGGTGACCACGCCGTCCGGGACCGTGTACGAGAGCGCGTCCGCGATGGGGAAGGGCGACTCGAGCCCCTTGCCCTCGAAGGGATAGACGCCTTGCAGAAACCTCGATGTGGACTCCACGTCAACTGTCCCTTCTGGACGGTGCAGGCAAGTGCACCGGCGGCGGTGTGGCGGGGGAGCGGTCGTCGGGGCCGCCCACCCGGCGGAGGGCGACGGCGCAGACCTTGAACGCGGGCATCTTGGAGTGCCGGTCGAGCGTCGGGTCGGTCAGCGCGTTGGCGCTGGCCAGGCCGCCCCAGTGAAAGGGGGCGAACACGGTGTCCGGCCGGATGGTGTCGGTGAGGGAGGCGCGGAAGACGGCGGTACCCCGGCGGGTGTGCAGCTCGACCAGATCGGCGGCCTCGATGCCCAGCCGGCGGGCCAGGTCCGGATGGAGCTCCACCTTCGGGTCGTCGGCGCTCAGCCGCAGTGAGCGGGAACGGCGGGTCTGGTTGCCGCTCTGGTACTGCTGCATGATCCGGCCGGTGGTCAGCAGGTACGGGTAGTCCTGGTCGGGCGGCTCGGCCGGCTCGCGGTGGTCCACCTTGAGGAAGCGGGCACGCCCATCTGGCGTCGGGAACCGCTCGGCGAACAGCCGCGGCGTCCCCGGGTGCTCGGCCGCCGGGCACGGCCAGAAGACGCCTTGTTCGGCGTCGATCCGCTCGTACGAGATGCCGGCGTAGTCGGCGATCCCGCCGGCGCTGGCCCGGCGCAGCTCGTCGAAGACGGTGCGCGGATCGGCCGAGAAGCTCGCGTTGCCGAGCCGGCCGGCGAGCGCGGCCAGCGTCGACAGGTCGTCGAGGACGCCGTCGGGAGGAGGCTTCGCCCGCCGCCGCCGGATCACCCGACCCTCCAGGTTGGTCATCGTGCCCTCCTCTTCCGCCCACTGCGCGGTGGGGAGTACGACGTCGGCCAGCGCGGCGGTGTCGGAGAGGAAGATGTCGGACACGGCCAGGAAGTCCAGCGCGGCCAGGCGTTCGCGGACCCGGTTGCGGTCCGGGGCGGAGACGATGATGTTGGAGGCGAACACGAGCAGGGCATGCACCCCGCCGGGCGTGCCAAACCTGTCGATCATCTCTACCGCCGACACTCCGGGCCCGGGCAGGTCGCCCGGATCCACACCCCAGACGCCGGCGACGTGCGCCCGGGCGTCGGGGTCGTCGATCCGGCGGTAGCCCGGCAGCTGGTCGGCCTTCTGCCCGTGCTCCCGGCCGCCCTGGCCGTTGCCCTGGCCGGTGATCGTCCCGTAGCCGGAGGCCGCCCGTCCTGGAAGGCCGAGCGCGAGCGCCAGGTTGATGTACGCCTGGGCGGTGTCGGTGCCGTTGCTGTGCTGTTCCGCGCCGCGGGCGGTGAGGATCATCGCGGACCGTGCGGTCCCCAGCAGCCGCACGGTCCGGCGCAGCAGCGCCTCGCCCACCCCGGTTATCCGCTCCACCCGGTCGGGCCACCACGCGGCCACCGCCGCCCGGACCGCGTCGAACCCTGTCGTGCGGCCGTCCACGTACGCCTTGTCGACGTACCCTTCGCGGATCGCGATGTGCAGCAACCCGTTCGCCAGTGCGAGGTCGGTGCCGGGGGTCGGCTGCAGATGCAGGGCGGCGCCCCGGGCGGTGGCGGTCTTCCGCGGGTCCACCACGATGTGCACCGCACCCGCCGCCCGGCCCGCGTCGAAGAACTGCATCGCCGGCGGCATCGTGTCGGCCGGATTGCTGCCCCCAGCAGGACCACCTGCGCGTCGGCGATGTCGTTGACCGGAAACGGCAGCCCTCGGTCGACCCCGAACGCCCGGTTGGCGGCGGTCGCCGCGGAGGACATGCAGAACCGGCCGTTGTAGTCGATGTGCGGCGTCCGCAACGCCACCCGCGCGAACTTGCCCAGCTGGTACGCCTTCTCGTTGGTCAGCCCGCCACCGCCGAAGCATCCGACGCCGGCCGCACCGTACGTTCTCTGTGCCCGCTGGATCTCGGCAGTGATCAGGTCGAGCGCCTCGTCCCAACCAGCAGGCCGCAAAGGGCTCGAACGATCGCCCGGGACGTCGCGTACCAGCGGGGTGGTCAGCCGGTCGGCGTGGGTCAGCAGCTCAGCGGCGCTCCAGCCCTTGGCGCAAAGACCGCCGAGGTTGGTCGGAAACTCGATCGGCTCGATGATCGGCGCTCGCGGCGGATCGACCCGCATGCCCACGCCGCATTGGAGCGAGCAGTACGGGCAATGGGTCTCCACCGCCGCGCCCACGCCGTGACCATCGCGACAGTACGTTACCCGTGTGTACCGTCACCGTTACGCCGCAGTCGCCAAATGCTAAGCGTTAATGAACCGCCATTGCCCGCGCACAAGACGGCGCCCCCGCCCGAGGGCAGGGGCGCCGTCTTGTGGTCGGTTACCGGACGACGTCGTACGCGTTCACGTTGCCCGCGCCGTAGAAGCTGGTGCGCTGGCCGCCGCTGCACGTGGCCTCGTACCCGTCCAGCAGCGGTACCGGGTTGTAGACGCCCGCCGGGCAGGTCAGCGGGTTGGCGGTGCGCTCCAGCAGCGCCGCGAGCTGTCCCGGCCGCAGGCCCGGGTGGGCCGACAGGGCCAGCGCGGCCACGCCCGCGGCGTGCGGGCCGGACATCGAGGTGCCCTGCTTGTACCCCCAGCCGTTGGTCTTCGTCGTGGTGTTGAACGTCGTCGACAGGATCGCGTCGGTCAGCGTGGAGCGCGCGCCCTGGGTGCGGAAGCGGGTGTCGCCGCCGGGTGCGGTCACGTCGACCACGCCGAGACCGTACGAGGAGTAGTAGCTCTTCTGCTCGGTCGGCCCGACCGCCGAGACGGTCAGCACGCCGGGCGCCTCGGCCGGCAGGTCCAGGCAGGCGGCGGTGACGGTACGGTCCTCCACCGGGCCGCTGCCGTCGTTCGGGCTGCCGCTGTCCACGGCGGTGTGCGCGAGGTCGATGTTGGAGTTGCCGGCCGACGCGACGTTCAGCACGCCCTGGCTCTGCGAGTACCGGATGGCCCGCTGCACGGCCTGCCACACCGGCCGCTGCCGGGCGTCGTTACGGCAGTTGAACTCCCACGGGTCGATGTAGTAGCTGTTGTTGGTCACCTGCATGCCGTGCTCGGCCGCCCACATGAAGCCGCAGACCGCCGCCTCCGGGTAGATGAAGCCGGCGTCGTTGACGACCTTGACCGCGGCGACCTTGACGCCCGGTGCCACACCGGCGACACCGACCCCGTTGATCGCGGCGGCGATGGTGCCGGCGACGTGGGTGCCGTGGTCGGAGGTGGTGGGGTTCCACGCGGCCTCGCTGGTGTCGGCCACGCCGCCGAGGCAGGACGCGCTCTTGTCCTTGGCGATCTGGCTGGCCAGGTCGGGGTGGCTGCTGGAGATGCCGCTGTCCAGCACGCCGACGACAACGTTCGGGTCGCCGGTGGTGACCGCGTGCGCCTGCGGCACCTCGATCTGCGGCATGTCCCACTGCTGGCCGAACAGCGGCTCCCCGGTGGGGTCGCCGGTCGCGGCCTGGACCGCCGAGCCGACCTCGGCCAGCGTCTGCCCCTCGTCCAGCGCCGTGCCGAGCCCGGTGGTGGCGGCGACCGCCTCGACGCCGGGAACGGCCGCGTCGCGGGCGAAGTCGGGGTTGGCGGAGCGGGCGACAAGAACGCCGATCTGGTCGTAGGCGGCCACGACCGTGCCACCGGCGGCGGCCACCGCGGCGGCGGCCGCGGCGGTCGAGCCGCCGTCCGGCGCGAGGACGAGGAAGCTGGCGTCCGCTCCAGCGGCGCCAGCCGCGGGTACGGCGGTGGCCGCGGCGACGGCCGTAGCGCCCAGCACCGCTGCGGACGCGGCGGCAAGCGCCTTTCGACGGATGGATCTCACAGGTACTCCCATCGGGTAAGGGACAGCACGGCACCGGCCGGGTGCGACCGGGGCCACAGCGTGAAAGGCGCTGGACAGCTCCCGGCTGTTACAGGCAGGGCTCTCACCGCCCCGCGGGGCGGGAGATCCGGTTCCTGAAAGCGTTTAGGGTGGGCGTGACGATGGGAGCCGCACACCGATGGACACCTTGGCCCGGCTGGGCGACGAGTACTTTCGCCTGCATTTCGCCGCCGACCCGTTCGAAGCCGGCGTGTTCGGCGTGCCCGGCTATGACGCCGAGGTGCCCGACCCGAGTCGTGCCGCCGCCGCGCGGCTGGCCGGCGAGCTGGCCCGGGTCGCGGCGGAGCTTGCCACCGTCGACCGCGACGCCCTCGCCCCTGAGGACCGGATCAGTCACGCGATCCTGAGCCGGCTGCTGCGCGACCAGCAGCAGCGGCTGCGCGACGGAGCCACCGAGGTCGCCGTCACCGCGAGCATCGCCGGGCCGTTCGCGCAGGTGGTGGCGAGCGTGCCGGCGGCGACCGGTTCGAACGAGGCGTACCTGGCCCGGCTGGAGAAGCTGGGCGGCTTCTTCGACCGGCACGTCGAGCGGTACCGGCAGGCCGCGGCCGACGGCCGCTTCCCGACCGAGCTCGGCGTGCGCCAGGCGGTCGCCCAAATCGACGCTTACCTCGCCACGCCCATCACGCGCGACCCCCTGCTGCGACCGGACGGACAGGACGCCCGCGCCACCGAGATCATCAATTCGGGGGTACGCCCGGCGCTGACGCGTTTCCGGACTGCGCTCGCCGAGCACCTGCTGCCCGTCGGGCGGGACGGCGAGCGGGTCGGGCTGTGCCACGTGCCCGGCGGTGCCGAGGCCTACCGCACTTTGGTCGGTGCCTACACCACCACCGAGCTCGGACCGGAGGAGATTCACCAGATCGGCCTCGATCTTGTGGCGGAGCTGCGGGCGGAGTTCGCCGAGCGTGGCGGCCGGACGCTGGGGATCAGCGACGTCGACGAGGTTCTCGGGCGGCTGCGCGAGGATCCCGGCCTTCGGTTCGGCGCCGCCCAGGAGATCGTGGACACCGTCACCGGCGCCCTGCGGCGGGCCGAGGAGGCCGCGCCGGACTGGTTCGACACCTACGACATCGCTCCGTGCGTGGTGCGCGAGATGGATCCGGCCGAGGCGGAAAACTCGGTGCTCGGCTACTACGTCGCACCCGCCGCGGACGGCTCGCGGCCGGGCACGCACGTGGTGAACACCTACCGGCCGGACCTGCGGGCCCGGTTCGAGTACGAGGTGCTGGCTTTCCACGAGAGCGTCCCCGGGCATCACCTGCAGGTCGCGGTCGCCCAGTCGCGCGACGACCTGCCGCGGTTCCGGCGCTTCGCGTTCTTCGACGCGCACGGCGAGGGCTGGGGGCTGTACACGGAGCGGCTGAGCGACGAGATGGGGCTGTACACAAGCGACCTGAGCCGGCTCGGCATGGTGTCCTTCGACGCGTGGCGGGCGTGCCGCCTCGTGGTCGACACCGGCATGCACCACCTCGGCTGGTCCCGCGAGCGGGCCATCGCGTACATGCGCGGCAACACGGCGCTGTCCGAGACCAACATCGCCAACGAGGTCGACCGGTACATCGCGATGCCGGGGCAGGCGCTGGCGTACATGATCGGGCGGCTGCGCATCCGGCAGCTCCGCGATCGCGCACAGGCGGTACTCGGGCCGGCGTTCGACATACGCGCGTTCCACCACGAGGTGCTCGCCCACGGGCCGCTGCCGCTGGACACGCTGGAGGAGCTGGTCTCCACCCCGGTGTAGGCTGGCGTGCCCCACCGAGGGAGAGTCGGCGATGGATCAGCTCCGAAGGCGCTTCGTCCAGCTCAACATCGCGGTGATCGTCTTCCACGTCGTCACCACGGTGATCTGCGTGGCGGCGCGCTGGCCCGCGCAGTTCGGCGGTGCGGGTGACCCGGACAACGTGGCCGGCGAGATGTGGCTGCGCGGCACCGCGATCGGCGCACCGGTCGTCCTGACCGTCGCCTTGGCGCTGGCGACGCTCGCCGCCGCCCGGCCAGGCAGGATCGGCACCGCGGGCACGATAGCGATCGTCATCCTCTCGCTAATGATCATCGTCGGCGGCAGCGGCGAGGCGTTCGGCGCGCCCAGCCCGGACGTGCCCACCGCAGTCCTGATCTTCAGCGGCGTCGTGAACGTCGTCCTCAGCCTCGTCACGCTCTACCTGGCGTACCAGCTCCTGCGCGCCTCACGCGCCGTCACCGCGCCCCACGGAGGGTGAGTATCGCCCAGGGTGGCCGGCAGAGGCCGCACGGGGTGAAGCCCAGCTCGATCGCCTCGCCGATCGGCAGCGCTTCACCCTCGCGGGACAGCAGATGCCTGCACAGCTCCAGGTGGTAGCGGGGGCGCCCGTCCACGACGTGCACGTCGACGTTTCGCCCGTTCAGTCGGATGGTGTCCGCCAGTGAGACCGGCATCGCGGCGGGCTCGTCGGGTTCCGGATCGTCTGTCGGGTCGTCCCAGGCGACAGGAGTCTCGAAGGCCGTCCGCGCCGCGCGGACCCGGTCGACGTCGCGGCTTGTCAGGGCGGAGCGGAGCTCCGTCAGGGCCTTGTCGACTCTGTTTCTGAGCGTGCCTGGATCGAAGCCGCGTGCCGCGAGGTACCTCGACATTGTTCGCTCGAAGTCGGCGGCCTCGCTGAGGACCTCCCGCTCGCTGAGACCGACCTCGGTGGTTCCGCCGCGGCCCGCGACCGCGCCGCCGACGGCCACGACTTCGTCGGGGTTGACGCCCTTGTTGGCTTCCCGGCCGGTGAGCTGCTTGACCAGGTCGGAGACGGCGGGCATCCGGGTGGAGCCGCCGACCAGGATCACGTGGTCGACGTCGGCGACCTTGACCCCGGCGTCCTTGATCGCCTGCTCGAACGGGCCCTTGCAGCGGTCCAGCAGATCCTGCGTCATCCGCTGGAACTCCGACCGGCTCAAGTTCACATCCAGGTGCAGCGGCGCCGACGGGCTGCCGTCCGAACCGGCCGGACCCGCCGTGATGTACGGCAGGTTGATACTGGTCGTGGTCGCCGCGGACAGCTCGATCTTGGCCTTCTCGGCAGCTTCCTTGAGCCGCTGCATGGCCATCTTGTCCTGCGAGAGGTCCACACCGTGCTGGCCACGGAACGTCTTGACCAGGTGATCGATCACCCGCTCGTCCCAGTCGTCACCACCGAGGTGGTTGTCACCACTGGTCGACTTGACCTCGATGACACCCTCACCCAACTCCAGCAACGACACGTCGAACGTGCCACCACCGAGGTCGAAGACCAGAACCGTCTGCTCCTTGGTGCCCTTGTCCAACCCGTACGCCAACGCCGCCGCGGTCGGCTCGTTGACAATCCGCAGCACGTTGAACCCGGCGATCTCGCCGGCCTCCTTCGTCGCGGTGCGCTGCGCGTCGTTGAAGTACGCCGGAACCGTGATCACCGCATCGGTGATCCGCTCACCCAGGTACGACTCAGCATCCCGCTTGAGCTTCATCAACACCCGCGCCGAAATCTCCTGCGGCGTGTACTTCTTACCGTCGATGTCGATGGTCCAGTTCGAACCCATCTCCCGCTTGACCGAACGAATCGTCCGGTCCGGGTTCGTCACCGCCTGCCGCTTGGCAACCTCACCAACGAGCACCTCACCATTACGGGCGAACGCGACGATCGACGGCGTAGTGCGCGATCCCTCGGCGTTCGCGATGACGGTGGGCTCGCCACCCTCGAGCACGCTTACGACGCAGTTCGTGTCGCCGAGGTGGATCCCCACGACACGGCGCGACGCCCGGGCGGCCGCCGGTCCGGCGAAACGTTCGGCGGCAAGGCTGACCGAGCCGATGTCGATCGACTGCCCCGTACTCGCCGGCGTGCCGAGGTGGGGATTCAAACGCAGCGCGTAAACGGCGTGCCCGCTCAACGCGAACACCCCGCCGCCGCGGTCGGTCGCCTGCAACTGCACGATCTCGTCCGGCAGGTTGACCGCGTCGACATACCTCCGGCTGAGCGGCAGCCAGGCGCCTAGAACTCCGCCGGGGTCGCCCGCGATGACGAAAGGGCCGCCGTCAACCGCACCGACGGCCGTGACCAACCGCACCGTCCTGGACGTCAGCGGTATCTGGTCGCCGTCGACCACGACACACGGGTGGTCGCCTCCCTCTCCGAAGTCGTGCAACTCGACAAGGTGGCCGCCAACGCGAACCGACGCCGACCCGGCCACGCCCTGTTCGAGCACCGCCAGGCGGGTGGAGGTCTGCACATCCCACAAGGTCGACCAGCCGGAGTCGGGCACGATCAGGATGGCCGCCCGTCCACCCAGGTCGGCGAAGGAAAGCGCACGGATGGTCGCGTGCACGACGATGGGACTGCCGATCGTGTCACCCGTTTCCAGCGACCGGACCCGGACGGTGGAGTCATAGGTCGCGGACGCGATCACGGGCCGGCCCCAGATGGTGCCGCCGGCGATGGCGGTGATCGCTTTCCCGTCCGCCGAGGCCATTCTCGCGACCCGCTGCCCGTTGCCGGCCCGGACGACCTCGATGCCGCCGTCGCCGTACCCCTTCGCCAGCAGGCGCCGGCTACCGCTGGTGAAGGCGGCGATCACGGTTACCGGAGCCTCGCCGGGCCCGGCCTCGTGCACCCAGAGGAACCTCCACGTCAGCGGTGGTCGCCCGGGGAGCACGGCGAGGTCTGAGGCGAGCCGGCTGGCACCGGTACGCGCCGCGGCGAGCGCGAGCATCTGACGGCGGTCCTGCCGGTCGTCCGGCACACCGATCCGTGTCGCGTTCACATACGCCGCCGCGGCGAGCCGCGCGGACACGCCGGAGGCGGACCCGGCCAGGCCGACGACGGTGGCCGGCTCCGCCTCCAAAAGAAACACGGCATCGCAGAGAAGGTCGTCGACCCGATGTGAATCGATGGCGTGCTCGGCGATGTGGCGCATGACGTAAGGCTCGGCCAGATGCCAGTGCCGGTGGACCGCCGCCGCGCCCTGGTCCGCCACTACCGGCGTCGACGGGACCGAGGTGAGCAGCATGTCGAAGACGCCGCTCGCATCCTCCGGACGGCGCAGATGGTCGGCCATGCCTTGATGGAAAAGCCGGTACCGCGCCGTGCCGTCCACTTCCGCGCTGTGCCGCAGATAGAACCGTGCCGCGTCGAGTGCCTGGAGGATGACCTGCACATCCGCGATCGGCTTTCCCTCGCTGAAGACCGTGGCGACATGCCGGATGAGCTGTGCCGGCATCCCGTCGCCGCGCGCGTGAGCGAGTGCGGCAAGCACCGGCCGCAGCCAGGGGTTTGATCCGCGCACCCGGAGGTCGAGGTCGAGCACCTCCGGCAGGGTCCGTGGAATGGAGTTGCCGAGGCTGCGGGCTTCATCGGGGCTGTGCAGCGCGTTCGGGTACGCCTTGAGCACGTGATGGGTGAACAGCCCGGCGACGAGAAACGCGCCCCACTGCTGGTCGGATTCGCCACTGGTCAGCGCTTCGGCTATCGCGCGGGCGAGAGTGTGCGCCGCCCCTTCGGCGTCCAGGTTGTCCCACCGCGGGTCGTGCAGCAGAAGCCGCGAGACGTACTGCTGGACGTCGCGGCGCAGGCGTACGACCGGCACGCTGTCCAGGTCGAGCAGACCCTTCCCCTCCTCGGCGGCCCGGCGCAGCTCTTCGAACTCGCGCCACGGTCGCATCCCGACGAGCAGGCGCACCGGCTCGCCGTCCGCGCGTGCGATCCGGCTGATCGGCAGGAGCAGCTGCGTCATGATCGCCGTACCGTTTATCGCTTCGTCGAGGGCGTCGACAACGATGACCGGAGGCTCGGGCATCCGGGCGACCATCGCCACGAGCCCTTCGGCGGACGGCGTCGCGTCCGCGATCCCGGCGAGACCCAGCTGGCGGGCGATCGAGCGCACCACCTGCTCAAGTCCGCGTTCGCGGGCGTGCACTGCCGCGATGTGCCTGCTGCGGTACGGCGCCTGCTCGACGTGATCCCAGATGACCTGGGTCGGCTCGCGCAGCAGCGGGTGCGCCGCGCACACAAGCACGCCGATGAGCGCTGACTTGCCCACGCCGGGGCTACCGGTGACGACGCGCAGGCCCACCTCGTCCTGCAGGTTGACCCACGGGCTGAGGATCTTCAGCTCACGACTGCGACCGCTGAAGAACCCGATCATCTCCTCCGCGCCCGCGGCCTGGCCAGAGGCACGCCACACGAAGTGCGCCGGGTCCAGCGCTTCGTCCAGGTCGTCGAGAAACGGCGTGATGCCGGGATCGATCTTCGCCCTCACCTTCCGCCGCGGATTTTCCACGAACCGCGGGTTGGGGAAGAAGGCGAGATCCGGCGGGTCGCGACTGATGTCGACGAGGCTGGCGATGACTTCCTGCGGGAGAGCGTGTTCGGCGTTGGAAAGCTGCGTCACCTCCCGGCGGATGTGTTGGGCGACGGTCGCCAGTGGGGCATGGCGGTACGAGGAGTCGATGTCGAGAGCGCCTTGGAGCAGATCGCTCAGCACGTTCGCGGTGGCGCTCGTGAAATAGCCGCCGTAGGCGCTCGAGTCGGGCTCGCATGCGGCGATGACCCAGGCCCGGTCGGTGGAGCCGACTCTGTCGATCTGCCAGCCGTGGCGTGCCGCCGTGCCGGCATGACAGATGTCGAGCAGGAAGAGCGTCACCGGCGCGCGATCTCGATAGTCCACGACGTCGCGGAGCCAGCGCTCGACCTCCGTCAACGGATGACCTACGCCGTCGGCGCCGATGACCTGCAGCGCACCGCTCGGCGTCACGTGGCCGTGGCTGAGGATGTGGACGATCAGGACACCCGTGTCGCCGCTTTCGCGGATCGCCTCCTGGACCGTTCGGCCCAACGTTTCCGCCTGCACACTCCCGTCGATCAACGTGCAGCGGTAGCCGAGGGCGGTGAGGGTCTTCGCGAGCTCACGAGTGCGCGCCTGGGCGAACGGCAGCGGCGACCACCCGGTGGTCGGTCCCTCTTCCGCACGCTTCGGCGGACCGAACTTGGCCACGCCGATACACAGCGCGCGGCGCTGCTGTCCATCGCTCAACAGCGGGCCTTGCCTATCACCGTGCTCCCTACATTCCCCTGTGGATCTTCGAATCCGAATCGGCCGTTTGTGCCCGCGGCAATGCTAAAGCGGAATGACCACAGTAGGGGTCGCTCACAATAGCGGCTGATCTCTATGGGCTGTCGGATTCGTGACAGGGAAGCGCGGCCCGGTCCGTTCAATCCAAGGCTGGTCGGCGCGCGACAAGTTTCGTCACCGAGTGGGCGTGGGGGTGCGGCGCGCCCGGGTGTGCGGAGACGATCTCCTCGGTGCGGACCATCTCGATGTGCCAGCCGTCGTAGCGGGACACGTACCAGGCGTGTGCCGGTATGAAGCGCGGTGGCACCGGATGGCCGTCCAGCTCCTGGTGCCGATCGTCGAAGGCGCACATCAGGTGCCGGCCGCCCGGCCGGGTCGCCGCGCGCAACCGGTCGAGGACGCGGTCGGCGTCGGTGGCGTCGGCGAGCCAGTGCAGCACGCTGTCGAGGACGACGAGGTCGTAGTGTGCGGCGGGCAGCGCGACCTCGCGCAGGTCGCCGACACTCCAGGTGACGCCGGGCAGCTCGCCCCAGGTGGTGCGGGCGTTCTCGACCGCCAGCCGGGACACCTCGATGGCGTCTACGGTGGCGCCGTGACGAGCCAGATAGGCAGTGTTGCGCCCCTCGCCGGCGCCGGCGTCCAGCACCCGCCACGCGTCGACGCTTTCCCCGCCCGCGATCTCCTCCAGCAGCGGTTCAGGCGCCGTTCCCCAGACGCAGGTGCTCGCGGCGTACGCGTGGTCGGATCCGCCGTCCATAGCCATTCCTCTCGCCGAGAGTGGTCGGTACCATCGCCGCATGGACGACGATGAGTGGACTGTGGAGCGTCATCTGAAGGGCAAGCCCGCCGAGATTGTCGCGCTGTACAACCGATTCATCGAGCTTGCCGAGGCGTGCGGGCCGTTCACCTACGCCGTGGCGAAGACCGCGATCACCCTGAAGGGCAGCCGGCGCGGGTTTACCGGCGCGAGCCCCGGCACCAGGTGGCTGGACGGATACATCGATCTGCAGCGGCAGGTGCAGGATCCGCGGATCCGCCGCTCCACGCCGTATACGAAGCGCCTTTTCGTCAACCGCTTCCGCGTCGTGTCGCTCGACGAGCTCGACGACGAGTTCGGCGGCTGGCTGGCCGAGTCTTACAAGGTGGGCCAGGGCGAGCACATCACCAGCCCCGGCACGCCGTAGCGGCACCGCTCAGGCCTCCAGGTCGCGCAGCAACACCTCGCGCAGTGCGGGCGGACAGGACAGGTAGTCGCGGTGCCGGCCGTCGAGCGTCTCGTGCCGCACCTTGGCGACTTCCTCCCACCCTTGGTGCACCTCGCGGTCGGGCACCACGTCGTCTTCGCTCCAGCCGACGACCGTGACGGGGCATGGCAGCGGTTTCTCGGCCCGGTAGTGGTAGCCGCGCTGGATCCGCAGCTCCTCCTCCAGCACGTCGGCGAGCAGGTCGGCCAGGTCGTCCGGCACCGGCCGGCCCAGCCGCGCACCCATCGCCTTCACCTCGGCGATGCCGTCCAGAGTGGACAGGTCGATGTGGTTGAGCCTGCCGTAGAGGCCGCGCTGCGGTGCACCCCAGGATGAGGCGAGCAGGCGCACCGGCGGTGCCAGACCCAGCGAGTGGACGCGCCAGACCGTCTCCAGCGCGTAGGGGACCGCTCCACAGTGGGCCGTGATGGCGTAGCGCCGGTCGGTGTACGGCCCGATCGCCGCGACGAGGTCCTCGGCGAACGCGGCGTGCGACTGGTGCACCCCTCCCGGAACCGGCCTTCCCGCCCCGGCGGTTGCAGCGGCACCAGGTGGAAGCCGCCGACCTGCGCGGGCCAGTCGTGGTACGACGAGGCACCCATGCCCGTGTACGGCAACCCGAACAGGAGCGGATCGTCGCCGCCGGGCAACGCCCGGATGAACCAGCCGCTCATCGTCCACTCCCGGTCCGGTCCGGATGCACGCGGAGCGGCAGGCTGGTCAGCCCGTTGATGAAGTTCGACCGCAGGTGCCGGACGTCTCCGCTGACCTCGAACTCGGCGACGTGCGGCAGCAGCTCCTCCAGCAGGATGCGCAGCACCAGGCGCGCGGCCGGGCCGCCGTTGCAGAAGTGGATGCCGTTGCCCAGCGCCAGGTGCGGGTTCGGCGCACGCCGCGGGTCGAAGCGGTAAGGGTCGGCGAAGCGGCTCTCGTCACGGTTGGCCGACGCGACCCAGGCGCAGATCAGCTCGCCCTCGTCGATGTCGGTACCGGCGATCGTCACCGCCTTGTTCGTCCGCCGGACCAGATGGTTGGTCGGTGTGCTCCAGCGCAATCCTTCCTCGACCGCGTCGTCCGCCAGCTCCGGCGCGGCCCGCAGCTCCCGCCACAGGTCAGGCCGCTCGGCGAAGGCGAGCAGCAGCTGGCTCGCCACGTGCGGCGTGGTCGTGTTGGCACCCATCACGAAGCTGTAGCAGTTGAGCACGACGTCCTCGGTGCGGAGCCGGGCGCCGTCGATCTGGACACCGAGCAGGCTCGTGATGACATCGGGCTGCGGGCGCACCCGCCGCTCCCGCACGAGCGCGTGAAACATGGCGAACAGCTCGTGGTGCGCCGACTGCAGCGTCTCCTCGACCGTGCCGTCGGCGAAGGCCGGATCGGCGGGCGCCACCCCCGCCATCGTCCACCGTGGAATGTCCTGCCAGTACTCGGTCGGGATGCCGATGATGTCGCCGACGGCGAGCAGGGGCAGCGGCAGCAGCAGCCGGGCCAGGTCGAGCTCGCCGCCGGCCAGGAGCGGCTGCACCATCGCGCGTACGCGTGCCCGGATGACGTGCTCGCGGCGAAGCATGGCGCCGGTGGAGAGCAGGGTCATCGTCGGCACCCGCACCGCGCCGTGCCGCGGCGGGTCCATGAGGTTGATCGTGCGGCCGCCGGCCGGGTCTCCGCCGAGCACGGCGAGGATCGTGCCGTGCTCGGAGCTGAAGGTCCGGTGGTCCTTGATGACCCGTAGCACGTCGTCGTAGCGGGTCACCGACCAGAATGGACGGCCGTCCGGCCCAGCCTGCCGCCACACCGGCGCCTGTTCGCGCAAGGTGCGCCACGCCGCGTGCTGGCTGCCCGCGGCGTAGCGGGCGGGGTCGAACAGGTCGATGGTGTCCAGCGGGACTCTGTCGTCAGCGAGAGTCGGTGTGATTCGCATGGTTCAGCTCTCGGTAGGCGATCGGCATGTGAGTCAGGCCGTTTATCCAGTTGGAGCGGAGGTGTGCCGGCTCGCCCGCGGCGGTGACTTCGACGCCGGGCCGGATCAGGTGGCCGAAGAGGAGGGTCAGCGCGACGCGCGAGAGCGGGGTACCGATGCAGAAGTGCGGCCCGGCGCCGAAACCAAGATGCGGGTTGGGGCGCCGGTCGAGGAGAAACTCGTACGGCCGGTCGAACACCGCCTCGTCGCGGTTGGCCGAGGCGACCCACGCGCACACCCAGTCGCCCTCGGCCATCGGCACGTCGCCGAGCTGAGTGTCCCGCGCGACCCGGCGGACCAGGTGATGTGTCGGCGAGGCCCACCGCACGCCTTCCTCGACGAGCGGACCGATCAGCTCCGGGTCGGCGGCCACCGCGGCCCACAGGTCGGGCCGTCGCATGAGAACCATCAGGGTGTGCCCGGCGACGTGCGGCGAGGTGGAGTGGGCACCGAGCAGGTAGCTGTAGCAGTTCAGCATCACCTGCCGGTCACTCATCGGCCGGCCGTCCAGGCGCAGCCTCGGCAGCACAGTGAGCAGGTCGTCGCCGGGATGCCGGCGCCGGTAGCGCAGCGCCTCGGTCAGCAGCGTGAACAGCTCGTGGTGGGCGCTGCGCATGGTCTCCTCGACGCTGCGGCCCGCGCGGTACTCGGCGTCTTCCGGCGCGATGCTCACCGTCGACCAGTAGGCGATGCCGTCCCACAGCTCTTCCGGCACGCCCATCAGGTCGCCGAACATCGCCATGGGCAGGCGCCGGGCCATGAGCGCGAAGTCGCCGCCGGCGTCGGCGACGAAGGGCGCCACGAGCTGCGCCACGCGGTCGCTCACCAGCTGCATCCGCCGCTGCACGCCGGACCTGCCGAGCAGGCGCATGGCGGGCCGGCGCACGTCCGTGTGCCGCGGCGGGTCCATCAGCGTGATGGTGAGCCCGCCCGCGCTGTCGCCGATGCCCACCGAGGCCAGGATCGTGCCGTCCTCGGAGCTGAACGTCTCCGTGTCGCGCAGCACCCGTACACAGTCCGCATGGCGGGTGACCGACCAGAAGTCGGACCCGTTCGCGGCGCGTTGCCGCCACACCGGGGCCTGCCGGCGCAGCGACCGCCAGACGGCGTGCTGGCAGCCGTCCCGGTAGCGGTCGGGGTCGAACAGGTCGACGGTGGCGAGGTCCACCGGCGTGTCGGGTGCGGGCGAGGTGATCTTCATGGTCGCGACGCCTTCGCCAGCTTGCCGGCGATGAGGCCGGCGAGGCTCGCGACGGTGGGGTTCGCGAAGAACTCGCGGGAGGTCACCGGGTACCGGACGGCGCGCAGCCGCTCCAGCACCTGCACGCTCTGCAGCGAGGTGCCGCCGAGCGCGAAGAAGTCGTCGTCGCGCCCCACCCGGTCCAGCCCGAGCGACTCCGCGACCACCGTGGCGACCGCCTCCTCGACGCCGCTGGCCGGCGCTTCGTACGCTGCCAGCCCCAACAGTTCGCGCGAGCGCCACGGGCTGGGCAGCGACCGCCGGTCGACCTTGCCGTTCGGGTCGAGGGGGAGTGCCTCGACGATGACGTAGTACGACGGCAGCGCGTAGGCCGGCAGGTGCTCGCCCGCCATCGCGCGCAGGTCCGCGACGCCGATGGCCGTCTCGGGGCTCGGCACCACGTACGCCACCAGGCGCTTGTCCGCCCCCGGGATCTCCACCGGCGTCACCAGCGCGGTTGCCACGCCCTCGCACGTCTCCAGGAAGGCCTCGACCTCCCCGGGCTCCACCCGGAACCCCCGGATCTTCACCTGGCGGTCCATCCGCCCGAGGAACTCGAACGTCCCGTCCGGCCGGCACCGCCCCAGGTCGCCGGTGCGGTAGAGGCGCTGGCCGGGTACCGGCGACAGCGGGTCGGGCACGAAGCGTTCGGCGGACGCGCCTGGCCGGCCGAGGTAACCGCGGGCGAGCCCGGCGCCACCCAGGCAGATCTCGCCGGTCTCTCCGGCCGGGACCGGACGCAGGTCTTCGCCGACCACGGTCATCGTCCGTCCACTGAGGGAGGTGCCGAGCGGCACCCGCTCCTCGGGCGCGAGGCGTTCGATGTGGTGCAGCGAGCTGAACACGGTCGCCTCGGTGGGGCCGTACGCCGCGTAGACGTCGCCGGCCGAGCGGTCCGCCGCGGCGTGGATGTGCTTGGGTGACAGCACGTCGCCGCCGGTGATGACGTGACCGACCTTGTCGAGCGCGGCCGGGCGGCGCTCCATCAGCGTGTGAAACAGCCCGGTGGTGAGAAACAGCCAGTCGGGGCGGTGCGCGTCGAGGTCGCGTTCGATGGCGGCGACCGAGACCTCGTCGCACGCGATGAGGGCGACCCGCGCCCCGTTGCCCAGCGCGCACCAGATCTCGAAGACCGAGGCGTCGAAGGCCGTCGGGGCGAGCTGCGCGACGGTGTCCGCCGGCCCGATGCGGAGCCGCGAATCCGCGTCGGCGAGATTGAGCACGCTGCGGTGGCTGACGGCCACGCCCTTCGGCGCGCCGGTGGAGCCGGACGTGTAGACGACGTACGCCAGGCTGTCCGGATGCGCGACGCCGACCGGCCCATGAGACGGCTGCGGCTCGTGCGCCTCCGGCAGCGCGACCGTCCGCAGTCCGGCCTCCTGCCAGCGCAGCGTCGACTGCGGTGCGCACACCATCAGCCGTACGGCCGCGTCCGCCGCGATCAGGTCCTGGCGGTGTTCGGGGTAGGCCGGATCGACCGGGACGAGGTAGCCGCCTGTCTTCAGCACGGCGAGCGCCGCGACGACGAAGCCCGGCGAGCGCGGCACGGACAGCCCGACCGCACGCTCCGGCCCGGCGCCGTGCCGCCGAAGCTGGGCGGCCAGCGCGTCGGCCGCCGCGTCCAGCTGCCCGTACGTCAGCTCGTAGTCATGGGCGACAAGGGCGACCGCGTCCGGCCGCCGCGCCGCCCATTGGCGTACCCGGTCGTGGATGCACTGCTCGGTCACCTCACCACCTCATCCCTGGGCGTTGGCCTCGCCGCCGCCGCGCTCGCGTCCAGGAGGCGGGCTCCGAGGAGGACGAGCCGCTCAGGCTGCGCGCGAAGCACTGTGTAGTGGTTTCCCGGTAGGACGCTCACCCGCAGCGAGCCGCACAGCGGCGTCCAGTCGGCCGCCTCGGTGTCGGTCTGCGCGGCTTGGACGAGGCAGACCTGGCCGGGGTACGGGGTCGGGTCGTGCTCGCGGACCAGCCGGGTGACCTCGTCGAACGCCTCGTACCGCGCCATCAGGTCGGCGAGGTCGAGCTGGTACCCGCGGCCCTGCTGGCGCAGCCGGGCCACCACGTCGGCGAACACCTCGCGCGGGGCGCCGCGGGCGTCGTCCGGGGCAAGGACCGGTGCCTGGATTCCGGTGCTGAGGGCCAGATCGCGCAGGAAGTCGTTGAGCAGCTCGTGGGCGGGCACCGGGTCCGGGGGCGTCAGCGCGGTTGAGTCGATCATCAGCACCGGCGGCAGGGCGCCGAGCCGCTCGTACCAGGCGCGCGCCATCTCGTGCGCCAGCACCCCGCCCGCGGACCAGCCGGCGAAGACGAGCGGCGCGCCCGCGCGGGTGGCGCGCAGCAGCTCCACCTGCTCGATCGCGAGGTCGCCGAGGGTGCGACCGCGCACACCGTCCACATCGAGCAGCAGGCGCGGGTACCGCTGGCCGATCGCGGCGAGCCAGGGGCCGTAGCTGAAGCCGGCGCCCAGGATGCTGACGAGCACCAGTGTCGGCTCTCGTACGCTCATGCCCCGATCACCACCGGCGCGCCCGCGTGCAGGAAAGCCATCGCACCCGCCCAGGCCCGCGACGCGGCGACGGGATGGTGCCGCTCGGGCGCGTACGGGTTGGCGAAGGCGTGCCGGGCGCCGGCGTACGTGCACGCCTCCAGGTACGCGCCGGCCTTGTCGAACGCGGTCACCGCGGCGTCGAACTGGGCCGCCGTCGCGTTGCTGTCCCGCGCGCCGCGGTGCAGCTGTGTGGCGGCCGCAGCAGCGCCGACGCGTTCCAGCGGGGTGACGCCGGCGTGCCACGCCTGGTCGATCTCGCCCGGGTAGAAGCAGCACGCCCGGTCGACGCCGATCCCGGCGGAGCCGGCGAGGAAGGCGAGCCGCCCGCCCATGCAGAACCCGAGCGCCGCCACGGGGAGGCCGTCCACCGCCGCCAGCCGGACACTCTCGGCCAGCACCGCGAGAACGGCGTCGTCGCGCAGCAGCCGCTTTCGCTCCTCCGGTGCCAGGCCGGCGGGCTGGCCGGCGAAGAGGTCGGGCACGGCGGCGACGAAGCCGCCGGCGGTCAGGCGGTCGACCACGTCGGCCATGAAGCCGTCCAGGCCGGTCCGGTGGTGCAGCACCAGCACGGTGCCGCGGGGCGCCACCGACGGCGCAAATGTCCACAGTGGTGCGCCGGCTGCCAGGAAGCGGCCGGACGGGTGGTACCCGGTGCCGGCGAACGGGACGGCGGAACCGTTCATCGGCTTCTCCCCGGTGGGCACATGGGACGCAGCACGGTCTGCCACTGGCGGATGCGGTCGGCGAGGCCGTGCGGTCCCGCTTCGAGCACGCCGGACGAGATGGGCAGCACGACCCGGCCGCCTTCGTCGCCGACCACCGTGCGGAACTGGTCGACGGTGCGGCCCGGCCGCCCGAGGCCGGGCAGCGACACCACCGTGTCCGGCATTCGGCGCAGCAGTGCGGCGGCGGCCTCCGGCGGCGCGCCCACCACCGCGGCGACCGGGCCGGCCCGCCCGCCGGTGGCGAGCGTGCGGTTGTGCGCGGCGATCCGGTCGGCGACCTGTTCGCTGACGGTGCGCCCGCCCTCGTCGCGGGAGAGCTGGACGGCCGACTCGTGGTTGCTGGTCCGGACGAGCACGAAGACCGCGCAGCCCCGCTGCCGGGCGACCTCGAACAGCGGTGCGGTGGCGTCGACTCCGATGTACGGCGCGACGGTCACCGCGTCGGCCCCGAGCACGCTCTGCTCACCCAGGTAGAGATCCGCGTACGAGGCCATCGTGTCCTCGGTGTCGCACCGCTTCGCGTCCGCGACGGTGAGTGTCCCGCGCTGGGCGCAGCCCGCGAAGAACGACGACAGCAGCGCGAGCCCTTCCGCGCCGAAGCGTTCGAAGAACGGGGTCTGCACCTTGACGGCGGCGACACCGGCGAGGGACGCCAGCACGATGTCGCAGAACGTCCCGGCGCCGCCCACCGTGTCGGGCAGTCCCCACGCCGACAGCCACTTGGGCGAAGGTGCCACGCCGACCGCCAAGCCGGTGCGCTCCGCGGCCAGCTCGTGCCAGGTGGCGAACGTGTGCTTCACCGCCGCCCACCCGCCACCGCCACGGACCGACCGCTCTCCTCTGTGGACACCAGCGACGCCAGCACCACGCCGGCCTGCCCTTCGGCCGCGGCGCCGAGCATCCGGACCAGCTCCGCGTAGCTGTCCGCGGCGACTGTCAGGCGGGACGTGCCGAACGTCGCCCGTGCCGGATCGGCGATCGGCGGCCCGCTGTAGGGCACCTCGGCCGCGCGCCGGACGGCCGCCAGGTCTCCCCGCAGCGCCGGCTCGCGGTGCAGGCTGAACGGCGGTATCCCGGTCGCGAGCGCGGCGATGCGCATCGTCCCGGACACGCGCGGGTTGATCTCCAACACGTGTACCGTGCCGTCGCCGGTCACCAGCAGCTCGACCTCGACCCAGCCGCACACCCGGGCGGCGACGGCCGTGCGCAGGCCCCACTCGCGCAGCCGCCGGTCCAGCTCCGCCCCGCCGAGCGGGTTCGGGCACAGGCGCAGGCGCCGCCAGGGCGGCACGAGATCCGGGCTGGTCGGACCCTTCCAGACCGGCGGGAGCACGGCATCGCCGGCGGCGTCGCGGTACACCAGAACCGAGTACTCGGTGCCGTCGGCGTACAGCTCGCAGAACTCGTCGCCGGCCAGCGCGGCGCCGCGCAGCCGGGCCAGACGCGTGCCGAGGCTCTGGGTGCCGGAGCGGGCCTTGACGACCACCAGCGGGTTGTCCGCCGTCCCCTCCGGCGAATCCGGTCGCCACCAGGGCAGGGCACTGAGCCCGTACTCCTGGAAGAACCGTCGCATCACGAACTTGTCGACGCCGAGCCGAGCCGCCTCGGGCGACTGCGCGAACGCCGGGTACCCGCGGTCGCGCAGCCGGTCGGCCAGCGCGCGGTCGCGCAGCAGCGTCTCGTGGCTGGAGTGGAAGACCGCGACCCGCGCTCCGGTCGTCTCCAGGCGGCGCAGCAGGCGGTCCGGGGACAGCCGCGGATCGTCGCCGACGTGCTGGATGCGGTCCAGGCCGCCCGGGTCGTGGACGAAGAAGCGGAACCAGGTCCGCAGCGAGGCGGGCGACACCACGTGCAGCGCGCGCTCGTCGACGGCGTCCGTCATGGGCCGGTGCCCTTCCGTGTCGGCCTTGTGGTGGTCTACCGCGGGCCGCCGAGTGCGTCGACGAACGCGTCGGCGTACCGCTCCGGCAACGTGCTGCCCTCCTCGTAAAGAAAGTTGACCGGTAGTCGCATCCAGTGCTCGAACAGGTGCTGTGCCCTCGGAAAGGCGCGGCTGTTGACCTGCGCCGCCCGGCGTGCGGCGCGCGCCAACCGCGGCGCCCAGTCCGGTGCCGCGCCGCGGAAGGGCGGGTAGTGGTGCAGCGGGCGGGTCGCGGGTGCGCGCACGTTCAGGCCGCGCTCGCGCAGCAGGCGGACGAGCCGGTCGCGGTCGACGGCTGCCTCCTCGCCGATCTCGACCACGCCGTCGTACCACGCTCCGGTGCTGGAGCCCGCCGCCACCGGCACCGCGCGCACTCCCGGCAGCGCGGCGATCGCGCCGATCAGCGCGCCCATGTTGGCCTGGCGCCTGGCCACCATGGTGTCCAGGCCGCGAAGGTGCTCCAGCGCGAGGAGCGCGGCGATCGGGCTGATCCGGAAGTTGCCGCCCAGGCCGGTGTCGAGAAACGGCGCGTAGGCCGGGTCGGCGATGGTGAGATCGGTCCGGTGCCGGAAGTTGGCGAACAGGCAGGCGCGCGCGTAGAGGTCGGCGTCGTCGGTGAGCAGTACGCCGCCGAGGCCGCCGGAAATGGCCTTGTGGCCGCCGATGCTGAAGACCGCGATGTCCGCGTGCGAGCCGACCTTGCGCCCCTGGTACGTCGCGCCGTGCGCGTGCGAGCAGTCCTCCACGAGCGGGAGCCCGTGCGCGCGGGCGCGGGCCACGATGTCGTCCATCGGGCAGGGGTTTCCCCAGAGGTGGGTCACCACGAGGGCCTTGGTGCGCTCGGTGCGCGCGGCGAAGAGTTGCTCGACGTCGACGTTTCCGGTGCCGGGCGCCGAGTCCACGAGCACCGGCACCGCGCCGAGCAGGAACAGCGGGGTCACCGTGGCGAAGAACGTGAACACCGGGCCGACGACCTCGTCGCCTTCCTCGACGCCGAGCGCGAAGTAGGCCGCCAGCAACGCCGCGGTGCCGGAGTTGAGCGCCAGCGCGTGCGCACGGCCGTGGTAGCGGGCGAACTCCGACTCGAGCGCGGCGAGCTCGTCACCGTACCCGTAGTCGAACGAGCGGCCCTGCCGCAGCAGCCGGCCGACCGCCGCGATGGTGGCGTCCTGGTACACCGGCCACTCCGGCGGATGGTGCAAGTGCGGACCGTCCGCCGCCGCGAGGCGCGTGACAGGCAGGGTCATTTTGCGCCTCCTCCACAGGCTCGCGGCGATGTGGCGCCTGCGCGGGAATCCTGCCGCGAAGGCGTATGTGAGCGGACTATAGAAGTCGCACTTGCGCCGGTCAATGCGTCAACTGAGGAGCCGCGGCACGGCCCGGAGCCCATACAATTCGCGGCATGGCCGGGCGTTCGGCACGCGGAAACCACGCGAGGATACGCCATCTCGTGTGGGACTGGAATAGCACACTCTGGGACGACGCCGCGGCGGTCCTGGCTTCGGTAAACGCCGCGCTGGCACAGCTCGGGCTGACCCCGGTGCGGGCCGCGACGTTCCGCGACCACTACACGCGGCCATGGAAGGTCTTCTATGAACGGCTGGTTGGCCGCCCGCTCACCGAGGCGGAGTGGCACACGCTGGAAGCCTGTTACCACGAGCGCTACAATGCGCAGCTTGACGACATCGGCTTGGCCCGCGACGGCGTCGAGGCGCTGCGGCTGGCACGTGAAGCGGGTCTGACCCAGTCGATCCTGTCCATGTGGCGGCACGACCTCCTGCTCGGCGCGGTCCGCCGGCATGACCTCGAGCCGTATCTATCCAAGGTGGAGGGACGAGTCCGCCCCGGCGGCGGTCCGAAGGCGGGGTTTCTCGCCGCGCACCTCCGTTCGCTCGGCGTCGCGTCGGCCCACGTGCTGGTGATCGGCGACGCGCTCGACGACCTCGCCGCGGCCCGTGCCGTCGGCGCCGCCTGCGTCCTTTACGACGGCGGCACCCACCATCGCGCCGACCTGGCCGCCGCGTGGCCGCTGGTGGCCGGGACCCTGCGCGAGGCGCTCGTCCTCGGTGGCGTCGTCACTTCGTGACGCATTGACCAACCCAGGTCACGCAACGACGATGGTCTTTGCGATTCCGCAGACTCACACCGACCTGTGGGGGTGCTTCATGTCCGATGTGACATCCACCGAGGAATGGCTCGTGGTGTGCAACGACGAGGAGCAGTACTCGATCTGGTGGTCCGACCGCGATCTGCCGGCGGGCTGGCGCGCGGCCGGCAAGGCGGGCAGCCGTGAGGAGTGCCTCTCGTACATCGACGAGGTGTGGACCGACATGCGCCCGCTCAGCCTTCGGCGTTGGATGGACGAGCACCCCGACCACGGGACGGCATGATGATGCACAGCACCGAGCAGAACACGAGAATCGCCGGTGACCTGCCCAGCGACGGCCCGGTCCGTCCGATCGCCGCTCGCACCGTGCCGGAGGTGTTCGGCGAGCAGGCCAGACGGCACCCCGACCGGCTCGCGGTCGCTGACGACCAGGGCCGCACGCTGACCTACGCCGACCTGGACCGGCGCAGCGACGCGATCGCCGCGCACCTGCTCGCTCTCGGGGTGCGCCCGGAAGACCGGTGCGCCGTCGTGCACGAGCGCTCCATCGACGTGGTCGTCGCCATGCTCGGCACGCTGAAGGCCGGCGGTGCCTACGTGTGCGTCGACCCGAGCCTTCCGGTGAAGCGGATGGCCGTCGTACTGGACGACGCCGGCGTCGACGTGGTGCTGACAAGCTCGCACCTGGTCGCCGGTCTGCCCGGCGAGGGCCGGCACACGGTCGCGCTGGACGAGCTTGCCGGCGCCGGGGAGCCGGTGCGGCTGCCCGAGGTGCGCCTGTCCCCGCGGCACCTGGCGTACGTCATCTACACCTCGGGGAGCACCGGCACCCCCAAGGGCGTGCTGGTCGAGCACGGCTCGCTGGTCCACTTCGTCGAGATGGTCCGCGAGTTCTTCGAGCTGTCGGAGCAGGACCGCATCTTGCACGCCGCCGCCCTGTGGTTCGACGTATCGGTCTTCGAGGTCTTCGGGGCGCTGCTCGTCGGCGCCAGCGTCCACATCGCCGGCGACCAGACGAAGATGACGCCGGGGGCGCTGCAACACCTCATGCGGGAAAACGGCGTGACGACCATCATGACCACGCCGAGCCTGCTGGAGGTGCTGGACCCGGACGCGCTGCCGGACCTGCGCGTGATGTCCATCGGCGGCGAGCCCTTCTCCGGCGAGCTGACCAACAGGTGGTCGCCGGGCCGGCGTTTCATCAACGGGTACGGGCCGGCCGAGGCCACGGTGGAGGTTGTGGCGAAGGTCTGCACCGGACAGTGGGAAACGTCCCCGCCGATCGGGCTGCCGCTGGCCAACCACCGCGCGTACGCACTGGACGAGCGGATGCGGCCGGTACCCGTCGGCGTGACCGGCGAGCTGTACGTGGGCGGTCCCGGCGTGGCCCGTGGCTACCTGGCCCAGCCAGCGCTCACCGCGAGCCTTTTCCTGCCCGACCCGATGGGCCGCACCCCCGGCGACCGCCTGTACCGCACGGGCGACCTGGTGCAGTGGCTCGAATCCGGCGACCTGCGCTACGTCGGGCGGGTGGACCGCCAGGTCAAGGTCCGCGGCATGCGCGTCGAGCTCGGCGAGGTCGAGCAGGTCATCGCCCGGCACCCCGACGTGTCGCGAGCGGTGGCGGTGTGCACACCCGACGGCACGGGTGACGCGCGACTGACCGGCTACATCGTGGCCGACAACGGCGCGACACCCGACGACGTCCGCAGCTTCACCGCGGCCTGGCTGCCGGCGTACATGGTGCCGAGCGAGATCGTCCTGGTGCCGGCCATCCCCACCACGGCCAGCGGCAAGGTCGACATCGTGGCGCTGACCGCCGCGGTCGCTCCCGCCCCGAGCGCGCCGCCCGCGGCCGCCGGCGACCGCACACCGACGCAGCAAGCCGTCGCGGAGATCGTCGAGGAGATCCTGGGCGTCGCGGGAGCGCGGGTCGACGAAGACCTGTTCGCGCTGGGCGGAAACAGCCTGCAGGTGCTGCGCGTGCTGTCGCGGGTTCGTTCCTCCTTCGGCGTCGTGCTGACCCCGCAGGAGTTCTTCGAAAACCCGACCATCGCCGGTATCGCCACGGCGATCGACGCCCAGCCGGCGAATGCCTAGCGAGCGGCAAGGACCCCTTTCGTTCCAGCAGCGGCAGATCTGGCTGGCCGAGCAAGGCGCGGCAGGCACCGGGCTGTACAACGAGGTGTGCGCGCTGCGCATGCGCGGCCCGCTGGTGATCGCGCGCCTCGAGCGGGCTCTGGAGGCGGTGGTCGAGCGCAACGACGCGTTGCGGACCACCTTCCCCCTGCGCGACGGCGAGCCCGTTCAGGCGGTCTCCAACCCGTACCGGATATCCCTCGCCAGCGACCTGATCGACCTGTCCCACCTGCCGGAGCCTGCCCGGCACAGCGAGCTGTCAGCACTGGCGAAGCGGCGCGCGGAGGCGCCGTTCGACGTGGCGGACGGGCCCCTGACCCGCTTCTGGCTGCTCCGGCTCGGCCCGGACGACCACGTGCTGCTGCTGGCCATGCACCACATCGTCTGCGACGGCCCGTCGCTGCGACTGGTCCTGCGCCACCTGGCCGAAAGCTACAGCGAGGGGCCGACCACCGAACGCGCGCTCCCGGCCCGCTATCTCGACTTCGCCCGCGCCCAGCGCGCCACCGAGCAGGCCGACGCGTGGGACGCGGAGCTGGCCTACTGGCGCGAAAACCTCGCCGGTGCGCCAACCGTGGCCGAGTTGCCGCCCGACCACCCCCGGCCGCCGCGACGCGGCCACGCCGGACGGCGGGACGAGCACCGGGTCGACGACCGCACACGCGGCGCGCTGGCCACGCTGACCGCCTCGGCCGGCGGCAGCCGGCTCGCCGTACTGACCTCCCTGTTCGCCGCCCTGGTGTACCGGTACGCCGGCCGCACCGACGTGCTCGTCGGCACCGGCACCGACCCGCGGCCGGTCCGGCACAGCGAAACGGTCGGGCTCTTCGCCAACCTGGTGCCGCTGCGGCTGCGGACCGGCGGCGCGCTCACCGTGCGCGCGCTGCTGGACGGCGCCTGCGACGCCGTCTTCGACGCGCTCGACCACGCCTTCGTACCCTTCGAGAAGGTCGTCGAGGTCGCCGCGCCCAGCCGTGACCCCAGCCACCCTCCGCTGGTCCAGCTCGTCTGCACCGTGTGGGACCGCGACTACGCGCGGGTCGACTTCGGTGACGTGGAGGCCACCGTCATCGAGATCCCGCGCACCCGCGCGCGCTTCGACCTGATGGTCGAGCACGTCTTCGACGGCGACGGATGGACCATGTGGGCCGAGTACGACACCGGCCTGTTCGAGCCCGCCACCGTCGACCGGATGATGCGCCACTACGCGCGCCTGGTCCGGGAGGCCGCCGCTGATCCCGGCGCGACGGTCGCCTCCCTGCGGATGCTGGAGCGGTCCGAAGTGGACGCCGTCCGCGACGCGAGCCGGCTGGTGCTGGACCGCGACGGCAACGTGACGCCGGTCGGTGCCGTAGGCGAGCTGCACGAGCGGGTGCCGGGCGGCGTCCCGGTCGCCACAGGCCGCGCGGCTCGCCGGTGCGCCGGCGGCGGCGTCGAAGACCTCGGGCTGCTGAGCCGCCGGATCCGGCTGGGCCAGCTCGACACCCAGCTGGAAGAGCTCGAAGCCCTCGCCCGGGAGCATCCCGCGGTCCGGGAGGCGACGGTCGACCTCGGCGGGGGTCGGCCCGTGCTGTACGTGACGCCCGAGGACCCGGCGCGGCCGGCGAGCGCGGCCGGCGTGCGCTCGTTCCTGGAGTCCCGCCTGCCCCGCGCGCAGATCCCCGCGATCGCCACCGCCGCGCCGCTCGACGGGGCCCGTCCGGTACCGCCGCCGCTGTCCACACTGGAGCGATTGATCGCCGGCGTATGGGAAAAGCTGCTGTCCCGCCCCGGCATCGCCGCGGATGACGACTTCTTCGCCATCGGCGGCCGGTCGATGGTCGCGGCACACGCCGCCCAGCAGCTGAGCGAACAGCTCGGCGTGGCCGTGGGCGTCCGGGACATCTTCGTCAACCCGACCGTGCGCGACCTGGCCGCGACGCTCGCCGCCGCGTCACCGACCGTCCGGTCGGCCCGCGAGGTCCCGGCCGCGATCCCGTCGGCCGAGCGGGCACCGGCATCCATGGCACAGCTGCAGATCTGGCTCAACGAGCAGTGGACCCTGGGCGCGGCCGACGACTTCAACAGCGCGTTCGCCCACCGCGTGCGGGGACCGCTCGACGTCGCCGCGCTGCACACGGCCCTGCGTGACACCGTCGCCCGGCACCCCAGCCTGCGCACCGGATTCGAGGTGGTGGACGACCTTCCCGAGCAGCGGGTGGCCGCCGAGGCGGAGGTGGAGCTGCCGCTCGTCGCGCTCGACCACGTCCCGCCGCCGCGCCGTCCCGCCGAGGCCCTGCGACTGGCCCGCGAGGCGGCGGCCCGGCGCTTCGACATCGCGACCCCGCCGCTGCTGCGAGCACTGCTCATCCGCATCGGGGCCGACGACCACGTGCTGGCGTACACCCTGCACCACCTCGTCACCGACGGCGTCTCGATGGGCGTGTTCCACCGCGAGCTGAGCGCGCGGTACGCGGCGGCCGTCGCCGGCCGGCACCCGACAGCCGAGCCGGCCGGAGGGCTGTACGCGGAGTACGTGTCGTGGGAGCGCGAGTGGCTGGACAGCGCCGCGGCCGGTGCCGCCCGTGAGTACTGGCGGCGGCGGCTGGACGGCATGGCGGAGCTGCGCGTGCCGCCCACGAAGGGCGCGGACCGGGCGAACCTCGCGGTGGCCTCCTGCCGCCGGTCGGTGCCGGCCGAGGTCACCCGGGGCCTGGTCGAGCTGTCCCGCGACTGCCGCGCGACGACGTTCATGACGGTCACGGCCGCCTGGTCGCGGGTGCTCGGCCGGTGGAGCGGGCAGCGGGACGTCGTGCTCGGCACGCTCGTGGACAACCGCCCTTCCGAGGCGCTGCGGGCCACGATCGGATGCTTCGCCAACTTCGTGCCGCTGCGGATCGACGCCGGCGACGGCGGGACCTTCCCCGAGCTCGTCCGGCACGTGCGCGACGTGCTGCTGGGCGCGTACGAGCACCAGCACCTGCCCTTCAGCGACATCGTGCGGGTGTCCCGAGCCCGGCGCAGCTACACCCGCATGCCGGTCTTCCAGACGACGGTCCAGTGGGTGCATCCCACGCAGCAGGCGCTGGAGCTGGCCGGCTGCGCGACCGAGCCGTGGCGGGTGACGGCGGACGTCAGCCGGTACGAGTTGACCCTCTTCGTGACCGAGGGGGACCGCGAGCTCGTCCTGGACCTGGAGTACGCGACGGACCTGTGGGACCGGGACACCGTCGACGCCCGCCTCGACGAGCTGGTGCAGCTGCTCACCGGCGCGGCCCGGACGGCTTAGGAACGCGCCGGCACGCCGTCGTCGAGCGGCATCTGGTACGCCGGCGGTGCCAGCCGCACCCCACCGAACCAGTCCGCCAGGGCCGCGACGCGTCTGTCCCGCAGTGCCGCGTCGGCCGGTGTCGCGGGCGCGGCCGCGTTGAAGGGGATCAGATCGCTGATGATCTGGTGGAACTCGACGACCTGCGCCATCGTCAGTCCCTTGCCGATCAGGTACGGCACTGCCCAGAAGTCGTAGTTGTAGCCGGGCATCCAGACCGACCCGGTGACGTCGCGGAAGAGCTCGTCCGCCGCCTGCGCCGCCTGGTGGGAGTTCATCGTCGCGTGGGCCCACTCGTAGCCGCGGCCGGTGAGGCGGTACGTCTGCGCCTGTGCGTGTACCGGCGAGCGGTGGTTGTAGAACCATAGCTCCGCGCGGTAGAACGTCGGCTGCACCTCGTTGATGAACCGGACAGTGTTTCGTACCGACTGCTCGGTCTCGCCCGGGAAGCCACAGATGAACGAGGCGAACGTGGCGATGCCCCGCGCGTGCATCTGCTCGATGCCGAAGCGGTACTGGTCGCCGTGACTGGACTTCACCATGTTTCGCAGCACCACATCGTCGCCGCTTTCGATGCCGAGGAAGACCGCACGGCAGCCGCTGTCGCGCATCAGGTCGTAGATCTCCACGTCTCGGGCGGCGGAACAGCGGAAGAAGGAGTACCACTCGAAGTCGAAGTCGTTGCGGATCATCATGCGGCACAGCTCTTTGAACCGGCCGATCGGGACGTTGAACGTGTCATCGACGAACACCAGGTTGCGCACGCCGTGCGCGTGCAGCTGGCGCAGCTCCCGTTCGACCGCCTCGACGCTGGCCACGCTCAGCGCGCCGGCGCGGATCGGAAAGTCGCAGAAGCTGCATTTGAACGCGCAGCTGCGGGCCGTCCGGGTCTGGACGGTCGGTCCCAGCAGCCCTCCGTCGTAGAGGCTCCAGTCGATGGCGCACTCGTCCAGGCTGTTCGCCTCCGGCCGGGCGCCGGTGAACTGGAAGCCGTCCGCGGAGGGCAGGTACAGGTTGGGCACCCGCGCGACGTCCTTGCCTTCGCGCAGCGCGCCGACGAGCCGTTCGAGGGTCGCCTCGCCCTGCGACTCCTTGACGTAGGAGTCGGCGCCGACCCACGCGAAGATGTCGAACAGCACCTCGGCGGTCAGGTCCACGGTGAGATTGTCGACAAGCGGGCCGCCGACCACGATGTGCGTGTCCGGGCTGCGCTCGCGCACGAACTGGCAGATCTCCTGGACCGGCCACGGCATGAGATAGAACGTCGTGGTGACCGCGACGACCCGGGGCGGCGCCGCTCCAGAAGCTCCTCCAGCCGCGCCCGCTCCGGCCGGAACAGGCTCACGTACTCCGCGGTGAAGCCCCGCCGCCGCAGGAAGCTCGCGAGGTACACGGCCGCGAGGTTGGGCACCTCGCCGACGTGGTAGTACGGATCCGGCCCGATCCCGGGCTGCTGCCGGGCGTAGTGGTTGACGATGTCCATCGGAGCCCGGCGGACGCCTTCCACCATCAGGTGCTCGCGCATGAAGACTCTGCGCTCCGGCGCCGCCTCGTCCATCTCCATGAGGCGGTGTTCGTGAAATGACAGCGGTGGATCGTTGTAGCCGATCACCACACAGTCAAGGCGTGAATCCATCATCAACCTCGCAGCCGGGAGCCGGCTTCATCGACTGGAATCTACCCGCGGCACGGCTTGATACTGAAGAGGTGACGACGCCGACAACACCGGTCGCCCGCTTGGTCGAGACCCAGGCGGCGCAGCGACCCGACGCGCTGGCAGTGTCCGACTCCAGCGGTGAGTACACCTACGCCGAGCTCAACAGCCACGCCAACCGGCTGGCGCACGCGTTGCGCCGGATGGGCGTCCGGCGGGAGACGGCGGTGGCTGTCCACATGCACCGGTCGCGCGAGCTTCTCGCCGCGCTGCTTGCCGCCTTCAAGACCGGCGCCACCGCACACCTGATGGACCCGCGGTGGCCGAGCCAGCGGACCGAGGCGCTGCTGGACGCGATGCCGCCGCGCTGCGTGCTGCAGCACTCGGCGGCGCCCACACCCGGCACCACCGTTACGGTCGACGCCGTCGACGTGGACAGGCTGCTGGATCGGCCTGGCCCCGGGACGGCAGCCAACCTCGACGTGCCGGTGCACCCGGACAACCTGGCATACGTCGTGCACACCTCGGGCTCCACAGGCCGTCCCAAGGCCGTCGGTGTAACCCACCGGTCGGTCAGCCACTGCGTCGCGACCCATGTGGAGGGTCATCGGATCGTGCCGGGTGACCGGGGGAGCTGGCTCGCCTCGCCGGGCTCCTCGGCCGGTGTCGGCGAGCTCTGGCCGTACCTCGCGTCCGGCGCCAGCGTGCACGCCGGCGAGGCCGCCATCGTCGCCTCGCCCGCGGAGCTGCGTGACTGGCTCGTGTCCGCGGCGATCACCAAGGCATTTCTCAGTACGCCCGTCGCGCAGGAGCTCGCGGTGCTCGCCTGGCCCGAAGACACCGCGCTGCGGCTGGTGACCGTCGGCGGTGACCGGGCCCTGCGCTGGGCGCCGGCGTCCCTGCCGTTCGAGGTCGCCGTCTCGTACGGCTCCGCCGAGGCGAACGCCGTCTCCAGCTGCCTCGTCCCGTGGACGCGGCGGCGCACCTCGCACACCGCGACCGATGCCGAGCGGCAGGCCCCGCCCCCGGTCGGCCGGCCCTGGCCCGAGGTGCGGCTCCTGGTCCTCGACGAGCGGCTGAGGCGGCGGCCGGACGGCGCCGTGGACGAGCTGTTCGTCGCCGGACCGGGCCTGACCCGCGGCTACCTCGGCCGGCCCTCGCTGACCGCGCAGCGGCTGCTGCCCAACCCGTACGGCGCGGCAGGTGAGCGCATGTACCGCACCGGCGACATGGCCACGCTCGGCGACGACGGCATGCTGTTCCACTCTGGACGCACCGACAGGATGGTGAAGGTGCGCGGGTACCGGATCGAGCTGGGCGACGTCGAGGCCGCGTTGCTGCGCCACCCCGGTCTCACCGCGGCGGCGGTCGTGAGCGGTGAGGATGACCGGGGCGAGACCCGGCTCGCGGCGTACGTCGTGTGTGCGCCGGACCGGGGCGAGGACACGACGCCCCGGGCGATCCGCTCGTTCCTGCTGACCCACCTGCCGGACTACCTGGTGCCGGAGGTCATCACCGCCGTGGACCGGCTGCCGCGAAACGCCAACGGCAAGGTGGACCGCGACGCGCTCCCGGCTCCGGCCTGGCGCGAGCCGGTCGCACCCCGGTCACTGGACACAGTGGACGAGACGGTCGCGGAGCAGGTGTGGCGGTTGTGGACGTCACTGCTGGAGGTGCAGGACGCCGCGCCGGAGGACCACTTCCTCGAATGCGGCGGGACCTCCGTCACCGCCGGCCGGCTGATCGCCACCCTGCGGGAGGAGCTCGGCGTGCCGCTGCGGCTGGCGGAGTTCATGCGAAGGCCTACGTACGCCGCCCTGCTGGAGCAGGTACGGGTGCGGGTGCGGCCGGCGGGCGACCGCACCCGGATCCGTTCAGTCGAATAGCGCGTCCATCGTCTCGTGCGTCGCGGCGCGCTCCAGGTCGGCGGGCGTGGCCCAGGCCGTGTTCAGGATGATGCGCGTGACATCGCGGTTGAGTGGGACCGTCCGGTGCAGCGTCGTGTCGGTGCGCAGGAAATAGATGTCACCGGTGCGGTGGTAGTAGGTCCGGATCGGGTACTTGACGAGGTAGTCGTGCACCCGCGCGTCGGACTTGTTCCAGTCCGTGTGCGGCACGCACTGGAGCATCCCGCCCGCCTCGATGTCCGGTGCCTCGATGATCCAGATGAGCGCGAAGCTGAAGTCGCCCCAGTGCCATCCGTGCGTGTCGCCGACCTTTTCCTGCCGGGTCATCACGAACCGCTCCGGCTCGTACGGGCAGGGCAGGACCTTGTCGCGGGCGAGCCGGGACAGGAAGGCGAGCAGCGCCGGCGACTCATAGATGCGCGGCACGAGCGTGCTGTTGTCGATGATGTGCCGGGCGCCGACAGTGCTCATGCGGCGTGGTGTGTTCGCGGTCGCCTTCAGCGTCATGTCCACCCGCTTGGCGTGCTCCAGCAGGCGGTGCACGTCTTCGGTCACCGCGGCCTTCACGTCCTCCGGCACGATGTTGGGTATCTTGACGTATCCCTCACGCCGGAACTGTTGGGACAGGCCGAGGACCGTCCAGTCATCGTGGAACTCGGCTGCCAGGTGCTTTTGGATCCTCTCGTCGACATCGAGAGCGACTTCGCTTGCTGCTGACATGGCAAGGCTCCCCACAGTCGGGTCTGCGTGAGGCCCGAAGATAGTCCACTGCCGATATAGTCGGCAACGGATCAACCATCGCACACCCGGGAGTCCACTCTGGACACGTCGATGTTCGAGTCGGTGGGCGAGTCCTGCGGGGTGATCGCGCTGCGCGGTGTCGCCGGTGCGGCGGGTGCCCTGGCATGTCACGGGCTCGTCGCCCTCCAGCACCGCGGGCAGGAGTCGGCCGGCGTCGTGGTCGCAGGCGCGGGCGGGCTGTCCCGCCAGTGCGGTCACGGCCTTGTGCAGCAGGTCTTCGAGGGCCTGACGCCCGCGCTGCCGGAGTGTGGGGCCGCGCTGGGACACGTGCGGTACGCGACGGCCGGCGGGTCGGGCGCGGGCAACGTCCAGCCGCTGCTGGGCCAGACCCGGCGCGGCGACGAGTTCGCCCTGGCGCACAACGGGCACCTGCTGCGGGTCGCCGGGCACGACGGCTGGGCACCCGGCACCGGCGCTGCCGACACCGCGACGCTGGCGGCCGCGGTCGGCGCGGAGCCCGGTGGTGTCCGGGACGCGCTGCTCGCGGTGCTGCCGAAGGTCGAGGGCGCGTACAGCATCGCGGTCCTCGACGGTGAGACGGTCCACGCCGCCCGCGATCCGTACGGCTTCCGCCCGCTGTGCCTCGGCCGGCTCGCCGGCGGCGGCTGGGTGGTGGCGTCGGAGAGTGCCGCGCTCGAGTGCCTCGGTGCGCGGTACCTGCGCGAGGTCGAGCCCGGCGAGCTGGTCACCCTCGACGGCCACGGGTTGCGCGGCGAGCGGTTCGCCGCGGCCAGCCCGGCCGGCTGCGTCTTCGAGTACGTGTACTTCGCGCGGGCCGACTCGATGCTCGGCGGCGTGCGGGTGCACCAGGCCCGGCACGCGATGGGGGTGGCGCTGGCCGGCGAGGCACCCGTCGAGGCCGACGTCGTGGTCGCGGTACCGGACAGCGGCCGGCCGGCGGCGCTCGGATACGCGAGCGCCAGCGGCCTCTACTACGCCGAGGCGCTCGCGCGCAACGCGTACGCCGGCCGGACCTTCCTGCAGCCATCCACAGTGGAGCGGCGCAGGGCGGTGCGGCTGAAGTTCGGCGTCCTGCCGGAGCTGGTGGCCGACCGGCGGGTCGTGATGGTGGACGACTCACTGGTCCGGGCGAACTCCGCCCGCGACCTGGTCTCCCTGGTCCGCGCGGCCGGCGCCCGCGAGGTGCACCTGCGCATCGCCTCCCCGCCGGTGCGGTGGCCCTGCTTCTTCGGCGTGGACCTGCCGACGAGGGCCGAGCTGGCGGCGGGCCGGCGCGGCATCCGCGAGGTCGCCGAGCTTGTCCGGGCGGACAGCCTGGGCTACCTGTCGGTCGAGGCGATGGTGGCGGCGTGTGGCCCGGCGCCGAAATGTGTCGGCTGCTTCACCGGTACGTACCCGACGGGTTGAAGCCGGTTCACGTGCAACTGCGTGTTATTCGCACTTGCACTCAGAGTCAGATCGCTACGCGGCGTCCTTGCGCGCCCGGTCTTCCAGCAGCGTGCTGAGGGCCAGCCATTCCTGGGCATAAAGCCTGCTCAGGTGCGCTACAGCGGGGATGCAGTGTGCCGGGATCTCGTCGACGACCTCGCTGGCCACCGCGAGCACCGGCCCGCGGTAGAGCAGCCGCAGCAGGTCACGCCCCTTGGCCCGGTACTTGAGGGACGGGTCGCGGCGCAGGTTCTCCAAGATCCGCTCGGGATCCATCTCGGTCCGGGCCGGGCGTCCGCGGTGGGAGTACTCCGATGGCCGCGCGTTCGGCCGTGCCGGGTCGTCCGCGGCATGGACCGGCGCGGTGCTGTGGGCGCTGTTGGCCCGCAGGCCCATCTCGTCGCGGACCTTGCGGACGGTGCCGGTCGACACACCCGCCTCCTTCGCGACCTGGCGCAGTGGGGCCTGCGGCGTCCGCTCCAGGATCTGGCGGGCGAGCAGGCGGCCCGCGCTGCCGTTGACCGGCCGGGCCCGGCCGTCCAGCCCGATCCGGCGGCCGGTGGCGCCCAGCCCGGACTCCTGCGTGGCACGCAGCGCCGCGACGGTCTTGCCGGACAGGCCGCATGCGCGGCCCAGCGCCCGGTCGGACCAGTCGGGGTAGAGCCGCATGACGCGCAGGGCGGCGGACTTGCGGTCGGCGAGGGACAGCGGCAGGCCGTGCGACACGTTCGCCGCCACGCCGTAGAGGAAGGCGGCGGTGTCGTCGACGTCCAGCAGGTGCGCGTGGATTTCGGCGCATCCCTTCGCGCGCGCCGCGTGCAGCCGGTGCATCCCGTCGATGACACGCATGGTGCTGCGCTGGACGAGAATCGGTGGCAGCTCACCGTCGTGGTCCATCAGCACGCGCACGTGGTCGGCGTCGATGCCGTAGGACCGTAGAGCCTCACCGGCGAGAAGCCGGTCGAGTGGGATCGTCGTAACCGGGAAATTGCGCACGTCAGTAGGCGAGTGGCCATCAATCATGGTGCTGGACCCCCCGTCAGTCAGAGCCCCCATTGCCACACCTGTTTCATAACACTTCGCCGGGGCATCCTCAATATCGCCAGTTTTCAATCGACCCCGTCCGGGCGCCTCAGCCGCGCGCGTCGCCGTCCAGCTCAACATCGATGTGTGTCGCTGCCGGTTCCATGAATCGGGCGACCCGCCGCGCCTCCTGCTCCAGCAGGGCGTCGCTGTGGTCACGACCGGGCCGCAGCGGCCGCAGCCGCAGCACGACGCCCTGGCCAGCTCGCTCGATCTGCCAGGTCCCCGCCACGACTCCGTCGAGCAGGTAGGTGGGCAGCACGTCGCCGTTGGCCGGGTTGATGACCCGGGTGCGCAGCGCGTCCGGGAGGATCCTGCGGCGGTCGGCGTGCGACAACAGGGCCGAGTCCCACTTGGGCAGCAGGCGGGGCGGTGCCGGCGTGCCGCCGTCACGGGGCCGGGGTGCGCCGGGCAGGTCCAGCAGGTCACGGCCGTCTTCGTCGGTCAGCCGCAGCAGGCGCGGCAGCGTCGCGAGACCGGCGTCGACCTGGGCCATCGAGAGCCTGGTGAACGCGCCGACGTCGGCTCGCGTCGCCGGACCGTACCCGGCCAGGTACCGGCGGATCAGCGGGCCGGCCACCTCGGAGACCGGCGGCAGCGGGTGCGGCCACATCACGAGCCCGGGCGCGCCGTGCTCCCGCCAGCGGCCGGACGGGGCGATGTGCACCGTCGGCAGCACCAGCTTGGCGAATTGCAGGAGCGCGCGGGCCGGCAGCAGGCCGCCGGTCAGTGACTCGCCGTGAGCACGGATCTCGTCGGCCGTTCGGGGTGCCGCCAGGTAGTCGGCCAGGCCGCGGGCGAGTGTGGCGGTGTCGACGTCGGGATGGCCCCAGTTGCGCTCCCACTGCTTGGCCGAGTCCACCCGGACCACCGTCGCGATCGCCGGAAACTCGGACGCCGCGGCGAGGTGGAGGGTGCCGCGCATCAATGAAGACTTGACGACAGAGCCACGGTCGAGACACGCTTCTAGGTCCGCGATCGCAAACCCTTCAAGCCTGGCGGCGAGCGCGAGGTAGGGCGAGGGCGAATACTGCGCCTGCGCCGCGACGAGCTTTCGCAACGCCTGGACGGGCCCGAGGGGCAGCCGCCGCAGCAGCAGTTGACGGTCCAGGTACGCCCGGGTGAGTTCCCGCGCGGAGATGACACGTGCGTGCGGCACGGCGTTGCTCCCTTTCAGGTCGGCGGTGCTGCCTGACAGTCCATTGTGGCCGGAGTCCGCCGGTGCGTCCTCGTGCTCACGATTGCACGTATTGGCAGCGGATTCCGGCGGTACTAAGGTGAGCGCGGTATCTAGCTGACCCCGATGACGAGCTCCGATGGCCGAGCAGGGAGTCGCAGCATGGACCTCAAAGACCTCGACCTCATGGACCCCCAGCTTTTCAGCTCCGGCCGTGCGCCCGCCACGTTCGAGGACCTGCGGCAAAACGCCCCGGTGCACTGGCAGAAGCCGCGAGACGGCTTTCCCGGATTCTGGGTGGTCTCCCGCTACCACGACGTCGTCGGGGTGCTCCGCGACCCCGAGACCTTCAGCTCCGAGTACGGCAACATCCTGCCCACCTGGGAGAAGAAGGATCCGACCGCCGGCATCATGACGTTCACCAGCGACCCGCCGCAGCACGTCCGGCTGCGCACGCTGCTGATGCCGTCGCTCAAGCTGCGCTCGGTGAAAAACCGGCGCCCGGCCGTCGCCGAGATTGTCTCGCGCGTGCTGGCCGACGTGCCCATCGACGAGCCGTTCGACTTCATGGAGCTCGTCGCCAACCGCCTCCCGATCGCGCTGACCTGTGGCCTGCTGGGCGTGCCGGCCGATGACTTCGCCATGGTCGTGGAGCTCTCCCACCGCGCACACGCCACCAAGGAAAACGACCAGGTGGGCGGCCCGGCAACGGAGGAGATGTTCACCTCGTCGCACCTGGAGCTGCTGGCGTATTTCGCGGAGCTCGTGGCCAGCCGCCGCAAGGACCCGCAAGACGACATCATCAGTTCGTTCGCGCACACCCGGGTCGGTGACGACCAGCTCAGCGACGAGGAGATCGCCGTCAACTGCTTCGCGGCGATCCTCGGCGGCTACCAGGCGGACAAAAACGCCCAGGGCGGCGCGATGCTCGCGCTGATCCGCCATCCCGACCAGTTCGACCTGCTGGCGTCGCGTCCATCGATCATGCCGTCGGCGGTCGAGGAGATCTGGCGCTGGACCACGCCGACGCTCAACCTGACCCGGGTCGCGGTGGTGGACACCGAGATCGCGGGCGTGCCGATCGCGAAGCAGGATCGGGTGAGCGTCAGCCTGTTCTCGGCCAACCGGGACCCGGTGGCCTTCGACGAGCCGTACGAGTTCCGCCTCACCAGGTACCCCAACCGCCACCTCGCGTTCGGCAGCGGAAACCACTTCTGCGCCGGTGCCAATGTGGCGCGGATGGAGATGAGCCTGCTGCTGGACTCCTTGCTCAAGGCCGGCGTGCGGCCGGTCCTGACCGCGGAGCCGACGCCCGTCTTCTCGCACTTCCAGCAGGGGCTCAAGCGGTTGCCGGTGAAGTACGTGCGGCGGTAGCGACTCTTCCCTCAGCAGGCCCGAGCGGCGGTAAGGATCCGACGATGAGTCATGAGACGGTGCAGCGCGCTCCCGAACGACCTGACGATCCCGTGGCGGAGGCGCCGCAACGACTGAGCGCACACCACTCCTTCATGCTGCTCTGGGCCGGTCAGTCGCTGTCCATGCTCGGCAGCAGCGTGTCGACCGTCGTCATACCGCTCGTCGCGGTGGTCTCGCTGAACGCCAGCGGGTTCCAGGTCGGACTGCTCGGCTTCCTCCAGACGGTGCCGTTCCTCGTGCTGTCGCTGTTCATCGGCGTCCTGGTCGACCGGGTGCGGCGGCGGCCGCTGCTCATCGCCGCGGACTTCGGCCGGGCGGTCGCCATCGGCGCGATCCCGCTGCTCGCGCTCGGCGGCTGGCTCAGCATGGGCGCGCTGTACGTGTGCGTCCTCGTGGTCGGCGTGCTCACGGTCGTGTTCGAGCTGACCTACTTCGCGTACACCCCGCGGCTGCTGCCGCAGTCGCTGCTGCTGGCCGGAAACAGCCGGCTCGAGCTGTCCAACCACGTGACCGGTTTCGTCGGGCCGGGCCTCGCCGGAGCGGCCATCGCCGTCGTCCGCATCCCCTATGTGCTGGTCCTGGACGCCGTCTCGTACCTGGTCTCCGCGGTGTGCCTGCTGATGATCAAAGACGCCGAGCCGGCGCCGAAGCCGTCGAACAGGGCGACGCCCCGCCAGGTGCTGACCGAGATCGGCCAGGGCCTGCGCGCGCTGTTCGGCAACCGGTACCTGCGTCCGGTGATGCTGAACGCGACCGCGTACAACCTCGCCGCGCAGATGATCCTGACACTTTTCGTCCTGTACGCGACCCGGCACCTGGACATCGCGCCGGGCTGGATCGGCCTCATCTTCGCCGCCGGCGCGCTCGGCGGGGTGGCCGGCGGCGCGATCATCAACCGGGCCGTCAAGCGGTACCGCTTCGGCCCGACGTTCGTGGCCAGCATGGCGATCGTTCGCGTGGCGCTGCCCCTTGTGGCGCTGGTCGGCGGCGGACCGATGCCGCTGCTGGTCGGCGGGTTCGCCGCGATCTGGTTCGTCACGCTCTTCGGCCTGGTGGCATCCAACGCCTGTGTCATGACGTTGCGCCAGGTCGCGGTCCCGGACGAGCTGCGAGGCCGGATGAACGCCGGCTTCCGCACCTTCTCGTTCGGGGCCATCCCGGTCGGCGCGCTGCTGGCCGGCGTGCTGGCCAGCGTGATCGGCGTCCGCGAGACGATCGCCGTCGCCGCCGTCCTGGTGCCCCTGTCCCTGCTGTTCGTGGTCTTCTCGCCGGTGCCGGGCATGAAGGAGGCCACGGACGCGGCTCCCCGGGACCGGCTGGAGACAGCCCCACAGGCGTCGTGAGCGTTGGAGGTCGGATGACGGCCGTCGAGGCACCCCTGTCCTTCTCCCAGGAAGGCCTCTGGCTGACGGAACAGATGTTTCCCAGCCTGCCGCAGTTCGTGTTGATGCGCGCGTTCCGGCTCCGCGGAGGCGTCGACGGGGCCGCGTTAAGCGACGCCGTCCACGCCCTGGGCGCCCGGCACGAGACACTGCGGACCAGCTTCGTGGTCGAGGATGGCCAGCCCCGGCAGCGGGTCCGTGCGGACGTGGCACCGCGGCTGGTACGCCGCGACCTGCGTGCCGAAGGCGACCCGCTGCAGGTCGCGCGCCAGATCACCGAGGACAGCGCGGCGCGCCCCTTCGACCTCGTCGCCGGCCCGCCGATGCGGGCGCTGCTGCTCCAGCTGGCCGACGACGACCACGTACTCGTGCTGGCCGCGCATCATCTCGTCATCGACCTGTGGTCGTGGCCGGCGCTGCTGGAAGACCTGTCCGAGCTCTACGCCGCCCAACGGCAGGGCCGATCGCCGAAGCTGGCCGACATCCCGATGGGCACGACGGACTACGCCCGATGGCAGCGGTCCCGCGCGGACGACCCGGAGGTGCGCGACCAGCTCGCGCATTGGCGGCGCGAGCTCGACGGCGTCCCCTCCGCGCTGTCGCTGCCGGTCGACAAGCAGCGCCAGCCCGGCCCGTCGCGCGGCGGTGGCGTGATTCACCGTCCACTGGGGCCGGACACGCAGGCCGCGCTCGGCGCGCTCTGCAAGGCGGAGGGTGTCTCCGTGGCGATGGTCGCGCTGGCGGCACTCGGCGCCCTGCTCGCGCGGTACACCCGGGAGCCGGTGCTGACCGTCGGGCTTCCGGTGGCCGGTGACCGGCACCGCCCCGAGGTGGAACGCCTGGTCGGCATGTTCGTCAACGTGCTGCCCGCCAAGGTGGACCTGCGGCACGGCCCGACGTTCCGGGCGCTGGTGCGGCAGGCCAAGATGACCGTCTTCGACGTCCTGATCAACCAGGACGTGCCCTACGAGCTGCTGCTGCGGACCCTGCTGCCGGACAGCGCGCCGGGCGTCATGCACTACGAGCAGGTCGCGCTCAACGTGCGGCATCCGGAGCCCGACGCGTTGGCGCTCGACGGCGTCGAGGTGACCGAGTTTCCCGGCGGCCGCTGGTACCCGCCGGGTGACCTGACCCTCACCGTCGACGTCGCCGACGAGCGTACCGACATGGTGTGGATCTACGACGAGACGCTGTTCGACCCCTCGACGATCGCCGAGATGGCCGAGCAGTTCGACGCGTTGGTGAGCGACGGGCTGGCGCGGCCCGACACGCCCGTCGCCGACCTGCGCGTGGCCGCACCGCACCGGCGGGCGACGGCACCCCCGCATCCCGAGCGCGCCCCGGCGGCACCATCGCCGGCCGGTTCGCGGAGTGGGTGCGCCGCACCCCGGACGCTCTGGCGGTGACCCACGGGGAAAGCCGCTGGACCTACGCCGACCTCGACCGGCGGGCGGAGGCGATCGCGGCCGCGCTGCGCGGACTGGGCGTGCGGCGGGAGACCACCGTCGGGGTGTGCCTCGACCGCTCGCCCGACCTGATCGCCGCGTTCCTGGCCGTGCTCAAGGCCGGGGGAGCGTACGTGCCGGTCGATCCGGAGCATCCGGCACCGCGGCGGCACGACATGCTGGCGCAGGCCGGAGCCCCGGTGGTCATCGCTGAGGCGGAGTGGGCGCCCTCCGTACCCCGGTTGGATCCGCGATCGGTCGTCGACGGGCTCGACGGGCCGGTCCCGCTGCCGCCCCAGGGCCGCCGGACGCGCTGGCGTACGTCATGTTCACGTCCGGCTCGACCGGGCGGCCGAAGGGCGTGGCGATCACCCACCGGGGCGTGCTCGGGCTCGTCGTGGACACCAACTACGTCACGGTGTCCACCACCGACCGCGTCGCGATGACCAGCGGCGTCAGCTCCGACCTCATCACCTTCGAGATCTGGGGACCCCTGCTCAACGGCGCGAGCGTGCACATCGTCGATCGGGACGTGCTGCTGTCCCCTCGCGAGTTCGCCCGGCACCTCAGCGTCCACGGCGTCACGGTCATGTCGGTGGCGGCCGCCGTCGTCAACCACGGCGCGTACCTCGAACCCCTCGCCGAGGTGCCCACCTTGCGCACCCTCCACTTTGGAGGAGAAGCCGGGAGCCCTGCCTCGGCACGCGCGCTCCTGGAGGCCGGCCTGCGCGCGTCCCTCCTGCACACCTATGGGCCCACCGAGACCACGATGCTGGCCACCTTCGCGCGGCTCACCGAGGTGCGCCCCGACCGGATCCGGCTTCCGATCGGGTACCCCGTGTCGGCCACCGAGGTCTACGTGATGGACGAGTGGCTGCGTCCACTCCCGCCCGGCATGCCCGGTGAGATCTGCGTCGCCGGCGACCGCCTCGCCCGCGGGTACCTGGGGCGGCCGGCGCTGACCGCGGAACGCTTTTGCCCGAACCCGGTTCCAGGTCGCGCCGGGCAGCTGATGTACCGGACCGGCGACCTCGGGCGGCTGCTGGCGGACGGGCAGCTCGAAGTGCTGGGACGGTCCGACCGGCAGGTCAAGATCCGCGGCTTCCGGGTCGAACCCGCCGAGGTGGAGCAGGCACTGGTCGACGCGCCGCAGGTCGCCCAGGCCACGGTGGTCGCCCGGGCCGACGAGGGGCCGTTGCGCCTGATCGGGTACGTGACGGCGATGCCGGGCGAGCGCGTGTCCGTCCACAAGCTGCGCGAGGAGCTGAGCCGCCGCCTGCCCGGCTACCTGGTGCCTTCCGCGCTCGTCGTGCTGCCCGAGCTGCCCCTGACCGCCTCCGGAAAGGTCGACCAGCGCGCGCTGCCGCCGCCGCCGGACGAGTCCTCGCTGGCGGGCGCGAGGCTTCATCACCCGCTCGACCCGCGCGAGCGCACGGTCGCGAGCGCCATGGCGGAGCTGCTCGGGCTGCCCGCCGTCGGCCGCGACGACAACTTCTTCGCCCTCGGCGGCCATTCGCTGCTCGCCGTCCAGCTCGTCGACGTGCTGCACCGCCGTGGCCTCGACGTACCGATGGTGCGGCTGCTGGCACACCCGACCGTGGCCGGGCTGGCGCGCGTGGACGGTCCGATCGCGACGGAGCAGCCCGTGCTCGTGCTCGTGCACGGCGGCGGGGGAGGCGTGGGCGCGTACGTGTCGTTGCTCGCCGAGGTCCGCGACCGCTACCGGTGCGTGCTGGTCGAGGCGCGCGAGGCGCGCGGCCTGTCCGTCACCGCGCTCGCCGCCGGCTACGTCGAGCAGGTGCGCGCGGAGCTGTCCGGACCGGTGGCCGCCTTCGCCGGCTGGTCCGTCGGCGGGCTCGTCGCGCTGGAGATGGCGCGCCAGTGGCAGCGGGAAAGCGGGACGCGCGCTCCCGTGCTGATGGTCGACACCTGGCCGGGTGCGCCGCCCGAGGCCGGGCGGGGCAACGCGCTGGCCTCATTCGTCTACGACCTGGCCACCAGCGCGGGAGTGCGGCCGCCGGCCCTCCCGGACGGCGAGGCGGATCCGGGCCGGGCGCTGGCGGCCGTGCTGGACGAGCTCCGACCCCTTCCCGGCTTCGGGCGGCTCGACGTGGACCAGCTGGTGGAGCGCTTCGCGCTGTTCCGCGCGCTGTCGGAGGCGGTCACGGCCCATCGCCCGCACCCCTACGACGGCCCGGTCACCCTGGTCGAGGCCGCCGGCTCGCCGTCCAAGGAGACCCTGTGGGCGCCGCTGTGCCCGGCGCTGCGCGCCACCACCCTGCCCGGCGACCACTACACGGTGCTCCGCGAGTCGGCCCCCGCACTCGCCGACATCGGCGCGGCGCTGCTCGCCCGGCCCGACGTCCCCTGAGCGGATCCGTCGTGGCTGCCATCCGCTCCATCGCCGCGGCGGGCCTCGCCACCGCGCTCGTGGCACGGCGCACACGGCGACGGGGAAGCAGACCGGCGGCGGCACGACAAGGGCGATCGACCGCATGGTCGCTCAGCCCATCGGCACCTGGACGGCCAGCAGGGCGCCGCGGCGCACCAGCAGGGCCCGGCCGGGTGGCCAGCCGCCGGCGGTTGAGCGGGACAGCTTGATGTCGAACACCTCACCGTCCACATACGACTGCGGGTTGAGCAGCAGGCCGCACCGCGCGCGCCGCATCGCCGCGAGCCAACCCCGGTAGCGCTGCAGCATCAGGTCTTCGGTGGTGCCCGCCGCGATGACGAGTCCACCGCTGTCGCGGGCCGTGCGGGTCAGGCGCTCCAGGGTGTCGGCGGCCAGCCCGTCGCCGAGCAGTTCGGCGTCGTCGACCACGACTGCCACCGGCCCACCGGCCGCCTGCTCCAGGGCGTCGTCCAGTTCCATGGAGGGCTCGCTGCCGCGCAGCACGGCGAGCACCCCGGCCCGACCGGCCAGGTCCGCCAGCGGCGACGGGCGGGGCAGCAGACGATGGTCGGCAGCCCGCGGGCGAGCGATCCGACGACCGCGGCCAGCGCGGTGCTGCGGCCGGAGCGGGCGGGGCCGGAGACGAGGAAGAGCGAGCCGGCCTCGGCCAGGTCGACATGCACCGGTGCGAGGTGGTCGCCGCCGGCGCCGACCGTACAGGTGGTCGGCGACCCGGGCGGCGTCCCGCTGCCCAGCGCGGCAAGCTCCGCCACGGTGATGGCCAGCGGGAGCGGGTCCACCCGGTGCGGCAGCCGCCCGCGGTCGAGCCCGTCCCACCGGGCGCGAAGCGAGGCGGCCAGCGCCTCGACCGCACCGGACTGCGCCGCGCCGTCCGGGTCGGGGGCGAGCAGCGCCAGCTGCACCTCGGCGCCGGACGGCACGACGACAGCGCGACCGGCGGGCATCGCGCGCGGCGCCTCGCGCGGGTCGGCGCCGAAGACGGCCAGGTCGTCCGGCTCGGCCTGGCGCAGCAGCAGCCGGGTGGCGACGGCGCTGGCCAGGCGGTGGTTGAAGCCGGACCGGTCGGTGGTGAGCACCGTGAGGACGCCGGCGGCGGGGCCGCGGCGGAGCAAGCCGTCGAGGGTCTCGACGAGCCGGCCGCCGTCGGTCTCGGTGTGCTGGGACAGGAACGTCTCGTACCTGTCCAGCAGCAGCACCAGGTAGGGCAGCCGGTCCGGTGGCGCGGCGGCGGCGCGCTGCTCGCGCACGGAGGAGTACCCGCCGGCGGAGAGGACGCCGGCGCGCCGGCCGATCTCGGCGGTGAGCAGGTCGAGCAGGCGCTCCGCGCGATCCTGCTCGTCGCCGTCGACGCAGGCGCCGCAGTGCGGCAGCGCCGCCAGCGAGGCCAGCGCGCGGTTGCCGTAGTCGAGGGCGTACAGGTGCACGTCGGCCGGGCTGGAACGGGCGGCGAGCGCGGCCGCGAGCGTGCGCAGCGCGGTGGAGCGCCCGGTGCGCGACATGCCCGCGACCGCCACCGCCCCGGCCTCCTCCACGTCGAGCACGAACGGGCGCTGCGCCTGCTCGTGCGGGTGATCGGCGAGCCCGATCGGCGCGGCGACGGTCGCGTCGCCGCCTCCGTCACCCAGGGAGGCGAGCGTGACCCGGGACGGCAGCGGTGGCAGCCAAGGGCTGGGCGGGGCGGCCACCTTGATCCGCTCGGCCGCGCCACGGACGGCGGCGACCAGGGCGGTCAGGTCGGTGGGACCGGCGTACCCCAGGTCGGGGCCCGAGGTGACCTGTCGAGCCGGCCGGCCAAGGTCGGTGACCAGGCGCGGGGTGACCCGGATCGTGTCCACTCTGGACGTGTCGGGCTGCCGCGGCCAGCCGACCCGCGCACACTGCACGAGCGCGAGGTCGCTGTGTCCGGTACGCAGATAGGCGCGGCCGGGGTGCAGCCGGGAGATGCGCGCGGCGTCGGGCACGTCGACCACGTCGGCGCTCTCCTCACCGCGGGTGACCCGCAGGCAGAGCCGCAGGTTGACGTTCGCCCGGATCTCCGCGTTGACCACGCCGCCCGGGCGCTGCGTGGCGAGCACCACGTGCACGCCGAGGCTGCGGCCGCGCATGCCGATGCCGACCACGCCGGTCACGAACTCGGGCACCTCCTCGACAAGCGTGGCGAACTCGTCGACCACGATCACCAGCCGCGGCAGGCGGCCGCCGGTACGGGCCCAGTAGTCCTCGATGTCCTTGGCGCCGGCGCCGGCCAGGATGGTTTCGCGGCGGCGCAGCTCGGCGGAGAGCGAGGCGAGGGCGCGGCCGGCGAGGTGGCCGTCGAGGTCGGTCACCATGCCCACGCAGTGCGGCAGGTCGGCGCACTCGGCGAACGCGCTGCCGCCCTTGTAGTCCACCAGCACGAGGTTGAGCGCGTCCGGCGTGTTGCCGAGCGCGAGGCCGGCGACCAGCGTCTGGAGCAGCTCGGACTTTCCGGCGCCGCTGGTACCCGCGATGAGCGCGTGCGGCCCGTCCCGCCGCAGGTCCACAGTGACCGGTCCGGACGCACCCGCGCCCAGGAGCACGTCGGTGCGGCGCCCGCCCGGCCGCGCGGCCCAGCGCGCCGCGACTGCCTCCGGCGTGGGGTCCGGCCCGAGGCCGGCAAGGTCGAGGTAGCGCACGCGGTCGGGCAGGTCGCCGCCTTCGCCGAGGGGTGCGCCGAGGACGCGCACCGGCGCGAGCGCCCGCGCCACGCCCGCGGCCAGGTCCGCCGGGAGCCCGTCCGCGAGTACGTCCTCGATCGCGCCGCCCGGCCGGCGGACCCGGACCAGGGCGCCGGACGGGTCGGTGGCCACGACGGTGGCCCGGCACTCGTCCGGCAGGTTGGCCTCGGCGGTGTCCAGGCAGAGCGCGTACACGCCGAGGGCGGGGCCGGCGCGGAGCAGGTCGGCCAGGCCGGGCAGGCCGCGCAGCCGCCGGGCACCGTCGAGGACGACGAGCAGGCGCCGCCCCAGTGGCCGTTCACGCAGGTCCGCGTGCTGGTCGCCGGCGCGTTCGTCGAGGATCCGGCGCAGCTCGGCGATGCGCGCCTCGGCCTGCTCGCGGTCGGTCGCCACCATGCGCCGGCAGGCGAGGTCGGCGCGGTGCGGCAGCGTGTGCGGCAGCCAGGTGGCCCACTCCCAGTCGGGCGCCTCGTCAACACCGGTGAAGATGACGACGCCGAGGTCGTGCGGTGCGTGCAGGGCGGCCGCCTGGCCGATCAGGGCGCGAGCGGCGGCCAGGTGCGCCGGTCGCGGGCCGGCGACCCCGATCACGCCTTCGCCGGCGAGGTCCACGGCCACCGGTACGGCGTACACCGTCGGCGGCTTCTCCTGCGCGGCGCCCGGGCCGCTGAGGCGCACGTCCGCCGGCCGGTCCGCCAGCCCCACCCGCAGCCGGCCGAAGTCGCCGTCCGCCGGCCTGCGCTCGAAGAGGCGGCCGGTCGGGCCGGTCGCGATCCGTACCACCGCCGCGGGGTCGGGCAGCGCCTCCCGCGTGGTGATCTCCTCGGCGACCGCCAGCTGCGCGAGCTGCTGGCGGACGGCGGCCAGCTCCGCCTGGTACGCCGCCAGCTTCTCCCGGTACTCGCCGCGGCCGCTGCGCCGCTCGGTGATCACATGCGCGATCGCCATCAGCGGCGAGAAGGCGAGGAAGACAAGGTAGAACAGGGAGTTCGGGAGCAGGACGTAGATAACGCCGGCCAGCAGCAGCGGCAGCAGCACGGTGGCCAGCGGAAACCGGAACCCGCGGGGGCGCTCCGGCTCGGCGGGCACGGTCAGCTCGGGCCGGCGGTGGGGCGGCACGATCCGCGGTGGGCGGTTGAACCGGTACCCACCCTGGGCCGGACCGGGCTCCAGCCGTGCGTCCGCCGGTGCCCGCTGCCGTACCGCCACCGCCGACCCGCCGAGCCGCACCACCTCACCGCCGCCCAGCGCCGTGTCCCCGTGCACCCGGTAGCCGCGCAGCTCGGTCCCGTTGCGCGAGCCCGGGTCGACAAGGGTCACCGTGCCGTCGCCCCGGTGCGGATCTCGGCGTGCGCGCGGCTCACCTCCGGATCGTCGAGTACGAGGCTGCAGCCGGCCCCCGACCGAGCAGCAGTGAGCCGCCGGCTTCCCGGACGGGCACGCTGGCACCGCCGGAAAGCCCCCGACGACGGCCACCTCGCACGCCACGCCCGCCGGCCACAGGTCCACAGTGGACTCCGGTCCGAGTGAGAGCTGGACGCCGGGCGCCAGCCCCGCGCCGGCCAGCAGCCGGCCCCCGGCAGCGCCTCGCCGGCCAGAAACAGCGACCCCCGAGCGCGCCCCCGAGTGCGCCCGCCGTCGCGCCCTCACCCGCCTCGATCAGCACAGGGCGGGTACGCCCCTGCCGGTCGACGACCGTTACCTCGTACTCCATCGCGCGTGACTCAGTGCGCGAAGTCGATCGCTTCGGTGTCGCGGGCGTGCGCGTGCATCGCCGCTTCGGCGTCCTTGAGCGCCGCCCGCAGCCGCTCCAGCACCGGCGTGAAGTCGGTCATGGCCTGCTGCATGCGCTGCATGTTCGGGCGGAACTCGCCCTCCCACAGGTTGTCGAACGACGTGGCCCGCCTGCCCTTCCAGTCCATGCCCTTCACGCCGGCGGTGAGCGTGGCGATCATTCCTTGCATGCGGTGGATGCTCGAGTTCATGTCGCGGATCAGGGCCGTCGTCTCCACGTCGGCCTGTTGCCCGAACTTGCGCCCCAACTCGTTGGCTTGCGCCGGATCGAGCTGATACATGGGTCATCTCCCTTCGGAACCGGTCACCGGACGCTAGAACGGCGTCCACGTAGGACGCCATCGGAAGGGCTTCCGATGTCGCCGGCCGCCCGATGCGAATACCTTGCGGCCATGGCGGCTCTCACGTCCTGGCAGAAACTCGACGACCTGGCCGGTGTGCTGGAACGGCAGGCCGGCGCGCTCGACGACGTGCTCGCGCGGCTGCGGCGTGAGCACGAGGCCAGCCGCGCCTACTGGCGCGGCGCCGCCGGCGACACATTTCGCAACCACACCGGCCCGGCACATCGCCAGCACCACCTGGAGGTGGCCAGCGCCCGGCTGCGGCGCGCGGCCCGGCTCGCCCGCGCCGCCGCCGAGGAGAACCGGCAGCGCGCCACCGGCCATCCGCCCGTGGTCACGGGTGGGGGAGAGTGCTGAGATGAGCGCCGCGGTGGTGCTCACCGTCGACGAGCTCCGGGCGCTGGGCCGGGTACTGGACCTGGCACTGCCCCGGTTCGTGACCGCCGGCGACCCGCGGGACCTGCGTGTCGACGCGGCCGCGTTGCGCGGGTTGGCGGCCCGCGATCTGGCCGACCTGGCGGACGGGGTGTCGCCGGCTCCCGCGCTGGCGCGGCAGCTCGTGCCCTGCCGGGCCGCGTCGCTGATCGCCGAGGTGGAGGTGGAGGCGGACGGCCGGGCCGCCGACCACGCCGTGGTCGCCGCCGAAGGGCCGGCGGCGCTCTTCACCGATCAGGGCGGCGGCCTGGTACGCCTCCACCTCGCCGGCACGGACCATCACGAGGTGGTGCGCGACCTCTGCCGGCTTCCCGCGCTCGGCGGCCGCGCGGGCGGCGAGGAGTTCACTGTGGACGCCGACGCGCTCGGCGACGCCGAGGACCGGCTCCTGGCCGGCGATCCGGACGGTGCGGTGGCGGCACTCGTCGCCGGCGGCGCGCCGGTGGCCGGGGCACGAGCCTGGGGCGCCGCGGTGCATGGCCGGCGGTACGCGGTCGCGGTGCGAGCCGCCCGCAACCGCGGCAACGGGCCGGCGGGGCCGTTCGAGGCGGCCGAGCTGCGCTGGGTGGTGGCCGGCGACGGTACGGCGTGGCGGGTCGGCGCGGCACCCGCCGACCGGCCCGGGGCGCCCCTGCCCGCCGGCGGCTGGGCGGATGAGGAACCGACACCGCGCGCGCTCGTCGGTCCGGTGCCCGCGGCCGAGCTGGAGGCCGCCCTCCGCGCCGTGACGACCGGGAAGCGGGCCGATGCCGCGCGGTGACCTCGATGCCTTCATGGCGGCCGTGCGGCAGGTCGAGTCCGGCGGTGACTACCGGGCCCGCAACGCCGCGTCCGGCGCCAGCGGCGCGTACCAGTTCATCGACTCGACCTGGGACGGGTACGGCGGCTACCGCCGGGCGATGGACGCGCCGCCGCAGGTGCAGGACCGCCGGGCGGAGCAGCTGATGAGCCAGTACCACCACCGGTACCAGCGCTGGGACCTTGTGGCGGTGGCCTGGCACGGCGGGCCCAGCCTGGCCGACCGCGCGCGCCGCGACCCCGGCGTGCTGCGCGGAGTCGGCGACGGGCAGATCTCCACGGCCGGGTACGTGGCCCGGGTGCTCGCCGCCGCCGGCACCGGCCTGACCCGCCCCGCCAGCCACCGGCAGGAGCTCGCCCCGTGGCGGCTGCCCCGGCGCGGCGCACCTGTCGCGGGCCGTACCGTGGCGATCGACCCGGACCGGCTGCACCGCCTTGCCGAGCAGCTGACCGACCACCTCGGCGTGGTGGAGCACGCGTACCACCGCTGCCGTGGCGTGGCCGGTGACCTCGGCGCCGGCCCGGCCGGGCATCGGGTCCAGGTCGCCGGCGCGCACCTCGAGGCGCGGCTGCGCGCCGCGCTCGCCGACGCGCTGGATGACTGGGACGGGCTGCGCCGCCTGCCGCGCCTGCTGACCCGTGACATCGGGTACGTGGTGGAGGTGCGGCGGCGGGTGTTGCGCGCGGACCGTACCGAGGCGCGCCGCACGGTGGAAGGGCTCATCGGCACGCTGGCCGGCCACGGCCGGGTCGCTCGGCGCCACGCGGCCGGGCTGATGCGCGAGCTGTATCCAGCCGCCCGGCCGGGGCCGGTGTTCGCCGGTGTCGAGGTGCGCGGTCCCTGGGCCGGCACCGAGTCGATCTTCGACCAGTTCGTGACGCCCTTTTTGCGCCGGCGCGGCCTGTCCCCGGGCATGGAGAAGTGGCACAACCCGAACCTGGCCTCGGACCACCGGCCGGAGCACACCGGCGCGTACGCCATCGACTACCCGACCTGGTCCGGCCTTGACGACGCGCGGGCCGTGGCGCGTGCCATGGGCATCCGCGGCTGGCGGCCGGACTCGTACCAGCAGCACGTGATCGAGGTCGACGGGCAGCGCTTCCGGGTGCAGATCCTCTGGGGTGCCCGGATCGACCACGCCGACCATGTCCACGTAGGGATCAAGCGAGCCTGACGATGATAAATCCTTGCTTCGCCGACAAGTACCTGGCGTACGCGGCCGCCGCCCGGATGGCCCAGATGGCCCTGGCCAGGGCGCGGGCCAAGCTCGACGGGCTGCCCGACCTCGGCGCGCGGGCGGCCGCGACGACGTTCACCTCGCCGGCCAGCCTCCGGCTCAAGGCCGACGTGACCGACGTCGGCTCGGGCATCGGCGACGCCCGGGCCAGGCTCGGCGAGCTGATCGCGTACCTGGCCACGGTCGCCGACAAGTACGAGCGGCTCGGCCTGGAGGCGGATGCCGCGCGCAAGAAGCTGGAGGCGGACGGATGACGGTGTACCGGTTCGACCCCGAGGAGATGCGCGGGCTCGCGGCCGACCTGCGCCGCGCGGCCGACGCGGCCGGTGCGGCGAGCCTGGCCCTGATCGCGGTGCCCACGGACGGGCTGCCACCGGAGGCCGCCGGCCTCGTCGCGGCACAGACCCGGGCGCTGTGGCGGCTGCTCGCGCAGGGCCAGTCGTCGCTGACCGGCGGCGCCCGCTACCTGACCGGCATGGCGACGGCGGTCCGGAAGGCCGACGACCCCACGCTGCGCGCCGCCGGGCTCAACCTGCTCACCGTCACCAAGGCCGGCGAGATCGTGCTCAAGGAGATCAGCGACCGGGCGACCGGGCACCGCACCGCGCTGCCCGACCGGGCGCGCCGCTGGGCACGCATCCTCGGCACGGTATCCGGCGAGAAGGCCGTCCTCTCCGCGGTCGGCTGGTCGGAGTGGCGCAAGGCGCTGCGCGACGCGGGCGTGACACCCGGAAGCCCGCTGCGGCGGCAGATCTACGAGACGATCCGGGCGCGGGCGCAGAGCAACATCGACGAGATCCAGCGGTACCGGGGTAACAGTGCGCCGCCCGACGGCGGCAAGGGCAAGCAGTGGGGTCGCCGCGTCTCCGGGCTGGCGCCGGGACCGGCCGGTGACCTGGCCGACCTGGCCGCCTACCTCCACGCCAGCCGCAAGCTGCGGGCGGATGAGCCACAGACGGGCGTGGCGCAGGTCGCGACCGACATCCGGGACTTCGCGGACCTTGTCGCCGCCAGCAACCACCTCGCCGCGGACGCGCTGATCAAGACGCCGTTGACCGCGCCGGCCGCCGTGATCAACGAGGGGATCGGGCTCGGCGCGGACGCCGTCGTGCTCACCCTCGACTCCGTCAACGAGGCGCGCAAGGGCGTCGACCGGGTGATCGACAGCGTGGGCGACGGCTTCAAGTCCCTGGCCCGGCTGCCATGACGCTTCTCGTCACCGCGGACGAGCTCGACGCGCTCGCCCGCCGCCTCGGCGCTTCCCGGTTTCCCGGGGTGACCACGTCGCTGTTCGACACGGTGGGCGCCGAGCACCACCGAGTCCTCACCGACCGGTTGCTCGCCACACTGATCGCGCGCGGCCTCGTCGAGGAACGCGACAGCCGTCTTGTGGCACCCGCCGAGACGGCGGCGCTGCTCGGTCCCACTCTGTGCGGCGGCATCCGGTACGAGATCGAGCGGACCGACCCGGACGCCCGTGCCGTCACCGCGCTCGGTGCCTTCGCCGGCCTTGTCGTGTGGCATCGCGCGGACGGGCTGTACCACCGGTTCGACGCGGTGAGCACCGACGGCGACGTCGCCCGCGCTCTGGTCGACCTGGTGGATCCGGCGCCCGGGCCGGCGGCGGGCCGCCCATTCCGGGCCCGGCACAGCGCGCTGCCGTCCCGGCTCGAGTCGCTGCCGGACGGCTGGCGAGCCACGACGACCATCACCCAGGCCGCCGCCCCGGACGGCGTGACCGCGCTGAGCTGGGTGTCCATTGTCGACTGCGGCGACGGCCAGGTGTGGCTGCTGGAGCCGGACCCGGACTCACCCGACGACGGTCTCGCGGCCGGCGACGATCCGGTGCTGCGGGCAACCCCGGTGGACCCGGCCGCGCTGCTGGCTTACCTCACCGACTGGTGCGGCTCAGCCGGCTGACCGTCGGGTCCGCCGCGGTCAGGGTGGCCCGTCTGGAACCCCGAACTGGACGCGAGCCACCGCGACCGCCCGCGGTGATCCCGACCCATGCCACCCAGCCCTCTGGCCACCCGGCACGGCCGCCGCGCCAGCCCGAACAAACGGGTGCCGGCCCCGGTGCCAGCCCGTCCCCGGTCGCGGTCCGAGCCGAGGCTGGCTGCGGTTGATCAGGGAGTTGATGGGCGCGCCGGCCGGCGTGTCCACGCACGAGGTCCCTGATCAACCCCGGCGACCGTTGGGGTTGAGGTGTGCGACCGCGGAGGGTGAGGCCGCGGGAGCAACGGTCCGGACCACCGCGGACATCGCGGCAGCTCATATCAAACTCTCAAAAGGACCGCGACGGTGGCTACCAGACGCAGCCGAGCTCTTCGCGGTCGTCGGCGGGCGGCGGGCTCTCGGAGCGGACGTGCTGGTAGTAGCGCGGCGAGCCGCCGTTCCAGGTCCGCCACACCCGTGCCTGGCCAGCGGCGGTGCCGCACGTCATCAGCACCGCGTACGCTGCGCCGCGGAAATGGGCGCCGATCGTGGGAGAGCCGGGCGCCAGCCCTGAGTAGAACTCGTTGCGGGGCAGTCCCCGGCACAGGTCGCCGCCGGCGTCGCAGGTGTAGTGATAGATCACGCGGGCGCCGGGGATCTGCGTACCGGGCGGGTAGGCGGCGCCGAGCACCGTCGGGACCGGCGTCCAGGGCGAGTAGTGGATGGTGACCGGGGTGCCCAGTTGGTACGTGCCGGCGGGCGGGTCCTGGGCGAGGACCACACCCGGCGTCGGGTTCAGCACCGGGACCGCGTTGCAGCTGAAGCCGCGCGCGTTGATGTCGTTGCAGGCCGCCTCCCAGCCCTGCCCGCCGTAGCCGGGCACCGTGCACTTGTCGCCGTAGTAGGTCAGCGTGACCCGGCTGCCCACGGCCACGGTCTGCCCGGCCGGCGGGTCCTGGCCGTACACCTCGCCGACCGGGCGGCCCACGGTCTGCGCGCAGGTGCCCTCCACCGGCACGCATTCGAGCCCTTCGGCCTGGATGGCGCCGCAGGCGGCGGAGATGTTGGCGCCGACGACGGTGCCCGGCGTGCTCTCGCCCTTGTAGTACCGCAGCGTGACCGTCGTGCCCATCTTGGCGACCGTGCCGGCGGCCGGCTCCTGCGACTGGACCTGCCCAGCCTGCTTGCCGGCCGTGACCGGACCGCCGAGGACCGCCTGGCACCTCATCTTGTACAGCTCTTCAAGGCGCGTGCAGGCAGCTCCGAACGCCTGGTCGGCGACGTTCGGCAGGGCGATCGAGTCGGGGTACGTGACGGTGACGAGGCTGTTTCGGCTGATCTCGGTCTGCGCCTGGGGTGCCTGGGCGGACACGACGCCGAGCTGCTCGGGCGCGATGGCCACCTCCGCGGACACCACCTGCTCGCACCTGAGCCGTGCGGCGGTGACCTGGCGGCAGGCCTCCCGGTACGGCAGGCCGGTCACCTCGGGCGTCCGAAGTGGACCGGCGTACCGGACCACGACCCGGCTGCCCACCGGCACCCGGCGCCCGGCCGCGGGGCTGGTCCCGAGCACGTCACCGGGGTCCACGCCGGGCTCGTCGTCGCCGGCGGAGACCGCGCGGCAGCGCAGGCCCAGCTCGGTGATGGTCGCGCACGCCTGCTCGTGCGGGGTGCCGCGCGCGAACGACGGCACGGTCACCAGGCGGCCGTCCGGACCCTTCGGCGGGCCCTGCGGCGACGGGGGCCGCTGCGTCGGCGGGTCCTTCGGGTCGGTGGGGGAGCCGCCGCCGGGCGGGCCGGTCTGCCCCTCGGTGTCGGTCAGCTCCGCGCCGGTGCCCTTGTCGGCGTACCGCTCGTGACCGTTCGCGTCCACCACGAGCACGCTGCGGTCGTACTGGTTGTTTGCCCAGACCCGGCCGCCGCTCACCGACAGCTCGAACGGCCCCGGCTGGCCCGGCACGTCCAGCGGCCGGCTCGCGGCGGTGGCCCGACCGAGGTCGATCTTCCACAGGCTGGGGCCGGCGTAGTCGGGAACGTAGGCGAAGCTGCCGAGGGTCACGGGCGCGGCCAGGTCGCCGCGGGACTTGAGCTTCAGCTGGACGGTGAAGCCGCGACCGGTGCGCGGGTCGAGCGCCGCCACGGTACCGCTGGCCCGGTCGACCGCGAGCACGTGCCGGCCGGCGCCGCGCCACGCGCCGAGCACCACCGCGGTACCCGCGATGCCGAGCTTGCCCACCGCGCGGGGTGTCTCACCGTCGATCATGTACGCCGTGCCGTCGGCGGTCACCGCGATCGGGTGCGAGTCGGAGACGGTCAGCCCGAGCAGCGGCGCGCCGAGGCGGAACCGGCGCACCTCCCGCCCGGACACGACCTCGACGACCTCGTCCTTTTCGGTGGTCAGCCAGACCGAGTCGGCGCAGGGCACGACCGCCTTGATGCCGTCCGGAACGCTGACCGGCGGGGCGGGCTCTGGCCCGGCTTGGTGATCTTTTCGACCGTGTCCCGCTCCTGGTCGACCAGGTACCCGTCGGACTCGGTCGGCACCGGCTCGATCCGCCCCTTGGAGGTCGGGCGCTGCTCCGCCGGCGCGTCCGGGGCGAGCGTGGCGGCGTCCAGGTAGGACACGGTCCCGGTGTCCTTGTTGACGATCGCCAGCCGGCCGTCCGGCATCCGCACCGGCTGCAGCGTCTCCTTGCCGGTGGCCAGCTGCATGGCGACCTCGGCGTCCGACTTGCCCGTCTCACCGTTGACGTGGGCGACGGTGTGCCCCTTGCCGAGAAAGGCGGAGCCGTCGCCGAGCAGCGGCCGGCTCGCGGTGTATCCGATCCCGGCGGCCGCGGTGAGGATGCCGGCGAGTGTGGCGACCGTGAGCAGTGCGGCGCCGGCCCGGCCCGCGGGACGCTTCGGGGCGCGCAACCACGTCAACCTCACTGGGGATCCCTTCGGCCGGTTTGCCCGCGTGCGGGGACAGGCTACAAAGTGAGAGCGATCCGTTGAATGGGTAGGGGTTCCCAGAACTGTCGAGGAGCGCACCATGAGCGACGCTGACCTGCGGGTTGTCGCGGGCGATAGCAATTACGACGTACGGCCGGGAGAATCATTCACATTCGGTCGGGCGGAAAGCTGCACCCTGCGGATCGCGCCGGACGATTCTTCGGTTTCCCGGCTGGCCGGCGAGATCGAGCGCGACGGTTCGGTCTGGTTTCTGGCCAACCGCAGTGGGAGCCGGCCGCTCGCCGTCGTCGACCGCTTCGGCCTGCGCAGCGTGCTGGCGCCGGGCAGCCGGGCGGCGATCGAGGGCCGGGTCCGCGTGGTCCTTGACGGCGCCCGCAGCCACGAGCTGGTGCTGCACGGTCCGGAGCCGGCGGCCCAGCCGGACGTCGCCGCGGTGACCGGCCAGCCCACGTCGGCCGGCGAAGGAGTGCTGGTCAACGAGCAGGACCGGCTGGCGCTCGTCGCGCTGTTCGCCGGCTACCTGCAGGAGGGCGACCGCTACGACCCCAACCCCAAGTCGTACGCCGCGGCCGCCGCCCGGCTCGGCTGGCCGCGCACCACGCTGGTCAAGCGGATCGAGTACCTCCGCTCCCGGCTGGTCCGGGCCGGCGTGCCGAACATGCAGGGCTGGAATGCGTTGAGCGCGCTGGCCGAATACGCGCTGACGACCGGACTGATCACCAAAGAGGATCTTCGCCTGATCCACCGGTGAGCCGCTGGGAAACTGTTCCCATTTCGCCTCGCCCCGCACCGGCCTAATGTCGCGTACCTATGGATCCCAGCCGCTGCGGTACGGTGGTGCGCGATCAGCACCCCTCCCCCTTGATCACTCGGCGGACGCCGACCGCAACGAGGTAACCACCCTGGTCATGTCGCTGCCCGAAATCCCAGGCGTGCGCTTGTCGCAACCCCTTTCCGGCTCTCCCATAGCGGCCGCGCCGGTGCGCCGTACCCCGACGGCCCGAGCCTGCGGCTGCTGCTGGTCACCGCCGAGCTCGATCCCGTCTCGGCCCGCCGCGTCCGCGCCGAGTGCGGCCAGCTGGAGGCCATCCTGACCGGGATCGACCCGGCGCTCGTGCTGCCCATCGTCGACCACGGGGCGGACGCGGCCGGCCGCCCCTACGTCCTGCTGCCCGACCCCGGCCCCGCGCTGGCCGGACCGCTTCCGCTGGCCGAGGTGGTCGCCGCGGCGCAGGCGGCCGCGGAGGGCCTGGCGGCACTCGCCGACCGGGGCGTGGTCGGACCGCCACGCGGCCTGCTGCGCACCGGGCCGCAGGCCGTCGCGCTGGACACCCCGTTGCCGCCCTCGCTGGCCGAGCTGGAGGCGTCGCTGGGCACCGGCACCGGCCTGGAGCCGCCGGAGGTGCTCGGGGGCAGGAGTGGACGCCGGCCGGCCAGGTGTACGCCTGCGCTTGTCTACTGTGGACCCTCCTGGACGGGCGGCCGCCGTTCCGCGGCGGGTCCGGCACGCTGTCCCGCCTGCTGGCGGCCAGCCCGCCGCAGATGCGCCAGCCGGTGCCGGGCGCCGTCGTCGACCTGCTGCGCACCGCCCTTGCCATCGACCCGTCCGACCGGCCCGCCACGCCGGCCGCGCTCGCCCGGGCCCTCCGCGCGGCGGCCGAGCCACCGGCCGAGCCCGGCCCAGCGGCGCCGGAGGGGCGCGAACTGGCCCGGCAGTACGTGCTGGAGACCCGCATCGGCTCCGGCGCCAGCGGGGAGGTATGGGCCGCCCGGCGGATCGCCGACGGCGAGCGGGTCGCGATCAAGGTGCTGCGCGAGCGGCTGATCGAGGACGAGCAGGCGGTGGCCCGCTTCTTCCGCGAGTACCGGGTGCTGCTGCGGGTCCGCCACGAGCACCTCGTGCGGGTACATCAGCTCGTGGAGGAGGCTGGCCAGCTCGCGATCGTCATGGACCTTGTGGACGGCGAAGACCTGCTCCGCCTGGCCCGGCGCGGTCCGATCGCGGTGACCGACGCGGCCGGGCTGCTGTCGCAGACGGCCAGTGGGCTCGCGGCGGTACACGCCGCCGGGGTGGTGCACCGCGACGTCAAGCCGGCCAACGTGCTGGTGACCGAGCGGGACGGGCGGCCGATCGCGCTGCTGTCCGACTTCGGCATCGCCCGCGCGGTCGAGGGCGCGGCACACACCCAGCCGATCGGCACGCCCGCCTACCTGGCCCCGGAGCTTGTCGCCGGCCGGCCGCCCACGCCCGCCGCCGACATCTACGCGCTCGGCATCACCGCGTACGAGCTGCTGGCCGGCCGGCCACCGTTCCAGGCGGACGACGTCGACGCGCTCGTCCGCGCGCACCTCGACGGCGAGCCGGCCCGCCCGGACGGCCTCGACGATCCGGTGTGGGACCTGCTGGCTGCCTGCCTGCGCAAGGTGCCCGAGCAGCGCCCGTCCGCCACGGACGTCGCCGCCGGGTGGGGCGCGCTCGCCCGCTCCGGCGCCGCCGGGCACACCGCGCCGCCGGCCGCCCGGTCGCCGTTTCTGCCCGCGCCGGCGGATGCGCCGGCGACGCTCACGTCGGCACGGCGACTGAAGGACCGGCCGCGGCAGCCGCCCCCGCGCCGCTCCCGGCGCCGCCTGATCCTGGCCGGTGTCGCGGCCGCGGTGGTCGGCCTCGGCGGCGGAGTCCTGCTCGCCCTGCGCGCCGCACCGGACGGCAAGCCGCCCCCGCCACCGGCCGCCCAGCAGTACCCGGTGGCATCCACCGCCACGGTCGACACGACGACCGGGGTCGCCACGGTCTCCTGGACCGGCAGGGCGGCCGCGCTGCCCGGCTTCGACTACTACCTCGTTCTGGACGTGAGCGGCGAAGGCATCCGTCCACTGTCGACAGAGCTGGCCGCCGACGCGACGTCGTACCAGGTGAAGGGGTTGCGGCCCGGCCGGCGGTCCTGCTACCTCGTCATCGCGGTGGGCGTCACGGCCTCGCCGCCGAGCGACGTACCGCCGTTCCCGTGCGTGACCCTACCCAGCAAGTGAGGACAACAGGCGCATGACCGTATATCCCCCTCCGCCGCAGGAAATCCGGGTGCCCACCACCGTCACCGGCCCGCGCGCGGTCGCCGACGCGGTGACCGCCAACGTCGAGCAGGTGCTGCGCGGCAAGACGGAGGCGATCCGGCTGGCGCTGTCGTGCCTGCTCGCCGGCGGCCACCTGCTGATCGAGGACCTGCCGGGCACCGGCAAGACGTCGCTGGCCAAGGCGCTGGCGGCGAGCATCGGCGGCACGTCGCACCGCATCCAGTTCACGCCCGACCTGCTGCCGACCGACATCACCGGTGTGTCCGTGTGGGATCCCGAGCGCCGCGCGTTCGACTTCCGGCCCGGTCCGGTCTTCGCCAACGTGGTCGTGGCCGACGAGATCAACCGCGCCTCGCCGAAGACGCAGTCGGCGCTGCTGGAGGTGATGGAGGAGGACCAGGTCACGATCGACGGCGTCGCGCACCGGGTGCCGTCGCCGTTCCTCGTGGTGGCCACGCAGAACCCGATCGACCTGGAGGGCACGTACCGGCTGCCCGAGGCGCAGCTGGACCGGTTTCTCATGCGCATCTCGCTGGGCCACCCCGACCCGGCGGTCGAGGAGGAGATCCTGACCGGGCGGTCCCGCGCGGCCGTCCCGGTGCTGCGCCCGGTCACCTCGCCGGAGCAGATCGACCAGGTCCGGCGGACCGTCGCCACCATACACACGGCGCCGGAGATCGCCCGCTACATCGCTCTGATCGCCGACGGTACCCGCCACCACGACGCGCTGCGGCTCGGCGCGAGCACGCGCGGCAGCCTCGCGCTGCTGCGGGCCGCGCAGGCGCACGCGGTCTGCGCGGGGCGGCACTTCGTGGTGCCCGACGACGTCAAAGCCACCGCGGCGGCCGTGCTCACCCACCGGCTGGTGGTGGCCGCGCAGGCCGAGGTCCGTGGCGTGACGCCGGCCGCCGTCCTCGCCGAGGTGCTCGACTCGGTCGCCGTACCGACGCCGGTCGTGGCGGGCCGGACGTGAGGCGGCTGACGGTCACGGGTACGGGCATCGCCGTCGCCGCCGGCGCGCTGGCGTCATACGCGTTGGGCCTCGCGCTCGGGTACCGCGTGCTCGTGGCCTTGGCCGTCGGCGGGCTGGCCATGCTCGTGGTCGCGACGCTGGCGGTGGCGCTGCGGCCGTCCGTCACCCTCGCCCGCGCGGTGCACCCCGACCGCGTGACCGTCGGCGAACCCGCCGAAGGCCGCCTCGACCTGCGCAACACCTCGCGCTGGCCGGCGCCCGGCTTCACCGCCGTCGACCTGGTCGGCGGCGTCGAGGTCCCGCTCGCCGTGCGGGCACTGGCCGGCCGCGGCCGCCGCACCATCCACTTTCCGGTGTGGGCCGCCCGCCGGGGCCGGCTGCGGCTCGGGCCGCTGACCGTGGAACGGCGCGACCCGCTCGGCCTGTTCGCCTGGCGGCAGCGGCAGACCGCCGACGGCGTGCTCTGGGTGCATCCGCGGGTGCACGAGATGCGGCCGCTGCCGGTCGGCGTGGTGCTCGACTACGAGGGGCGCAACTTCGACAACGCGCGGCTGGGCACGGTCACCTTCTCCTCGCTGCGCGAGTACGTGCCCGGCGACGACCCCCGCCAGATCCACTGGCGCTCCACGGCTCGCACCGGGGTGCTGACCGTCCGGGAGCACGTCGACACGACCGAGCCCACCACCACCGTCGTACTCGACACGCATCCGTCCAATCTGGACGCCGACGCCTTCGAGCACGCCGTCGAGTTCGCCGCGTCCGTGGTGCGGGCGGTGGAGCGGATCGGTCGCCCGGTGGCGTTGCACATTCTCGGCGAGCGAGCGGCCGACGTCGCCGCGTCCGGCGCCACCGGCCCGCTGGACCGGCTGGCGCTGGCCGAGCGCACCGAGTCCGCCTCGCTTGTCGACGCGCTGGACCGGATACCCGCCGGTGGGGCGCTCGTTGCCGTCACGGGTGCGTTGCCGCCGGCCGCCATGACCCGCCTGGCCGAGCAGCGCCGCCGCTTCGCGCCGGTCGTGGTGACCGTGCTGGACCCGGCCACCGAGACGGGCGGCATCCGGCGCCGGCCGGGCATGGCCATGCTGAGCGCCCGCTCGGGTGTCGAGGCCACCGCCGCCTGGCACCGCATGATCAACGGAGACGTGGGATGAGCTTCCTGCGAGTGGCCGTCGCGGTCGCGCTCGGCGTGCTCGCCGGTTCGGCGTTCGGGCCGGCCTTCGGCGGCATGACCGGCGACTTCCTCCTCGTGCTCGGTGGCACGTGCGCCGCGGCCGGGTTCGTCGCACTGGCCGCGGCGGCGTTCCCGCGCCTGCCGTCCGCACTGGTGGCCGTGGCCGGCGCCGTCGCGGTGGTGCTCACCGCGATGATCCTCACCGGCACCCGCGCCGGCGTGCTCGACGGACCGTGGCAGCTGCTCACCGGCGCGGTACCCGCCGAGCCGGCCGGCCCACCCCTCGCAGCCGCCGCGGTCGTGGCAGGCTGGTTGACGCTCGCCGCGGGCCTGCTCGCCGCGTACGCCACCCGTCCGCTCACCGCCGCCGCTCCGCCGCTCGCCGGACTGCTGCTCGCGCTGGCCTTGGGCGCCTCCGGGCCGCCGCTGCCCGGCTGGTACCCGCTGCCGCTGGTCGCCCTGTTGGTGGCCCTGCTGATCGCCGCGCGCCCCGCGCCACCGCCGCTGGCCGCGCTGGCCGGCGGAGCGCTCACCGCGGCCGTCGCGGTCGTCGCCGCCGCACTGATCGGCCCGGCGGCACCGAGCCTCGGCCGCCCGCCGGCCGACCCCCGCGACCTGATCGCCGGCCCGATCCAGCCACGCACCGGGGTGAGCCCGCTGCAGCAGTACCTCGCCCTGCGCAACGGCACGCAGGCGCTCCGCCTGACCGGCACCACCTCCCGCCCCGGCAGCCTGCTGCGGATGGCCACGCTGACCCGCTTCGACGGCGTCTACTGGACCGTCGACGGCGACTTCCGCCGAGCCGGCACGACCCTGCCCGCCGGTGGCCCGGCATCCGAGCGGCGGCTCACGGTGACGCAGCGGGTGCGGGTCGAGGCCGGCGAGCTCGACTGGCTGGTGACCGCGGGCCGCCCGACCGGGCTGTCGGTGCCGGGGCTCGGCGTCGACGAGGCCACCGGCGACGTCGCGGTGCCCGCCGACACGGCACCGCCGGACGGGTACACCGCGACCTCCGTCGTGACCGAGGCCAGCTTCGACGAGGTCCTCGCGGCCGACCCGGCAGCCGCACCCGGGACGATGCCCGCGCCGCCAGCGCAGCTGCGCAGCTTCCTCGACACCGCGGTCGCCGGCTGGCCGGCCGGGTCGGACCAGCTGCTCGCGCTCTACCGGCACTTCCGGACGGAGGGCGGCTTCCGGTACGACCAGTCCGCGGAAGCCGCCGGCGGCCACGGCTACTTCCGGATCCAGCGCCTGCTGACCGACAAGCGCGGCACGAGCGAGCAGTACGCCAGCGCGTACGCCACGATGGCCCGGCAGCTCGGCTTCGACGCGCGGGTGGTGATGGGGCTGCGGGCGCGGTACGACGGGGAAGCGTTCGTGGCCGAGGGCAAGGACGTCGACGCGTGGGTCGAGGTGCGTTTCAACGGCCTCGGCTGGATCAGCATCGACCCGAGCCCTCGCGAGAACCCGATCGGCACCCGGCCCGACGCGCCACCGGCGGCGTCCCGCAGCACCCCGCTGGACGACCCGCTGCGCGACGCCGACCAGACACCCCCGCCGGCCGCCGCCGAGCCCGCGGTCGAAGACGGCGAGGAGGCCGCCGCCGGTGCCGACCAGACCGCCGCCGGGCCGGCCACGCCGCTGGTGGTCGCCCTTGGCGCCGGCATCCTGGTACTGCTGCTCGCGGCACCGCCGGCGGCGAAGGCGATCCGCCGCGTGCGCCGCCGCCGCGCCCGCTCCGACCGGCAGGCCGTCCTCGGCGCCTGGCGCGAGACGCTGGACCGGCTGCAGGAGGCGGGGGTACACGTCGGGCCGGCGCGGACCACCGGTGAGGTCGCGCTGGCGGGCGGCGCGGCGGGCGCGCTGCCGGCTCTGGCGGCGGCCGTGGACCGGGCGGCCTACGCCCCGGAGGAGCCCGACCCCGGGCTGCGCGACCAGGCGTGGGTGGCCGCGGCGCACGTGCGTGCCCAGGTGCGTGCCGGGATGCCGTGGCTCCGTCGCTTGTGGGCGGTGCTCGACCCGCGGCCGCTGCTGCGCTGAACGGGGCAGCCGCTACAGCGCCGGCGGAAGGCCGAACGCCTCGAAGTGCTCCGCGCCCAGAAACGAGACGATGTCCGAGATCAGGTCGCCGTCGAGGGTGAGCACGGTGATCGACCAGGCGCCGTGTTCGGCGCCGGCGTGCGGGCCGACGTAGAACGCGACCGCCGGCTGGCCGTTGGCGCTCACCGGCCGGTACCGCCAGCTGGGGCAGAGGGTCATCGGCACGGCGACGGCGAAGCCGGCCACGGCGGCCCGTCCCCGGTACCAGTGCCGCAGCGGCGGCATCGACCAGGTGACGTCCTCGGTCAGCAGGGCGACGAGGCCGTCGACGTCGCCGTGCCGCAGCGCGCCGGCGAACTCGGTCGCGATCCGCCGCAGGCGTGCGTCGTCAAGCGTGCGGGCGGCGGCTTGCCGGCTCGGCTCGGGCGCCTTCTCCGCCAACACCCGGCGGGCGCGGGCCAGTGCGGAGTTCACCGACGTCGTGGAGGTCTCCATCATCGCGGCGATCTCGCTCACCGTGAAGCCGACGACGTCGAAGAGCACCAGCGCGGCCCGCTGGTTGCCGGGCAGGTGCTGCAGCGCCGCGACGAATGCCAGCTCCACCGCCTCCCGCCGCTCGTACGTGGCGTAGGGGCCGAGCCAGGCGACCTCGGTGACCGGCTCGTTGCCCTCGACGACCGGGTGGGCGCTGGCCGGGCCGAGGTCGACCGGCAGCGCCCGCCGGCCACGCCGCGCGGCGAGGTCCAGGCTGGTGCGGGTGGCCACCGTGTAGAGCCACGACCGCAGGCTGCTGCGCCCCTCGAACCCGGTCAGCCCGCGCCAGGCCCGCAGCAGCGCGTCCTGGAGCGCGTCGTCGGCGTCGTGGCTGGAGGCGAGGATGCGGTAGCAGTGGGCGTGCAGCTCACCACGCAGCGGAGCGACGAGCCGGGTGAACGCCGCGTCGTCCCCGGCCCGGGCCCGGACCAGATCAGAATCCTCGTTCACGAGCGACGATTGTGCCCCATCGCCGCGGTCACCATTCGCATGACAACCGATCGCATGACAACCGACGACATCTGGCCGCTCGTCCACGCCGAGCGCGCCGCACTCGCCGACGATCTCGCGCGGCTGGCCGAGCCGGACTGGGCGACGCCCTCCCTCTGCTCCGCCCTCACCGTCCGCGAGGTGCTGGCCCACCTGACCGCCGCGGCGAGCCTCACGCCGTTGCGCTGGCTCGCCGGCGTGATCCGCTGCCGCTTCGACTTCGACCGGCAGGTCGCGATGCGGCTCGCCGAACACCTCGGCACGACCGGCGCCGAGACGCTGGAGAGGTTTCGGGCCGTGGTCGAGAGCACCACCAAGCCGCCGATACCGGTCGTGGCGATGCTGGGCGAGACGGTGGTACACGGCGAGGACATCCGCCGGCCGCTCGGCATCCGCCAGGCCTACCCGACGCCGACGCTGACCCGCCTCGCCGAGTACTACCGCGGCTCCGACATGATGGTGCTGGCCAAGGGCCGGATCGGCGGCCTGCGCCTGGAAGCGACCGACGGCCCGTTCCGCACCGGCGAGGGCCCGCTCGTCACCGGGCCGACGCTGGCGCTGGTCATGGCGATGACCGGCCGGGGCGCCCACCTCGACGACCTCACCGGCGAGGGACTGGCCACCCTCCGCGAACGCTGTCAGCGCTGATCGACGGGTGGCGCCGCCCTGCCACCATCGGCGCCATGCGCAAGATTGTCGTGGCGTTGGTCGGCGTCCTGGTCGTGTCGGGGTGCACCGGTGGCGATCCCGGCCCGAGCGCCTCGACATCACCCCCGGGACCGTCCCCGAGCACCGGGAGCGGGTCGCCCGAAGCCGCCGTCACCGGCGCACCGGCACCGGCCTGGCGCCTTGCCGCGCTGCCGGAGCTGGCCGGGCCGACGAGCGTGCTGTGGGACGTCGCGTCGGTCGACGCCACGCACGCGTGGGCCGTCGGCAGCGAGGCGTACTCGCCCGATCGGCCGGACGACACCGGCACCCCGCTGGTCCTGCAGCGGGACGGGACACGCTGGACCCGCGCGGCGCTGCCGCCGATCGCGTGGCGGGGTCGCTTCGACCTTGTCGCGGCCGACTCGCCCTCGAACGTCTGGGTTGTCGGCAGCACCGCCGCTCCCCGTCCCGAGGACCAGGTGACGCACGTCCTGCACTACGACGGGACGGCCTGGCGCGAGGTGCCGTTTCCGCGGGGCAAGGGCGAGAGCTACGTGCTGATCACCGGGCTCACCGTCGTGAGTGGACACCCGTGGGTGGTGGGCAACCGCCAGAGCGACGTGATCGTCGAGCAGTGGGACGGCCGCTCGTGGCGGTCGCACCGCTCGCCCGCCGAATGCCGCACCGGCGGCGCGTCCTTCGGTGGCATGCCGAACTTCTGCACCTTCGCCGCGATCAAAGCCTTTGCCCCGAACGACGTCTGGGCCGCCGGCAACGGCGCGTGGAAGGGCTTCAAGGGCCCGCTGCTCTTCCACTGGAACGGCGCGGACTGGCGCACCGTCAAGGTAGGCCTCAACGAACGGGACTCGATGTTCCGAGCCCTCGCCGGCCGCTCGTCCGGCGAGCTGTGGGCGGTCGGCGACGGCGGGCTGGCCGTGCGCGGCGGCAGCGGTTCCTTCGAGGTGCTCCGCGACGCGCCGGAGGGCGAGCTGCCCGACCTGGCGACGGACCCGGCCGGACTGCCGTGGCTGATCGCCAACTCCCAGGCCTCGAGCGCGGCGCTCGCCGCGTACAGCGCGGGCGCGTGGGTCGGCACGCCCGCGCCGCAGCCGCCGGACGCGGCCGGCATGAGCCTGCACGGGATCGCGGGCACCCCGGGCAGCCCGCTGATGTTCGCGGTGGGCGCGGCCGATCTGCCCACCACGCCGCGCTACCTCAAGGCGGTCGTGCTCGAGTACGCGCCGGACCCCTCGACCAGTTCGCGGGTATGACGGGGAAGAGCCGTTCGGATAGTGCCGCCGAGCCTCGGACATGTTTGGATCGATGCGACCTGGCTCAAGGCCGGTCTCTTTTCGTGTACGGGGGCCCTGGGATGCGCACGCCTTTTCGTGCCGGTATCACTGTGCTGGCGCTGACTTGTGGTTCCCTGCTGGGCGTGGTGGGCTACGTCTGTGCCGAAAGCGCCGGCGCCAAGCCGCTGATCGCCAATCGCGGGGCCATCGGCCCCTGGGAAAAGTTCGTTCTCGGCTGAGCGGCGGTCCACAGTGATCAGTGAAACCATGCCCACCCTTGCCGAGCGGCCGGCTCGCCCGCGGCGGCCGGCGTCGGTGACAGTCGCCTTCTGGCTCCAGGTCGCGGCGGTCCTGGCGCTGCTCGTCATGGTGGGGTTGACCGTGGCGTACGCGGTGTACTTCGACGGGCAGATCTCCCGCGTCGCCGAAATGGTCCCGGATGCCGACCCGGACGAGGTGAGCGCCGAGCGGACCGGCAACGTCGTCACCTCGGTGGTCACCGGCGCCCTGATCCTGGTCGTGGCGGTGTGCCTGGCGGCAACCGCGGTGCCCATGTTTCGGGGCAGCAACGTGGCACGCATCATGGTCTTCGTCGCGGCCGGCGCCCACATCCTGCTGTGTGCCGCACCGTGCATAGGCGGCGCGGCGGTCGCCCCGATCTTCCTGGCGTCCGCCCCCGAGGAGCCGTACCTCGGCGAGGAGCCGTGGGAGGAGTCGCGGTTCCTCGAAACGCTCTACTCCGAGAGCTTGCCGTTCGAGGACGGCTATTTCCTCGGCATGGCCGCCGGCACCGGCCTCGAGTTGATGCTCGTCATCGCGGTCGTGGTACTCCTGGTTGTCCCGCCGGCCAACCGCTATTTCGTCCCTCGCCCGCCAGCGCCGGCCTGGGCCGGTGGTTACGTCCTGCCGGCGGGGACGCTCGTGCCGGCACAGGCGTACCCGCCACCGGCGCCGTGGCCAGCCGGGCCGCCGTGGCCTCGGGCGCCGGCCGGTCCGCATCCCGGGCTCACCTACGTCATCTGCCCGGACCCGTCCGCGCACCTGCCACCCCCACCGCGCGACCCCTCACCCATCGATGAGAAGCAGCCCGCTCCCGACAGTGAAGCCTGAGCGCGCGGGCCGCTTTCATCGATGTCCCGTCCGTGGTCGAGAATCGACGTGTTCCGGCGCGGTCCTGGGAACGTGAACATGTATCAGGGGTTTGCATGAAGCTGTCGATCTTGATGCCCGTCTGCAACGAGGCGAAGACGATCGAGGTCGCTGTCAAGCGGGTGCTCGGCGTCGCCTACCCGGTTGACTTCGAGCTGGTGATCGTCGATGACGGCAGCGGCGACGGTACCGCGGACGTGCTGGCCGCCATCGCCGACGCCCGGGTTCGGGTGATCTCCCATGACCGCAACCGCGGCAAGGGAGCCGCGATCCGCACCGCCGCCGAGGCGGCGTCCGGCGACTACATGATCATCTGTGATGCCGACCTGGAGTACGCGCCGGAGGAGATCCCGGGCCTGCTGGCTCCGGTGATCGCGGGCGAGGCGGAGATCGTCTACGGCACCCGCACGTTCGGCAGCCACTCCTCGTTCTCGTTCTGGTACGTCATGGGCAACAAGTTCGTGACGACCTTCGCCAACGTGATGTTCAACTCCTACATCAGCGATCTGGAGACCTGCTTCAAGCTGATGCCGCTGGAGCTCTACCGCCGGCTCGACATCAGGTCCGCCGGCTTCGGCATGGAGGCCGAGGCGACGGGCAAGCTGCTGCGGATGGGCCACCGGCCGTACGAGGTCCCCGTCTCGTACCACGCCCGCGGGCGGGAGCAAGGCAAGAAGATCACCGCCTGGGACGGCATCGAAGCTTTGTGGATCATCACTCGCACGCGGATGGCCCGGCGCCGAATCGCCGCCGTGGCGAAGTGACGTAGGCCCGCGATGGACACCGTCTCCGCCACCCGGAGCGATCCGGCGGCGTCACCGGCCGCGGAGCGTGGCCGGTGGTCCGCCCGCGCCCTGGCCGGCATCCGCCCGCGCATCGCCGACGCCGCCGCCGCGGTGCTGACCGTCGTGCTGCTGCTCGCCGTCCACGACATCCCCGCGATGATCCGCGCCCACTACTGGCTGGACGAGGCATGGGTCGCCCTGTCGGTGCGGTTGCCGTTGGCCGACCTGCCCGCTGCCACCGCCTCCACGCCGCTCGGCTGGACGGCCCTGCTCCGCCTCGTGCCAGGCGTGGAACGCCTGCGGCTGCTCCCGTTCGCCTTCCTGGTGGCCGCGGTCCTCATCGCGTACGCGTTCGGACGGTCCCTCGGCTGGGCGTCCAAGCCGGAGGGTGTGCTCGCCGGCCTGGCCGCGGCGGCTGGTGTGATCATGCTTCCGGCCGGGCACCTGCGGCACGACCTCAAGCAGTACACGGCCGACGCCGCGGTCGCACTCGCCCTGATCACGCTGCTCTCCGTCACCGAGCGCCGCTGGTCGCGCCGGCGCCTGGCGGCGATCGTCGCCGTCATCGCTGCCGGCATGCTGATCAGCCACCCGACCGCCATCATGGCGATCTGCGTGGCCAGTGGACTGATCATCACCACACTGGCCCGCCGGCAGTGGCGCCGGCTCGTCGAAGCGCTGGTCACCACGGCAGCGGCGGGCGCGGCGGTGCTGCTGGTGTACCTGGGCGTCACCACCCGCGGCCGCAACCAGTCGCTGCAGTCCTACTGGGCCGACTACTTCCCCGACCTCGACGACCTGGGGGAGTACCTCGGCCTGCGCATGTCGGAGCTGCAGCACTTCCTCGGGATGCCCTGGCCGCTGCTGCTCGTGCTCGCCGCCGCGGGCGTGCTCGTGATCGCCCGGACCGGCCGGCCGGCGACCGCGGTGGCACTCGCGCTGCTGCCGGTGGCCCTGGTCGTGCTCGGCCTCACCGGGGCGTACCCCCTCCTCGACCTGCGCACGTCCCACTTCTTCCTGGTGCTCCTCGCGACTCTTGCCGGCCTCGGCGTGGCGGGTGCCGCGATGGCGGTCGCGCGGGCGTTCGGTCGCTCCCGGCCGGGGCCGCGGACCGTGGCTGCCGCCGTCGTGGTGGTGGCGGTGTTCCTCACGTTCGCGAACGCCAACCGCGACTGGCTGCGGCTCGACGACCCCGACAAGAAGACGCCCGCCCACGAGACCGCCCAGGGCGACATCCGGGCCGGGGTCCGCTACATCGAGGCCCACCGGCAGGCCGGCGACGTCATCGTGGTCAACACGCTCGGCAGCTTCGGCTTCGCGCTCTACTGGACATCCGACCGGCCCGTCCTGGAGCGCAACGCCTACCTCGCGGTCGGATGGACACCCGGGTACCCAGACAGGTCCAGGATCGTGGTCGTGGCGGACCGTACCGGCGAGGCAACCCAGGCGGCCGTGGCCCGCGCCCAGAAACTCGCCACCGAACCGGACGCCACCGGGCGAATCTGGCTGGTGCGGACCCACGTCATCCCCGACGAGAAGCACATGTGGAAGGCGGCACTCGCGACCTACGTCGTCGAGCCCCATCCGGAAGCCGGCGGCCAGGGCGTGGTGGCCACCATCCGGCGCCGCGGCTGAGCCGCGCTGTCACGCCGCGCGGCGCCGCCAGATCACCAGCAGGCACGCGCCGAGAACGTGCACGACCGCGGCTGTGCGCGGGCTGCCGCTCAACGGGCGCGTGCCGTCGCCCGCGCCGATCCGGCTCCCGACGCATCGGACAGCCGTGGCGGACCCGCGACGGCGGCGTGCCCGCCCGCGCCGTAGATCCGCCCCACCAGCACTCACTGCCGTCCACCAATCCGAGGTCCGTACCCAGAACTTACTACAGTATGTAGTAGGTAGCCAGCCGTGTTATGACTCATCTTGTTGAGACGATGCTTGCGACATTGGGAGATGGTGGCATGGGCGAGGCTGACCGCTCGGCGGCGCGGCGTGCGCGGGCCAACCGATGATCGTCATCGACGCGGCCTCGCCGACGCCGCCGTACGAGCAGCTCCGCGTCCAGCTCGCGAGCCAGATCCAGGACCGCTCGCTCGCCGTCGGCACCAGACTGCCCACGGTCCGCCGGCTCGCCGCTGACCTCGGCCTCGCCGTGAACACCGTCGCTCGCGCCTACCGGGAGCTGGAGGAGGCTGGCCTGATCGAGACACGCGGACGGGCCGGCTCATTCGTCTCGGCCGCCGGCGAGCACGCGCTCGAGCAGGCCCACCGCGCCGCCCGCGACTACGCGGCGGTCGTCACCAGCCTCGGCATCAACCCCACCGAGGCCATCCGCATCGTCGCGGCGGCACTGGGTCAAGCTTCAATGCCATGACCATCAGGGGTACGGCTCCGAAGTGCTCGCCGGCCCGACGACGACGAGGAACCCCAGCGCGGCGTGCGGCCGGCCGTCAGGAGGGGGAGCGGGCGAAGCCGGTCTGGTAGGCGAGTACGACGAGTTGGGCCCGGTCCCGCACACTCAGCTTCGCCATGATCCTGTTGACGTGCGTCTTCGCGGTCAGTGGGGACACGTAGAGGCGTGCGGCGATCGCGTCGTTGGAGAGTCCGGCGGCGACGAGGGTGAGCACCTCGCGCTCGCGTTCGGTCAGGGTGGCCAGCGCGGCCGGTGCGTCGCCGGCGGCCGGTTCGGGACTGGCGAGGTACCGGGCGATGAGCGCCTTGGTGGCCTTCGGCGACAGCAGTGCCTCGCCACCGGCGACGACCCGGATGGCGTCGAGCAGGTCGGCCGGCTCGACGCCTTTGCCGAGGAAGCCGCTGGCCCCGCTGCGCAGAGCCTGGAACACGTACTCGTCGGCCTCGAACGTGGTCAGGATCAGCACCCGTACCCCGGCCAGGGTCTCGTCGGCGGTGATGGCCCGGGTGGCGGCGAGGCCGTCCAGGTCGGGCATGCGGATGTCCATCAGGACGACGTCGGCGTGGGTCTCGCGGGCCAGCCGCACCGCCTCGTGCCCGTTCGTCGCCTCGCCCACGACCTCCAGGTCGGGTGCGTTCTGGATCAGCATGCGGAACCCGGCCCGGATGAGGGTCTGGTCGTCGGCGAGTAGCACGCGGATGCTCATCCGGTGGCCTCCACGGCGGCGGTGTGGCTGGCGGCCGGTAGCTCGGGCAAGGGGAGTCGGGCGTCGAGGCGGAACGTGCCGTCCGGCTGCGGCCCCACGTCCAGGGTGCCGCCGGCGGCGTGGGCGCGTTCGCGCATGCCGGCCAGCCCGTTTCCGGTGCCGGCGGTCGTGGACGGGTGGGAGGGCACGGCGTTGCGAATCTCGATGTGCAGCGTGTCCGGGCGGTAGTCGACCAGCAGCCGCGCCCCGCCCGCGCCGTGCTTGTGCGCGTTCGTCAGCCCTTCCTGGATGATCCGGTACGCGGCCAGGTCGGTGGCGATCGGCACCGGCCGCGGCTGGCCGGACTGCCGGTGCTGGACCCGCAGTCCGGCGGCGGTCAGCGTCTCCACGAGGTGGCCGAGCCGGGACAGGCCCGGGATGGGCTCGGTCGGCTGTGGCTCCTCCCCGGACTGGCGCAGCACGTACAGCAGGGAGCCCAGCTCGTCCAGGACCGTGCGGCCAGCCTCGCGGATGTGGCCGAGCGCCTCGTCGGCCTGGTCGGGCTGGCTGCGCAGGACGTGGCTGGCCACCCCGGCCTGGACATTGATCAAGGCGATGTGGTGGGCGATCACGTCGTGCAGCTCGCGGGCGATGCGCAGTCGCTCCTCGGCGACCCGGCGCCGGGCCTCTTCCTCCTTGGTCGCCTCGGCGCGAAGCGCGCGTTCCTCGGTCGCGGCGAGGTAGTCGCGCCAGGTGCGGACCGTCCCGCCGATGGCGGCGGCCATCCCGGTCCAGGCGATCGCCCCCAGGCTCTCGGGGTGGTTGAGCGAACCGATCGAGACGGCGTTGATCGTGTAGAGGCTGGCGGCCGTGGCGAGGGCCGCGAGCAACGCGGTCCGCCGGCTGGCGGTCCGGGTGACGGTGTAGACCGCGATGAGCGCGGTGGCCTCGAGTATCGGCGTCTCGTCGCCGGACGTGGCGGTGACCACGATCAGGCTGAGGATCGCGAGTGACAGCACGGCCAGCGGCGCCCGGCGCCGGGCCAGCAGCAGCGCGAACGCGATCCCGGCGGCCACGGCGTCGGCGTCGGTCGCCTGGGCTTCGTCGGGGCCGAATCCGAACACCAGCGGCAGCACGCCGACCCCCGCCACAAAGGTGGCGAGGGCAGCGTCGAGCAGGTGCGGGTGCTCGCGGTTCACCCGCCGCAGCCACGCCGGGCCGATCATGTAGTCACCGTACTGTCACGCGTCGCGGCGCTTCAGCAGGATGGCGGCGCCGGCCAGCAGCACGGCGATGTAGCCGGCGAAGACGGCCAGCCCGGGCCAGGCGGAAAGTGACGGGCTGGCGGCTTCGACCGCCATGAACGACCCGGCGGCGTTCGAGGGCAGGTACGGCGAGATGGCGTCGTTCCAGCTGGCCGGAAGGAGCTGGATGAGTACCGGCAGCACGAACAGCGCGCCGACCACGGTCGTGATCGCGCCCGCGGTGTTGCGCAGCAGCGCGCCCACGGCCAGCCCGATCAGCCCGGCACCGGTCAGGTAGACCGCCGCGCCGACAACCGCCCGGAACACCCCCGGATCGGAGAGGGCGACGCTACTGAAGCCCCGGGAGGAGAGGATCGCCTGGCCGGCCAGAAAGGCCGCCAGCGAGGTGGCGAGCATCAGGATGAAGCTCACCGCGGCGAAGACGATCGCCTTGGCCCACAACACAGGCAGGCGCGCCGGTACCGCCGCCAGCGTGGCCCGGATCATCCCTGAGGCGTATTCGCCGGTACTCATCAGCACGCCGAGCGCCGCGATGGCGAGCGCGGCGAGCATCACGCCGCTCAGGCTGATCGAGGCCGGATCGCTGAAGTCGTCCTGGCCGGGCCCGTCGTCCCCGGTGCCGATGACGGCGCTGATGAGCGTCCCTATCCCGATCGTCAGCAGCGCGGTGATCGCCAACGTGTAGATCGTGGAACGCAGCGACCAGAACTTGATCCACTCCATGCGGACGACTCGCGGTGGCGTGACCCGCAGTTCGGCGGTGGTCATCGGCTCGTCCTTCCGGCGGTGGCCAGCGTGCCGGTGGTGGCGTGGTACTCGACGGCGTCGCGGGTGAGCTCCATGAACGCCTCTTCCAGGGATGCCTCCCGCGGCGACAGCTCGTGCAGCACGAGGCCGGCGGCGGCCGCGCGTTCACCGATGTCCGCGGGATCAAGCCCGGTGACCTCCAGCACGCCCGGCTCCGCGTTGGTGACCGTGACGCCGTCGCCGAGCAGCACACCGCGGAGGGCGGCGGCCTGCGGCGAACGCACCAGCACGCTGCGGCTCGACGCCTGCGCGATGAACTCGGCCATCGGGCCGGCGGACAGCAGCCGTCCCCGCCCGATCACGATGAGGTCCTCGGCGATCAGCGCCATCTCGCTCATCAGGTGCGAGGAGACGAACACCGTCCGCCCCTGCCCGGCAAGGCTCTTGAGCAGGTTGCGGATCCACAGCACCCCTTCGGGGTCGAGCCCGTTGACCGGCTCGTCCAGCATGACGATCCGCGGGTCGCCGAGCAGTGCCGAGGCGATGCCCAGCCGCTGCCCCATGCCGAGCGAGAACCCGCCGGCCCGCTTGCGCGCCACCTCGGTCAGACCGACCATGTCGATGACGTCGAGCACCCGCCCCTTGCCGATGCCGTTGCTCGCCGCCAAGGACAGCAGATGGTGGTACGCCGAGCGGCCGGGGTGGATCGCCTTCGCCTCCAGCAGCGCCCCGATCTCCTGCAACGGGGCCTTGAGCTGCGCGTACGAGCGGCCGTTGACACGCACCCGCCCCAGCGTGGGCCGGTCCAGCCCCATGATGATCCGCATCGTCGTCGACTTGCCCGCCCCGTTGGGCCCCAGAAAGCCGGTGACCACGCCCGGCCGTACGGCGAAGCTCAACGAGTCGACCGCGAGCTTCTCGCCGTACCGTTTGCTGAGGTCGTTCACCTCGATCATGTGCCACCTCCGGCTGTTTTCCTGCGATGGCCCAAGACTCGCCAAGGACGGCGCGGGCAACATCGTCCAGCCGCAGACACTGGCGCGTACTGCGATCGCGGTACGCCCCCTACGGGTACGACGCGGGTTTCTATTCGGGTACCGAGAATGTGTTATGGATGGCCGGCTTCGAAAGTCGCCTTGCCTCGGCTGGAAACAATCTGGCAATCTCACGTGTATCGATGCCTGGTGTCGCATCCGTTCTGACTGCCCCGGCCAGGACCGCCCGGTGCAACGTGGAAGGAAAGCGCGTGAAGTCAGCCGTTTCCAATGCCGCAATGTCACTGCTGGCCGTCGCGGTGCTCGCCTCCGCCGCAATGGCGGCCGCGGTGGCACGTCCATCGCCCGCCTCGGCCGCGGTCCAGGCGACCTACTACGTCGCTCCCGACGGCAGCGACACCAACCCCGGCACCATCGCGTCGCCATTCAGGACCGTGCAACGCGCGCGCGACGCCGTTCGCACGATTAATGCCAACATGACCGGCGACATCTACGTGTATCTGCGCGGCGGAACGTATCCGGTGACCAGCGCGATACAGTTCGGGCCGAGTGACTCCGGCACCAACGGCTACCGCGTTGTCTATGCCGCGCATCCCAACGAGACGCCGGTCCTCGACGGCGGCACCCAGGTGACCGGATGGACCCAGCACAGCGGCAACATCTGGAAGGCCCCACTCGACAGGGCAAACAAGTTGCGCGCGCTCTACGTCAACGGCAAGCGGGCGTACATGGCCTCGAAGACGATCAGCTCGGCGGGATGCCACGGGACGTACAACATCACGGCGGGGCAGGCCGCATGGGCGTGGGAGTCAGGCTCACAGTGCGACGGTGCGAGGTACAGCCTCGCCGACTTCCCCGTCGTCCCGCGCAACCAGGACGATATCGAGATTGAGACGGCGACCACGTGGACCACCGCGATCGTGGGAGTCCGCCAGGTGACCACGACCGCCGACGGCGCGAGCCGCGTGGCGCTGTTTCAGCAGCCCGGTGCCGCCATCGCCCAAGGCGCGTTCAACGGCAACGCTCAGGTCGGCGGCAGCCACAAGGTTATGAATGCCTATGAGTTCCTGGACACGGCGGGCGAGTTCTTCTTCGACAAGACCGCCCGAACCTTGTACTACTACAAGGCCAGCGCGGAAAACATGGCGACCGCGACGGTCTTCGCGCCGAACAACGTTTCCACTGTGTTGCAGGTCGCCGGCACCTCGACGAGTAGTCACGTCCGCAACATCACGTTTTCCGGCCTCACCGTGCAGCACTCGGACTGGAACCTCTTCAACGTTGCCGGCTCCGCGTTCAAGCAGGCGCAACAGGGCAACCTGGGAGCACTCGCATACGCGAAGGGAAACTTCCACGTCTACTACTACCGCAACGTCGACGTCGCCCCCGGCATCGTCCAGATCCAGAACGCCGACGGGCTGATCCTCGAGCGCAACCGCATCCAGCACACCGGCGCCGACGGCATCAGCATGGTAAACGACGTGCAGAACACGCAGCTGATCGGCAACTTCACCAACGACATCGCCGGATCCGCCGTGGTCGTGGGCCATCCGCAGCACGTCTACATCGGCGACCACACGTCGACCAACCGCGAGAAGTACACCGCCCAGGTCGAAGGGCTGCCGAAGAACATCGAGATCAAGAACAACTACATCTACGACAGTGCCGTGCTCTTCAACGGGCACAGCCCCATCTCCGCGTACTTCGCCGACACTCTCACGATCCAGTACAACCGGATCGAGAAGGCGCCGTGGTCGGGCATCACGCTCGGCTGGGGATGGTGGAACTTCGACGGGTCGTCGGGCTCGATCGCGCCCAACAGGCCGACCACGACGGCGAGAAACAACACCATCAGCCACAACCACATCATCGACACGGTGCAGCGCCTCAGCGACACCGCTCCCATCTACACACTGGGCAGCCAGCCGGGGACCACGGTCCACAGCAACTATCTCCAAGGTGTTCCGGCCGGTCACAAGTACGGACTTCACCCCGATGAGGGCTCGGCGTACATGACATTCCGCGACAACGTCCTGAGCGTCGACAAGAATGTCACGTGGCTCATCAACTCGGACGACTTCGGTCGCAAGCACGACCTGAGCATCACGCAGATCTACGGCCCCATCAACAAGGTCTCCAACAAAAATTTGCCGAACAGCACCATCCAGGACATTGTCGTTTCCTCCGACTATGTGTGGCCGGCGGCGGCATATGGCATCGCCGTCAACTCCGGACTCGAGGACGCGTTCCGTGGCATCGTCCCGGCGAGCAATTTCTCCGTGGCCGACCACGTGCTGCCGGCCAGCACGTTCGTCACCAGCGCGAGTGCGACGATCCCGGTCCGCAGCACCGGCGATGCGACCAGGACGATCTGGTTGGCCCCCTCCGGCACCAGCACGTTCACCGCGGGCCCGACGATGACCCGAGCGGACGGCACCGCCCGGTCCATCGCCGTTCCAGCGACGCAGGGGGAGTACCGCCTCTTCGTCGTCGACGCTCAAGGGAACCGATCCCCTGAGTCCAAGTCGATCGTGCGGCAGCAAAGCGGTGGCGGCAGCCAGCAAGCCGGCCAACTCGCCGGCGGGCAGTCGGGCCGCTGTGTCGACGTGCCCAACTCCACGACCACAAACGGCACCCAGGTGCAGCTGTGGGACTGCGCAAGCGGCGCGAACCAGCGGTGGTCCTACACCGCGGGCAAGCAGCTCACCGTGTACGGAAACAAGTGCCTTGACGCGTACGGCGCGGGCACGGCCAACGGCACCGTCGTGGCCATCTGGGACTGCCACGGCGGGCTGAACCAGCAGTGGAACTTCAACGCCAACGGCACGGTCACGAACGTCCAATCCGGACTCTGCCTCGATGCCAACGGCGCCGCCACCGCAAACGGTACGAAGATCATCCTCTGGTCCTGCAACGGCGGCGCGAACCAGCAGTGGAGCCTACGCAACTGACCGGGGTACGGAGGAGGCGACCGCCGCGGCCACGGCGGTCGCCTCCATCGCGTGGGCCCATGCGACCATCGCCTCGCGTGACAGGTACCACGTGTCCGCCTCGAGGGTCATGCGGAACGAGCCGGGTAGCTCCTCGACGGCGGCGAAGAGCCGCTCGCTGGCCCGGGCCAGTGGCTGCTGGTCGACAGCGCACGCGGACCGAGCCGCCAACACCTGGCTCGACGCGGGTGGATGGACGACCGGCCGGTCCTCGATGCTCAGCCTGCGGTCGTTGTAGTAGCAGTGGATGTCCAGCTCCTCGCCGCGCTCGCGGCCGATGCGCTCGACGAGCTCGGCTACCCGCACAGGGTCGTAGTAGGCGTTCTTGAAGGCCGGAATCACCCGGCGGCTGACCCGGTCCAGCGCCTCGTCGAAGGTGACGCCGGCGAGGTCGACCAGGCACAGGCCGTACTGCGTGGTGACGCTGACCGAGTCGGCCAGCCCGCGCCGGAACCGGTTGTTGACCGCGACGCGGGCGACCGACGGGTTGATCCCGGTCACCCGCGCGAGCGACATCAGAAATAGCGTGAGGATCACCTGCGCGCTGCCGGCTCGCGTGCGGTGCCGGATGGCCTGAACCGCCAGGCCGATGGCGGGTGAGACGAGCTCCACCAGCCAGTGCCGCGGTTCGCCGCAATCGACCGGCGCGGGAAACCGCTGGGCCGGCATCTGCCGCAACAGTTGCGCCCAGTGCCGCAGCACGTTCTCGTTGTGCTGCCGCCCGGCGGCCGAACTCTGCCAGCGGGCCTGCTCCAGCGGCTGCATCGCGGTGGTCGGCCCCGGCGACGTGCCGCCGTCGGTGTCGCGCCGTCGCAGGTCGGCGAGCATCGTGAGCGCGCCGTGGGCATCCCAGACGATGTGGCACACGGCGATGACCCGGTGGACGGGAACCCCGTCCTTCAGGACCGAGGCCACCAGGATCGGCCAGTCGCGGGCGAGGTCGAACTCGTGCTCGAAGTACCGCTCGTATCGACTGACCACCCGTTGAGCCACGTCGGCCGGATCCTCGTCCCCCGCCTCGACGACGTCCACCGCGATGTCACCGGAGCCGTACAGCACCTGCTGGACCGAGCCGTCCGCGCCGAACCGCAACTTGGTACGCAACACCTGGTGCGTGCCCATCAGGTACCGCACCCAGTCCGCGACGTCCGCGAGCGTCGTGCCGGCCGGCAGCGGCTGTGCGTCGGGCAGCGGCATCCAGGTCCGCTGCCGCTGCATGGCGCCCAGGATCTCGCGCTGCCCCCAGCTCAGGTCTGCGACACCGGACCCTTCACCCGCGAAACGAACCACCATCCGCCGCATGACGTCCACCCTTGACCTGGTCGCTCGAACATCGCCAGGAAGCCGTTCGAACCACGCCGACGGATTGACCTTCTCGGGCCGCCCCGGTCATGGTGGTTCGAACAGGCAGGATCGGAACGGCAAGAGATTGAGTAGCGGATGAGCGGACCGAACCGCTTCGGGCTGCTGCTGCGGCGGCAGCGCGTGGAGGCTGGCTTCACGATCGAGGAGCTGGCCGCGGCGGCGCGGGTCAGCGTCCGGGCCATCAGCGACGTGGAGCGCGGGCGCAGCCTCGCGCCGCATCAGCGCACCGTCGACGCTCTGGTCCGGGCGCTGGCGCTGCCTGACGCGGCGGCGGCCGAGCTGCGCCAAGCCGCCCGTAGCGGCCGGCGGGCACCGCGCCAGGCCGCGGCGTTCGCACCGCCACGGGCGGTCGTCGACTTCACCGGCCGCGACGGCCAGCTGCGCCGCCTGGGCCAGCTCGTCGAGCACCAGCCGGGCGCGGTCGCTGTCGTCTCGGGCGCCCCCGGCCTGGGCAAGACGGCACTCATGCTCCAGGTCGCCAGCCGGTACGCCGAGTCGTTCCCGGATGGTGTGCTCTTCCTCGACCTGCGGGGCCTGGACGCCGAGCCGCCGCGCCCGGCCGATCTGTTGCTGCGCGTGCTGACCGCCCTCGGCCTGAAGGAAAGTCAGGTGCAGAGCGACGAGGACGCGCGAAGCGCCCAGTACCGCGCCATGCTCAGCGGGCGGCGCCTCCTGCTGCTTCTCGACAACGCCGCGAACGAGGCACAGGTCCGCCCGCTGCTGCCCGGGGCCGGGGCGACCCTGACGATCGTTACCAGCCGCCGCGGTCTCGCCGGCCTGGAGGCGGTCGAGCGGCTGGCGCTGCCCACCATGACGCGCAGTGAGGCGGTCGCGCTCCTGCAACGGATCATCGGCCGGCCGCGGACCGGGGACGAGCCCGACGCGGCCCTGTTCCGCCTCGCCGACATCTGCGGCAACCTGCCGCTGGCGCTGCGGATCGCGGGCAACAGGCTGCTGAGCCGCCCCGACTGGAGCATCGAGTACCTGCTGCGCCAGCTCGCCGACCAGGACGAGCGGATGGGACGGCTCGTCGCCGGGGATCTGCAGGTGGCGGCCCCGTTCATGCTCTCCTACCGCCAGCTGTCCCCGGACGCCGCGCGGACCATCCGCCGGCTGTCCCTGGTGCCCGGACCGGACTGCGACCCGCAGCTGGCCGCTCAGCTGACCGGGCTGAGCGTCCGCGAGACAGCGGCGGCGCTGGAGGAGCTGACCGAGCTCGGGCTGCTCCAGCCGGGAGCCGGCGACCGCTACCGGCTCCACGACCTGATCAGGCTCTTTGCCAAGGCGCGCCTGGAGGAGGAGGCGCCGCTGGAACGGCGGCGGGCCGAGGACGCCATGGTCAGCTGGTTGCTCGACACCGCCATCGCGGCCGGGCGATGGTTCGATCCCACCTACGCCGGCCGCGTTCCCGCCGCGGCGACGCCCGGCGCCCCGGCCTCCGCGGAAGAGGCCGGCCGTTGGCTGGAACAGGAGAGCCTGAACTGGCTCGGCGCGCTGCGCCTGGCGTACGGCGCGGGCCGGCACGCCGACGTGATGGCGGTCGCCCACGCCATGCACTGGTTTTCCGAGCGGTGGAGGCACTGGGGATCCTGGCTCGAGGTCTTCCAGATGTCGGCGAACTCCGCCGAGGCACTGGGCGACTGGCGCGGCCGGGCGATCCACCTCAACTACCTGGCCTGGGCGCACACGACCTTCGCGTTGCGGCACGAGGCCGCCGTCGCCCCGGCGCGTGAGGCGATGCGGCTGGCCCGCGAGGTGGGCGACCTCCGGGAGCAGGGCTGGTCCTGGCTGTGCATCGGATCCGCCGCCCGGCGACTCGGCGACGCGGCGCGGGCGCAGGAGGCCGCCCGGCACACGCTGCCGCTGTTCGAAGCGGCGGTGGAGTGGGACGGGTACTCGCAAGGGCTCTCGCTGCTGGCCGCCAGCCTCGCCCAGGCCGGGCGGCACCGCGACGCCATTGACCAGTACCGGCGGCTGGATGCGCTGCTGGCCGATCCCGGTCGTGCGCCGTCCCCGCTGGTCAGCGACATCACCGCCGCCCACCTGCGGCTGAACATCGGCCTGAGCCTCCTCGCGCTCGGCCGCTGGAAACCCGCGGCGGACAGCCTCCAGACCGCGTTGCCCATGGTCCAGCGCTCCGGTGTACGCCAGAGCGAGGCACGCTGCCAGTACGGGCTCGGTAACGCGTTGACCCGGCTGGGGCGGGTGGACGAGGCACGCGCCCACCTGCGGCGCGCCGTGCGGCTCGCCCGGCAGGTCGGCCCCGCGGAGGTGGTCGACCAGTCGCTGGCCCGGCTCGCCGAGATCGGCCTGAGAGGGGCGCCCTACCCCTCTCAGGAACAAGCCGTCACGTGAGCTGGTACGCCCGCAGCACCGTGGTGGTGACCGAGTTGCCCTTCGCGTCCACGGCGGTCGCCCGCAGCGAGACGAAGCCCGACCTGCCTCGGGGGTGCGAGACAGCCGCCGTGTACGTCCCCAGCAGGTTGACCGCCGGCACCGCCGACCACGTCGCACCGCCGTCGAACGAGACGGACACCGACACCGACCTCACCTTGGCCGCGGTCGCCTGCTGGGCGAAGGTCAGCGGCACGGCGACGGTGCTCCCGGCCCGTGCGCTGTTTTCCAGCCCCAGCGAGGGCCGGAAGCCCACCGAGGTGAGCGGCAGCTCGTTCTGCTGCTCGGCCGAGCTGGTGAACGTCCACACCGACTCCACGCGCGACGACAGCCGGAACGGTGCGGGCAGGTCCGCCGAGTAGCTCATCCGGTAGGTCGCCGGCTCGGCGCTCACGTCCCAGTTGCCGAAGTTGCCGAACGTGCCGGTGAACTCACCCAGCAGGACGTCGCCGCGGTGCAGGCTGAGGTGGTGGTTGGTCACCGGGTAGGGGAAGCCCACATGACCCTCCCCGTCCGCCCACGCGCCGAAGTTCGCCCAGAAGGTGTCGCCCTGGCGGACCACCGCCGGCGAGCCTTCGTACAACGGTGTCAGCGTGGTGTTGAGCACCGCGCCGTTCCACCGCTCGCCGTACCGGCGGCCCGACCGGTAGCTCGGCTCCTTCGCCTGCATGAGGTCGTGCACGAGGGAGTCATCCACTGTGGACTGGAAGCGCAGCGTGGACCGCCACCGCAGGTCGCCGGTGTAGTACTCGGTGCGCCGAGCTGGTGCCACCACCGGCGGCAGGTCGCTGGTGAGCGGGAACGCGCCGCCCAGCGACGGCTCGTAGATGGCGTTGGTACGCCAGGCCCGCACATCTGTCGCGTTCCGCGCGTACCCGACGTCCACTGTGGCGAGTTCCCGGCGTTTCACGTGCTTGACGAGCCCGGTGATGAACGACCCTTCGGTCCGCCAGCCCACCTGGTAGACGGAAGGAGCGCGACCCTTCTCGGGCCTGGCCTGGAACACCGCGTGGACCTGGGTGATGACGCCCGGCAGGCCCTTCGGGCCGATATCCGCGGTGCGCAGGGCGCGAAGGTCGCCGGAGATGCCGCTGTGCGTGTAGAGCCCGTCGGCCGTGCGGTTGACCACCGCGGCGGCGTTGTACGCGCTCGCCCGCGGATCCGGGACCGTGATGTCCAGCGGCCGCGCCTTGCGCGCGTCGAGGACCACCTCCATGTCGCCGGTGATGACGACCTTGTTGCTGGTCACCATGGTGGTCGTACCGTCCTCGTCCACGATGTACGCCGTGATGTGCCAGGTGCTGTTCAGCGGTGCCCGGCGCGATCTGCTCGCGGTGTAGTAGACGGCGTCTTCGGCGCTGGACGGATCGGGCTTGATGAGCGTCATCATCACGTTGGCCGGCGGGCTGCCGTTGCGGTCGATCGCGGTGACCCGCAGCGTCGCCGCCGGCGGCTCGAGGTACACGCTGAACGGGGTGCGCAGCGACACCGCACCACCCGTCGCCACGATCCGTCCACTGTAGAACCCATAGGCATCGGACGCGGTCTCGTCGACGACGACGTCCACGCTCGCGTCGCCGCCGGCCGGTACGGTGACCGTCGTCGCGCTCAGCGCCAGCAGGCCGTCCGGCGCGTTGCCGTCCAATGCCAGGTCGAGCGTGAGCGGCGCGTCGCCGCGGTTGTGGTACGTCATCGTCCGCGCCGTCGGCGCCTCGGTGTGCGGCCACGCCAGCGCCCCGACGCTCAGCGAAGCCGGTGTGACCGTGACCTGCTGGCCGAGCGCCCGGGCCACGTTGACGATGCCGGCGCCCTGGGCGAAGACGTCGAGGTCGGGGGCGGTCACGGCGCTGGCCATCAGCGTCTCCTTGAGCTGCCCACCCTTCCAGTCCGGGTGGGCGTGCGCCAGCAGGGCGGCGGCGCCCGCGACGTGCGGACTGGCCATCGAGGTACCGGTGAGCGGCACGTACGGACCCTCGGGCATGTGCGCGAGCGCGCTGGGGGAGCGGGCAGCGTAGATGTCCGTGCCGGGCCCTCCGATGTCGGGCTTGACCGCGTAGTCGCCGATCCGCGGACCCTGCAGGGAACTCCAATGCAGAGCGCCGGTCTTGTCGAAGTTCGCCACCGACAGCGCGGCGTCCGCGGTGGACGGCGAACCGACCGGGATCGGCTTGAGCGGTACGTTGCCGGCGGAGCAGACGAACAGCGTGCCGTACTCGGCCGACAGGTCGTTGATGGCCTGCTCCAGCGGATCCACGCCGATCTCGTCCGGCCCGCCCAGGCTCAGGTTGACCACCTTGGCACCGGACTCGGCCGCCCACTGCATCGCGGCCAGGATGGCGGAGTCCGAGCAGTTGCCGCGACCCTGGACGTTCCAGCACACCTTGCCGTCCAGCAGGTCCACGCCGGGCGCCACACCCTTGTACCTCCCACCCGAGGCGGCGCCGCTGCCGGCGATGGTCGACGCGACGTGGGTGCCGTGCCCGTTGAGGTCCAGGCCGGTCTCCATCTCGGTGACGAAGTTGCGCCGGGCCACCACCGAGCCGGCGAGGTCCGGGTGGGTGTCGTCGACGCCGGTGTCGAGCACCGCCACGGTGACGCCGGTGCCGTCGTAGCCCGCCGCCCACGCGGCCGGTGTGCCGATCATCGGCACGCTGACGTCCAGCGTGGACTCGCGTACGCCGTCGAGCCAGATTTTGCCTCCGGTCAGGGACGCCTTGGTGGTCTGCCACGTCGTGGCCAGGTCGGTGACCGGGACCTTGGTGGCGAAGCCGTCCACAGCCGCCAACCGCTGCTCGGTGGCCAGTCCTCGCACGGCCGCGGCGTCCGACACCACAAGGGGCAGGTACGAGAGCTTGTCGAACTCGAAGTCCAGCAGCGCGCTCACGTTGAACAGCCGGTCGTCCAGCCGGTCCGCCTTCAGCAGGGCAATGGCGTCGGACGGGACGATGTAGTCCGCCTCGTCGCGCCGGAAGCGCAGAAACTGAACGCCGGCCCGGGGGCTGACGGTGAGCTGTCCGGCGGTGACCGAGACCCGGTCGCCGGTGAGCAGGGTGACCACCCGGGTCTGCCCCGGTTCGGTGGAGACCGGCGTCGCGGCTGGGGCCGCGGCGGTGCTGACCGGTGCGGTGGGTCGGGCGCCAGCGGGCTCACCGGCGATGAGCTGCGTCGCCAGCACGGCGCCGAGCGTGCCGAACGCCAGAAGACGGCGGTGTCGCAACATGGCTCTCCAACTCGGCGTGTGATCAAAGATTTGGTGCCCTGAGTGTGCGCATCCGCTGTTTTCACAGCGATAGCGGCACCGTTTCGGCCTCCCCGGCGGTCGACCGAGCAGCGGGAGTAAGCGCAGGTCAGAGCCGAGACCGCGGCATGCCGTGTGAGATTCGTCGCCCCGCGGTGGGCAGTTTCCCGCCGGCATTTCTGCCTGTGGTTCTGCCGGTGGGCCGGGTGTGGGCCGGCGTGGAGCTGGCTAGGCCCCACGCCGGCCCGGCCGGGCCACCACGGCGCGCACATCGGCGTCGTGCCGCTGCCGTATCTGGTGGCCCGGAATTCCAACCTGTTCTCGCCCTCCTACCTCAACCCGCCGACGGACAGCCCACCGCGCCAGTGGCGTTGCAGGGTGAAGAAGGCGACGATGAGCGGGATCACCGATACGAGCGCGCCCAGGATGATGAGGCTCCACAGCGAGGTACTGCCGGCGTTGTTCGCCGAGGCGATGCCCTGCCACATGCCCAGTCCCACCGTCACCGGAAACAGGCGGTTGTCCGACAGCATCGCGAGCGGAAGGAAGTAGTTGTTCCAGGACGCCACGACGGACAGCAGCAGCACCGTGACGATCGCGGGTCGCATCAGCGGAAGGGCGATCCGCAGGAACGTGCGCGCTTCGCCCGCGCCGTCGACCCGGGCCGCGTCCAGCAGCTCGGTGGGCACGGCGTCGCGCGCGTACACGTGGATCAGGTAGACGCCGAACGGGTTGAGCAGTGACGGGAGTATCACCGCCCAGATCGTGTTCGTCAGGCCGAGCTTCGAAAACATGATGAACGTGGGGATCACCAGGGCGGTCGCCGGGACCATCACCGCGCCCAGCATGACGGCGAAGCTGAACCGCCTGCCGCCGAACCGGAACTTGGCGAACCCGTAACCGGCCATCACGGCGAGGACGGTGGCACCGACGCCGCCGGCGACGGCGTACAACGTGGAGTTCAGGATCCACCGGGTGTAGATCCCTCCGTTGTAGGTGAACAGCTCCCTCAGGTTTCCGATGTAGTCGATCTCGCCGGAGAACCAGAGTGTGTTGCCACCGCCGAAGAGCCCGGGAGCGTCTTTCGAGCTGTTGACCACGACCCACCAGAACGGCATCACGAAGTAGACGAGCAGGAAGCCGAGGAGGATCTGCAGGGGCAGGTGCCGCCGCGGGGCGCGGTTGCGTGCGGTGCTGCCAGCGGGGGCGGTCATGACAGGAAGCTCCCCTCTTGCGGGTCAGGAACATGAAGACGTACACGCAGATGAAGACCACCCCGCCGAGCGCGAACGAGATCGTCGACCCGTAGTTGAAGTTCGCGAGCGCGAACGCCTGCTGGTACGCGTACATGTTCGGGGTGAAGTCCGGTCCGATCGTCCCCGCGGCCAGGTAGCGCAGGATCTGCGGCTCGTTGAAGAACTGCAGGGTGCCGATCAGCGCGAAGACAAGGATCAGGATCAGCGCCGGCGCGATCAGCGGGACCTTGATCCGCAGCGTGACCTGCCATCCGCTTGCGCCGTCGATGCGCGCGGCCTCGTACAGGGTGGGATCGATGCCCTGCAGTGCCGCGTACAGGATGATCATGTAGTAGCCGGCCCATTGCCACGTGACGATGTTCAGCAGGCCGTAGAAGATCAGGTGGCTACTCAGGAAGTCGGGCGCGCTGGCGCCGAACAGCCCGAAGATGTCGGTGAGCGGCCCGAAGTTCTTGCTGTACAGGAATCCCCACATGACCGCGCCGATGATCGTGGGAATCGCGTAGGGCAGGAAGATCATGAGCCGCGAGAAGCGGGCGAACGCCGACGTGACGGCGTCGAGGATGAGCGCCATCGCGAGCGCGACGAGAATCTGGACCGGGATGGCGACGAGGGAGAAGCGGATGACGAACCACGATCCCTCGAGGAAGCTCGGGTCGGTGAACGCCTTGGCGTAGTTGTCCAGGAAGACGAAGCTCGTGCCGCCGATGAGCTTTTTCTGAAACAGGCTGAGGTACAGCGCGTACCCGAGGGGCGCGATGAGCAGTGCCACGAACACGATGCCGAACGGCCCGACGAAGAGCCAGCCGGCCACGTGCTCCCGCAGGGGTACCTTGCCGCGGATCTGTCGGGTCTTGTCTCGGACGCGCCTTTGATCCTTCGAGATCGAGATGGTCATCTGAGCTCCGGGGGAGTGGTGAATGCCAACGCGGGAGCGGTGGGCCGGCCCGTCGTGGGTTGGCCCACCGCTGTTGTCACTGGACCGTGAACCCCTGTTCCTTGGCGTACTTCGTCACGTCCTCCTGGACCCGGTCAGCGGCTTGCGAGCCGGTGACGGAACCCTTGATGAGCTCGCCCAGCTGTTTGGTCATGGCGTCGAAGTAGTACTGGCCGAACGGGCTGTAGGTGACCCCCTTGTAGGCGTTCGCGGCGGGGACGTACACCTCCTTGTTGGCCTGCTGGCCGTTGAAGAAAGCCACCTTCAGGTCGATGAACTTCGGGTCCTTGAGCGCCTTCTCGTTCAGCGGGAAGATGATCTGGTTCGTCCAGCCGTCGGTCAGCGACTTCTCGTCGGCGTAGACGCCGTACGCCGCCTTGGCCGCCAGTTCGGGCTTCTTCGACTGGCGGGTCACCGAGAAGGCCGATCCGCCCCAGTTCACCTGGACCGGGTTGGCGGCATCCCACTGCGGCAGCGGCGCGACGGCGAACTTGCCGGTGTCCTGGCCCTGGCCGACGCCCGCGCCGGTGAGGTAGCCGGGCGCCCACGCCGCCGAGACGTACGTCGCGTAGTTGCCGTTGATGACACCCGAGATGTACTCCGGTGTGAACTGGTCCTGCGTCCCGATCAGGCCCTTCTTCACCAGCCGCCCCCAGTAGTCGAGGACGTCCTTGGAGGCTTGGTCGTTCAGCTTGACGCCGATCGTCTGCGGCTGGGCGGGATCGTAGGTGTACGGCGTCGCGCCCTTCTGGATCTGAAGGGCCATCATGAGCGCCGGCACGTTGGCGCCCAGGTCGCCGAAGAGCGGGCCGCCCGCGTCCTTAACCTTCTGTGCCGCCTGCTCGTACTCGTCCCACGTCCGCGGCGGTGTGACGCCGTACTTGGCGAATACGTCCTTCCGGTAGATCAGCGCCAGCGGGCCGCCGTCGATCGGCACGCCGTAGACCGCGTTGCCCACGGAGACGTCCTTCCAGGGGCCCGGCCCGAAGTCGTCTTTGACGTCGGCATAGCCGAAGTCGCTGATGTCCACGAGCGCGTCCTGGATCTGGAAGGTCGGGATCCGGTCCATCTCGATCATGACGACGTCGGGCGCACCGGTCCCGGCCGAGATCGCGGTCTGGAACTTGTCGTACGCGTCGCCGCCCTGGCCCACGTTCGTCCAGCAGACCTGCACCTCGTTGTTCTGCTGGTTGAAGTTGTCGATGACCCGGTCCATGTTCGGGTACCAGGCCCACATCGTCACGACCGGCAGGTCCTTCTTGGGAATGGCATTCGTGCAGTTGCTGGCGTTGGCGCCGCCACCGTCGTCCCCGCCGGAGGAACACGCGACGAGCGCGGAGGAAAGAGCCAGCGCGGAGACCGCGGCACGCAGTGGTTTGCTGTTCATCGGCGAAATTTCCTTTCGCACCGGCGGCGCGTGGTTCGAGCGTCGCCTTTCCTTGCTACCTCTGGTCGTGTTTGAACAGACGGGGCGCGAAGTCGATGAGATTCTTCTGCCACACGTCCCAGCCGTGCGGGCCCGTGGTGACCCCGGCGAACTCGTACTCGATACCGAGGGCGTCGAAGGTCGCCAACGTGGCGAGGACCGCGGGGTAGACGAAGTCCGTCACGTCCCCGGTGTACACACGCAACAGCTCGGTGCCTTCGTTGACCGCCGCCACGTCGACTCCCGAGGCGCCGCCGAAGCCGGCGGAGAAGGTGCCGATGTAGGCGAACTGACCCGGATGAGTCCTGAGCACCTGATAGGTCTGGCCGCCGCCCATCGAGAGACCGGCGAGGGCTCGCTGTGCCGGGTCGGTGGACACGTTGTAGGCGGCACGTACCGCCGGATCGAGGTTTTCGAGCAGCTCGGCCGTGAAGTTGGGTACGTTGCCGTTACCCATCACGACCACCATGGGCTCGATGTCCCCACGGAGATACTGGTTGTCGAGGATCTGCTTGGCGCGGCCCATCTCCACCCAGTCGGTGTAGTTCTGGCCGCCGCCGTGCTGCAGGTAGAAGACGGGATAAGGCGTCGCGCGATCGGGCTGGTAGCCGGGCGGCGTCCACACGTACGCCGTTCGTTGCTGTCCGACCACCGCGCTGTCGTAGGTGAGTTTCCCGAGTGTGCCGCCACGACCTTCGGGCACGTTGGTGAGTAGTCTGGCCGCCTTGCCGGGCACCAGGAACGTGCTCCACGTCGGTTCCGTGGTGACCGAGGTCGGATTAGACGTGTCCTTCACCGAGACGCGGTCCACGATGAACTTTTGGTAGTAGAACCAGGGGTCGAGGGGCCCGAGGGTCACCCGCCACCGGTCGCCGTGACGGGTGGTCGGGATGCGCAGCCAGCTTCCGCCCGGCGCCCAGTTGCCCCACACGGTGACGTGCTGAGCGGTCGAGTAGGCGGTGCTGGTTTCGAAGGTGACGAAGGTGTCCCCGTTGGCCTGCCTGGTGAGCCACGGCGTCGGCGTGGTGCCGGTGGGCGGCAGCCTGAACTCTCTGTCCAGACTCGAGTGACCGCGGCTAGGGCCGTGGTCGCGGACCGGCCTGAACAGCCGGGGCACGAAGTCGATGAGGTCTTCCTGCCATGCTTTCCAGGTGTGGCCGACGTCGGGATTGACGCCGTCGAACTCGTACCTGACTCCCGCCCTGTCCAGGGTCCGCATCAGCCGGTACGTGGGGTTGTACGCGGGGTCGGTCACGTTTCCGGTGTAGAGGCGCAGGAGCTTGGTCGCTCTGTTGACCGCCCTGGGGTCCACGCGCCCGGGGGTGTCCGACACCAGGCCGGCGAAGGAGCCGACGTAAGCGAAGTCTCCCGGGTGAGCCAGCACCAGGCGCAGCACCTGGGATCCTCCCGAGGACGTTCCGGCGAGCGCCTGGCGCGCGGGATCGGGGGAGATGTGGTAGCCGAGGCGGGCCGCTCGCATGAGGGCCGCCAGCTCGGCGCGGTGGTCCGCCCCGCCACCGTCGCCCATCACCACCACCATTGGCTCCATGGCGCCACGGAGGAAGAGGTTGTCGAGGATCTGCTTGGCCCGCCCGAGCTCGACCCAGTCGGCGTGGCCACCGCCTTCGCCGGCCTGCAGGTACAGCACCGGATAGGGCCTGCCGCGACCGGCGGCGTACCCCGGCGGCGTCCACACCGTCGCGGACCGTTCGGCCGCCCCGCCGCTGTGGTACCGAAGGACGTCGACCGTGCCGCCCCGCCCCGCCGGCACATCGGCGAGCAGCCGTGCTGAGTCACCGGAAACGAAGAAGGTGCTCCAGGTCGGCTGCGAGGTGACTCGCGTCGGATTCGTCGGGTCCTTGATGGTCTTCGTGTCGTCCGCGGTGAGTTCGTAGGTGTACGACCCCGGCCCGAGCGGGCCGATCGTAGCGCTCCAGGCGCTGCCCCGGCGCGTCAGTCCGAGCTCCGCCCAACTGGAGGAGGGGCCGAAGTTTCCCTCGACGACGAGCTGCGAGACCTCGCCGAGGTTGCTTTGGACGTAGTCCGTCGGCACGGCGAACGACGCGTAACCGTCCTCGGACACGGTGAGCCAAGGTGTCTGCGCCAGCGCCGGTGTCGCCACGACCATGGATGCCGCGAGTACCGTGCCCGCGACCGCCACCGCGGCGGTGACAAGGACCGGCACGCGCGTCCGCTGCCGGCGGTTTCGCCAGTGTTGAGGGGTGGACACCATCGACTTTCGCTCCTTCCTGGCGCCGACAACCGACCCGCACGACGGCGGGCGGGTGATCGGTGGAGGTGGCCGCGGGGTCACTCAAGGCCCCTTGCGGCTGTCACAGGTGTGTGGTTCCGGGGGGTGCGGTGGAACCGCGGACGACGAGCTTGACCGGGAGGAGCACCTGGTGCGCTCCTTCCGGTGCGCCGGTGACCAACGCGGTGAGCAGACGTGCCGCCTCGTAGCCGAGCTGGTACATGGATTGGTCGACGGTGGTCAACGCCGGCTGCGCCAGCGCCGACTCCGGTACGTTGTCGAAGCCGACGATCGAGAGATCGTCAGGGACGCTGAGCCCGAGCTCCCGGGCGACGTCGAGGACTTTCAGGGCCATGCCGTCGCTCGCCGCGAAGATCGCGGTCGGGCGGTCCGGCGAGTCGAGTAGTGCGCGCGCCAGCGGCACCGCCGTATCGGGCTGGAAGTCGCCCCGACGCACCAGACCAGGGTCGACAGCGATACCCGCCCGGGCGAGCGCCCGGTGGTACCCCTCCTCCCGCGACGACGCGGCCTGCAGGCTGGATCGGCCCGCGATGAACCCGATGCGCCGGTGGCCGAGACCGATCAGGTGCCCGACCGCGGCCGTGGCGCCGGTGAGGTTGTCCGCGGTGACCGAGGGGATCGTCGAGTCCTTCACCGGGTCGATGGCCACCACAGGTGTGCTGCTGTGCACTGTGCTCCACGGCGTGACAAGGATGCACCCGTCCGTGAGGGTGCCCGACAGCCGGTTCAGGTGCCGCTGCTCCCAGCCGTCCGCGTCCGTGCCGTAGACATCGCTGTTGACGTAGATGATCAGGTCGTAGCCGGATCCCTTCAGCGCCTTCATCACGCCTTTGAGGACCTCGGCCGTGTACGACTCGAAGCTGTGCGCCACGAGGCCCAGAACGTTGGTGCGGCTGCGACGAAGGCTCGTGGCGACAAGACTCGACTCGTAGCCCAGCTCCTCGATGGTCGCGCGGACATGCGCGACCGTGCTGGCGCTGACGCCGTAGTGACCGTTCACGACCCGCGAGACAGTGGCGGTGGAGACGCCCGCGACCCGCGCGACGTCACTCATCGTGACGGCGACCTTGATCCTGTCCACCGTCGCCCCCTTTGTGGGGATGCAAACGTTACCGATTACGTTTCCGATGTGTGTCCTGAACGTAACCGTTCGCGTTAACATTGTCAATGAATCGCAGCGTAACGGCATTATGTGACGCTCCGTGTCGGCATCGCGCGCTCCTTGATCGTCTCTGGGCCTTCCGGACCCGCCTCGGCCGACGGCCGAACGCTCGCGGACGCGCCGCTTGGTGCAAGCTGGCCAGATGCGTGGTCGTGTGGCGACGGACAACATCGATGTCCCGCGGGTGCAGGCCGGGCCGAACCCGCAGCACCTGCTGGCCACGATCCTCGGGGAGTACCTCGAGTCCGCCGACGCCGACCTGCCGTCGGCGGCGGTGGTCGCCGCGCTGCGGGAGTTCGGCATCACCGAGGCCAGTGCGCGGGCAGCGCTGTCGCGGCTGACCAAGCGCGGGCTCGTCGCGGCTCGGCGTCCCGGCCGGCCGGCGGTGTACCACCTCACGCCCGCGGCCATCGCCCGGCACCGATCGCGGATGAACCACTTCCTGACCTTCGGTGCCCGCCCGCCCCGATGGACCGGTGACTGGACGGTCGTGACCTTCTCCCTTCCGGAGTCCCGGCAGGGGCAGCACGTCGGGCAGGCGCAGCGACACGACATCCGCAAGACACTCAGCTCCTTGGGCTTCGTGCGGCTCTACGACAGCGTATGGATCAAGCCAGGACGCGACCTGTCGGTCGCGAGCCAAGCTGTGCGCGAGGTCCTTGGCGGCACCGGCCAAGGGCGGTGGTCGGTCATGTGCGCCCAGTTCGAGGACGAGGCCGGTCCGCACGGGCCGACCGCCGCGTACGATCTCGCGGGACTGGCCGCGGCGTACTCGGCCTTCATCGACCGGTACTCGCCGCTGCTGGCCTCCGTCCGCAACCGGGACATCGGCGCGGCCGAGGCGCTCGTCGCGCGTACGTCCATCATGGACTCCTGGCGAACCTTCGCTGACACCGATCCGGACCTCCCTGAGCACCTGCTGCCCACACCGTGGCCGCGCCGGGCCGCGAGGGACGTCTTCCTCGAGATTCACTCCGCGCTCGGCCCGCTCGCCGAGGCCCGGCTGATCGAGGTCGTCCGGCCGTACTGGCCGGAGGCAGCGTCATGGATCACTCACTTTCAGGCGGCGGAAGAACCGGTTCGCGCCGACGGGGATTGACGGTCATCACTTGACTGTTTGTGTCACTGGCGCAAGGATAACTGTCATACCCATCTATGGGTAGGCAGCACGCACCCCACCGCAGGTGCCACGACGCTCGTCCGCGTCGCCCAGTCCAGATGCGCAGGCCGGCACCTCCACCAATCAAACGGAGTACCAGATGCAACGTTCCCACCATCGGTACCGGGCGGTGATTGCCGGCGCGGCCGGCCTCGCCGTCGCGGCCGCGGCCGGCGTGCTGGCTACGACCGCACACGCGGCCGCCGGATGCCGTGTCAACTACACCGTCTCGAGTTCCTGGCCGGGCGGCTTCGGCGCCAACGTGACCATCACCAACCTTGGCGACCCGGTCTCCAGCTGGCGACTGAGCTGGTCGTTCGCCGCCGGGCAGAGCATCACCCAGCTGTGGAACGGCACGCACGCCCAGGCCGGTGCCCAGGTCACGGTCAGCAACGCCGCCTACAACGGATCCATCGCCACCAACGCCACCGCCTCCTTCGGCTTCAACGGCTCGTGGACAGGGTCGAACCCGGTGCCGACCGCCTTCACCCTCAACGGCACCGCGTGCACGGGCGCCGTCGGCGAGTCGCCGTCGCCGACCACGCCAACAAGCTCGCCGAGTCCCACCGTCAGCCCTAGCGTCAGTCCCACTGTCAGCCCGACCACCAGCCCTGGCGGCAGCGACGGTCCGTACCCCGCGGGCTACGAGACCTCCGGCGGGCTGCCCAACCACACCATCTACCGGCCCGACAGCCTTCCCTCGTACCGGATGCCGATCGTCGTGTGGGGCCAGGGCGGCTGCAGCGCCAACGGCACGAGCGTGCTGCCGTTCCTGCGGTACATCGCCTCGTACGGCTTCCTCGTGCTGGCCAACGGCAGCCCGAACGGCTCCGGCACCACGACCTCTGCCATGCTCACCCAGTCGATGGACTGGGCTGTCGCGGAGAACGCCCGCCAGGGCGGCAAGTACTACGGCAGGCTCGACACCAGCAAGATCGCCGCAGCCGGCTTCTCCTGCGGCGGCCTTGAGGCGTACGACGTCTCCACCGACCCGCGGGTCACCACGACCGGAATCTTCAGCAGTGGCTACCTGAACGCCTCCGACCGGGCCAAGCTGCGGCTGTTGACCAAGCCGATCGCGTACATCATCGGCGGACCCAGCGACATCGCGTACAGCAACGCCATGGCCGACTGGGCCCAACTGCCGGCGGGCCTGCCCGCGTTCATGGGCAACCTCAACGTCGGGCACGGCGGGACGTACACCCAGCCGGACGGTGGTGAGTTCGGTCGGGTGGCGGCGCTGTACTTCAGGTGGCGCCTCAAGGGTGACCAGACCGCCGGCAGGTACTTCGTCGGCGCGAACTGCGGCCTGTGCAACACCCAGTGGAGCGTGCAGCAGAAGAACCTGACGCTCTGAGAACAGCCCCGCTGCGCACCGCGAACACGGACGTGGAAGCGGCCGCGCAGCGGGGCAACCCCGAGTGGAAGCTGTTAGGTTGCATCTATGTCCATGAATGTCTTGAAGACGGGTGCCGTCATTGGCGCCACCTGCCTGCTGCTCGGCGCCGCGCCCGCGGGCGCCGGGACGATCCCCGCGACCACCCTCGAAACCCCGCCCGGGGCGCCGCCCGGAGTCTGCGACGCCGGCACCGGCTGGGGACCGCCGCTGCCCGGGACCACCCTCTCCGCGCAGCGCGTCCAAAGTGGATTCCAGTTCCTCGAAGGGCCGGTCTGGGTCGCCGACCCTGGATACCTGCTCGTGTCCGACCTCGGCCGGGCCAGCGGCGCCGAGCAGGTGCAGCCGTCGACGATCCACCGCCTGGTCCCACCGGCCGCGGCGGAGACGTTCGTCGCCGGCGCCGGCAGCAATGGCCTTGCGCTGAGCCCGGACGGGCAGCAGATCATCGCCGCGACCCACGACAACCGCACCGTCTCGGCGTTCAGCCTGTCCGACCGGGCCCGCACCGTGGTCGCCGGCAGCTACCAGGGGCGGGCCTTCAACTCGCCGAACGACGTCGCGGTCCGCGCGGACGGCGTCGTCTACTTCACCGACCCCTCCTTCCAGCGGGGCCGCCGGCCCGACCAGATGGGTGGACGGACCGGCGTCTTCCGGGTCGTGAACGGGCAGGTCGACCTCGTCGACGACACGGTCCGCCAGCCGAACGGCATCGCCCTGTCGCCCGACGGCAGCATCCTGTACGTCGGTGCGTTCGCGGAGAACCGCATCTACGCGTACCAGGTGCGGCCGGACGGCAGCACCGGGGAGCGGACAGTCTTCGCCACCATCGCCAGCCCGGACGGTGTGACCGTGGACTGCGCGGGCAACGTCTACTGGGTCTCGCACAGCGCGGGCCGGGTGCACGTGTTCTCGCCGGGCGGCGAGACGCTCGGCACGATCTCGTCGGGCCTGCAGGCCACCAACGCGGCCTTCGGCGGACCCGACCGCCGCACCCTGTACATCACCGCTGGCCAAAGTGGCAACTACGGGATCTACAGCATCGCGCTCGCCGTTCCCGGCTACCCGTACTGAGGCTCCGCTCCCGGTGCTGCCATCGGTCAGGCGACGGTGCATGCGGCTCCGTTGAGGGTGAACGACGTCGGCCTGGCGGTGTTGCCTGTGTGTGTTGCCTGGAAGCCGATCGTGATTGAGGCGTTGGGTGCGATGGCCGCGTTGTAGGAGACGTTCCGCGCGGTCACCTGGCCGGAGGCGGGCGAGTAGCTGGCGTTCCAGCCCGAGGTGATGCTCTGCCCGCTGGGCAGGGTGAAGACCAGCGACCAGCCGTTGACCGCGGCTCCGCCGGTGTTGGTGACGGTGAGGTTCTCCGTGAGGCCGTTGTTCCACGCGTTTACCGTCGCCGTCACCCGGCACGCCCCGGTGCCTGGCGTCGGCGTGGTGGGTCCGGGGGTGGGCGTCGTCGGCCCCGGCGTGGGCGTCGAGGGTCCGGGCGTGGGCGTCGAGGGTCCGGGCGTCGGGTTGCTTTGGAACTGCGTGAAGAACGACCACGTCTCCTGCGGCAGCCAGGCGCGGTTGCCCGAGTCGGTCGGCGTGGGGGTGTGGCCGCCGTCGAACGCGTACCAGATGAGCGGGTAGGCGGCGGAGCAGCCGGAGTAGACGACCTTGGTGTGCGTGCCGCTGCCCGCCGCCGGATCGGGCGGGTTCTGTGCGGTACAGCCGTTGTTCCTGGCGAACGTGTTGCGCATCGTCCGCGCGCCGGAGATGGACAGGACGTTGTCGCTGATCCCGTGCGCCTGCAGGTACGCGATGGGCTGGGTGCCACCGCTGCATCCGCTGATGATCCCGCCGGAGTAGATGGCGACCGCGCGGAAGACGGTGGACCTGGCGCAGGCCAGCGCGTAGCTCATGCCACCGCCGTAGCTGAAGCCGAGCGAGAACAGTTGGGTCGTGTCGACGCAGAGCGCGTTCTGGATCGTCTGGATCATGTTGTCGACGAAAACGACATCCTCGCCGCCGGAGTTGGCCCAACCGTTGTTGAGACCTTCGGGCGCGACGAAGATCGTGCTGTTGCCCGACAGCGGCAGCAGGCCGTAGTAGTTTCCGCTCGTCACGTTGCCGGCGTTGCCGCCCAACCAGTGAAACCCGAAGACCAGGCGGTACGCGCGGTTGTTGTCGTAGTTGTCCGGGAGCCTGAGCACGTAGCTGCGGCTCCTGCCGCCGCTCTGCAGCGTGTGGGTGCCGCTCGTCAACGTCGGGGCCCTGCCGCACCCGGCCGTCGTGGCGAGGACGCCAACATCAGCGCCGGCCACGCCTTCGCCGCGCGCTTCGACGGCCGCGCCCGACGGTAAGGCCGTGGCGACCAACATGGCGGCGCCGACGGCGGCGGCCAAGGCGGCCGAAATCGCCACTGTTGACCTGCGACCTGCTGTCGTTATCAACGTTCCTCCCTTAGTTTGGTGCCAATAACCCATTGACAGCTATCGTTGCCGTACGGTAGGCGCTTTCGTGACGACCGTCAAGACAGTGCCGAACATCGATGCCGCTATCCTGGGTCGGTGATGTTGCCGGACAGCCAATCCACCGAGGTGCGGCCACAGACCCTGCTGCTCACCTTTCTCGGCAGGGCGGTCCTCGGACACGACATCGCGGTGTTCTCCGGCACCTACCTGACCGTGATGGACCGGCTGGGCGTCTCCGAGCAGGCCACCCGCTCCACGTTGAGCCGCATGGTGAGCCGCCAGCTGCTGACGCGTCACCGCCGCGGGCGCAAGATGTACTTCGGGCTCACCGCGCAAGCCGAGGCGGTGCTGACCGAGGGCGCCCAGCGGCTGTGGAAGGTGGGCGCCGTCAACCGCGATGCCGACGAGCACTGGACGCTGCTCGGCTTTTCGCTGCCGGAGTCCCGCCGCGACGAGCGGCACCTGCTCCGATCCCGGTTGCGCTGGGCCGGCTTCGGCCCGCTGCGCAGCGGCCTCTGGATCGCGCCCGGCACCGTCGACGTCACCGAGCTGCTGCCCGAGCAGGTGCGCGAGCACGTCCACGTGTTCCACGCCCGGGCGGCGGAACCCGCCGCGATCGACCAGATGATGCGCGACGCGTACGACCTGCCGGCGATAGCCGCGCGATACCAGCGGTTTCTGGACCACTGGGGCGCGCGGCGGCCGCACCCGGCCGCGGGAGACGACCTGACCCGCCAGCTGTGGCTGGTCAGCGAGTGGCTGCTCATCCTGCGTGACGACCCGCGGATACCGGTGCGGCACCTTCCGCGGGACTGGCCGGCCGAGGCCGCCGAGGCGCTCTTCCACCGATGCCACGAGCGCCTCTCGGGGCCAGCCCAGCAGATCCTCGACGAGATCCTCGACGCGGTCGAAATCCAAGAGCCATAACCCCAACCTCCAGATGGGGTGCCGACCTCGCCGGGCGATCGTCGCGGACGCGATCGAAGGCCCGGCGAGGTCTGTGCCGCTAACCGGCTGTGCAGGATCTGATCTGGGGTCGTGCGCTGCTGTTGCCGTTGAACATCGTGGTGAAGCCGAAGGAGTTGCCGGAGCCGTTGGAGCGCATGGTGAGCACGTAGCCGCTGCTGTCCCAGCTGGGTGTGCCGTTCCAGGTGGACGACATGCGCTGCGGCGCGGTGAGGGCGACGACCACGGTCCAGCTGCTGGCACCGCTGACGTTGACCGTGGTGTTGTAACGGTCGCCCCAGACCTGGCCCGGCGTGATGGTCGCGGTGCACGTGCCCGAGGGAGGCGGCGTCGTGACCGGAGGTGCCGTCGTGGGCGGAGGTGTGGTCGTGGGCGGCGGTGTGGTCGGGTCACTGGGCAGCAGCGGGCAGGTGCCGCGGTAGCCCTGGATGCCGCTGGAGTCCATCAGTGACGGGCACAGGAACTGGGTGTACCGGCTGTCGCTGTCGACGAAGGTCTTGATCCAGGGGATCAGGATCCGCATCTCGAGGCTGTTCGCCCGGGTCGGGAAGAGGTGGTCGGCGCCGACGAACTCCATGTAGGCGCTCTCCGTCGTCGCCGGCAGCGAGTTGTACAAGCCGGTGACGTAGGACGGCGTGACCACGGTGTCGTTCGTACCGGCGATCATCAAGGTCGGTACCCGCACGTTTGTCGGGTTTCCGGAGGGCTTGTAGGGTGCCAGCGCGACGGCCGCCTTCAGCGAGGAACGGTCGGTTGCCGCGACAAGCGCTCCGCCACCGCCCATGGAGTGCCCGACGACCGACAACCTGCTGGCGTCGATGCGGTCGCGCACGGAGCTGCGCTGGGTGAGGTAGTCGAGGGCGGCCAGCAGCTGGGCGCCGCGGGCGGTGTCGAAGTCGTTGGTGCTGTTGGTCTCGACCCCGATGACGACGAACCCGAAGGACGCCAGCCAGTGCCCCATCCACGCCTCTTCGACGGAGAAGCGGGCGGTGTATCCCGGCACGATGGCGACCGCGCCGAAGGTGCCCTGGCTCGTGTCGGTCGGGTAGTAGATCATCCCGCCGCCGAAGCCGTTTCCGGCGGCAACGCTCATCTCGGCGGTCGCGAACGTACCCCGGTTGGCCGACACGCTGGCGGCGGTGGGGTTGGGCCCGCGCTGGTACGGGTTGCCGCCGCCCGGAGGAGCGGAAGTGGGTGGCGCGCTGCTCGTGGGTGGCGGCGCGCTGCTGGTGGGCGGGTTCGACGGCGATGGGCTCACCGGTGTGCCGCCGGTGTTGAGCGCGTCGAGGGTGGACTGGTACGCGGCCTTCTTGTTGCCGCTGCCGTCGAAGAGCAGTGGCGTGCCGCTGGCGCGCCACGAGTCGGAGTCGCGGATGCCCCACACCGTGATGCCGGTGCAGCGTGCCACGGCGAGGCAGTCGTTGACGACGTTGCGGTACGTGTTGGCCTGCGTCGTGCCGGAGCCTTCGATGTCGAGCTCGGTGATCTGGACGTCGACGCCGAGGGCGGCGAAGCTGGACAGCGTCGTGCGGTAGTTGCTGGGGTACGGCGAGCCGCTGTTGAAGTGGGACTGCAGGCCGACGCAGTCGATCGGCACGCTGCGGTTTCTGAAGTCCTGGACCATGCGGTAGACGGCTTGGGTCTTGGCATCGTTCCAGTTGTCGGTGTTGTAGTCGTTGTAGCAGAGCTTGGCGTTGGGATCGGCCGCACGGGCGGCGCGGAAGGCGGCTTCGATCCAGTCGTTGCCGGTGCGCTGCAGGTTGGAGTCCCGGCGGGCGCCGCTGCCACCGTCAGCGAAGGCCTCGTTGACCACGTCCCAGGCGTAGATCCGGCCGCGGTAGTGGTTGGCGACCTGGGTGACGTGGTTGAGCATCGCGTTGCGCAGGCTGGTGCCGGACATGTTCTGCGCCCAGCCGGGCTGCTGGGAGTGCCAGGCCAGCGCGTGGCCGCGCATGCGGGCGCCGAACTGGTTGCAGCGGTTGACGATGTTGTCCGCGCTGCCGTAGCTGAAGTTGTTCTGGGAGGGCTCGGTCGCGTCCCACTTCATCTCGTTTTCCGCGGTGCACATGTTGAACTCGCGCGCCAGGATCGTCGAGTACGTGTTGTCACCGAGCCGGTTGGCGGCCACCGCCGTGCCGAAGTACCGCCCGGACTCGGCCGCCGCGGCGCCCAACGTGGTGCCCGCCTGCGCCGCCGTCGTCACCACCAACGTCGTCCCGGCCACCGCCAGCAGGCTGGCGGCGCCGGCCAGCGCCAATGCCAGGCGGTAGCGGGCAGGTCTCGTCTTGCCATCCATGACGTTCCTTCCGTCGATCGAAGTTATGCGGGTGTCTGCGCGGCGCGATCCCAGGTCTGCCCACTCCCTGGGTGCCGCGCACGGAACGGCCTATCGCGTTGTTAGCGTTAACGTCACTGGTGGTCGCCGCATCTGCCGCGCTTCGTCGAGGACTGTGCCGACCAGATGTGGCCGCAGGCCGGCGAAACTACCCCGCCGGACCTGCACACATGGACTGTGACCGATGTCGTGTGGAGCCGTCAAGACGTTCCGAAAATATTTCGGAAGGTTACGTAGCGATGGGATCTGGTGGCCCCGCACCCCGGACCGCCGGCTCGGCGCGGAGCGCGCTGATCACGCCCTGCACCAGGTGCTCCTGGATGGCCTACGATCCTGGGTAAATCGGTTCGGCTTGGCGGCCACGCGAAAACGGACGTGTCCGCGGCCAGGCGTGGCCCGGCCCGCAAACTGTTCCGGAAAGCTTGCGGAACGATTGACGGTTCAGGTGGTCGTTGGGGATACTCCGGACCGCCGGATGTTAACGCGAACCTGTGCGGCCATCGCGGACGCGCGGCGGCGCGCCGACAAGCGCCGCGGTGCTGCCAAAGGGAGCTGCTCATGACGAACGCCGCTGTGACGATCGACCGCAAGCTGCGCGTGGCGCCGGTGCGGCGCCGCCTGTTCGGGTCGTTCGTCGAGCATCTGGGCCGTTGCGTGTACACCGGAATCCACGAGCCGGGCCATCCCACCGCGGACGCGGAAGGCTTCCGTCGCGACGTCCTGGACCTGGTCCAGGAGCTGGGCGTCACCACGATCCGGTACCCGGGCGGTAACTTCGTGTCGTCCTACCGATGGGAGGACGGGGTCGGACCGGTGGCGCAGCGCCCGGTGCGGCTGGACCTCGCGTGGCACAGCACGGAGCCGAACACGGTGGGCGTCAACGAGTTCATGCGCTGGTGCCGGCTGGCCGGCGTCGAGCCCATGCTGGCGGTCAACCTCGGCACCCGGGGCATCCAGGAAGCGGTCGACCTGCTCGAGTACTGCAACATCGAGTCCGGGACCCACCTTTCCGACCTGCGCCGCGAGCACGGTGCCAAGGACGCCCACGACGTGCGCATGTGGTGCCTGGGCAACGAGATGGACGGGTCGTGGCAGGTGGGGCGCCGCACCGCGGTCGAGTACGGCCGGCTCGCCGCACAGACCGCACACGCGATGCGGCTTGTCGATCCCAAGCTGGAGCTGGTGGTCTGCGGCAGCTCCAGCTCGAGCATGTCCACCTTCGGCGCGTGGGAAGCGGACGTGCTGGCGGAGACCTACGACGAGGTCGACTACATCTCGGCGCACGCCTACTACGAGGAGCACGAGGGCGACACCGCGAGCTTCCTCGCCTCGGCCGTCGACATGGACTACTTCATCGACTCGGTCGTCGCCGCGGCGGATCTGGCGCGCGCGAAGAAGAAGGCCAAGAAGCGGATCGCGATCTCCTTCGACGAGTGGAACGTCTGGTACCTGTCGCGCACACCCGCGCAGATGCCCACCGCCTCCTGGCCCGTGGCACCGCGCCTGCTCGAAGACCGGTACTCCGTGGCGGACGCGGTCACGGTCGGCGGGCTGCTGATCTGCCTGCTACGGCACAGCGACCGGGTGCACGCCGCGTCGCTGGCTCAGCTGGTCAACGTCATCGCACCGATCATGACGGAGCCGGGCGGCCGCGCGTGGCGGCAGACCACGTTCCATCCCTTCGCCCTGACGGCCCGGTACGCCACCGGCGACGTCCTGGCCGTGCAGCCGACCTCGCCCCAGCAGGAGACCCGCCGGTACGGCGACGTGCCGGTCCTCGACGCGGTGGCCACGGTGGACGGAGATGGCCAGGTCGCGGTGTTCGCGGTCAACCGCTCTCCGGCCGAGCCGCTCACGCTCACCGTCGACGCCCGCTCGCTCGGCGAGACCCGGATCGTCGAGTGCGTCACGCTTTCCGACCCGGACATCTACCGGTTCAACACCGCCGACGAGCCCGATGCGGTCACGCCGCGACCCAATCGCAGCGCCCGGATGGAGCAAGGCCGTGTCGAGCTCGTGCTGCCCGCGGTTTCCTGGACCATGCTGCGCCTGTCGCCCGCGCGGTAGCGTCGAGTCCGGCGCGCGACACCCGCCCCGGTCATCGGGGCGGGTGTCGACAATGGATACCTCAGCTGGTGCAGGCCGCGCCGTTGAGCGTGAAGCGGGCCGGTGCCTGGTTCGTGCCGCTGTACGTCCCCTGGAACCCGAAGGTCACGCTGGCGCCGGGGGCGATCGTGGCGTTGTACGAGACGTTGCGGGCGGTGACGTCGGCGCCGGACTGGGTGACGGTGGCGTTCCACGCGTTTGTCACCCGCTGGTTGCCCGACCAGCTCCACTGGACCGTCCAGCCGTTGACCGCGCTGGCCGACGTGTTGGTGACGGTCACGTTGGCGGTGAAGCCGTTGTTCCAGGTGTTGGCGGTGTACCCGGCCCGGCAGGCGCCCACCGGCGGCGGGGTCGTCGGGGAGCGCTGGTTGGGGATTGCTGGTTGGGGAGCGCTCGTCGGGGTGTGGTCGGCGGCGTCGTCGGTGGCCGCGGGGTGTTGGTGGTCGGCGGTGGGCTGGTCGGGCCGCCGGTGATGCCGAAGAACTGGATGGCGGCCATGGCCATGCCGCTGGAGGGCAGGCTGTGGCCGGCGCCGTTGACCGCGATCGCCTCGACGAGCACGCTGCCGTTGGCGAGCCAGCGGCGGCGGTTCCAGTTGGCCTGGGGGTGTCGGTGGTCGACGGGGTGAGGCTCAGCCCGTGCACGTTGGTCCACTGGTCGACGGACTCCTGCAGCAGCTGGTACGGCACGAGAGTGTCCGCGGTGCCGTGCCAGAGCTGGATCGGTGGCCGCGGGCCGGTGTAGCCCGGGTAGGCCTGGCGGACCGCGTCACCCCACTGCTGGGGGTGCGGTCCATCCGGCCGCCGGTGCACTGGCTGGCGCCGGGCGGGTAGTCGGCGGCGTTGGCGAAGCAGTTGAAGGGCACGCCCATGAAGGAGGCGCCGGCTTTGAAAAGGTCGGGGTAGACGGCGAGCATGTGCTGGGTCATCATGCCGCCGGAAGAGCTACCGGTGGCGTAGACGCGGTTGGGATCGCCGCCGTAGGTCCGCTGGACGTAGCCGACCATTGAGGCGATCGACACCGGGTCGCTGCCGCCGCCGCGACGCTTCGAGGCGGCCGACCAGGTGTCGAAGCAGCGGCCGAAGCCGGCCTCCTGCATGGCACTGGGGTAGATGACGACGTACCCGTACCGGTCGGCGAGGGAGGCGAACTCGCTGCCGGAGTAGAAGCCGGGTCCGGAGCCGCCGCAGCCGTGCATCGCGACCACGATCGGCGGGTTGGCGGGGCGGTTGTCGGGGGCGTACACGTGCATGCGCATGCCACCCGGGTTGTCGCCGAAGTTGGTGACCTCGACCAGTGATGCCGCGGACGCGGGGGAGGGCAGGGCCAATCCGCCGGCGGCGGCGAGCGCGGCAGCGGCCATGGCGACGAGGGCGCCGCGCACGCCGGGCCGTCGCCATCCATTGACAGTCGTCATTTCATAGAAGTTAGTCACTGTTGTGTCGACCGTCAACAGAGTGCCCAACATCGAGGGTGTGCGCGAGCGGATGGATCGACGGTCCTCGCTTGACGAGGCGGGTGTCGCAACTTAGAGTGCGCTCTGATGACGTCATACGTCATATGAATCCTGGGGTCGCACCGCGCCTAACCCACGTGAGGAGAACCCATGTTCGTCACCTCGTCCTTCGCGGTGCGAAGGCGGGCGCTGGCCGCACTCGCCACAGCGGGAATGGCGGCCGCCACCGTGCTCACCTCCGCGACTCCCGCGCTCGCCGCTCCCACGACGCTCTACGCGTCGCCGGCCGGCAGCGGCACCGCCTGTTCAAGCGCGCAGCCGTGCTCGCTGACACAGGCGCAGACGACCGTGCGGTCGCTGAACGACGCCATGTCCGACGACATCGTGGTGCAACTGGCCGACGGCGTGTACCGGCTCTCGGCCCCGCTGCGGTTCACCGCCGACGACTCCGGCTCCAACGGGCGCACCGTCGTGTGGCAGGCCGCACCCTCGGCGCGTCCGGTGATCAGCGGTGCCCGGGCGGTCACCGGCTGGTCCCAGGTCGACGCGGGCCGCAACATCTGGCGGGCCAGCGTCCCCACCGGGATGGACGCGCGGCAGCTGTACGTCAACGGTGCCGTCGCCACTCGGGCGCGCACGCAGGTGAACCGGGCCGACTTCACCGCGTCCAGCACCGGGATGCGGTTTACCAGCAGTGCCCTGAGCTACCTCAACAACCTGGCCAACCAGAGCCGGGTCGAGATGGAGAGCGTCAACTCCTTCACCGACCGGTACTCGCCGGTGCAGAGCATCAGCGGAAACCTCATCACGATGCAGCAGCCGGCCTGGAACAACAACAACTTCGGCTACGACACCTTCACCAGCCCGCACCGGGCCGGTCCGCTGTACCTGACAAACGCGTACGAGTTCCTCGACGCGGCCGGGGAGTGGTACCTCAACCCCGGCGCCGGAGCGCTGTTCTACATCCCGCAGGCCGGGCAGAACATGAGCAGCGTCAGCGTGGAGCTGCCGGCACTGCAGTCGTTGGTGAGCGTGGGCGGCACGTACGGCGCGCCGGCGCACCACCTCACGTTCAGCGGGATCACCTTCACCGGTACGAGCTGGCTCGGGCCGAGCAGCAACCAGGGCTTCGTCGACCAGCAGACCGGCGCCTACATCGCGGGCAACTGGAGCTGGCCGAGCTTCACCTCGTGCCACAACGGCTGCCCGCAGTTCGAGGCGAGCAGGCCGAACTGGTCGCAGATGCCCGCCGCCGTCCAGGTCTCCGCCGCGAACACCATCACCTTCAGCGACTCCCAGTTTGTCAACCTCGGCCAGACCGCCGTGGGGATCGGCAACGACGCCAACGGGCACACCAGCGGTGTCGGCCTTGGCGCCAGCAACATCACGATCACCCGGTCGGAGATCGCCCGCAACTCGGCCGGCGGCATCGTGGTCGGCGGTGTGCGTGCCGACGCGCACCATCCCAGCGACCAGCGGATGGTCAACCGGGACATCACCGTCAGCAACAACCGCATCCACGACCTCGGCCTGGAGTACCGGGGAATCGTCTCGGTGCTGACCACCTACGTCACCAACGCCACCATCTCGCACAACGAGGTCTACAACATGCCGTACACCGGCATGTCGATCGGGTACGGCTGGGGCTCCAACGACGCCGGCGGCAGCAACCACTACGCCGACCGCGGCCTTTACAACTACCAGCCGCGCTACACCACGGCGACCACGGCGTCGAACAACCGGCTTGTCGGCAACTACGTGCACGACGTCATGCAACAGATGAACGACGGTGGCTGCATCTACACGCTGTCCGCGAACCCCGGTGCGGTGATCAGCGACAACTACTGCCTGCGGACCAACGGCTACTTCGGCGTCTACTTCGACGAGGGCTCCCGGTACTACACCGCGCGGAACAACGTCTTCTCCGCCATCGGCACCTGGGCCACCGCCAACTACTGGTTCGCCGAGAACATGGGCAACTTCACCGTGACAAACAACTGGACCACCAACTCCAGTACGAACGTGACGAACGGCGACCGCGGCAACGTCGTGAACAACAACGTCACGGTGACCAATGGAAACTGGCCCGCGGGTGCGCAGGCGGTGATGGCGGCCGCCGGGCCGCAAACCGGCACGCCGCAGGGCGGCGCGATCGTCGGTGTGCCGTCCGCCCGCTGCCTGGAGATCCCGAACAGCTCGACCACCAACGGCACGCAGGCCCAGCTGTGGGACTGCACCGGGGGCGCCAACCAGAGCTGGACCTACACCTCGGGCAAGCAGTTGATGGTGTACGGGAACAAGTGCCTGGACGCCAACGGGCAGGGCACCAGCAATGGCACGACGGCGATCATCTGGGACTGCAACGGGCAGGCGAACCAGCAGTGGAACGTCAACGCCAACGGCACGATCACCGGCGTGCACTCGGGGCTCTGCCTCGATGCCAGCGGCTACGGCACCGCCAACGGCACGAAGGTCCACCTGTGGTCCTGCCACGGCGGCACGAACCAGCAGTGGACCCGCCGGTGAGGGCGGGGTTGTGAAAGGGCTAGCGCTGCAGCCGGGTCGGCTCGCCCGGCCCGCTGCGGCGCACCACCCACGCCTCGGTGATGTGAGTGAACATCGCTTGGGCCGCGCCGTCGGGGTCGCGGGCGGCGATGCGCTCGTAGATGCGCCGATGCCCCTTGTTGGACGCCACGCACAGGGCGCGCTCGGTCCGGCCCATGTACCGGGCGGTGTTGACGACCTGGCTCTCCAGGGCGCGCACGACGGCTCGTGCGATGCGGTTGCCGGACGCCTGCATGACGGTGTCGTGGAAGGCGCGGTCGTGCTCGTGGTACGAGTCGGTGTCGTCGACGAGCTCGTCCATCCGGTCGACCAGGGCGCGCAGCTGCTGGATCGCCGCGTCGTCGGCCAGGCGGGCGGCCACGTTTGCCATGTCGGACTCCAGCACGCGGCGGGTCACGACAAGGTCGTCGAGGATCGCGAGGCTTTCGTCGTCGGCGATGGCGGCGCCCAGAACGAGCTCGTCCAGCATGTTCCACATCGCCGGCGGGTTGACGACGGTGCCAGTGCCCTGGCGCACCTGGACCAGTCCCTTTTCCTGGAGGACCTTCACCGCCTCCCGGACGACCGTGCGGCTCACCGAGAAGGTCTCGCAGAGCACCGGCTCCGGCGGCAGCGATGACCCCGAGGGATGGACTCCGCGGACGATGCGCTCCACGAGCTCGCTCGTCACCGCCGTGGCGAGGTTGGCCGGCCGCCTGGTCCAAGCGGGCGGAACGGAAACGCCCGCGACCGGCCGTGCTGCTGCCGTCATATCACCCTCCGTGGCTCGCGGCGTGACCACGAGCGCTCCTGACTATACGTCACTGTGTTGACGTCATACGTCATACGAGTTACGTTCCCGTGTGATCCTCCACCAACGGCCGGGCAGCCGGCCACCCCCGGGAGAGTGACAGCAATGAAGCAGCGAGCACTGTGGTCGGTGGTCCTGGTCGCGGGGCTGGCCTTGGCCGGCTGCGGTAGCGCCTCAGACTCGGACTCCTCGCCTGGTGGCTCGGACGGCAAGCTCGTCGTCTGGGACTGGAAGTCGGGCGACGTGTCCGCGGCCTCATACATCGAGAAGGCGAAGGCCGACTTCGCCAAGAAGCATTCCGGCGTGACGGTCGAGTTCGTCGCGCAGCCCTTCGAGCAGTACTACACGCTGCTCGGTGCGGCGATCCAGGCCGGCAAGGGGCCGGACGTCATGCTCTTCAACGGCGGCGGGCAGATCCGCGACAGGGTGGACGCGCTCCTGCCGCTTGACGAGTACATCGGCGATGACAAGCAACGGCTGGCCGGGTGGGAAGCCTTCACCAAGGACAGCAAGACGTACGCCGGCCCGGTGACCCTGCAAGGCCACCCGATCTACTACAACAAGTCGCTCTACCAGAAGGCGGGACTGGATCCCGAGCGCCCGGCCACCACCTGGAGCGAGTTCGTCGCCAACTGCGAGAAGATCGCGAAGGCGACCAAGGCCAAGTGCTTCGCACAGGGAAACAAGGAAGGCATCGGCATCCAGTTCTTCCTGTCCGGCCTCGGCTCGGGAATCCTCTCGCCGCAGGAGTACGACGACTGGATCGCCGGCAAGCGCAACTGGAACTCACCGGCCGTCAAACGCGTCTTCGCGCTCTGGAAAGAGGTAAACGACAAGGGTTTGAACAACGAAGGCGCCAACTCGACGGCGATGTTCAACGACGCGTTCGCGGTGTTCCAGTCCAGCAAGGCCGCACACGTCATCGGGCTGATGTCCGACATCGGGCACTGGAAGGACTTCGCTGAGTTTCTTGAGGCCGGCAACGTCGGCGTCATGAAGGCGCCGGTCGTGACGGCCGGGACCACGCCGAGCCTTCCCTACGACGGCGGCATCGGCTACGCGGTCGCGAAGTGGACCAAGGATCCGAAGGTCGCCGCCGACCTCGTGCGGTCGCTCACGTCCACGGAGGCACTGAAGGCGTTCTACGCCGACGCGGGCGCCATCGCCTCCGACAAGACGATCGACGTGTCGACAGCCGGACCGGCCGTCTCCACCATCGTGTCCGATCTCGACGGTGGAAAGCCGGCTCTGCACGTGGCCCTTTCCTCCAAGACGATCGAACTGATGGGCCGCCTGTCCCAGCAGCTGCTCAGCGGATCGGTCACCGTCGACAAGGCGGTGGAACAGCTGGCCGCGTCCGACCAGGCGGGTTGATCCAGTGCCGGTAAGCAGTTCATCGTCGGTCCGCCTCGCCGAGGCGGGGCGGACCGACGGGACGGCGTCGGCGGCGCGGGCGGCGACGAGCCGCCGCCGGCCCCGGGACGGCCGGCGCGCCGAACGCCTGGCTCCCTACGTCCTCGTCGCTCCGGCCCTACTCATCATCGTGGTGTTGCGGCTGTGGCCGCTGGCCCTGGGCGTCAACTTCTCCTTCACCGGCGACGGCGACCGCAACGGCACGAGCGTCGGGTTCGACAACTACTCCGAACTCCTGCAGGACCCGCTGTTTCGCACCGCGCTGCGCAACGTCGGACTGCTGGTCCTGCTGCTACCCATCGCCGTCGCGATCCCCGGGCTGCTCGCCACGTTCATCTACCTGCGCGTGCCCGGACACCGCGTCTTCCGGAGCGTCTACTTCTTCCCGGCCGTGCTGTCCCCGGTCATCGTCGGCGCCATCTTCAACCTGCTGCTCGCCTTCGACGGCCCGCTGAACACGGTGCTCGGCGGCGTCGGCATCCAGCCCGTCGACTGGCTGGGCAACCCGGATGTGGCCATCTTCGCCGTCGTCGGCGTGCACATCTGGGCGACGTTCGGCATGGCGCTGGTGGTGTTCCTTGCCGGGTTCGCGACGCTGGACGCCGCGCTGATGGACGCCGCCCGCGTCGACGGCGCCTCGCTGCCGCAGACGATCTGGCACGTCATCATCCCCGGCCTGTCCCGCACGATCCAGTTCGTCTTCGTCACCACGATGATCGGGATGCTCACCTCGATGTTCGGGCTGCTCTACATCATGACCAGCGGTGGACCGGAAGGGTCGACCTACCTGCCGGAGTACTACATCTGGTTCCAGCAGGGACATATGAACCGCCCCGCGCTGGCCTCGGCCGCGTCCACCGCGCTGTTCGTGATCATGCTGGTGGTGGGTCTGCTGCAGGTCAGCCTGCTGCGCCGCGCGGGAAGGGAAACCTGATGCCCCGCGCACGCCTGGGCCGGTGGCTCGTCGCGCTGCCGATGGCGGTCCTCGCCCTGGCCACGATCTACCCGCTGATGTTCACCGCCAACGTCGCCATGAAGACCCGCCGCGAGTACATCCTCGACCGGTTCTCCCTGACGAGCACGCTGCACTGGGAAAACCTCACCACGGCGTGGAACAGCGTCGGCATGGCGCGGTACTTCCTCAACTCGGTCATCGTGGTCACCTGCGCCGTGGTCCTGCTGCTGCTCATCGGCTCCATGGCCGGGTTCGCGCTGAGCCAGCTGCGCTTCCGCGGCTCGTCGGCGCTGTTTCTGGTGTGCCTCGCGGCGCTGTTCATCCCGTTCCAAGTGATCATGGTGCCGCTGGCCAGGATCATGGCGGACATCGGCCTGATCGACACCTACCCCGGGCTGATCCTCGCCTACGTCGCGCAGTTCCTGCCGTTCACCGTCTTCTTGATGACCACCTACTACCGGGCGGTGCCGGCGGAGATCATCGACGCGGCCCGGATCGACGGAAACTCGCCGTACGGCGTCTACCGGCGCATCATGCTGCCGATCGGTGCGCCCGCGCTGCTCTCGGTGGGCATCCTCAACGCGCTGTTCTGCTGGAACGACGTGCTCATCTCGCTGCTCATGATGCCGTCGGCCGACCATCGCACGCTCATGGTTGGCGTGACCTCACTGCGGGGCCAGTACTCCGACGACATCCCCACCTTCGCGGCCGGCGTCCTCATCGCCGCGGTGCCGGTCCTGGTGACCTACCTGTTCCTGCAGCGACAGATCGCCGACGGTGTGACCGCCGGCTCGACGAAGGGCTGACATGCGGATCACCGGATACCGGACCCTGAGGACGGCACAGCGGTGGGGGCGACCCGTCGGTGACGCCAACGGTGTCTTCCCCGATGGCGTCATGCCGGTGCCGATCATCCTCGTCGACACCGACGAAGGGATCACCGGAGTCGGCATGGGGCCGCACGTGGAAGCCGACGCCGTCTTCGCCGCCATCGACGGTCAGGACCCGCGCGGGGTGGTGGCGCTTTACGACCGCATGCTGCGGCACACGTTCAAGGCCGGCCACGCCGGCGTCGTGTTCGGCACGATCGGTGCCTTCGACACGGCGCTGTGGGACATCAAGGCGCAGGCGGCGGGCGAACCGTTGTGGCGGCTGCTCGGCGGCAGCGACCGCACCGTGCACGCCTACGCGTCCGGCCTGGACATCGCCCTCACCGACGACGAGCTCGTCGCCGCCTACGAGGCGTACGGGCAGCTGGGGCTGCGCGCGGCCAAGCTCAAAGGTGGCCTGGACATCGAGCGCGACCGCCACCGGCTGACGCTCGTGCGGGACGTGCTGACCCACGCGGCGCGCGGTATGCGCCCCGGACTGATGCTGGACGCGAACGAGTCCTGGACCCGCAAACAGGCCGTCCGCCACGTCTGCGAACTCGAGCGCACGATCGACCTGACCTGGATCGAGGAGCCGGTGCGGCGGTGGGACGCCGACGGCCTCGCCGCGGTCAGCCGCGGCGTACGCGCGTCGGTCGCCAGCGGGGAAAACCTGACCGGACTCGAACAGTTCGCCCCGCTGCTCGCCGCCGGCGGCCTGGACATCGTCCAGACGGCGGCGGTCTGGGGAGTCACCCACTTCCTGCGCGTCGCCGCCCTTGCCCACGCCCACGACCTGCCCGTCAGTCCGATCGGCAACACGCCCGTCGCGCTCCTGCACGCCGCGACGTCCGTGCCCAACCACCTCGCCAGCGAACTGCAGGATCTGCGCGCCCCCGTCGGGCTGCACCTGGACCTGCACGTGGAGGACGGCGCGTTCATCCTCGGAGACTCGCCGGGGCTCGGCATCCGGGTCGACGAAGGCGTGATAGCCGCCGCGCAGGACGGCCGGTCGACGGCGCCCACCGGACCCCACGTGCGACCTGAGCAGGCCGGCCGGCGGCTGCTCGCAGTCAGCGAGCGCGACGGGCGTCAGCCGCAGCCGCATCCCGTCGACGTCCGTCAGGCACCGGCGGCCGCCGAGACATCGCAGGTCGCCTAGGTCTGAGACGCCCGGCTGTACCGACCCGGATCGGCCCCACAGGAAGGAAACCCTCGCTGTGCGCCCCTGGCTGGCCCATCAACGAACAGTCGCCGTGGCCGCGGCCCTGACCGTGACTGGAGTATTCGGCATGCCCACACCGGCTGCGCAGGCCGCACCGCCAGAACTTGTCATCGTGGTCGCACCACCGGGTACCGGCAACGCCAGCGACGACGGCCCTGGTACCTTCGGCCGGCCGCTGGCGTCGTTGCAGGAAGCGCAGCGCCGCGCCCGTCAGGCCGCCGCCAAGGCAAACCGTGACGTCGTCGTACACCTGCGCGGCGGAACGTACCGGCTGGATGCGCCCCTGCGGTTCGACGCCGCGGACTCCGGCCGCGACGGGCGCACCGTCACCTGGCGCGGAGCCCGGGACACCACCGTCCTCAGTGGAGCACAGCCGGTCACCGGCTGGCAGCTCGACGACGAGGCGACCGGGATCTACAAGGCGGAGGTCGGCACCGGCTTCGACACCCGGCAGCTCTACGTCGACGGGGTACCGGCACAGCGGGCCCGGCTCCGCCTGGCACGTACCGACATCACGCTCAACGCCGAGGGCTTCACGCTCAACAACCCGGATCTCGCCTACCTCGCCACGCTGCCGGACCAGCGGCGCATCGACCTGCAGGCGATGCTGTCGTTCACCAACCGGTTCGCACCGGTGCAGAGCATCACCGGCAACACCGTGCTCATGCAGCAACCCGCCTGGGACAATAACACCTACGGCTATGACACCATACAGTCTCCACTGCGGACTCCGACGTTCTTCCTGTTGAACGCCAAGCGGTTTCTGGACGAGCCGGGGGAGTGGTACCTGGACACCACCGCCGGAACTCTTTACTACAAACCGCTACCCGGCCAGGACATCCAGCGCGCCCGGGTCGAGCTGCCGAGGCTGGAGTCCCTGCTCCAGGTCGGCGGCACCTACGACGCCCCCGCCCGCAACCTCCGCTTCGAAAATCTGACCTTCACCGGCACCACGTGGCTGCACCCCAGCACACCGAACGGCTACGCCAACCAGCAGACCGGCGTGTTCATCACCGGAGTGCAGCCCGACCGGCCCGCCGACGCGTTCACCTCGTGCGCGTTCGGGTGCCGCGGCTTCGAGGGCTCCCGCAACCAGTGGGCGCAGGCCGCGGCCGCCGTGCAGGTCTCGGCGGCGGACGGCATCACGTTCCTGGACAGCGCATTCGTCAACCTCGGATCGGTCGGGCTCGGTATCGGCAACGACGCGAACGCCCACGCCACCGGCGTCGGGCTCGGCGCCCGAAACATCTCGGTCGTCGGCAGCACCTTCACGGCGAGCGCCGGCGGCGGCATCGTGGTCGGCGGTGTCCGCCCGGACGCGCACCATCCGTCCGACCCCCGGATGGTCAACAGCGACATCCGGATCAGCAACAACCGCGTCTTCGCCACCGCACTCGAGTACCTGGACCAGGACGCCATCTTTGCCAGCTACGTCGCGCGGCTGAGCATCGAGCACAACTACGTCTCCGACATGCCGTACACCGGAATCGGGCTCGGCTACGGCTGGGGTGCCAACGACCCGGGCGGCAGCCCAGAGTACCTCAACCGCGGCCTGTACGACTTCCAGCCGATCTACCAGACCCCGACGACCGCCAGCGACGTGCGCGTGGTCGGCAACCACGTACGCAACGTCGTGCAGACAATGTTCGACGCCGGCTGCATCTACACGCTCTCGGCCATGCCACGTAGCACGATCGAGGAGAACTTCTGCGAAAACAGCGGCCAGCTCGGCCTCTACTTCGACGAAGGCTCCCGATACCTGACCGCCAGCCGCAACGTCTTCATCAGCACGGCCGGGCAGTGGGCGCACGCCAACAACCAGAACGGCAACCACACCGGCGACCTGACCCTGACCGAGAACTACGCCACCAACCCGGCCATCACGGGCATCGTCAACGGCAGCCGCGGCAACGTCACCCGCGCCAACCTCACGATCACCGCGGGGAACCCGCCGATCGAGGCCAGCCGCGTCATCTACAACGCCGGACCGGCAGGTGCCTACCGTGACCCGGTCGACCCCAACCGCCCACCGGTCGGGGCGGTCCTGGCGGCCGATCCGGCCAGCCTGAGCGCCGGCGGCACCACCACGGTCACCGCCACCGTCCACAATGTCAGCGACAAGGCGGTGTCCGGACTCACCGCGGCGATCACGGTGCCGGACGGCTGGCAGGCCGTGCGCGCCGGACCTGCCCTGCGGCCACGGCTCGCCCCGGACACCGCGCAGACCGCCTCCTGGCGCGTCACCGCGCCCGCCTCGGTCACCACCCCGGTCGCCCGGGCGGCCGTAACCGCCGTGCTGGAACTCCGGGCCGGCCAGACACCGTACAGCGTCACCAGGACGCTGAACGTCACCGCCGTCAACCCGCTGACCTCCCTGCCCGGCTACGGGTCGGTGCCGAGCCAGTTCGGCGAGGCGGGCGGCAGCTACGCCATCCTGACCTCCGGCACCGACATCTGGCAGGACGGCGGCGGCTCGTTCGACGAGTACGGCACCATCTACCGCGACGGCGCGGTGACCGCCTCCTCGACGGTGACCGCGCGGGTCACCGCGATGGACAACACGAATCCGTGGGCCAAGGCCGGTGTGGCCATCCGCAACGACCTCACCGGCGCCGGGGTGTCGCCCGGCTACGCGGTGGTGGTCGTGACACCGGGCAACGGGGTCGCCTTCCAGTGGGACGCCAACGGCAACGGCTACCTCGACTCCTTCAGCGGTGCCAGCGGCATCAGGGCACCCGCCTGGGTACGGTTGGTCCGCTCCGGCGACACGGTCAGCGGCTACTACTCCACCGACGGCGACACCTGGACCAAGGTAGGCCCCACCGTCACCCTGGCCGGCATCTCCGCGACGCAGGACGCCGGACTGATCGCCACCTCGCACGCCGCAGGGGTGACCGGACAGTTCAGCTTCAGCGACTTCACCGTCACCCCCTAACTCTGGACGGAGGATCGATGGAGGCGGTCGTCTACCGCGGCGCCCGTACGCTCCGGATCGAGAGCCGCGACGCCGACCCACCCGGACCCGGCCAGGTGGCGATCGAGGTCGCCTACACCGGCATCTGCGGTACCGACCTGCACATCTACCGCGGCGACCTGGACGCGAGGGTAGGGACGGAGGCGGTGATCGGCCACGAGATGTCCGGCCGTGTCGCCGCGGTAGGCGAGGGCGTCGCCGGCTGGAGCGCCGGGCGGGCGGTCACCGTGATGCCGACCCGTTCGTGCACCCGGTGCGCGGCCTGCCTTCGCGGCCACTACCACATCTGCCACGCCCTGGACTTCCTCGGCATCGACTCGCCCGGCGCCATGCAGTCGACCTGGAACGTCCCCGCGAACCTCGTGTTTCCCCTTCCGGCATCGCTGCCGTTGAAGCACGCCGCGCTCGTCGAGCCGGTCGCGGTGGCCGTACACGACGTGCGCCGGGCCCGCGTCGGCACGGGGGAGCGTGTCGTGGTGGTCGGCGGCGGGCCGGTGGGGCTGCTCATCGCCATGCTCTGCAGCGCCCGTGCGGCGCGGGTGTTGCTCGTCGAGCCCAACCCGTTCCGCCGCGCGGTCGCCGAGCAGGCCGGGATCGAGGCCGTCGACCCGCAGGCCACCGACGTGGTGGCGCTGGTCAACAGGCGCACCGCCACCGCCGGCGCGGACGTCGCCTTCGAGGTCTCCGGCTCCGCCGGCGGTTTGGAGACCGCGGTCGACGTCCTGACCACGCGCGGCCGCCTGGTCATGGTGGCCATCCATCCGCAGCCCCGCCCGGTCGACCTGCACAGGTTCTTCTGGCGCGAGCTGGAGCTGTTCGGGGCCCGCCTGTACCGCCGTGACGACGTCGCCGAGGCCATCCGGCTGATCGAGACCGGCGCGATCCCCGCCGAGAGGTTGATCTCCCAGACGCTGCCGGTCCAGGATGTGGACGCGGCCTTCGCGGCCCTTGAGAAGGGCGGCGACGTCATGAAGGTCCTACTCGACTGGCACGGCGGCGCCCGGGACGCAGGGGTGGGCCGATGATGCGAGCCGGCATGACCGAAGAGACCAGCCTCGTCGCCGCCGCCCAGGCCGGCGACCGGCAGGCACTGGACAGCCTCGTCGGCGCCTACCTGCCATTGGTGTACGCCATCGTGCGCAGAGCACTGGACGGACGTCCCGACGCCGACGACGTCGTGCAGGAGACGATGCTGCGGGTCCTGCGGGAGCTGCGGACGCTGCGCAGTCCGGAGAGCTTCCGGCCCTGGCTGGTAACGATCGCCACCCGCCAGGTCAGCACACACCTGCACCGGCGGCAGGCCGAGGCCGATCGCTCCGCCGCCCTCGACGAGGTCACCGACCCGCCGGCCGCCGACGCCGAAGACTGGGCCGTGCTCCGCGCGGAGCTGTCCGGGCACCGGCGTCAGGTGACGCGCGCCAGCCGCTGGCTGGACTCGGACGACCGCGCGCTGCTGTCGCTGTGGTGGCTGGAGACCGCGGGCGAACTGACCAGGACGGAGCTCGCGGCGGTACTGGGTGCGAGCGTGGCGCACACCGGCGTGCGGGTCCAGCGGATGCGCCACCAGCTGGAGCTGAGCCGTTCGCTTGTCGCCGCCCTGGACGCGCGGCCCCGGTGCGCCCAGCTGGACGCCGCGTTGCAGGAGTGGGACGGCGTGCCGAGTCCGCTGTGGCGCAAGCGCATCACTCGGCACACCCGCGACTGTCCGATGTGTACCCGCGCGGCCGCCGGCCAGCTTCCCCTCGAGCGGCTGATCGTCGGCCTGGCGCTGCTGCCCGTCCCGCTGGCGCTGTCGGCCGCGGTGCTGGGCAAGGCCGCACTGGCCGGAGCGACCGGTGGCGCGGGCACGGCGATGGCGGGCGCGACCGGCACGGGAGCGGTCGCGGCCGGCGTCAAGGCCGGACTCCTCAGCCAGCTGGCGCAGGCGGTGAGCGCGCACCCGGTCGCGGCGACCGTTGCCGCGGGCGCGCTCGTCGCCGGAGCGACGGTCACCACGGTCACCTGGTCCACGCCGACCCCACCGGGCCGGCCGGTGGTCGCGGCGCCGACAACGGCACCCGCGGCGCGGCCGGTGGGCGCGGCGCCGGCGCTGGCCCCGGCGTCGGCCGCACCGCACGCGCGGCGCCCGAGCCCGACGGTCGTCAACCCGTCGACCACGGCCCCGTTCGCGTTGGGGCTGGCGTCGTTGGAGTCCATCAACCAGGTCGGATTCGTGATAACGACGAGGGACGACCTCGGTGTGCTCGAGTTCGTGGACGCCGGTGCCGACGCGCCGTCGCGGGAGCGGGCGACGTTCGAGGTGGTGTCCGGTCTGGCAAACCCGAGATGCGTCTCGTTCCGGGTCAAGGACGGCCGGTACCTGCGCCACGCCTCCTGGCGCCTGAGGCTGGATCCGGACGAGGGCACCGACCTGTTCCGCGGCGACGCGACGTTCTGCGTCCGCGAGGGCGCGGCCCCGGACTCGGTCTGGCTGGAGTCCGGCAACTATCCGGGTTGGTTCCTGCGCCATCGAAACCACGAGCTGTGGGTGGACCAGTCCGACGGCACCCCGCTGTTCGGCGCCGACGCCTCCTTCCGGCCGCGGGCGGCACTTGCCCGGTAGCGGGCTCGCGGCCGTCACGACCAACGGACACCGGTCGTCATAACAGAAACTTCGTGTGACCTTTCGCGCCCTGGCCTCGAATTGCGGCAGAGAAATCTGTTACGGATCGCGGCTGCAGAAGGTCCGCCCATCAGGAGAGCACGTATCGACGTTTCCCTCTTGAACGCGTCGAAACAATCTGGCAATCTCCCAACCATCGATGGAAGCGTTCCCACAGCCTGAGCCGCGCAAGCGGAAACCCATGCGGGCCAGCGATGTTAGCGCTAACGCATCGGAGTTGATCGGATTCGGAAGGTGCTGACTATGAGGAGTCTCTTGAGCGGTCGTCTCCGGCGGCGGCGTGCCGCGGCCCTGCCTCTGCTCGTGGTCGGGCTGCTGGCGGCCGGCATGGCCCTGGTGTCGGCCGGCACCGCCGCCGCGGGTACCACCCTGGGTGCTTCGGCTGCGGAGAAGGGTCGTTACTTTGGTGCGGCGGTTGGTACGTACAAGTTCAATGACAGTACGTACATGACGGTGTTGAACCGTGAGTTCAACAGTTTGGTCGCTGAGAACGAGATGAAGTGGGATGCGACTGAGCCGCAGCGGGGGAGTTTTAGTTATGGTGCGGGTGATCGGATTGTGAGTCATGCCCGGTCGCGGGGTATGTCGGTGCGTGGGCATGCGTTGTTGTGGCATGCGCAGCAGCCGGGTTGGGCGCAGGGTTTGTCGGGTGGGGATCTGCGTAATGCGGCGATTAATCATGTGACGCAGGTGGCGACGCATTTTCGTGGGCAGATTCATTCGTGGGATGTGGTGAACGAGGCGTTTGCTGATGGTGGGTCTGGTGGTCGTCGGGACTCGAATTTGCAGCGGACGGGTAATGATTGGATTGAGGCGGCGTTCCGGGCGGCGCGGGCGGCGGATCCGGGTGCGAAGTTGTGTTACAACGACTACAACACTGATGGGATCAACGCGAAGTCGACCGGTATCTACAATATGGTGCGGGATTTCAAGGCTCGTGGTGTGCCGATTGACTGTGTGGGGTTGCAGTCGCATTTGGGTACGACGATTGACTCGTCGTACCAGGCGAACATTCAGCGGTTCGCGGACCTGGGTGTGGATGTGCAGATCACCGAGTTGGATGTGATGCAGGGTGGTAACCAGGCGAACATCTACGCGACGGTGACGCGGGCGTGTCTTGCGGTGTCGCGGTGTACGGGCATCACGGTGTGGGGCGTGCGTGACTGTGACTCGTGGCGGGGTTCGGACAACGCGCTGCTGTTCGACTGCGCCGGCAACAAGAAGGCCGCCTACAACGCCGTCCTCGACGCCCTCAACGGCGGCTCGCCGCCCGCCGGCAACCGGCTGCGCGGCGAGGCATCCGGCCGGTGCATGGACGTCGCCAACGCATCCTCGGCCAACGGCGCGCAGGTCCATATCTGGGACTGCCACACCGGCGCCAACCAGCAGTTCACTGCGAACGGGCGTGCACTGCAGGTGATGGGCAAGTGCCTGGACGTCGCTTCCAACGCCGGCACCGGTACCCGGGCGCAGATCTGGGACTGCAACGGCGGCGCGAACCAGCAATGGGTCTTCAACAGCAACGGCACGATCAGCAACGCGCAGACCGGTCTGTGCCTGGACGTCAACGGCGCCGGCACGGCCAACGGCTCCGCGGTGATCGTGTGGACCTGCCACGGCGGTGCCAACCAGCGCTGGGCGCGGGCCTGAGACATGACGGTGCGGCAAGCGGGCTCAACCGGCCCACGCCGAGCAGCCGCACCTGCCACCCGGTAGCGCCGGGGCAAACCCGGGCTCCGCTTCCAGGGCACTGACGCGCCGGCGGCATGACGCCGACATGCTGCCGCCGCCCCAGTGAGCTGGAAGAGGGCCGGCGCGGATTGGGGCAACTCCGCGCCGGCCCGGCGACCACGGCCACTCCACGAAAACGCGTCCGCGCAGAGGCGGGCCATGAGGAGGGAACAGTGCAGTACGTATCGTCCGGTCGTGCCGCGGGCAGGCGGGGCATCGCCTGGCTCACCGCGCTGCTGTGCCTCGTGGTGCTGGTGCCCGGGGTGGCACGAGCCGACAATCCGATCGTCCAGACCATCTACACCGCTGACCCGGCACCTCTGGTGCACAACGGCCGCGTCTACCTCTACACCGGACACGACGAGGACGGCTCGACGTGGTTCACGATGCGCGAGTGGCGCGTCTGGTCCTCCGCGGACATGGTCAACTGGACCGACCACGGCTCGCCGATGAGCCTGTCCACGTTCAGCTGGGCCAGCGCCGACGCGTGGGCCGGGCAGGCGATCCAGCGCAACGGCAAGTTCTACTGGTACGTGCCGGTCAAGAACCGCTCGACCGGCCGGATGGCCATCGGCGTCGGTGTTTCGGACAGCCCGACCGGGCCCTTCCGCGACGCTCTGGGGCGCCCGCTCGTGGAAAACGGCGAGATCGACCCGTCGGTCTTCATCGACGACAACGGCCAGGCGTACCTCTACTGGGGCAACCCCAACCTGTGGTACGTGCGGCTGAACGCCGACATGATCTCGTACTCCGGCGGTGCGACGCAGATCCCGCTGACCGCGGCCGGATTCGGCGCCCGTAGCGGAAACACCAGCCGTCCCACGCTGTACGAAGAAGGCCCCTGGGTCTACAAGCGCAACGGCCTGTACTACAACGTCTTCGCGGCCGAATGCTGCTCGGAGTTCATCGGTTACTCGACCGCCACCGGGCCGACCGGACCGTGGACCTACCGCGGGACCGTCATGCCACGGCAGGGCAGCAGCTTCACCAACCACGCCGGGATCATCGACTTCAATGGCGGCTCGTACTTCTTCTACCACAACGGCGCCTTGCCGGGCGGCGGTGGCTTCACCCGCTCCGTGGCGGTGGAGAAGTTCAGCTACAACGCCAACGGCACCATACCGACCATCAACATGACCACGTCCGGAGCTCCTCAAGTCGGCACGCTGAACCCCTTCGGCCGGCAGGAAGCCGAGACGATCGCCTGGGAAAGCGGCGTGGAGACCGAGCCGTCCGGCGACGGTGGAATGAACGTCGGCTGGATCGAAAACGGCGACTGGATCAAGGTCAAGGGCGTCGCGTTCGGCGGCGGTGCCAGGTCCTTCACCGCTCGGGTCGCCTCGGGCACCAGCGGCGGCCGCATCGAGCTGCGCCTCGGCGGCACCAGCGGCACCCTCGTCGGCACCTGCACCGTGCCGGGCACCGGCGGCTGGCAGACCTGGACCACCGTCAGCTGCCCGGTCAGCGGCGCCACCGGCACGCAGGACCTCTACCTGCGCTTCGCCGGCGGCAGTGGCTACCTGCTCAACGTCAACTGGTGGCAGTTCACCTGACCCCCTGAACCCCACCACCGACAGCACGACACGGACGACATAGGAGTTTTGTGATGTCAAGGCATCGCCCCTTCTTCGGGGCCGTCGCGGCCGCGTCATTGCTGGCGCTCGTCGCGGCCGGCGTGACGGTGAGCGGCGCTCTCAACGGTGCCGCTTCCGCCGCGGACGTGGGCGTCGCCGCCGCGACCGCCGGATGCGGTAGGGCGCCGACCCTGCAAACAGGTACGCACACCATCCAGAGCAACGGAAAGAGCCGCAGCTTCATCCTGCGGCTCCCGGCCAACTACAACAACAGCAACCCGTACCGGCTCATCTTCGCCTTCCACTGGCGGGGCGGTACCGCCAACGAGATCGAGTCGGGCGGGACGAGCGGCCGGGCGTGGTCGTACTACGGCCAGCTCGAGCAGTCGAACGGCACGGCCATCCTGGTAGCGCCGCAGGGCCTGGGCAACGGCTGGGCCAACTCCGGCGGTGAGGACGTCACGTTCGTCGACGACATGCTCCGCCGGATCGAAGCGGACCTGTGTGTCGACACGACCCAGCGCTTCGCCACGGGCTTCAGCTGGGGCGGTGGCATGAGCTACGCGCTCGCGTGCGCCCGGCCGACCGTCTTCCGCGCGGTCGCGGTCATCGCCGGCGCGCAGATCAGCGGTTGTAGCGGCGGCACCCAGCCGATCGCCTACTTCGGACTGCACGGCATCACCGACAACGTCCTGAACATCTCCCAGGGCCGTGCCCTGCGCGACACCTTCGTGCGCAACAACGGCTGTACGCAGCAGAGCCCGCGCGAGCCGGCGGGCGGCAGCCGCACGCACATCACCACCGCCTACACCGGCTGCCGGGCGGGCTACCCCGTGCAGTGGGCCGCGTTCGACAACGGGCACATGCCGGGGCCGGTCGACGGGACCTACACCGAAAGCGGCGTGACGACCTGGACCAAGGGGGAGATCTGGAGGTTCTTCGCCCAGTTCCAGAACACCACGCCGAACCCGACCACGCCTCCGCCGACCACGACGCCCCCGCCTTCCTCGCCGCCACCCTCCTCGCCTCCGCCGTCCTCGCCCCCGCCGGGCGGTGCCGGCTGCTCGGCTTCGGTGTCGCTCAACTCCTGGACGGGCGGCTTCGTAGCCACGGTGCGGGTGACCGCCGGCACGAACGGGACCAACGGCTGGACCGTCAGCCTCACCCTGCCGAGCGGTGCGAGCATCACCAACACCTGGAGTGCGTCGGCCAGCGGGAGCACCGGCAGCGTGCGGTTCACGAACGTGAGCTACAACGGCCGGCTCACCCCGGGCCAGGTCACGGAGTTCGGATTCCAGGGCAGCGGCAGCGGATCCGGCATGACGCCCACCTGCACCGCCACCTGAACGATCCCAGACCCTCCGAACGGAAGCCGCGCATGAAACTCAGGACCACCCTGCTGGCCGCCGCGGCGGCCGTGGCCGTCGCCTCGGCGGCGGCCACGGTCGCCGTACCGGCTCCGGCGTCCGCCGCCACGCTCACCCAGGTGACCGGCTTCGGCACCAACCCGAGCAACCTGCAGATGCACCTGTACGTACCCGATCGGGTGGCCTCCCGGCCGGGCCTGCTGCTCGCCCTGCACTACTGCACCGGCAGCGGACCCGCTCTGCACACCGGCTTCCCCCTGAGCTCGCTGGCCGACCGGTACGGCTACATCGTGATCTACCCATCCGTCACCCGCAGCAGCAAATGCTGGGATGTCTCGTCCCCGCAGGCGCTGCGGCGGGACGGCGGCAGCGACCCCGTCGGCCTCAAATCCATGATCGACTACGTGCGGCAGCGCTACCCCGTCGACGCGAGCAGGATCGTCGCGGCCGGCTTCTCGTCCGGCGCCATGATGACCAACGTCATGCTCGGTCTCTACCCCGACCTCTTCGCCGCCGGGGTGAGCTCGTCGGGCGTCCCGTTCGGCTGCTTCGCCACCACCAACGGCTCGGAGTGGAACAGCGACTGCTCCGGCGGCCGGATCACCAGGACCCCGCAGCAATGGGGTGACCTGGTACGCGCCGCGTATCCCGGCTACACCGGCGCACGGCCACGGATACAGATCTGGCACGGCACCACGGACACCACGCTGAGCTACGTCAACTTCGGCGAGCAGATAAAGCAGTGGACCAACCTGCACGGCGTGTCACAGACTCCCGCTTACACCGACTACCCGCAGACCAGCGCCACCCGCACCCGGTACGGCGGCACCGGCGGCACGGCGCCCGTCGAAGCCATCAGCTTCCAGGGCTACGGCCACTCGATCCCGTTCGACGGGGCGCAGGCCATCCGCTTCCTCGGACTGGACACCGAAGGTCCGAGCCCGGCGCCGAGCGGGCGCGTGGTGGGCGTGCCGTCGGGGCGGTGCCTGGAGGTGCCGGGCAGCAGCACCACCAACGGCGCGCAGACCCAGCTGTGGGACTGCACCGGTGCCCCCAACCAGGGCTGGACCTACACCTCCAACAAGCAGCTCATCGTGTACGGCACCAAGTGTCTGGACGCCTCCGGGCGAGGCACCAGCAACGGCACGGCAGCCATCATCTGGGACTGCAACGGCCAGAACAACCAGCAGTGGAACGTCAATACCAACGGCACCATCACCGGAGTCCACTCCGGACTTTGCCTGGACGCCAGCGGCGCGGGTACCGCCAACGGCACCAGGATCCACCTCTGGTCCTGCCACGGCGGCAGCAACCAGCAATGGGCCCTGCGTTAGCCCTTGTCGGCCGACGAGCTGCGGTGGGGCCCGGCGCGCGCGGCGCGGGGTCCCACCGCCTCTCCAGAGGCAACTCACCCGGGCGTGGTCGGCGCACGCCTGTCATTTAGGTCGCACGACAGGAAGCGAGAACACCGATCATGTTCCGAAGATTGGCCCTCTGCCTTGCCACGGTTGTGGCGGCAGTGGGCTTCACGGCGGTCCCGGCGCGGGCCGCAGCCGACTTCAACGTCCTGGTCTTCAGCAAGACCGCCGGCTTCCGGCACGACTCGATCCCGGCGGGCATCGCGGCGATCCAGCAGCTCGGTGCCGCCAACAACTTCACCGTCGAGGTCACCGAGGACGCGGCGCAGTTCAACGCCAGCAACCTGGCGCGCTTTCAGGCGGTCATCTGGTTGTCCACGACCGGAGACGTGCTAAACGCGACGCAGCAGGCGGCGTTCGAGGCGTACGTCCGGGCCGGTGGTGGCTACGCCGGCGTCCACGCGGCGTCCGACACGGAGTACGACTGGCCGTGGTACGGCAACCTCGTCGGCGCGTACTTCGCCAGCCACCCGGCGAACCAGAACGCCACGGTGCGGATCGAGGACACGACGCATCCCTCGACGGCCGGTCTGCCGACGGCGTGGTCGCGGTTCGACGAGTGGTACAACTTCCGGACCAACCCGCGCTCCCAGGTGCGCGTGCTGGCCGCCCTGGACGAGAGCTCGTACACCGGTGGGTCGATGGGCGGTGACCACCCGATCGCGTGGTGCCGTGGCTACGACGGCGGCCGTTCCTGGTACACGGGGATGGGTCACACGAACGAGAGCTTCAGCGAGGCGAACTTCCGTACCCACCTGCTGGGTGGCATCCGGTACGCGGCGCAGGGCACCGGCAACTGCTCGACCACTCCGCCGCCGCAGGCCGGCTACAGCCAGGTGAACCTGGCCAAGGGCATCGCCGAGGTGGGCGAGCCGATGGGGCTCACCGTCCTGCCGAACCGGGGTGTGCTGCACACCGCGCGGGAGGGCACGGTCCGGTACACGGACGCGGCTGGCAACACGAAGGTGGCACTGACGCTCTCGGTCTACACGCACGACGAGGAGGGGGTGCAGAGCATCAAGGCCGACCCCAACTTCGCCACCAACCGGTGGGTCTACCTGTACTACTCGCCGCGCCTGTCCACTCCGGCCGGTGACGCGCCGGCGACCGGTACGGCGGCCCAGTTCGCGCCGTTCAACGGCGTCAACCGGCTGTCCCGGTTCACCGTGAACGCCGACTTCACGCTGAACGCGGCGTCGGAGGTGACGATCCTGGAGATTCCGACGAGCCGGGGCATGTGCTGCCACGTGGGTGGCGACATCGACTTCGACGCGGCCGGCAACCTCTACCTGTCCACAGGGGACGACACGAACCCGTTCGACTCCAGCGGGTACACCCCGATCGACGAGCGCGCGGACCGCAACCCGGCCTTCGACGCCCAGCGTTCGGCGGGCAACAGCAACGACCTGCGCGGCAAGCTGCTGCGGATCAAGCCCGGCGCGACCGGCGGCTACACGATCCCGTCAGGCAACATGTTCGCGCCGGGTACGGCCAACACCAAGCCGGAGATCTACGCGATGGGGTTCCGCAACCCGTTCAAGATCGCCGTGGATCGGGCGACCGGCGTGGTGTACCTGGGCGAGTACGGACCGGACGCCGGCTCCAGCAATCCGAGCCGCGGCCCGGCGGCAAACGTCGCGTTCGAGCGGATCACCCAGCCGGGCTTCTACGGCTGGCCGTACTGCTCGAACTACAACACGCCGTACATCGACTTCACGTTCCCGTCGGGTCCGTCGGGTTCGGCGTTCAACTGCTCCGGCGGTCCGGTGAACAACTCGCGCAACAACACCGGCATCACCCAGCTGCCACCGTCGCAGCGGGCCTGGCTGCCGTACGGCGGCGAGCAGAACCCGCCGGCGTTGGGCAGCGGCGGCCTGTCGCCGATGGGTGGCGTGGTCTACAGCTACAACGCCTCGCTCGCCTCGGACGTCAAGTTCCCGGCGTCGATGAACGGCAAGGTGTTCCTCGGTGAGTTCGGCCGGCGCTGGATCAAGACGGTGACCGTGACGAGCTCCGGCGGGGTGGGCACGATCGAGGCGTTCCCGGCGTACACCGGCACCCAGGTCATGGACCACGAGTTCGGACCGGACGGGGCGCTCTACGTGCTCGACTACGGCACCGGCTGGTACGGCGGCGACGCGAACTCGGCGCTGTACCGCATCGAGTACAACTCCGGCGGTGGGCGCTCACCGATCGCGGCGATCTCGGCGAACCCGACGAGTGGGAACGCACCGCTGACCGTGCAGTTCAGCTCGGCCGGCTCCAGCGACCCGGACGGCGATGCGATCACCTACGCGTGGGACTTCACCACCAACGGCAGTACCGACTCGACGGCGGCGAACCCGTCGTTCACGTACACGTCCAACGGTGACTTCACGGCGACGTTGACAGTCCGGGACAGCACCGGCCGTACGTCGACGGCGAGTGTGGTGATCGGCGTCGGGCGGGCGACCGTCGTGTTGAACCAGCCGGTCAACGGCCGGTTGTTCAACTTCGGCGACGCCATCCCGTTCCAGGTCACGGTCACCGACCCGAGCGGGGCGGCCGTCGACTGCTCGCGGGTGCGGGTCAACTACATCCTCGGGCACGACAGCCACGGCCACCCGATGACCAGCGCGACCGGCTGCTCGGGCACGATACAGACCACGGTGGACGGTGAGCACGACGCCAACGCGAACATCTTCGGTGTCATGGTCGCCGAGTACACGCCGGTCGGCTCGACCACGCCGGTGACCTCGTCGCAGGCGGTCATGCAACCGCGGACCCGGCAGGCCGAGCACTACAGCGGCCAGTCGGGCACGACGGTCGTGGCGAAGCCGTCCGCCAACGGCGGCAACGCGGTCGGGTTCATCGAAAACGGCGACTGGATCTCGTTCAACCCGTACAACCTGGCCGGCGCCGCGACGTTCTCGGCGCGGGTCGCGTCCGCCGGCTCGGGGGGCACGATCACCCTGCGCGCCGGCTCGGCCACCGGAGCGGTGATCGGCACGGCCACGGTCGCACCGACCGGCGGGTGGGAGACCTGGACCACGGTCACCGGCACGGTCACGCCACCGTCCGGGACGCAGAACCTGTTCCTGGTGTTCACCGGCGGCTCGGGCTACCTGCTCGACATCGACGCGTTCACCCTGGGCGGCACGCCGCCGCCGACCACTCCGCCCCCGACGACCCCGCCGCCGACCACTCCTCCGCCCACGACCCCTCCGCCCACGACCCCTCCGCCCACGACTCCGCCGCCGACGACCCCGCCCCCCACGACCCCGCCGCCCGGCAAGTCGTGCACGGCGGCGTACACGGTGACGAGCCAGTGGAGCGGTGGCTTCCAGGCTGAGGTGCGGATCACGGCCGGCACATCGGCGATCAGCGGATGGACGGTCACCTGGACGCTCGGCAGCGGTCAGAGTGTCACCCAGTCCTGGAACGCCACGGTTACCACGAGCGGCACCGGCGTGACCGCGCGGAACGTCTCGTACAACGGGTCGCTCGGCGCCGGCGCCAGTACCGCGTTCGGTTTCATCAGCTCGGGGAGTGCCGGCAGCGCGCCGTCGCTGACCTGCACCGCCAGCTGAGAGCACGCAAAGGGCGCGGCACCCTTGCGGGTGCCGCGCCCACCTTTTGCCCTACGCGCGGGCCCAGCGCTGGTTGGCGCCGCCGTGGCAGCTCCACACGATCACCGCGGAGCCGTTGGCGGTGGCGCCGCCGTTGACGTCCAGGCACAGCCCGTTCTGCGCGTTGCTGATCGAACCGTTGCTGTTGAGGTTCCACCGCTGGTTCGCACCCGAGTTGCAGTCCCAGATCTGCACCCGCGTACCCGCGGCAGCGTTCGGCGCCACATCCAGACACTTGCCCATCACCCGCAGCTCCTGCCCGTTCTGAGCGAACTGCTGGTTGGCATTGGTGTGGCAGTCCCAGATCTGCCCCTGCGCACCGTTCGCCGAGCTCGCGTTCGCGATGTCCAGGCACCGCCCGGACGCTTCACCGCGCAGCCGGAAGCCGGTCGGGTTCGGCGTCGACGACGACGTCGGGCTCACGGTCGGGCTGGTGGTCGGCGTCGTCCCCTGGAACTGCGCGAAGAACCGCCACACCTCCGCCTTGGTCCAGGTGCGGGCGCCGTCCTCACAGCCGGAGCACCCGTCCACCGGAGCCGGCCCGTGGCCACTGTCGTACGCGGCCCACTGCACCGGGTAGCCCGCCCGGCACGAGTAGAGGGTGGTGAAGTGTTGCCCGCTGCCCTGCGACGGCTCGCGCGGGCTCTGGGCGGCGCAGCCGTTGTTGCGCACGAAGGTGTCACGCAGCGAGCGGCCCTGGGAGATGTTGAGGACGTTGTCCGAGATCCCGTGGAGGCCGAAGTACGCGATCGGCTGGGTGCCGCCGCTGCATCCGCTCAGCTGCGCGCCGGAGTAGACCGCGACCGCCCGGAAGACGGTGGCCCGGCTGCACGCGATCGAGTAGCTCATGCCGCCGCCGTAGCTGAATCCGAGGGCGAAGCGCTGCGTCGTGTCGACGCAGAGGGCATTGTCGATCGTCCGGACCATGTCGTCGACGAACGTGATGTCCTGACCACCGGAGTTGGCCCAGCCGTTGCCGAGGCCCTGCGGCGCGACGAGGATCGCGCTGTTGTTCGACTGCTCCTGCATGCCGTAGTAGGACCAGGTGCTGCCGCTGGTACCGCCCGAGGAGACGTCGTTCATGGTGCCGCCGCGCCAGTGGAACGCGAAGATCAGCCGGTACGGGTTGCTGTTGTTGTAGTTGGCGGGGACCCGGAGGATGAAGCTGCGGTTCTGTCCGCTGCTCTGGATCGTGTGCGTGCCACTGTTCAGTCCCGGTGCCCTGCCGCATCCAGCCGTCGCCGCGAGCGGGACAGCGTCCGCCGACGCCGCGGTCAGCCGGATACCGGCGATGCCGGCGCCGGCGACGACGAGTGTCGCGGCGATCGCTAATGATGCCCGCCACCGATGGCGGTTTGTGCCTTGTCGCATGGTGCTTCCTTTCGTGGGGTGGGGTGGGTCAGCGGTAGCCGGCGGCGACGATGTTGGCCTGTACCGCGTTTTCGGTCGCGTCGGACGGGTAGCCGGCGACCATGGCTCCTTCGTAGAAGGTGCCGGCGCTCAGGTTGGCGCCACCACCGGGCTTGCAGCAGTCGCCGCCGCTGCCGAGGATGATGGCGCCCTGCTTCTTCATCGGGCTGTAACCGGGCGGGAGCGCTCCGTCCCACAGGGTGTAGAGGCTGCCCGACTGGGCGTTGCTGCCCTTGATGGCAAAGCGGGAAGTCCCGTTGTTCTTGAGGGTGGCCGTGACGAACTTGCTGGTGAAGGCCCGCTGGTTGGGGTTCCAGGTCTGGCTGCCGCCGGGGTAGAGCCCCCATTCGAGGTCGGCCTGGACCCAGGGGCCGCTGCCGGAGCATCCGCCGAACCAGCACTGGGTGCTGAAGTTGATGGCGTCCATGGCGCCGGCGGCGTCGGCCGACCGGGTGGTCTCGCTGTTTCCGTAGTCGAAGCAGCAGCCGCCGTTGACGTGGGTGCCGCTGGTGACCATGTACATGCCTTCCGGTGCGCTGCCGGTGGGCACTCCGGTCAGGTGGCCGTCGCGCCAGTAGCTGTTGCCGGGGTTGATGTACAGCGAGTAGGCCTTGCTGCCGGCGACGGTCAGCGACTCCGAGGTGGCGACCGCCGGGCGGCTCTGTGTCGAGCCGGGCACCACGGTGGACCCCTGGTACCACAGGTCGTTTCCACGTCCGGACTGGTCGTAGACGACGGTGATGACGCAGGTGGTGCCGGTGCAGAACGAGTCCTGGGCGGAGGCGTTGGCGGAGCCACCGGCGCTGAGCAGGCCGATGTTGCGGGTGGTGTTGTCGGACGAGCGGCGGACCTGGTAGAGGTTGCCGTTGTAGGCGCCGTAGAGGGCGCGCACCGTGCTGTGGGCGGCGATGCAGGGGGTGCCGCCCGAGGCGTAGATGTCGCAGGGGCCGGCACCGGACGGCGGTGGCGTGGTCGGCGAGTTCCACTGCTGGTTGGTGCCGCTGTGGCAGGCCCAGAGGATGATCCTCGTGCCGTTCGCCGTACCCGCTGCGTTGGCGTCCAGGCACAGCCCGGACTGCACGCCGGTGATCGTGCCGTTCGTGTTGACGTTCCACTGCTGGTTGGTCTGGCCGTTGCAGTCCCAGATGATGACGGCGGTGCCGTTGGCGGTGCCCTGTCCGTAGGCGTCCAGGCACTTGTTGCCGTACACCGTCAGCTGCCTGCCCGAGGTGTAGGTCCAGGTCTGGTTGGCCGCCCCGGTACAGTCCGAAAGCTGTGCCTGGGTGCCGTTGGCGGTGCTGGAGCCGGGGACGTCCAAGCAGCGTCCAGACTGGACGCCCGCGATGGGTGCGCTTTGCCCCGGCTGGATGGGCGCCGCTGCCGCCGCGGTGCCCGTGGTAAGGACGAGGAGAAGGGCGGCGCCCAGCGCCGCAAGGCGCCTGGTTCTGACAACTACCATGACGGATCCTCACATGGCGAAGGAAGGGAGACTCCGGCGCGTGTGGGCGCACCGGAGCCTCCCGGTCTCATCTGCTAGGCGGCGCTGAAGCGCCACTGCTGGTTGGTGCCGCTGTGGCAGCCCCACTGCAAGAGTCGAGCGCCATCGGTCGTCGCGCCGCCGTTGACGTCGACGCAGAGTCCACTGAGGACGCTCTTGACGGTGTAGACGCCGGACGTGCCGGTCGCCGTGACGAGGAACTTCTGCTGGTTGCTGTTGTTGCAGGTCCACTGCTGCAGGAAGGCGCCCTGTGCGGTGGAGCCGCCGGTGACGTCGATGCACTTGTTGCTGTGCACCGCCCGCAGGTAGACGGCGCCGCCGCCAGCATCGACGGCCTGCCACTTCTGGTTGTTGCCGCCGGTGGCCGCCCACTGCACGATCTGGGCGCCGTCGGCGGTGGAGACCCCGCTGACGTCGACGAGCTTGTTGCTGTGCTGCGCCGTGACGGTCCAGGTCCGGCCGGCCACTCCGCCGGTGCTGGGCGTACCCACGCCGCTGCCGCCGAAGGTGAACGAGTCAAGGTCGAACCAGTTTGTCGTGGTGCCCTTGAACACCATGTAGAGCGTGTGGCTCCCGGCGAGCGATGCCGTGTTCACCGGGGCGGTGGACTGGTAGTTGTCCCAGCCGCCTGTGCTCGGCACCGGTGTGGTGGCCAGCAGCGTGCCGGTCGGTGAGTCGGCGCGCAGCTCGATCGACCCTCCGCCGCTCGGTGAAGAGAGGCGGTAGCTGACGTTGGTGATACCCACCAGGCTCATCGGGTTGAACGCCACCCAGTCGTTGTTGGAGATGTCGCCGACCCGCTTGCCGCTTTCCGCTGCTGCCTGGTCGACGACCCGGACGCCGGACTGGCTGGTGAAGAACTCCGCCTGCTTGTGTTTGGGCTGCAGGACCGCCTGCGCGTACCCGGTGAGCGGAGCCGCACCGCCGGTGCCGCCGTTGTCGGTGTAGTGCGCGTTGAGCACGTAGTACAGGTTGGCGCCGTCGGGGTGCCCGCCGAGCAGGTCCGTGGAGATGGTGCCCGAGCAGCCCGGGTACTCCGTCGTCTCGTGCTGGTGGTCGTCGTGGCCGAGGGCCGGGTTGACGAACACCTTGGTGCAGTCGATGGCGGCGCCTCCCGGATCGGAGACGCTGACCGTGTACGACACGCGGTCGCCGAACGTGAGCATGCCGCCATTCGGTGGCAGCGTGATGGTGACCACCGGCGCGGTGTTGCCGACCGTGATCTGCACGTTGGCGAAGGCCGCCCGGCCGGTGTTGTCGGTGACCTTCAGCTGCGCGGTGTAGTTTCCGTTGGCGGTGTACGTGTGTGACGGGTTGGCCGCCGTGGACGTGGTCCCGTCGCCGAAGGTCCACTGGTAGCTGAGCGTGTTGCCCGCGTCCGGGTCTGTGGTGCCCGCGCTGCTGAACTGTACGTTCAGCGGCGCGTTGCCGCTGGTGGGCGTCCCGGTGGCCTTGGCGACCGGTGAGCGTCCACCATGGACGTAGTCGATGCGGTACAGGCCCGAGTCGTTGTTGCCGCCGCCGAAGTTGGAGCCCCACTCGAGCAGGTACAGCGAGCCGTCCGGGCCGAACTCCATGTCCATCGGCTTGACGAAGTTGCCGGCCGGCATGAACGCGTTCGTCCGGGTGACCGCGGTGGCGGAGTCGAAGTGGACCTCCTTGATGTAGTGGCGGGACCACTCGTAGAAGAAGTGGACGCCGTCGTAGTAGGGCGGGAACTTGGTCGAGGACGGGTTGGCCGCGTCGTAGCGGTACACCGGTCCACCCATCGGCGCCGAGCCGCCGGTGCCGAGCTCGGGGAACGACGTCGAGGCGCCGTAGCCGTACCACATGTTGGGCGCGACCACCGGCTTGAGGCTGGTAAGGCCGGTGTTGTTGGGCGAGTTGTTGACCGGCGCGGAGCAGTTGAACTTCGCGCCGACCGCGCCGGTGTCCGGGTTGTACGGCGCGTACGCCTGGTTGTCGCCGTGGCAGAACGGCCAGCCGTAGTTGCCCGCGGACTTGATGACGTTGAGCTCGACGAGCCCTTCGGGACCGCGGTTGGTCGCCGGCGCACCCCGGTCGGGGCCGTAGTCGGCGAGGTAAACCCATCCGTTGGCCGGATCGATGGAGAAGCGGAACGGGTTGCGGAAGCCCATCGCGTAGACCTCCGGCCGGGTCTGCGCCGTCCCCTGTGGATAGAGGTTGCCGGACGGGATGGTGTAGCCGCCACCGGCCGAGGGCCGGATGCGCAGGAGCTTGCCGCGCAGGTCGTTGGTGTTGCCGGCGCTTCGTGCCGCGTCGAGGTTGGCCTTGCCCGACCGCCAGTCGAGTGGGGCGTAGCCCTGCCAGGCGGGATCGAGGTTGGGCGGGGTGTCGTCGCCGGTGCCGATGTAGAGGTTTCCGTCGGGGCCGAACTCGATGTACCCGCCGGTGTGCCCAGGCTCCGCGAACGTGCGGTCGCGGTAGGCCGGGATGTCGATGATGGTCACCGCACTGGACGTGTTCAGGGTGTCGCCGGTGAGCGTGAAGCGGGAGACGCGGTTGATGTCCGTCGTGCTACTCGCCGGCGAGTGGTACAGGTACACGTAGCCGTTGCTGGCGAAGTTCGGGTCGAGCGCCAGCCCGGTGAGGCCGTCCTCGCCGCCGGTGTAGACACTGAGCGTGCCCGCGGTGACGGTGGAGTTGGTGGCCGGTTTGAAGATCTTCACCTGCCCGGCCCGCTGGACGTAGATCACCCGCCCGTCCGGCGTGACCGCGAGAGCCATCGGGTCCGCGGTGTTGTCGTCCAGGGTGCGCTTCTCGAAGTTCGCCCACACCGTGCCGCCGCAGTCGCCGGGCTCGTTGCCGGCCGCCCACTTCACCCCGCCGAGGACGTGGTTGCGGAAGTTCGTCTCGCTGTAGGAGGCGATGGCGTGGCCCATGGCGGTGGCCCATACCCGGCCGCCGGCGGTGTTGCGACACCACGAGATCGGGTGGTCGGGGCCCATCGCCCGCGAACCCGGGTTGTAGGTGCGCTCGTCGGCCGTGACCAGGACGTGAACGTCGCCGCGGGGGTTGCGGTCGAAGTTGTACCACTCCTCGCTGCGGTTCCACCGGTCGGGCAGGCTGGCCGTCGAGGGATGCTTCTTGTCCGCGACGATGGCCGTGCCGGGCAGCACGCCGGGGGAGTGCTCCGGCATGTGCGCGCCGGCGTTGATGGTCTGGTCCCACCACGGGTACTCGGTCTCGATGCCCATGTCCGTGGCGTTGTGGATGGCGACGATGCCCTTGCCGCTGGCCAGGTATCCCTCCACCGCCTGGCGCTGGGCCGCCGTGGTCCACACCATGCCGGAGGTCTGGAACATGACGAGGACGTCGAATGTGGCGAGGTTGGCCGGCGTGAAGACGCTGGAGTCCTCGCTGTGGACAAGCTCGAAGTTGTTGGCCGCCGCCTGTTCCTGGAACATGCTGATCCCGGCGGGGATCGAGTCGTGCCGGTAGCCGGTCGTCTTGGTGAACAGCAGGGCGCGGAAGGCCGGTGCCGCTGACGCCGGATGGACGAGCGCGAGCGACAGTAACAGGCCCGCGATCGCCCCGATGATGAGTGTGCTGCGACGCATGCCGTCTCCTACTTCGGCGGAGAAATGAGGCTGCGACCACGGGCACGCGTCGGCAACACCTCCGGTGCGCCCGGTGCCAGGGGCGTGCTGAAGGCGTGCGCGTGCCAGTCAGATCGTCATGCCGTCCGCCGTGACGGGCAGTCAGGTTCCTCCGGGACTTGACGCGGGGTCGCGCGCGGCGGCCCTTGTCCCGTGGTCTGCCCGGCCAGCATGCCGGTACATATCGTAGGAAGTCAATACGACTCTGTTCGGATCGATTCGATAACACATTTGTGGCACTGAATCTGACATCTGACTGGTTCGATGGCGCAGAAGTGGCCTGACGGACGAACTTTCCTCCAGCCCGATCGAGGGGGATTGCCGCAACGTATCGATGCACCTAATCTCAGCATCCCGGCCACCGAACCGATTCGGCCGTCCTTCGACCTGTCCGCACGATGACGAACGTAGGGGCCGTTGATGTCCGACCCTTCGCCGCTGCTCTCGCTTCGAGGTATCGGTAAGTCGTTCCTGGGCGTACGGGTCCTCGACGGCGTAGCCCTCGACGTCCGGCCCGGCGAGGTGCACGCGGTCGTCGGTGAGAACGGCGCCGGCAAGTCGACCCTCATGAAGATCGTGTCCGGCGTGTACCCGCCCGACGGCGGCACCGTCGAGCTCGACGGCACCGCGCGGACCTTCCACGGCCCGCGCGACGCCCAGCGGGCCGGCATCGGCATCGTGCACCAGGAGTTCAACCTCCTGCCCGAGCGCAGCGTCGCGGAAAACGTGTACCTGGGGCACGAGCCCTCGCGCCGCGGGCTCGTAGACCGCAAGGCGATGCTCCGCGACACGGCGGCGCTGCTCGCCTCGATCGGAGAAGACGCGCTGCCGGCCGGCGCCCGCGTGGGGCGGCTTGGTGTGGCGCAGCAGCAGATCGTCGAGATCGTGAAGGCGCTGGCACTGGACGCGCGGCTGCTCATCATGGACGAGCCCACCGCCGCGCTCGCCGACCACGAGGTCGAGCAGCTCTACGCACTCGTGCGGCGGCTGCGCGAGCGGGGGATAGGCGTGCTGTACGTCTCGCACCGCCTCAAGGAGGTCTTCGACCTGTCCGACCGGATCACGGTGCTCAAAGACGGACGCAAGGTGACCACATTGGACACGGCTGACACCGACGCCGACCGGCTGGTACGGCACATGGTCGGTCGCGAGCTGTCCACCTACTTCCCCGACCGTGCCCGACCGGACGAGATCGGCGCGGTCCGCCTCACGGTGCGCAACGGCCGCAGCCGCAAGCTGCGCGGCGTCGACCTGGAGCTTCGTGCCGGCGAGGTGCTCGGCGTCGGCGGCCTGCAGGGTTCCGGCCGGTCGGCGCTGGCCCGCGCGTTGTTCGGCGCGGCACCGTTGACCGCGGGCGACATCACGCTCGACGGCACGCCGATCCGGCTCCGCTCGCCGCGCGCCGCGATGCGCGCCGGCATCGCCTACGTCACCGAGGACCGCAAGGGCGAGGGCATCGTCGCCGGCCAGTCCGTGCTCGACAACGCGATGCTGGCCAGCCGCGCCGTGCTTCCGGGCTGGTCCGGCCGCGGCGCCCGCACGGCGCGGGCCAGGGAGCTGCTCGCCGCCGTCGAGGTGCGCGCCGCCGCGGAGAGCCAGGAGATCCGCTTCCTGTCCGGCGGAAACCAGCAGAAGGTGGTGCTGGCCCGGTGGCTCGCGCTCGGTCCCAAGGTCCTGCTCTTCGACGAGCCGACGCGGGGCATCGACGTGGGTGCGAAGTCAGCCATCCATGACCTCATCCGCCGCCTGGCCCGCGACGGCACGGCGGTGCTGATGATCTCGTCTGAGCTGCCCGAGCTGCTCGGCATGAGCGACCGGATCATCGTCATGCGGGACGGCCGGATCGCCGGCGAGCTACCCGCGGGCGCCGCGGAGGAGGATGTCGTCGCGCTGGCGGTCGGCACCGTGCGGGAGCCGGCCGCATGACCGGTGCGCTGGCGTTGCGGGCCCGCGGCGGCTCGCTCGGCGTCTTCGCCGCCCTTGCCCTGACCCTGGTGACCGGCTGGATCGTTGTCACCGTCGACGGCGGCCAGCTGTTCAGCCTGCCGACGACGGTGAGCCTGCTGCACGTCGCCGCCGGCCTCGGCCTCGTCGCCGTCGGTCAGACCATGGTCATCCTCGGCGGCTCCCTCGACCTGTCCGTCGCCTACGTCGTCAGCCTCAGCACCCTCGTCGCGGCCGAGACCATGGGCGGAGACGACGGCGCGGTGCTGCCGGCGGTCGGGCTGGCCCTCGCGGTCAGCGCGGCGATCGGCCTGCTCAACGGGCTGCTCGTCACCAAGGCGCGGATCAACGCGTTCATCGCGACCGTCGGCGTCGGGCTGCTGCTGAAGGGGTACCTCGACAACGGGTACGACGGCCCGGCCGGCAAGACCGCGCCCTCCCTCGTGCAGAACCTCGGGTACCAGCGCGTCGGGCCGGTGCCCGTGTCGTTCCTGCTGCTGCTCGCGGTCGTCGCCGCGGCGTGGTTCGCGCTCGCGCGGACCCGCTTCGGCCACCATCTCGTCGCCGTCGGTGGCGATCCGGAGGTCGCGCGGCTCTCCGGAGTGCGCAACGGCCGCGTCCTCGTCACCGCCCATGTGCTCTGTTCGCTCTGCGCGGGCCTGGCCGGGATCTACCTCGCCAGCCGGCTCGGCTCGGGCGCACCGCGGGTCGGCACCGAGGGACTGTACGACCTGGAGTCGATCGCCGCGGTGGTGCTCGGGGGACGGCACTGGCCGGCGGGCGCGGCGGTGTGATCGGCACCGTCGGTGGCGTGCTGCTGCTGGCCAGCGTCGACGCCATCTTCAACCAGCTCGAGGTCGACGCGTTCTTCAAGCAGGTGATCCGTGGCCTGATCATCATCGCGGCCGTCGCCATCTACGCACGGCGAGCCCTGCGAAAGGCGGAGTCGTGACGACCCGGCTCGCCGAACGCGTCCCGCGGCGCCTACGGTTCAGCCCGGGCAGCGTGGCGCCGATCGCGGTGATCCTGGCGGTGCTGCTGGTCCTGATCACCGTCCGCCAACCGGACTTCCTGTCCCCGCCGTCGCTGCTGTCGTTCCTCGGCCGCTCGGCCCCGCTCATCCTGCTCGCCGCCGGCCAGTACTTCGTCATCGTCTCCGGTGAGTTCGACCTCTCCGTCGGCTCGCTGGTCACCGCGCAGGTGGTGATCGCCGCACGGCTCATCGACAGCGAGCCGTCGCGCACCTGGCCGGTCGTCGCGCTGCTGCTCGCGGTCGGTGCCGGCGTCGGGCTGGTCAACGGCCTGGTCACCACGCGACTGCGGGTGCCTTCGTTCATCACCACCCTCGGCATGTTCCTGATCCTCGTCGGTGCCGTGTACCTGTGGTCGGACGGCGCACCGAAGGGCGGGCTCTCCGAGGAGTTCCGCCGGTTCGGCCGCCGCGCGTTCGAAGATGTGCCCGGTCTGGGCCGGATACCGTACGCGCTGCTCGTCCTGCTGGCCGCGGGCGCGCTGGCCGTGGCGCTGACCCGGTCCGACTTCGGCCGGACCCTGGTCGCCGTCGGCGGCAACCCGCGGACCGCTGAGCTGAGCGGCGTGCGGGTGTGGCGCGCCAAGACCGTCGCATTCGTCCTCAGTGGACTGGCGGCCGCGCTCGCGGCGATCCTGCTCGGCGGGTACAGCGGCGTGTCGTTCCAGGCCGGCGCGGGGCTGGAGTTCGGGGCGATCACGGCCGTCGTGCTCGGCGGCGTGGCACTGGGCGGCGGCCGCGGCTCGGTCGTCGGGGCGATGCTCGGCGCACTGACCCTCGAGACCCTCTTCACGCTCATGAACTTCTACGGCGTCTCCGGCGCCCTCAAACCGACCGTCCAGGGCGTGATCATCCTGCTCGCCGTGGCGGTGTCATCCGTGCGTTCCTCCTCCAGGTAAAGGGGATACCGTGAGACGTGCCATAGCCGTCCTGGCGACCGGCGCCGTGCTGGCGCTCGCCGGCTGCGCCACCGACGAACCGACCGCCGCACCGTCGAGTGCCGCGTCCGACGCCGCCGGTTCGGGGACGGGGGAGCAGTCGAAGTTCTTCGTGCAGGCTGACTACGACAACGAGCTGGCGCTGCTCGACGCCACCGCCACCGGGCCGGCCGACAAGCCGTGGGAGCAGGCGCTCAACCCGCGGACCGTGGACACCGCGAAGTTCAAGAAGCCCGGCCCGTACAAGATCTGCTTTTCCAATGCCGGCCTGAACAACCCCTGGCGGCAGGTCGGCTTCAAGACCATGCAGGCCGAGGTGGACACGCATCGGGGCCAGATCAAGGAATTTGTCCACGTCGACGCCGAAGGCAAGGACCAGAAGCAGATCGCGGACATCAACGACCTGCTCGGCAAGGACTGCCACGCGCTCATCGTCTCGCCGAACACGACCGCGACGCTCACCCCGGCCGTCGAGGCCGCCTGCCAGAAGGGGCTGCCGGTCATCGTCTTCGACCGCGGTGTCGACACGAGCTGCCCGGTGACGTTCATCAACCCCATCGGCGGCTACGGCTTCGGCCACGTCGCGGCGGAGTTCGTCAGCCAGAAGATGAAGCCGGGCGGCAAGGTGCTCGCGCTGCGCATCCTGCCCGGCGTCGACGTCCTGGAGACCCGGTGGTCCGCCGCCAAGGTGGCCTTCGACAAGGCGGGTGTCAACGTGGTGGGCGTCGAGTTCACCGACGGCGACCCGGCCAAGACCAAGAAGATCGTCAACGACTACATCCAGCGGTACGGCACGATCGACGGCGTCTGGATGGACGCCGGCGCGGTCGCGGTCGCGGCGGTCGAGGCCTTCCAGGACGCCGGTCAGCCCGTGCCGCCGATCAACGGTGAGGACCAGCTCGACTTCTTGAAGCTGTGGAAGGACAAGAAGCTCACCGCGATCGCGCCGACCTATCCGACGTACCAGTGGCGCACACCGATCCTGGCCGCGTTGAAGGTGCTCAACGGCGAGCAGGTGCCCAGCCCGTGGAAGCTGCCGCAGCCCACGATCACGAGCGACAACCTCGAGCAGTACGTCGACCCGGACATGCCGCCGCTGCACTACGCGATGTGCGGCTGCACGGATCTGCCCGGCTACCCGCAGCGGTGGAAGTAGCACCGTGTACGCCATCGGTGTCAACCCGTGGGTGTGGGCCTCGCCGGTCGACGACGAGGCCCTGGCCGAGCTGGTTCCGCGCATCGCCGCGTTCGGCTTCGACGCGGTCGAGCTGCCGATCGAGCAGCCCGGCGACTGGGATCCGCTGCGCACACGGGACCTGCTGGCCGCGCACGACCTTGTCGCGGCGGCCGTCTGCGCGGTCACCCCGCCGGGCCGGGAGCTCGTGGACGCCCCGCCGTCCGTGGTGGAGGCCACCGCGGCGTACCTGAAGACCTGTGTGGACAGTGCCGCCGCGGTCGGCGCGCCATGCGTCGGCGGTCCCGTCTACGCCTCGGTCGGGCGCACCTGGCGCATGTCGGCGGTGGCCCGCGCGGCCTGCCACGTGGACTTCCGCCGGGCCCTGGCACCGGTGGCCGAACACGCGGGGGAGCGGGGCGTGAGCATCGGCGTGGAGGCGCTCAACCGCTACGAGACAAGCGTCGTGAACACGGTGGAGCAGGCGGTGGAGCTGATCGACGGCCTGCCGCCGAACGTCGGCCTCATGATCGACAGCTACCACATGAACATCGAGGAAGCCGACCCATACGGCGCCGTCCGTGTCGCTGGCCCGCACATCAAGCACGTGCAGGTCAGCGGCACCAACCGCGGCGCGCCGGGCGCCGACCACTTCGACTGGCCCGGCTTCTTCACGGCCTTGGCCGCCACCGGCTACGCCGGTGCGGTCTGCTTCGAGTCCTTCACCGCGCAGAACGAGACCATCGCGACCGCCGCCTCGATCTGGCGTCCCCTCGCCTCCTCGCAGGACGCGCTCGCCCGGGACGCGCTGTCGTACCTGCGCGCGGCCACCAACTGGATCGGCAACGCCCGGGCGCGGGTCCACGTCGCCGACTGCTAAAACGATTTTCTGCAAGCCCGAAACATGTTGGACATGTCTTGACGAGCAGCGCCGTCATCGGCCAGAGTCCATGTCAACGAGGTCGCTTTGGCGCTGCGGCGCACCCGGCCAACAAGACGCACGTGTGGCTCCGACCGCTAAGAGAAGGGTTGTTAGCGCTAACATTGCCGATCCGCTCTGATCGCCGCGGGCCTGACCTTCCACGAGCTCCCGCGGTGATGAGTCACGTCCATACCGGCGTAGGAGTGAAGGAGTTGCCGTGCCGAGTTCCGGCTACCTCGCCGGTTGGCGCCGTGGCCTCGCCGCGGCCGTGGCAGCGGCGCTGCCGTGGGCGGGGCTCGTCATGACCGGCGACGCGGCGCGCGCCGACGGCTGGTCTCCGCCGCCCTCGTACACCTCGACGGACACCGGTGACGGCCGGTACTCCGTGCCGCTGCTCCGGTCCGACGTGCCGGACATCAGCGTCGAACGCGTCCCGGCCGCGGCCAACGACGAGGGCCGCGACCTCTACTACATGATCAGCACCACGATGCACCTCAGCCCCGGCGCGCCGATCATGAAGTCCTACGACCTGGTCAACTGGGAGATCGTCAACTACGTGTTCGACCGGGCGAGCATCGGCGACGCGTTCTCACTGCGCAACGGCCAGCAGTCGTACGGGCAGGGCCAGTGGGCCTCATCCCTGCGCTATCACGACGGCATGTTCTACGCCGTGTTCAACACCAACAACCTCGGCGGCGCGTACCTCTACCGCACCGACGACATCGAAGACGGGGCGTGGCAGCGCACGGCGCTGGGACGTGGCCTGCACGATCCGTCGCTGTTCTTCGACGTCGACGGCACGCCGTACATCTTCTACGGCTCCGGCGGGACGAGCGCGGTGCGCCTCAACGCGGACCTGACCGCCATCACGCAGGACTACCCCAACATCTTCACCGCCAACAACTACGCTGGTCAGCCGTTCATCGGCGGCCTGTTCGAAGGCGCCCAGCTCTACTACATCGACGGCTACTACTACGCGGTCATCATCACCTGGCCGTCGGGCCAGGGCCGCCAGGTCGTCATGTTCCGCTCGACCCAGCTGCTCGGCCGGTACACCTCGGCGGGTGGTGTGAACACCTACGAGGCGCGTGGGGTGCTCAACTCCAACGGCTTCGCACAGGGCAGCCTTGTGCCGATCTCGCGCCCGGACGGCCGGACCGACTGGTACGGCATGTTCTTCCGCGACACCTTCCCGATCGGACGCATTCCGGCGCTCATCCCGGCCACGTGGCAGGACGGCTGGCCGACCTTCGGCGACAACGGCGTGGTGCCGGTCGACGGCCTCTTCGACAAGCCGATCCGCCTCACCCCGGAGCAGGAGCGCCTCGAACGGCAGAAGAGCCTGGTCGCCTCGGACGACTTCGACAACGACGCGCCGCACAAGGCGTACCAGGACGAGCGGTGGCCGGTGACCGCGGAGTACCCGACCGCGGAGGAGGTCGCGCCCAACGGGTCCCGGCTGGATCTGGTGTGGGAGTGGAACCACGCTCCCGACAACCGCTACTGGTCGCTGACCGACCGCGAGGGGTGGCTGCGGCTGACGAATGGCCGCGTCGTCACCGGCGACTACGTCTACACGAAGCTGTCCAACCGCGCGGAGCTGGCCTGGTTCGAGGAAGCGCGCAACACGCTGTCGCAGCGCACGTTCGGCCCGCGCCAGTCAGTCGAGACCAGGATGGACATCTCCGGTATGAAGGACGGCGACGTCGCCGGCCTGGCCGCGTACAACCGAGGTTTCTCGTACGTCGCGGTCAAGCGCGCGGGCGGCGCCAACACGATCGGCGTGGTCAACCGGGTCCAGCCGTTCGCGGTGGACCTCGACCAGCCGTCCCTGGAGAGCTTCGTGCCGGGCACCGCCGTGGCACTGGGAGACGCGACCGAGGTCCACATCAAGGCCGACCTCGACTTCGCATCCCCGACCGGGCAGCTGTGGACGGCGTTCTACTACAGCCTGGACGGGCTGGCGTGGAGCCCGCTCGGCGGCCGGGTCGGGCCGCAGACGCTGGACGGCAGCCTCGCGCACTTCATGGGACACCGGGTCGGCCTGTTCAACTACGCGACGCAGCAGACCGGTGGACGGGTCGACTTCGACCACTACCTGCTCAGCGACACGCTGACCGCCCAAGGCCTGCCGCTGGACTTCAGCGACCTCGACGCGGCCATCGCCCATGCCGGCACCCTCGAGGAGGCCGACTACCCGCCGCCGGCCTGGGCCGCGATGCGGGCCGCGCTGGGCGACGCGACAAGGGTACGGGCCGGCCAGGCTGGCACGCAGAACCAGATCGACGCGCCGGAGCGGGCACTGAGCTACCAGCTGGCTCGGCTCGGCGTGTGGAAGGCCAGTCGGCCCGAACTGCCGGTGACGGCCACCGCGCTGGCGCGCTGCGTCGCGGGTAAGGCCCATGTCGCGGTCCAGGCGCGAAACGACCACGACCGGCCGGTGGCGATCACGTTGCGGACGCCGTACGGGGAGCGCTCTTTCGTGGACGTGGCGCCAGGCGGCAACGCCTACCAGTCGTTCAACACGCGGGCCACCTCGGTCGCGGCCGGCTCGGCCACGGTCCGCGTCACCGGCACCGTCGACGGCGCCTCGGTGACGACCAGCCACACCGCCGAGTACCCAGGCGTCGACTGCGCCGGATAGCTCGCCGCGCACCGGGCCGCGGCCCTGCGCGCACACCCTGCACACGTCGAAGGAGGACATCGGGTGAGTCAACGCTTGCGAAGAAGAGCCCGCCGGCGGGTCACCGCCGTCGTGGTGACGGCGCTTTTGGCGGTACCGTCAACGGCCTGGGCCGCCGAGGAAAACCTCATCCTGAACGGTGGGTTCGAGAGCGGCCTCACCAACTGGTTCGCAAACAACGGGAATGCGACCGACAGCGCGGTGCTGACGCCGACGGCGGACGCCTACTCCGGTGCGAGCGGTGTGCTCGTCACCAACCGGGCGACGACCGGGTCCGGGCCCATGCAGGACCTGTCCGGCAAGGTGCAGGCCGGACAGACGTACGCCCTCACCGCCCGGATCAAGTACGAAAACGCGAACGGGCCGGCGACCAAACAGTTCTTCGCCACCATGCACTACGGCGGCGGTACCTACACGAACCTTGTGAGCGTCCAGGCGAGCAAGGGCCAGTGGGCCCAGTTCAACGGAACCTTCACCATCCCGGCGGGGCAGAACGTGTCGACGGCGCGGCTGTTCTTCGAGACGCCCTGGACGAGCACACCGTCCTCGGATCCGGACCTGCACCTCATGGACTTCAAGCTCGACGACGTGTCCGTGCTCGGGGCGGCACCACCCCCGCCGCCGTCGAAGACCATCGAGGTCGTCGGCAAGCTGCCCGGAGAGCACAACCCATTGATCGGGCACAAGTTCGGCGCGGACGGGTTCGGCTTCGTGCACGGCGGCCGCGTGTACATGTACCTGACCAACGACACGCAGGGCTACGCGCCCGACCCGGTGACCGGCGTGTCGCCGACCATCAACTACGGCAACATCAACCAGATCACCGTCCTGTCCTCCGCGGACCTGGTCAACTGGACGGACCACGGCGAGATCCAGGTCGCCGGTCCCAATGGCGTGGCGCCCTTCACCAGCAACTCGTGGGCGCCCGGCATGGCCCGGAAGGTCGTCAACGGCACCGAGAAGTTCTTCCTCTACTACGCCAACGGCGGCGGCTCGAGCAACGTGATCACCGGAGCGTCGCCGCTGGGTCCGTGGACCAGCGAGCGCACCACCACACTGATCAACGGCTCCACACCGGGCGCCGAGGACGTGGCGTGGAAGTTCGACCCGGCTCCGCTCGTCGACGACGACGGCGAGGCGTACCTGTACTTCGGCGGGGGCCCGGCGTCGACGAGCATGCCGCCGGCCGAGCGCTTCAACAACCCGAAGAACATCCGCGCGATCGGGCTCGGCGACGACATGGTCTCTACCGAGGGCAGCGCCGTGGTCGTCGACGCGCCGGTGTCGTTCGAGGCGGGCCATGTCTTCAAGCGCGGGGAGAGGTACTACTTCTCGTACTCCTCGCACTTCGGCGGCAACGACTTCGGCGGCTCGCAGACCCCGCTGCCCGGCTACCCGGGCGGCGGGCAGATCGGCTACATGATCTCCGACGATCCGATGTCGTGGCCGAAGGAGACCTACGCCGGTGTGCTCTTCCCGAACCAGTCGCAGTTCTTCGGCGCCGGCACCGGCGGCAACAACCACCAGTCTGTGTTCGAGTTCCAGGGCAGGTACTACTTCACCTACCACGCGCCGACGCTGAACAAGCGCATCAACGGAAACACCACGCAGGGGTACCGCAGCCCGCACATCCAGGAGCTGACCTTCAACCCGGACGGCACGATCCAGCAGGTGGTCGGCACCTACGCCGGCGTGGACCAGGTCGAGAGCTTCGACCCGTACCGGGTCTTCGAAGCCGAAACCCTCGGCTGGAGCAAGGGCATCGCCACCGCGAAGGTCGACGGCGCGTCCGCCGAGTTCGGCGCGGCGGCACCCAACCTTGTGCTGCGCGACGTCGACAGCGGCGACTGGACCGCGCTGTCATCGGTCGACTTCGGCACCGGCGGCGCCGCGACGGTGACCGCGAAGTTGCGGGCGCTGTCCGCGGGTGCGCGCGTTCAGGTGCGCCTGGACTCGCTCACCGGCCCCGTGGTCGGCACCATCACGGCCGGTGCGCCGAGCGGCGAATGGGCCGAGGCCACTGCCGAGCTCAGCGGGGTCAACGGTGTCCACGACGTCTACTTCACGTACGACGGGCCGGCGGGCCAGGACCTCGTCGAGATCGACAACTGGGCATTCGCACCCGGCCAGGCCGAGCTGCCGATAACCGTCACCGCCCAGCCGCGGTGCGTCGCCGGCAAGGCGTACCTCGCGGTGCAGGCGCGCAACGGCCACGACCTGCCGGTGGACATCGCCATGCAGACCGTCTACGGCGACCGGGCCGTCGCCGGCGTCGCGCCCGGAGCCAACGCCTACCAGTCGTTCCCGACCCGGACGTCCTCGATCGCGGCCGGCTCGGCGACCATCCGCGCCAGCGGGACCATCGACGGCGCGGACGTGGTCACCGTCCACACCGCCGCCTATCCCGGCCTCGCCTGTACCGGATAGCTCCGGACCAACTCCAGAAAGGACGATGGAACATCGCATGAGCAGAAGACGCAGAAGGCTCGTCGCGGCGGGTGCCGCGGCGGCGGTACTGGCCGGGCCGCTCGCGCTGGCGTCGCCGGCGGTGGCGGCGCCGGGGGACAGTGACGATGTGCGGGTCACGGTGGACATCGAGGAGATCCGGGAGCCGGGTGTGCTGGCGATGTCGATCGCGGGTGACTCGGTGGCGCTGGCCGAAAACGGTTCGACGCTGCTGGTCCGGCAGTTCGTCGGTACGTTGCCGACGGTCACGGTGACCGACACGCGGATCGCGGAGGAGGTGCCGGAGGGTGCGGCGTGGGCCGTGCTGGGCAGTGCGACGGACTTCGCGGGTGATGGGGGGCAGCCGGCGATCAGTGCCGGTCATCTGGGTTGGGCGCCGAACCTGATCGATGGCGGTGACACCGGGTTGGTGACCGAGGGTGAGGAGGTGGTGACGGTTCTCGACGAGCCGACGCAGCCGGGGAACAATGTCGGTCTGGTGGACCAGGAGTTGCTGGTGTCGACGTTCGACTCCGAGGCTGTCGCCGGTGACTCGTACTCGGTCAACGCCAACCTGTTCCTGCGGGCTCCGGCGGATGTCGCGGCGGGCTCGTACACGTCGACGCTGACCCTGTCCCTGTTCGAATGACGCACCGGTGGAGGGCCGCCGCGACGCGGCCCTCCACCTGCCCCCTCAGATCCCAGTCTTGATCAGTCCGGCCGCCGCCAGCGCCGGCCACAGCGCGGCCGGGACGTCAGCGCCCGCCCGCTGGAGGGTCTGCCGAACCTGAGTCGCCGTGCCCATCCCGACGACGGTGCAGGTGACCGCGGGGTGAGCCCGCACATACGCCAGCGCTGCCTCGGGAAGAGTGGTGCCGTGGCTCTGGCAGATCCGCGCGATGCGCGTCGCGCGGTCGAGCAGGTCGGTCGGAGCCTGCTGGTAGTTGTAGGTGGCGTTCGCCGAGGGCCAGTCGCGCGCCAGCAGCCCCGAGTTGTAGACGCCGGCGATCACCACCGCCACGCCACGCGCCTCGGCGGCCGGCAGCAGGTCATCCAGCGCACCCTGTTCGAGCAGCGTGAACCGGCCGGCACACATCACCAGGTCGATGTCGGTCTCCTGGACGAAGCGGGTGAGCATCGGAGACTGGTTCATGCCGGCACCGATGGCGCGGATGACCCCTTGGGCGCGCAGCTCGACCAGCGCCGGTATCGCCTCGGTCGCGGCCTGCTGCCAGTGCTCGTCGGGATCGTGCAGGTACACGACGTCGATGCGGTCCAGGCCGGTGCGCTCGAGGCTGGATTCGAGGGAGCGCAGCACGCCGTCGCGGCTGAAGTCCCAGACGCGGCGGTGGTCGGCCGGCACCTCGAAGCCTTCGGTGTCGGTCAGATGCGCGGTGTCCGCCGACGGCACCAGCAGCCGTCCCACCTTGGTCGAGAGCACGAAGTCGTCTCGTGGTCGCGAGCGCAGCGCGGCTCCGAGGCGCCGCTCGGACAGCCCGAGGCCGTAGTGAGGGGCGGTGTCGAAGTATCGGATCCCGGCGTCCCAGGCCGTGTCGACCGCCGCGGCGAACTCCTCGTCGCTGCGCACGCGGTACATGTTGCCGCCCTGGGAGGCGCCGAAGCCGAGCTCGGTGAGGTGGACCTCGGGTCGGCGCTGTACGGCCACGGTCTTCATCGCGGCCTACCGCCCCAGCCAGCCACCGTCGACGGCGATGGCGGCGCCATGCACGTAGTCGGCTGCCGGCGAGGCGAGAAAGACCACGGCACCGGCCAGGTCTTCGGGGCGGCCCCATCGGCCGGCGGGGATGCGATCGAGGATGGCGGTGTTGCGGGCCGGGTCGTCGCGCAGCGCCCGGGTGTTGTCGGTGCTGATGTAGCCGGGGACGACAGCGTTGACGTTGACGCCGTGCGGAGCCCATTCGTTGGCGAGGGCACGGGTGAGCCCCAACAGGCCGGACTTCGCCGCCGTGTAGCCGGGCACGTTGACTCCACCTTGGAAGCTGAGCAGCGAGGCGGTGAAAATGACCTTTCCGCGGCCGCGGGCAACCATTGCCCGGCCGAGCTCGCGGCTCAGGATGAACTGTGCCGACAGGTTTACCGCGACAACCTCGTCCCACATGTCGTCGGTGTGCTCGGCGGCCGGGGCGCGCTTGATCGTCCCCGCGTTGTTGACCAGGATGTCCACGGCCTGGTCACGGTCCTCGAGCCGTGCGGCGAGGTCGGCGACGGCGGAACGGTCGGCGAAGTCCACCCGGTACCCGGTGAAGCCCCGGCCGTGGCTGCGGACGCGCTTTTCCACCTCGCTGCCGGTGGTCTCCAGCTGTGCGCTGACGGCGACGATGTCCGCGCCGGCGGCGGCCAGCGCGTCGGCGATGGCCAGGCCGATACCGCGGCGGGCTCCGGTGACGACAGCGAGCCGGCCGGACAGGTCGAACGGGTTCACGAGGTCTCCTGGCAGTCGATGAGGACCTTCATGACATTGCCGCCACCGCGCAGTCTCGCGAAGGCCTCGGCGGTGTTCGTCAGTGGCTCCACGTGGGTGATCAGGGTTTCCGCGCCGACCCTGCCGGCACTCAGCAGCTCGATCGCGGTGTCGTAGTCCGCACGCTGGTACACACGGGCGCCGATCATCGTGAGCTCGCGCCAGAAGAAGCGGAACACGTCGATCTCCCGTGGCTGGCTGTGTATGCCGACGACGACGAGCCGGCCGCGGACAGCGAGCAGTTCGACAGCTGTGGCGATGCCCGCGGCGGAGCCGGAGACCTCGAAGGCCACGGCCGCGCCCGCGTCGCCGGTCATCGCCGCGACTTCGCCGGCGAGGTCGTCGACCGCGGGGTCAAGCGTCCGGATGCCGAGCTGTCCGGCGATCTCCCGCCGTTGCGCGTCGACCTCCACCAGAACGACGTCCGCGTCGACCGAGCGAGCCACGAGTGCGATCAGCACACCGATCGGCCCGCCGCCGATCACGACCGCCGTCTCCCCGGCGCCCAGGCCCGAACGGCGCACGTCGTGGACGGCGACCGCGGTCGGCTCGACCAGGGCGCCGTGGGTGAGCGGCAGGCCGGCCGGCAGGGGCACGACGACATCGGCCGGTACCGTCCAGCGCTGCTGCATGGCCCCCACCGAGTCGATGCCGATGAAGTCGAGCCGCTGGCAGATGTGCTGGTGACCGGCCCGGCAGGCGGGGCAGGTGCCGCACCACCGCAGGGGCATCACGGTCACCGGCGTGCCGGCGGCGAGGTCGGTGACTCCCGCGCCGACGGCGGCGATCCGGCCCGACATCTCGTGGCCGATCGTCTGCGGGACACGCACGCGATGGTCCATGTGGCCGTGCAGTATGTGCAGATCGGTACCGCAGATGCCGGTGTAGGCGACGTCGATCTGCACCTCGCCGGCGGCCGGCGGGACGGGCGGACGGTCCTCCACGACGATGGTCGAGTTGCCGGTGTACAGGGCTGAACGCATAGGAACCCTCGCTCGGGATGTCAGGAGCCGCTCGGCGCGTCCGGGTCGTCGCGAAGGTGGGCGCGCAGCCAGGTCTCCGTGGTGGTGATGTGCATCAGGGCGGCCGCCTGCGCCTGGATCGCGTCGCCGGCGGCCAGCGCCATGTAGATCGCCTCGTGCTCGCGCAGCGTCCGCCCGGCCGCGTCGGCGTCGACCAGACCCCGCCACACGCGTGCGCGCACGGTCCGGCTGGAGATGCCTTCGAGGACGGTCGACAGCGTCTCGTTGCCGGTGGCCGCGACCACCGCGCGGTGGAACGCGGCGTCGTGCTGGTTGAGCAGCTCTACGTCGTCGGCCGCCGCGCGCATCGCCTCGAGGTGGCCTTTGACCTCGGCCAGCTGCTGAGGTGAGATGCGAGTGGCGGCCAGGCCGGTGGCGGCGGTCTCGAAGAGCCGCCGCACCTCGGTCAGCTCCAGCATGGTGTCGCCGCGCAGCAGCTCCACGGCGCCGCTGATGCCTTCCAGCAGGAGGCGTGGCTCAAGGCTGGTCACGAAGGTGCCGTTGCCCCGCCGGACCTCGAGCACCCGTGCGGCCACCAGCGCACGCACGGCCTCGCGCATGATGTTGCGCCCCACGCCCAGATCGGAGGCGAGCTGCTGCTCCGGCGGCAGTCGAGAGCCCGGCGGGAGCTCGCCGGACTGGATCATCTCGCGGAGGCGTGTCATCGCCTTGTCGGTCAGCGACATGTGGGTCCCTTGGCTGGTCTCGCCGGCGAGGCGGCCAGCGGTCGACGATTTCGCGTGCTCACCGTAGCAGGTGATCCCATGTCTGGAAACATTCGCGTTTTCGTGGATGCCGTGCCTCGGAGTGAAAGCCCTTTAGTGGGCCAGATTTCCAGGACGTGTCTAGACGGCGAGGTGGTCGAGGGCTATAAAGACATCCCATGGCCCATGGTTTCGTGGGCAAGGCGGTCTACGGCTGAGATGGGCGGGCGCAATGTCTGAGGTGATCACCTCGGTGGACGCGGTTGACGTCCGCTTCCCCACCTCTCGCGAGCTGGACGGTTCCGACGCGATGAACCCGGAGCCGGACTACTCGGCGGCGTACGTGACGATCCGCACCAGCGGCGGCGAGGAAGGGACCGGGCTGGCGTTCACGGTCGGGCGTGGCAACGATCTTCAGGTCGCCGCGATCCGAGCGCTGGCGCCCTTGGTCGTCGGCCTGCCGGTCGCGGACGTCCTGGGTGACCTGCGCGCGTTCTCCGAGCGGCTGACCGGCGACAGCCAGTTGCGCTGGCTCGGCCCGCACAAGGGAGCCATCCACATGGCCGCCGGTGCCGTCGTCAACGCGGCCTGGGATCTGTACGCCCGCCGCGAGGGCAAGCCGTTGTGGCGGCTGCTGGCCGAGATGTCCCCGGCGCAGCTGGTCAGCTTGGTCGACTTTCGGTACCTGCGCGATGCGTTGACACCGGAAGAGGCGCTGGACCTGCTGCAGCGGGCGCAGGCGGGTCGGGAGCAGCGACAGCGAGACCTGCTCGCCCACGGCTATCCGGCTTACACCACCACGCCTGGCTGGCTGGGCTACACCGACGAGAAGCTCGTCCGGCTCGCCAGGGAGGCGGTCGCCGAGGGCTTCGGTCTGATCAAGCTGAAGGTCGGTGCCGACAACAAGGCGGACATCCGGCGGGTCGCGCTCGCCCGCGAAGCCGTGGGCGGTGACGTGCGCATCGCCATCGACGCCAACCAGGCGTGGGGGGTCGAGCAGGCGATCACCTGGTTGAGGTCGCTGGCTCCGTACGACCCGTACTGGATCGAGGAGCCGACGTCGCCTGACGACGTGCTCGGCCACGCCGCGATCCGCGAGGCCGTGACGCCGATCAAGGTGGCCACCGGCGAGCACTGCCACAACCAGGTCATGTTCAAGCAACTGCTTCAGGCGCGCGCGATCGACGTCCTCCAGCTGGATGCCACGCGCGTGGCTGGTGTTAACGAGAACATCGCGATCCTGCTACTGGCCGCCAAGTTCGGGGTGCCGGTCTGTCCGCACGCGGGCGGGGTCGGGCTCTGCGAGATGGTCCAGCACCTGGCGATGTTCGACTACGTGGCGGTCAGCGGCAGCACCGAGGGCCGGGTCATCGAGTACGTGGACCACCTGCATCAGCACTTCGTCGATCCGGTCACCGTCCGGGACGGGCGCTACCTCGCACCGCAGGCTCCTGGCATCGGGGCGCGGATGCACCAGGAGTCGGTGGTCGCGTACCGGTTCCCTGACGGTCCACAGTGGAACAACGAGATTTGAGAGCGGCACGCTCAGCTCCCCACGCTTCACCTCCGGGCATCTTCCACATAGGAGTTGTGATGAAACCGAGAAGCATCGCCGCGACCGCGGCAGTCCTGTTGTCCGCCGCAGCGTTGCTGAGCGCGTGCGGCGGCGACGATACGACGGGTGCCGACGGCGGCAGCAAGGCAGCAGTGGTCGGCGTCGACTACCCGCGCTCCGACACCGACTTTTGGAACTCGTACATCAAGTACACCCCGCAGTTCGCCACCGAGCTGGGGCTGGATCTGAAGACCACCAACTCGCAGAACGACGTGGCGAAGCTGACCTCGAACGTGCAGTCGTTCATCAGCCAGGGCGTCAAGGGCATCGCGATGGCACCGCAGGACACCGCCGCCATCGCACCGGCGCTGCAGTCGCTGGCGTCCAAGAAGATTCCGGTCGTCACCATCGACACCCGCCCGGACCAGGGCGAGGTCTTCATGGTCGTCCGGGCGGACAACCGCGCCTACGGCGAGAAGGCGTGCCACTTCCTCGGCACCAAGCTCAAGGGCGCCGGCAAGGTTGTCATGCTGCAGGGCGATCTGGCATCGATCAACGGCCGCGACCGCACCGAGGCGTTCAACGACTGCATGAAGAAGAGCTACCCGGGCATCACGGTCTTCGGTGAGGCGACAAACTGGGACGGCGCGCTCGCCTCGCAGAAGCTGCAGATCCGGCTGACCGAGCACCCGGACATCAAGGGTGTGTACATGCAGTCGAGCTTCGCCCTGGCCGGCACGCTCCAGCTGCTCAAGCAGCGCGGCCTGCTCGCACCGCCGAGCGACCCGAAGCACGTCTTCGTCGTCTCCAACGACGGCATCCCGAAGGAGCTGCAGGACATCGCCGCCGGCAACATCGACGCCACCGTCTCCCAGCCCGCCGACCTCTACGCGAAGTACGCGCTCCAGTACCTGAAGGCCGCGATCGAGGGCAAGACCTTCCAGCCTGGCCCGACCGACCACGACAGCACCATCATCCAGGTACGCGACGGCGTGCTCGAAGACCAGCTCTCCGCACCCCTGGTCACCGCGGACGGCGCGGAGTACGGCGGTGTGCCGAGCCTCAAGCCCGACGACAAGTCCCTGTGGGGCAACAACATCGGCTAGCCGGCCGCGGAGGAGAGGCGGGTACATGAGCGGCAACGAGAAACCATCAGGCCCGCCCGTGGCGGAGGCGGTCACCGTCACGAAGCGGTACGGCTCGACGGTCGCGCTGGACCAGGCCCAGATCCGTGTGCTGCCGGGGGAGACCCACGCCCTCGTCGGCCGCAACGGGGCGGGCAAGTCCACCCTCGTGTCGATCCTGACCGGCCTGCAGGCACCGGACGCGGGACATGTCCTGTTCGCCGGCGCGGCGGCGCCACGGCTGTCCGACCGAAACGCCTGGCGGCGGCAGGTGGCCTGCGTCTACCAGAGGTCGACCATCATCCCGCAGCTGACCGTCGCCGAAAACCTTCTGCTCAACCGCTACGACCGGGGCCGCCTCGGACTGATCAGCTGGCGTTCCCTGCGCCAGCGTGCGCGCGACCTGCTCGACGTCTGGTCGGTCGGTGTGGACGTCGACGCCAAGGCCAAGGACCTGAGCGTCGAGCAGCGCCAGTTCGTGGAGATCGCGCGGGCACTGTCGTTCGGCGCGCGGTTCATCATCCTCGACGAGCCGACCGCCCAGCTCGACGCCGGCGCGATCACCCGGCTCTTCGACCACATCCGCGACCTGCAGACCCAGGGCGTCACCTTCCTGTTCATCAGCCACCATCTGCAGGAGATCTACGAGATCTGTGACATGGTCACCGTCTTTCGCGACGCCCGCCACATCGTCACCGCACCCGTCGCCGACCTCCCCCGCGGCGAACTCGTCGCGGCCATGACCGGTGAGGCCACAGCGCTCGACGTCCCCGGTCGCGGACGGCCCAGACCGGCGATACCGATGTCGTTCTCGACGTCGCCGGCCTACGCCTGGACGGCCTGTTCGACGACATCTCGTTCCAGGTCGGCGCCGGGGAGATCGTCGGGCTGGCGGGCGCCGGTGGGAGCGGCAAGACGGAGGTGGCCGAGACGATCGTCGGACTCCGCACGCCCGACGCGGGCACGATCACCGTCGACGGCCAGTCGCCGCGGCCGGGTCACGTCAGCGCCGCCCTCGCCAGCGGCGTCGGGTTCGTGCCGCAGGACCGTCACCACCAAGGCCTGGTGGCGAACATGTCGATCGCCGACAACACCACCATGACGATCCCCGAACGGCTCGGCACGGCCGGCTTTCTCAGCACACGCCGGCGTGACGCGGTCGCCAACACGTTGATCGACGCCCTCGCCATCAAGACGCCCGGACCCGACCTGCCGGTCTCCGGGCTCTCCGGCGGCAACCAGCAGAAGGTCGTCATGGCACGCGCCCTCGCCAACGACCCCAAGGTGCTGGTGCTCATCACGCCCACCGCGGGTGTGGACGTGCGGTCGAAGGAGTTCCTCCTCGACAAGGTCGACCAGGTCGCGACAGCCGGTACCGGCGTCATCGTGGCTTCCGACGAGCTCGACGACCTCCGTATCTGCGATCGCGTCCTGGTGGTCTTCCAGGGGCGGATCGTCGCCGAACTGCCCAGCGGCTGGCGAGACCACGACGTTGTCGCCGCGATGGAAGGACTGACCGTCGATGCCTAAGACCATGACCGCCGCGGCCGCCGTTCCTGACGGCTCCGCGGTCGCAGCCGGGCCACCGCCTCGCCGGCCGCTGGGGAGGCTCGCCCTCGCGCGGCTACGAGACCTCGCCCTGGTACCGGCGATCGCACTCATCGCCGTGGTCGGGCAGCTCGTCAACCCGGTGTTCCTCCAGCCCGACAACCTCATCAACATCGCACAGACCATGTCCGAGGTCGCGTTGCTGGTGCTCGCGCAGACGATCGTCCTGGTCGCGGGCAAGATGGACCTGTCACTGGAGTCCACCTTCGGGCTCGCGCCGGGCGTCGCCGCGTGGATGACCGTTGCCGTCGGCGCGGGCCACGGCACCGGACTGCTGTCCGGTGCCTGGGCGATCCCGATCACCCTCCTGGTCGGGGCGCTCATCGGCATCGCGAACGCGGCACTGATCGTCCGGTTCGGGCTGCACGGGTTCATCGTGACGCTGGGCATGCTCATCGTCCTGCGTGGCCTGCTCACCGGGATCTCCGGCGGGCAGACCTTCTTCAACCTGCCCGAGTCGATGATGTACCTGGGCACCGCCGTCTGGCTCGGCGTCCCGGCGTCGATCTGGATCTGTGTCGCCCTCTTCGCGGCCGGGATCGTGCTGCTCGGATACACCGGGTTCGGCCGCTCCCTCTACGCGATCGGCGGCAACGTCGACGCGGCCAAAGCGGCGGGCATCCGCACCGACCGCGTGCTGTGGATCGCCCTGATCGGCGCGAGTGTGCTCGCCGCGCTGGGCGGCCTGCTGCTGTCCGGCCGGCTCGCCTCGGTCGCAGCCTCCCAAGGCAACGGCGCCATCTTCACCGTCTTCGCCGCCGCAGTCATCGGTGGTGTCAGCCTCAACGGCGGCAAGGGCACGATGTTCGGCGCGTTCACCGGGATCCTGCTGCTCTTCATGATCCAGAACGTGCTGACACTCGCCGGCGTGCCGGCGCAGTGGATCGGCGCACTGAACGGGGCGATCATCCTCATCGCGCTCGTCGTCTCCCGCATCACCGGCGGCAAGGCACAGGAGTGACGCTCATGCCCGGAGACATCATCGACGCGCACCACCATCTGTGGAACCGCGAGCGCTTTCCCCAACCCTGGATCGACCCGGCGAGCATGGCCGCGATCGACGCCGACTTCGAACCGGCGGATCTCGCCTTGGAAGCCAAGCCGTCCGGCGTCACGGGTACCGTCGTCGTGCAGACGATCCACTCCGAAGCTGAGACGATCGACCTGCTCGCCGTCGCGGCACGCAGCGAGCTGATCAGGGGAGTAGTCGGCTGGGTCGACCTCACCACCCCCGGCGTCGCCGACCGCATCCGCCGCCTCCAGGGCGGACCCGGCGGCGGCAAGCTGGTCGGCATCCGCCACCTCGTGCAGGGCGAGCCCGACCCGGCCTTTCTGGAGTACGACACCATCCGCCGCGCCCTGGCCGCGGTCGCGGATGCCGGCCTCGTCTTCGACCTGGTGATCCGGCACCATCAGCTGCCCGCGGCCATCCGTCTCGTGGAAAGCCTTCCACAGGTCGCGTTCGTCCTCGACCACCTGGGCAAGCCGCCGCTGGCCACCGGTGACCTGCGAGAGTGGGCCGACCACCTTCGCACGTTGGCCCAGCTGCCGAACATCTCCGCGAAGCTTTCCGGTCTGGCGACGGAGGCGAACTGGTCGTCGTGGCGGCCGGCCGATCTGGCACCGGCGGTGTCCCAGGCGCTCGAGACCTTCGGGCCCAGCCGCCTCATGTTCGGCTCCGACTGGCCGGTCTGCCTGCTCGCCACCACCTATCAAGGCTGGATCGACGTCGTGCGCGGGCTGCTCGCCGGCTGCGACGAGCGCGAGCAGGACCAGATCTGGCGACAGACCGCGCAGCGGGTCTACCAGCTCGCGGCCTCCGACCGGTAGGTCGGCCTACGCGCGCGCAAACAGCGTCCGCGAGGGCTTCCATGTCAGGTTTGTCGCGAGGGTACGTTCTCAAGGTCGGCGTCTATCTCCGCGGCCGGCACACCATGGGCACCGCGTGGGCGAGGCACTAACTGATGGGGTGCTCGTCACCGTGAATCGACGCGGTCCGGTCAGGCGCGCGGCGCACTGTTCGCCCGTCGCTACGAGTTGATCGGCCATGCGGCTTCGGACGCCGGCCGAGGTCAGCACCGGCTAGACCAATAGGGTCAGCGTGCCTGACCGGCGACGCTGCCTCCCATCCAGCCGACTTCGAGGTCACGGTCGTGAGCGCCGTTGCCGGAGAGCTTCACCGACGTCGGCGTCTGCGGGGACGCCAAGCGGCTCCTCTCCGCACAGGCACTCGCACAGGTCGGCGGGACGCCCCAGCGCCCTCGGTACGGTCACGTCGCGCAGGCCGACGTGGGACAGGGCGCTGAGCGCGGTCGTCTCGGCGCGTACCAGATCTGGCAGCTCCTCTTCGCACACGGCCTGGTCGGCGCCGCCTATCTGGGCTTCTTCACGATTAGCCGCCGCGGCAGCGAGTTCACCTGGCCCCGCGGTGGCCGTTGGTAGTGCGGACAACCGGGCACTCCATCAACGTGAGGGCGGGCGCAATCGTCTGTGCGATCGGCAGCCGGCACCGCAGGTTTTGCTTGACACGTCTCGATCTTCCCTAGCATGCTCGCTGCTAAATCAGTTTAGCTCCCGGAAAGGACAAGCTGGATGCAGATCGGCAGACGGGCCGTGGCGATCGCCTCGACCCTGGCATTGGCGACATCGGGCCTGGCGTACGGGGGGCAGGCCGGCGGTCCTGGCGGTGGCGGTGCGGACGAGGGGATCCGCAGCATCACCCCGATCACGACCGTCTACACGTACGGTCAGAAGGTCTCCGCGGTGGCGGTCGAGTACGGCGCCAACGTCAACCCGCGCGAGCTGGACAACTCCACCTTCGCGGTCCAGGACACCCTCTACAACTTCCGGTTCAACCCCATCGAGGACCTGCCCAAGCTGACCGACCGCACAGTCACCCGCACCTACGTCAACAACGCCGCCGCGACCCGGGCGGACCACCGTTCGGTATCCGGCCGCTACGTCATCGTCGAGCTTGACGCGGACCAGAACGCGGGCTGGACCGTCATCGTCTCCAAGTGCCCGACCTTCCTGTGCACGGTCAAGGTGAACCCGGACCTGCCGACCCGCCTGGTGCAGCGCAAGGCGGTGTACGGCCAGCCGCGCTTCGGCATCGGCAAGGGCGCGGTGCTTGCCAAGGCGACCCCGACGACCTCGCGTGAGATGACGGCGAAGCCGGTCAACCAGTTGGTCGACGAGTTCACCTACGGCTCGTACCTCAGCGGCGGGATGGTCCTGCCGTACCACTACCACCTACCGAAGAACTACGACCCGGCCAAGAGGTACCCGCTGATGGTCGTGCTGCCCGGCCACGGCATGGGCTGGGACGGCGACAACTCGCTGGTCCAGGTGGCCGCCGACATCCCCGCGACCGCCTGGCTGCAGCCGGAGTGGACGGGCAGCAACGAGGACGTCATCGTGCTCGCACCGCAAAACCAGCGGGTGGGCGGCGCCGCCGAGGCGGACCTGCTGGTGAAGATGCTGGACCAGTTCGCCAAGGACTTCGCGGTCGACAAGCGGCGGATCTACGCGACCACCGTCTCCTACGGCGCGCAACTGCTGTGGAACGCGTACGCCAAGCGGCCGGACCTGTTCGCCGGTGGGCTGGTGACAGGTGGGTTCGCGGTGAACGCCGACCAGGCGGCGGCCATCGCGGCCGCCGAGATCCCGCTGTGGGTGACGCATGGCGTGCACGACCACCTGCTGAACATCAACCTCGCCCGCAACACCCGCGCCCTGTTGACGAACGCGTACACGGCGCGGGGAAAGAGCCCGGAGCAGATCGCGGCGCTGCTGCACTACGTCGAGTACGAGGACGCCGCGTTCACGCTGCCGGACTACCACGCCGCGTACGGACCGACCTATGAGGACGGTACGGCGCTGCGCTGGCTGCTCGACCAGAGCAAAGCCTGATCGGGAGTGCCATCCGGCGTGCGGGCCACCAGTCCCGCCGCCGGGTGGTACCCGACCGGGATGGGGTCGCTGAGCTCGCCGACGAACGCGCCGTCCACACGGTCGACGAAACCGATGACACCCCAACCGTCGCGGCCGTACGGGACGAGGCGGGGCGCGTAGAGGTGCGGGTGCGGGAACGGCTGCGCGGACGCCACGTCCCAGTGACCGGTGACGCCGGCACCCGGCACCACCCACACGCGGTCCTCGACCGCACCGGCGTTGGTGCAGAAGAGCAGCAGCGGCTGGCCGTCGACCACAGCGACCTGAGGTACCTCGAGGTGGCCGAAGCCGGCCGGAGTGGACAGTGGGGGTTGGACAGTCCACGTGAGCAGGTCCGGTGAGGTCGCGTGCCCGATGACACCGCGCCCCTCGGCCGGCCCGGTGCGGGCGCGTGCGGTCAGCAGCATGTGCCAGCCGTCGCCGTCCGGGTCGGCGAAAACCCATGGGTCGCGCCATGCCTGCTCGTACCAGGCGGTCGGGTCGAGCAGTTCGTACCAGGTCGGGTCGGCCTCGACCAAGGGTTCGGTGCCGTGCCGGTGCCAGGTGATCAGGTCGTCCGAGACCGCGAGCCCGACCCGTTGGACCAGGCCACGTTCGGCCCGGCTGACCCCGGTGTAGAACATGTACCACCGCGCGTCCGGCCCGCGGACCGTGCAACCGGTCCAGGTGGCCAGGTCATCCCAGGCCGGTGCGTCGGCCGCGACAAGGGCGTCCGGCAGCAGGCGCCACGAGCGCAGGTCGTCGGAGACGGCGTGGCCGATCGTGGCACGGTGATGCCGGCGCTCGGGGTCGAGCAGGGCTCGGGAGGCGCGCAGGAAGAAGGCGTGCCAGGCGCCGCTGTCGTCCTGCGCGTACCAGCTGTCCCACACCCAGTGGTCGGGGAGTCGAAGCATGCGCCGAAAGGTAGCAGTTAAATCGGTTTAGCGCGACGCCGGAGCCGGTCTGGTCAGGCCGGCGACGCGATGGACCGGCGCCTGCGCAACGACATCGGGACGACGGTGGGTCCGGCGGCGCGGCCGTCCAGGAGCAGTTCCACGGCGCGGCGGCCCATCGTCTCGTGGGGCAGGGCGACGGTGGACAGGCCCGGGCGCAGCCACGCGGCGATCGGGTCGTCGTCGAACGAGACGACCGAGACGTCCTGCGGCACGCTCAGCCCGGCGTCGGCAAGCGCCTGGTATGCGCCGAACGCGAGGCGGTCGTTCATGCAGACGACCGCGGTGGGCCGGTCCGGCCTGCGCAGCAGGGTCCGCATGGCGGCGTAGCCGTGCTCGGGCAGCCAGTCGGGGCAGGAGACCTCGCGGTGGACGCTCGTGCCGGCCTCGTCGAGTGCGTCGTGGATGCCGCGCAGCCGGGCGCCGGCGGCCAGTGACACCTCGGGATCGGTCTCCTTGAGCCGGTTTCGGCCGATGATCGCGATCCGGTCCCGGTGGCCCTTGTCCAGCAGCGCGCCGGCCGCGGTGCGCCCGGCGCGCTCGTCGTCGGGAAGCACGCAGGGCAGGCCTTCCGGGCTCGTGGCGTTGAGCAGCACCACAGGGCCGGCGAGCAGGGCGGGCGGGACGGTGAGGCGGCGGGTGGCCATCGCGGCGTAGATGACCCCGTCGACCTGGCGGTCCAGCATCGCGTCTATCGCGTACTGCTCGAAGGCGACGTCGCCCTGGGTCTCGGCGATGAGCAGCACGTGGTCGTGCTCGCGGGCGGCGTCCAGCGCGCCGCGGATGAGGTCGCCGGCGAACCGGGTGGTGGCGACGATGTCGGAGACGAACGCGATGGTGGCGGTCTTGCGGGTGCGCAGGCTCCGCGCGGCCACGTTCGGCCGGTAGCCGAGCTCCTCGGCCGCGGCGAACACCCGCTGGTGCGCTTCGGCGGACAGGCGGGTGCCCTCGCGCCCGTTGAGCACCATCGACGCCGCGGTCTTGGACAGCCCGGCACGGCGTGCCACGTCCGCGAGGGTCGCTCGCTTGTGCCCCATCAGTCCTCCGAATCAGGCGGCTGCGCCGCTTCGCCCCATCATGATGCGATGCCGGTGCCCGGGGAAGCGGCAAGGCGGCCCTCTGCCGGCGATCGTAGCGTCGTGCCCCTTGTGCGCCAGCACGTGAACCGGCTGTTTCCGGGTCGTTGCCGAATGGTCCTTGACAGTGCTCATCGTCGCGGCCATGCTCGTGCTAAATCAGTTTAGCGAACTCATTCGCTCATGCTGAGCAAGGAGCCATAGATGCCTGAAGACACAGCAAAGCGCCTGTCGCGGCGCGGCGTGGTACTCGCCGCACCGGTGATGGCCCTGGTTATGGCGGCCGCGGCGTGCAGTGCGCCCGGCGCCGAAGAGCCGGCGTCAGGGCCGGCCAGCGGCACGGTAAGCACCGAGCTCGGCAGCGAGCAGATCACGCTGGAGATGTACGCCGAGACCGGCTTCCCGCTGGCCAAGGCCCTCGCCGACGAGTTCACCAAACAGCACCCGAACGTGAAGTTCAACGTCCGCGAGGACCAGTTCACGGTCATCGTGGAGAACGCGCCACGCGTGCTCGCCTCGGACAGCGCGCCGGACATCATCCGCCTGCCCACGATGGTCGACCTGGTCAAGGACGGCCTGTTGAAGAACCTCGACCCGTACTTCACCGCGTACGGCTGGGACAAGTTTCCCGCCTCCCAGCTCGTGCAGCTGCGGGTCGCCGAGGGCGGGCGGCCGCGCGGCAGCGGCTCGCTCTACGCGATGGGGCTCGGGTACAGCGTTACCGGCGTCTTCTACAACAAGCAGCTCGCCCAGAGGGTGGGCATGACGCAGCCGCCGGCAACAGTCGCCGAGTTCGAACAGCTGCTGGCCAAGGCGAAGGCGGCCAACGTGCAGCCCATCATGCAGTTCAACAAGAACACGGCGGGTATCAACTTCCCCACCAGGCACTGCAGAACCAGTTCGGCGACCCGGCCCAGATCGCCGACTGGATCTTCCAGAAGCCGGGCGCCACGTTCGACACACCGGCCGCGCTGAAGGCCACCCAGACCATCCAGAAGTGGGCGCAGTCCGGGTACTTCCCGAAGGACGCGAACGCGATCGACTACACCGCCATGATGGGCCAGTTCCAGAAGGGTGGCGGCCTGTTCATGTTCAACGGCGACTGGGAGTCGGCCAACCTCGACAAGGGCATGCCGGGCAACGTCGGCTTCTTCCTCTTCCCCGGCGAGAGCGCCGGTGCCAAGCACGTGGCCATGTCCGCGCCGAACACCTTCGGCGTCGGCGCGAAGGCCAAGAACCCGGACGCGGCCGCGTTCTTCCTCAACTGGGTTCACACGAACGACAAGGCCCGCGAGATCACCGTGAAGCTCGGCGGCTCCAGCCCTGGTGGACCGCCGGACCTGACCGTCCCGCCCGCGGCCGAGGGGACCGTGCTGTCCGAGACGCTCAAGGCCTCGCAGCAGCTCGGTGCGGAAAACGGCGCGGTGGACTTCACCGCAAACGCCACCGGCGCCATCTTCGCCTCGGCGATCACCCCGGAGATGCAGAAGCTCGTCGCCGGGCAGCAGACCCCCGAGGGGTACGTCAAGGCCGTGCAGACCGAGTACGAGAAGGAACTGTCCCAGTGACCGCACCAGCCGTGCGGGCCCGCCGACGCCGGTGGGCCCGCACGGCCCGGTGGAGCGGGTGGCTCTGGGTGCTGCCCGCACTGCTCATGTACGCGGTATTCGTGCTGCGGCCGCTCGCGCTGACGTTCCAGTACTCGCTCTACCACTGGAACGGCATCGGCGTGGCGCGCTGGGCGGGCCTGTCCAACTACGTCACGGTCTTCACCGACCGCGACCTGCTGAAGATCATCGGAAACGCGTTCATCCTGATCATCTTCTTCAGCTTCATCCCGGTCGGCCTCGGCCTGCTGGTCGCCACCCTGGTACGGCGGATCACCACCGGCGTGTTCGGCACCACGGTGCGTACCATCCTCTTCCTGCCTCAGGTGATCCCGCTGGTTGCCGCCGGCATCGCCTGGAGCTGGCTGCTGTCGTCGAACGGCCTGGTCAACCAGCTGCTGCGAGGCATCGGCCTGGGCGGGCTGACGCGGGCGTGGCTCGGCGAGTTCGACACCGCGCTGCCGGCGGTCGGCGTGATCGGCGCCTGGGTGCTGCTCGGTTTGTGCACGATCCTGCTGGTCACCGGCATGAGCAAGATCGACCCAGCGCTGTACGAGGCGGCCCGGCTCGACGGCGCCGGTCCGGTCCGCGAGTTCCTCGCCGTCACGCTGCCCAGCCTGCGCCAGGAGATCGGTGTGTGCCTGACCGTCACCGTGATCGCCGCGCTGGCCAGCTTCGACATCGTCTACATCGCCACCGGCGGCGGCCCCGGCCTGCAGACCACCGTGCCTGGCCTGGAGATCTACCGGCTCGCCTTCGCCCAGCGCCAGGTCGGCCTCGCCTCCGCCCTCGGCGTGGTGCTCATGGCGCTGGTGCTGCTGTGCGTGCTGCCGATCCAGCGGCTGACGAGGGAGGACAAGGGATGAACCTGAGCCGACGCGAGCAGCTGACCGGCCGGCTGTTCCTCATCGCCCTGGTGCTCGTCACCTTGCTGCCGTTCGTCAGCATGCTGTCCGCGGCCCTGCAGCCGCGCGGCACGGTCCCCACCGGCCTGGCCTGGCCTTCGGACCCACAGTGGGGCAACTTCGTCGACGCGTTCGACGTCGCGAACATGTCCGCACTGCTGCGCTCCAGCCTGCTCATCGTCGCCGGCGTCGTACCGGTGGCGGTGCTGATCGCCACGATGGCCGGCTTCGGCCTCGGCCACCTGCGCGTGCCCGGCGGCCGGTTCGCCTTCCTGCTCTTCCTGCTCGGCCTCACGCTGCCGTTCGAGGCCGTGATCACGCCGATTTACTACCAGGTGCGCGACTTCGGCCTGCTCAACACCCGATGGGCGATCATCCTTCCGCTGATCGGCCTCTACATGCCGTTCGCCGTGTTCTGGATGCGTGCCCACTTCGTCAACGTCCCGCAGGAGCTCGCCGACGCCGCCCGCGTCGACGGCAGCAACACCTGGCAGCTCTTCTGGCGGGTGCAGGTGCCCCTCGCCCGGCCGGCCATCGCCTCGCTGACGATCCTGCTGTTCCTGTGGACGTGGAACCAGTTCCTGCTCGCGATCGTGCTCGTCGACGACCCGGCAAAACGCACGATGGCCGGCGCGCTCGGCGCCTTCCAGGGGCAATGGGGGACCGATCAGGTACTTCTGTGCGCCGGTTCGCTACTCATCCTCACCCCGACGCTCATCGTGTTCCTCATCTTCCAGCGCCAGTTCATCAAGGCACTGCTCCAGGGCTCGCTGAAGGGGTGAAGATGCAACCGAAGAAAACTCATCCAGTGGGCGAGTGGGAATCCCGTGAACGTTAACGTGAGTCTAGACTGATCGCGTCTTGGCGCCGTTGGTCGTGATTCATGCCGCCGCGCCGGCACCCACGCATCCTGATCTGTCGGATGGAGGCATCGGCGAAGCGGTGACAAACGATCAACGCGGGGCCGCTGCTCAAACGGCGCTTCTTCACGAAAGCGCCCGTTGTCGGGTGACACGAGTGTTCCTTGCCGATGGCAGTGTGATCAGTAAGGAACCGCTGGGTCCGGACGCCGACCGCCGCCTGCGGCACGAGCTCGCCATCCTGAGCCGGCTGTCAGGGCTTCCAGGCATCGCGCAGCTGGCGGCGGCGCCGGCGCGACCCGGAGCCATCCTGCTGGCGGACGTCGGCGGTGTCTCGCTGGGCGGCACGGCGCTGCCCTGGCGTCCGGTCGACCTGATCGCCCTCGCGCTGAGCCTCGGGCGGGCGGTCGCGGGGATGCATCAGCGAGGCGTGATGCACACGGACATCAGCCCGACGAACATCCTCGTCAGCGATAAGACCCGGGAGCCGTGGCTGATCGATTTCGCCCTGGCGACGACGTTCGTGCAGACTCGTCCGGATCTCACCCCGACTGAGATCGTGGGCACCCTGCCCTATCTGGCGCCAGAGCTCACCGGCCGCACCGGCCGGGCCGTCGACCAGCGCGCCGACCTGTACGCACTCGGCGCCACGCTGTACGAGACGGCGACCGGCAAGCCGCCGTTCGGAGCCGGAGACCCGCTGCAGCTGGTACATGATCATCTTGCCCGCGTGCCGGTGCCGCCGGCAGAGGTAAACCCGGCCATCCCAGGCTCCCTTTCCGCGATCATCATGCACCTGCTGGAAAAGGAACCGGACAACCGCTACCAAACCGCCGAAGGGCTGATCCACGACCTGGTGCGGGTGCGCGAGGGCTCGGCCGAGCACCTGCACATCGGGGAGCGGGACTTCCCGCTGCGCCTGCGGCCACCCTCGCGCATCGTCGGGCGAGACAGCGAGATCGACGCGCTGGCCGCGGCGTTCGAGGCGAGCAAGGTCGGCAACTGTCCGGGACTGCTCGTCGGCGGTGCCCCCGGCGTGGGCAAGACGTCGCTGATCGAACAGCTGCGACCCCTCGTCGCGGCCAGCGGTGGTTGGTTCGTGTCCGGCAAGTTCGACCAGTACCGCCGCGACCTCGAGTTCGACGGCGTCCATCAGGCCTTCCGGGCGCTGGGCCGGCTGCTGCTCGCCTTGCCCGAAGACGAGCTTGCCGAGGTCCGCGGCCGCATCCTGCGGGCACTGGGACACGGCGCGGGTCTTGCCACGGCGGTCACGCCCGAGCTGGCGACGCTGCTGCGGGTGGAGCCGGAGCGGGGCGACCCGCTGACCGCCGAGGCGCGGGCACAGCGCAACTCGCTGGAGATCCTGCGCGCTGTGGCGTCCCGCGAGCGGCCCGTCGTGTTCGTCGTCGACGACCTGCAGTGGGCTGGCCGGACGCCGGTCGGCTTCGTCGAGATGGTGCTCGGCGGGCACGAGAAAGTGGACGGACTTCTGCTGGTCAGCGCCTACCGGGAGCCGGAAGCCGACCACCCCTTGGCCGCCCTGATCTCCCGGTGGCAGCGGGAAAAGACCGGTCCGGCCCGGCTGTGGCTCGGCGACCTGAGCGCCACGAGCCTCGCGACGCTGGTGGCCGACATGCTGCGGATGGAGGTCGACGAGGTCGCCCCCTCGCCGAGTCCCTCCTGCGGCGCACCGGCGGCAACCCGTACGAGACGGTGGAGCTGCTCAACTCGCTGCGGCGCGACGGGGTGCTGTGGCCCGCGGACAAGGGCTGGGAGTGGGACCCGTCCGCGTTGCGCGGCGCAGCCGGGCCGGTGGACCTGCCCGACCTGTTCACCACGCGGGTCGCGGCGCTGCCGCCGGAGACCCGCGGCCTGCTGGAGCTCATGACCTGTCTCGGCGGCCGGGTGGAGGTCGACCTGCTCCGGGCCGCCACCGACCTTCCCGCCTCCACGGTCCGGGAGCGGCTCGGTCCCGCGCTGGAAGACGGGCTGCTGGTGATGGAGTCCGCCGATCAGGAGGCGGTCCGCTTCCGCCACGACCGCGTCTGGGAAGGCGCCCTGGCGTACCTGACACCGGAGCGGCAACGGACGGTCCGGCTCCACCTGGCCAGGCGACTGGCCGCGCGGCCTGAGCTGTCCACTGTGGCCGCTCAGCAGTACCTGCACCTTGTCGACATCGTGCGGGACCCCGACGAGCGCCGGCGGGCGGTCGCACTCTTGCGTCGAGCGGCGGAAGAGGCGCGCCTGGTCAGCAACTACTCGCTGGTGGAGAGGCTGCTGTCGGCGGCGGTGCGGCTGGCCGATGCCGACGACAGCGCGTTGCTGATCGCGCTGCACACCGGCCGGCTCGCCGCGCTGTACGGCCTCGGCCGGCTGGACGACGCCGACGAGGTGTACCGGGTCATCGACCGGCTGGCCACCGACCCGGTGCAGCGGACCGGGGCGACGCTGGTGCAGGTCTCCAGCCTGGCCAACCGGTCGCGGCCGCAGGAGGCGATCGAGGTCGGCATCGAGGTGCTGCGGCGGCTCGGGGTGGCCATGCCGGCGGTGGAGCAGCTCGAGGGCGAGGTCGACCGCAGCCTCGACGCGCTGTACCGGTGGCTGGACCGCACCAGCGAGGACGACGACCTGGCCCGCCCGGAGATCACCGACCCGTCGCTGCTCGCCGCCGCCGCGCTGATCAACCGGATGCTGCCGCCGGCGTTCCAGAGCAACCCGGCCACGATGGTGTGGCTGGTGCTGCAGGCGGTGTGGATGTGGGTCGAGCACGGCCCCGGCCGCACGCTGGTCGGCCCGGTCGCGCACCTGCCGTTCGCGACGACCCGGCGGCGGCAGGACTACCGCACCGGGTACCGGATGATGCGGCGGGTCCTCGCGGTGAGTGAGGCGCGGGGCTACGAGCCCGACACCTCACAGGCCCGCTTCCTGTACGCGTTCGCCGCCGGGCACTGGTTTGCCCCGCTGGAGGAGTGCGTCGCACAGGCCCGGCGGGCATGGGAAGGGCTGCTGCAGGGCGGCGACGTGCAGAACGCGTGCTGGACCGCCAACGTCTTGGTGTACGCGATGCTCGACTGCGCGCCAACGCTGGACGCCTACATTCCCGACGTCGAGGCGGCGCTGGGCATCGCCCGGCGGACCGGAAACGAGCACAGCGCCGCACTCACCCAGCCGTACGCGTGGCTGCTGTCCACATTGCGCGGTGCGCCGATCGACGCGCCCGCCCCTTCCGATCGGCTGGCGGACAACCCCACCGTGGCCAGCAACGTGCACATCACCCGCGCGCTGGCGGCCGCCGTGCTGGACGAGCCGGCCGAGCTGGACCGGCACTCGGCGGCGGCCATGGCGCTGCTTCCCTTCATGGAAAACCTGTACCTGTCCGTGCCGGCGTACCTGACCCGCGCGTTGGCCCTGGCCGCCGGCGTCCGGACCGCCGAAGCGGATGCCCCGCAGCGCAGCGCGCTGCTGGCGGAGCTGGACACCGTCGCGGAGTGGTGGAGGGCGCGGGCGGCCGACGCCCCGACCAACTTCCGGCACCTCTGGCACCTGGTGCAGGCCGAACGGGCGTGGGCGACCGGCGACTTCCGCGCCGCGGTGTCCGCCTTCGACAGCGCCCAGCGCGACGCCAGCGTGCCACAACGGCCGTGGCACCGGGCGCTCATCGCCGAGCGCGCCGCCCGCTTCTACCTCGCCCACGGCGTCGCGCACACCGGTCACGCGCTGCTCGCCGACGCCTGCCGCGGCTACCTGGACTGGGGCGCGACGGCGAAGGTCGAGCGGCTGCGCCAGGCCAACCCCGACCTGCTCGTCGCCGACGGCGTGCGAGCGCTGCCGGCACCCGGATCGGCCGGTGACGCCCCCGCCCACCGCGCCAGCATCATGACCGGCGCGATCGACCTGCTCGGCATCCTGGCCGCCTCGCAGGCGCTCAGCTCCGAGACCAGCCTCGACGGCCTGCGGCACCGCGTGGTCGATGTGCTGTCGGCGATGACCGGCGCCACGGGCGTCCAGCTGTTGCTGTGGGAGGCGAACACCGGCACCTGGCGCCTGCCCGCGGCCACGTCCGAGACCGCCTCGATCTCGCTCGACGAGGCCGTCCACCGCCGCCTGGTCCCGCTCTCCGCGGTCCGGTACGTCGAACGGACCCGTGAGCCCCTCCTGCTCAGTGACGCGCTCTCAGACGACCGCTTTGCCCGCGACCCGTACTTCGACGGGCACAGCTGCTGCTCGCTGCTGGCGGTGCCGATCCTCAACCGCGCCACGCTCCAGGCGTTGCTGCTGCTGGAAAACCGGCTCATCCGCGGGGCGTTCTCCACCGAGCGCCTCGACGGCCTCATGCTCATCGCCGGCCAGCTCGCCGTCTCGCTGGACAACGCCTTGGTGTACGCGTCGTTGGAGCGCAAGGTGGCCGAGCGGACCCGGCAGCTGGCCATCGCGAACGAGCACCTCGAGCGGCTCAGCGTCACCGACGCTCTCACCGGCCTGGCCAACCGGCGGCGCTTCGAAGAGGTGCTCAACACCGAGTGGGATCGCGCCGTGTGGGCCGGCAGCTCCTTGGCGCTGGCGATGATCGATGTCGACCACTTCAAGCGCTACAACGACCACTATGGACACCCGGCCGGCGACGAGTGCCTTCACCGCGTCGCGGATCTGCTCAGGCAGCGCAGCCTCGCCGGCCACCTCGTCGCCCGTTACGGCGGTGAGGAGTTCGCCGTCATCATGCCCGACACCGGCATTCACGTCGCAGGTGACATCGCCGAAGGGCTGCGGACCGCGGTGCTCGGCCTGGGGGTGCCGCACCACATGGTCGCCGCCGGGGTGGTCACCGCGAGCATCGGCGTGGCCGCCGCGGTGCCCACTGCCGGCACCAGCGCCGACCACCTCGTGGAGCTGGCGGATGTCGAGCTCTACCGGGCCAAGCGCGCCGGCCGCAACCGCGTCAGGTGCGCCGACACGGATGGTGCCTAGGCCGCTCTCGACCAAGAGACCCAAACGAGACGCGAGCTACCGCGACGTCCGCGCTGGTCCGGACCGTTGCGCGGGCCCCGGGGAAACGTGGAGCGCAGCGGGCGTTTTGGGGTGCGTTCCCGCGGCCTCACCCTCCGCGGTCGCCCTGCTTACCCCGCTCCCGCAAATCTTGGCGACTTAGCGTTCTCGACTTCGAGCTGGGATTACTCCGGTGTCCTCCCAGCTCACGATGTCCGCGCCGCAGGGGCCAGCATTACGGGGTTGGCCCGCAGTTCGGCACCGTCGTAGCGGTCTGTGACGGCCGATCAGTTGGGTCGGTGTGAGCGTCGAGATCTTGGTTAGTTTGCGCGTTATTTCGACGCTAACTTGCCAAGATCTGCCGGAGCGGGCTCCTGAGTCGAGCTGGGCCCCCGCGGAGGGTGAGGCGGCAACCGCGGGTGTAGCGGCAGCTCACCTCTAACTCGGGGCCGGACTCACGCCGGTGATGTCAGGAGGACGTCAGGCAGAAGGGGTGGCCGGCCGGATCCAGGAACACCCGCCAGCGTCCGTCGCCGGGCTGGTGGCCGGGTTTGGCCGCGCCGAGCTCAGCACCAGCTCTTCCATCGCATCGAGGTCGTCAGCGCGGAAATCCAGGTGGAACTGTTGTGGCACGTCCTGACCCCGCCGCGGGAGCAACGGCCCAGACCACGACCGGCGGGGCGGGCACGCTGCCGGCGGCTACGCGGGTGCGGCGAGGATGAGGCCGGACGGCGGCGGCAGGGGCTGGAGCTCGAGAAACCGCCAGCCGGCCTCAGCGAGCCACCCCGCGACCTCGTCCACCTGGTAGAGGTCGCCACCGCTGATCATCAGGAACTCTCCGGCGCCGAAGCGTGCGGACGGGTGGGGCGCCACGTCGGTGCGCCACCAGTCGACCAGCAGCAGGCGGCCGTCGGCGGAGATGGCCTCGCGCAGCCTCCGCAGCAGCTCGACGATGCGCTCGGGTGCGAACAGGTGCACCACGTTGGCCACGAGGATCGCGTCGTGGTCGCCGGGGATCGGGTCGGCGAACAGGTCGGCGCCGACCGCCGTCAGCCGGGTGGCGAACGCCCCGGACGCGGCCTCCTCCGCGACGATCGTCGCCACCTCGGGCAGGTCGACGACGGTGGCCTCCAGGTGCGGATTGCGCTCCAGGATGGGCTTGGCGAAGGTGCCGAAGCCGCCCCCGGCGTCCAGGAGCCGGCGGTGGCCGCTGAAGTCGTAGGCACCGGCGAGGTCGGCGGCTGTCTCGGCGGTGACCAGCGCGACCGCCGCCTCGTACGCCTCGGTCTGCGCCTCGGTGAGCTCGGTGCGCACGCCCTGCCTCGTGCGGAACGCCGTCGCGGCGTTTGTCCACGTCGGATAGCTCACGATGTCCCAATACCGCGCGAGCGGACGCAGGTCGAACGGTCCGCGGCCGGCAAGGAACGCCTCGGCGTCGGGGGCGTTGCGGAACCTGTCGCCGTCGCGGATCAGCAGACCCGCGTCGGTCATCAGGTCGGCGATCGCCCGGGCGCTGCGCTCCGGGATGCGGCACCGCTCGCCGAGCTCAGCCGTGGTGGCGCCGTCCGGGCCGACCGCGCCGAAGAAGCCGAACTCGAGCGCGGCGAAGAGCGTCTTGGACACCATGAACCCGGCGAACAGCTCGATGATCCGCGTGGGTGCCGGTGGCCCGGCCGGTGCCGCCGCGTCGGCCTCTGTCGCCGCATCGAACACCCGCTGCGCCGGCTCATCCGCCATGAGTCATCATCCGATCGCCGATGATCAATGAACTTTCCCCGCGCCATCTTAGCGAAGCGCGGGGCGTGTTAAGGAGGGCGCGCCTCGACCATTGGCCCGAACTATCTGACCAATTTTTGTTATGACGAACTCTTCTGTGGAGTCCACTCGAATGATTTCCACAAGGTTACGCATTCTGTTGACTTACATCTGACGATCGTCGTACGGTTCGCAGTGATAGCGGTCGATCGCCGACTTATGCGGCCGCGTTATGTGAACGTGAACAACTCGCCGGTTGCTGCCGGCACTCCCATCGACACGGAGGACCACGTGAGATCGACGAAGGTCGCGCGTGCCCGCTGGGCACGCGCCGCGCTGATGATGGCAACGGTGACAGCAGCAGCTGTCGGCGCCGTGGCAGTCGGCGCCAGCCAGCCCGCGCAGGCGTTGAACAACGGCGTCGCCAGGACCCCGCCGATGGGCTGGAACTCGTGGAACACCTTCGGCTGCAACATCAACGAAGCTCTCATCCGGCAGATGGCCGACGCCATCGTCAGCACCGGCATGCGGGACCGCGGATACCAGTACGTGGTGGTCGACGACTGCTGGTTCAACCCCAACCGTGACTCCGCGGGCAACCTGCAAGGCGATCCGAGCCGGTTTCCGTCCGGGATGAAGGCGCTGGGCGACTACCTGCACGCCCGCAACCTGAAGTTCGGCATCTACCAGGTGCCGGCGGCCGAGACCTGCGCCCAGTACTTCAACTCCTACCCGGGCGCCACCGGCAGCCGTGGCCACGAGGCGCAGGACGCCCGGCAGTTCGCGGCCTGGGGCGTCGACTTCCTCAAGTACGACTGGTGCTCGCCGGAAGGCACGATCAACGACCAGGTGACGGCCTTCGCCCGCATGCGGGACGCGTTGGCGGCGACCGGACGCCCGATCGTCTACAGCATCAATCCCAACAGCATCCACGAGAAGACCGGCCCGTTGCGCAACTGGAGCGACGTGTCCAACATGTGGCGCACCACGGAGGACATCACCAACGCCTGGGACACCGGCCAGACCAACGGGTACCCGATGGGCATCCAGAACATCGTCAACGTCAACGTGCCGCTGGCCGGGTACGCGGCACCGGGCGGCTTCAACGATCCCGACATGATGGAGGTCGGCCGCAGCGGCATGACCGACACCGAGCAGCGCAGCCACTTCGCGCTGTGGGCCATCATGGCCTCGCCGCTGATCGCGGGCAACGACGTGCGCGCGTCGAGCGCGGCCACCCTGGCGATCCTGAACAACGCCGACCTGATCGCCGTCAACCAGGACACGCTGGGGCTGCAGGCGGTCCAGGTCTCCAACGACGGTACGCGGCGCGTGCTGGCCAAGCGGCTCGCCAACGGTGACGTCGCGGTGGCGCTGTTCAACCAGGGCAGCTCCTCGACGACCGTCTCGACCACCGCCGCCGCCATCGGAAAGAGCGGCTCCTCGTTCACCCTGCGCGACTTGTGGACCGGCGGCACCTCGACCAGCACGGGCGCGATCTCGGCCACCGTTCCGGGGCACGGGACCGCCGTCTACCGGGTCAGCGGGGGTGGCACCACGCCACCGGCGACCACGTTCCGGTTGCGCAGTGAGGGATCCGGTCGCTGCCTCGACGTCAACCAGGCGTCCACGGCCAACGGCGCGCAGATGCTGATCTGGGACTGCCACAGCAACTCGAACCAGCAGTTCACCCAGAACGGGCAGGCGCTGCAGGTGATGGGCAAGTGCCTGGACGTGCCCGCCAACGCGACCGGCGGTACCCGGGTGCAGATCTGGGACTGCAACGGCGCCGCCAACCAGCGGTGGACGCTCAACAGCAACGGCACGGTCAGCAACGGCCAGAGCGGGCTCTGCCTGGACGTCAACAACGGCGGCACGGCCAACGGCACCGCCGTGATCGTCTGGACCTGTCACGGCGGGACCAACCAGCGCTGGACCCGAGCCTGAGCGGACCCACACCGCCTCGACCGGACGGCCCGTAGGCAGGGGCCGTCCGGCGGGGCGGGCACCGCCCTCACGCCGGCTCTGCCCGCGGTGACGGCGGCAGCCGATCACGCTGCTTTGGAGAATCGCCATGCCCGACGTGACACGAAGGAAGCTCCTTGCCGCCGGTGCGGCCGGTGCCGGAGCCGCACTGCTACCGGCGGGATGGGCCGCGGTCGCCCGCGCCAACTCCGCACCGCCGCCGGCGGTGCTGGCCGCTGACGACCTGGCTCTCTGGTACGACGAGCCGGCCGGCACCGACTGGCTGCGAGCGCTGCCGGTCGGCAACGGACGTCTGGGCGCCATGGTGTTCGGCAACGTCGACACCGAGCGGCTGCAGCTCAACGAGGACACCATCTGGGCCGGCGGACCGTACGACTCGGCCAACACGCGCGGCGCGGCCAACCTTGCCGAGATCCGGCGGCGGGTCTACGCCGACCAGTGGAGCCAGGCGCAGGACTTGATCAACCAGACGATGATGGGCACGCCTGGCGGACAGCTGGCCTACCAACCCGTGGGAAACCTGCGGTTGGCCTTCGGCTCGGCCAGCGGCGCCTCGCAGTACACCCGGACACTGGACCTCACCACCGCGACAGTCACCACCACGTACGTGCTGAACGGTGTGCGTTACCAGCGTGAGGTGTTCGCGAGCGCACCGGACCAGGTGATCGTGATCCGGCTGACCGCCGACCGCGCCAACTCGATCACGTTCAACGCCACATTCGACAGTCCACAACGGACGACCGTGTCGAGCCCCGACGGCGCCACGATCGGCCTGGACGGCATCTCCGGCAACATGGAGGGCCTCAACGGCACGGTGCGGTTTCTCGCCCTGGCCAACGCCGCCGTCACCGGCGGCACGGCGAGCAGCTCCGGCGGCACGCTGCGGGTCTCCGGTGCCACAAGCGTCACGCTGTTGGTCTCGATCGGCTCCAGCTACGTCAACTTCCGCACGGTCAACGGCGACTACCAGGGCATCGCACGCACCCGCCTCAACGCCGCCCGAAACATTGCCTTCGACCAGCTGCGCAGCCGCCACGTCACCGACTACCAGGCCCTGTTCGGCCGCGTCTCGATCAACCTCGGCCGTACGGCCGCCGCCGACCAACCGACGGACGTACGGATCGCGCAGCACGCCAGCGTGAACGACCCGCAGTTCTCGGCGTTGCTGTTCCAGTTCGGCCGGTACCTGTTGATCTCCTCGTCGCGTCCGGGTACACAGCCGGCCAACCTGCAGGGCATCTGGAACGACTCGATGGCCCCGCCGTGGGACTCGAAGTACACGATCAACGCGAACCTGCCGATGAACTACTGGCCGGCCGACACGACAAACCTCGGCGAGTGCTTCCTACCCGTCTTCGACATGGTCAAGGACCTGGCGGTGACCGGTGCCCGCACGGCACAGGCGCAGTACGGCGCGGGCGGCTGGGTGGCGCACCACAACACGGACGGGTGGCGCGGCTCGTCGGTCGTGGACGGGGCGTTCTGGGGCATGTGGCAGACAGGCGGCGCCTGGCTGGCGACGCTGGTCTGGGACCACTACCTGTTCACCGGCGACGCCGAGTTCCTGCGCGTTAACTACCCGGCGATGAAGGGCGCCGCCCAGTTCTTCCTCGACACGCTGGTCGCCCATCCGACGCTCGGGTACCTCGTCACCAACCCGTCCAACTCGCCCGAGCTGGCCCACCACTCGGGCGTCAGCGTCTGCGCGGGGCCCACAATGGACAACCAGATCCTGCGTGACCTGTTCGACGGCGTCGCCCGGGCCAGCGAGGTGCTCGGGGTGGACACCACTTTCCGATCGCAGGTCCGTTCGGCCAGGGACCGGTTGCCACCGATGCGGGTGGGCTCTCGCGGCAACGTCCAGGAGTGGCTGGCCGACTGGATCGAGACCGAGCCCGCGCACCGGCACGTCTCCCACCTGTACGGCCTGCACCCCAGCAACCAGATCACCCGGCGCGGCACACCCCAGCTGTACGAGGCGGCGCGCCGGACGTTGGAGCTGCGCGGTGACGACGGGACCGGCTGGTCGCTCGCCTGGAAGATCAACTACTGGGCGCGGCTGGAGGACGGCGCCCGCGCGCACAAGCTCATCCGCGACCTGGTGCGCACCGACCGGCTGGCGCCGAACATGTTCGACCTGCACCCGCCGTTCCAGATCGACGGCAACTTCGGCGCCACCTCCGGCATCGCCGAGATGCTGCTGCAAAGCCACAACGGCGAGCTCCACCTGCTGCCGGCGCTGCCGAGCGCGTGGCCGAGCGGGCAGGTGGCCGGCCTGCGCGGTCGGGGCGGGTACACCGTCGGCGCGGCCTGGACCAGCGGCCAGGCCGACGAGCTCCTGGTCCGCGCCGACCGCGACGGCACCGTCCGGCTGCGCGCCCGGCTGTTCACCGGCAGCTTCACCCTTGTCGACACCACCGACGGCACCACACCGGCCACCACCCGGCCCGAGAGCGATGTCGTCCAGCTCGCTGTCCGGGCCGGCCACACCTACCGGGCGGCGCGACCCGGCGTGACGGCCTCACCCAGCCTGACGGCCTCACCCAGCCTCACCGCCACGCCCACGGCGAGCGCGTCCCCATCGGTGACTGCGACCAGCTCGCCGCCGCCGTCCGGGGCGCGGGCGACGTACGCGGTCACCGGCTCGTGGCAGGGCGGCTTCCAGGGCGAGGTCACCGTTACCGCCGGGTCGTCGCCGATCCGGGGCTGGACCGTCTCCTGGACCTTCCCGAACGGGCAGGTCATCAACCAGATCTGGAGCGGCACCCACACGCAGAGCGGCGCGAACGTGACGGTGACCAACGTCGCCTACAACGGCGCGCTTCCCGCCGGCGGCTCGGCCACGTTCGGCTTCATCGCCTCGGCCGGCGGCGTGAACAACCCACCGACCAACCTCACGTGCACGACCACCTGACCACACTCCCCACCCGGCGGCGCGGGGTCCGGGCGACCCCGCGCCGCCACCCCCTCCCTCACCACCCCTGAAGGGCACAGTCCACATGAGAATCTCAAAACGTATTAGGTTCGGAATCGGCGCGGTCGCCGCCGGCGCTGTGGCCGCCGGCCTGGCGATGGTCCTGGCTTCCTCGGCGGCGGCCGGCACGACGCTGGGCGGTTCGGCTGCGGAGAAGGGTCGTTACTTTGGTGCGGCGGTTGGTACGTACAAGTTCAATGACAGTACGTACATGACGGTGTTGAACCGTGAGTTCAACAGTTTGGTCGCGGAGAACGAGATGAAGTGGGATGCGACTGAGCCGCAGCGGGGGAGTTTTAGTTATGGTGCGGGTGATCGGATTGTGAGTCATGCCCGGTCGCGGGGTATGTCGGTGCGTGGGCATGCGTTGTTGTGGCATGCGCAGCAGCCGGGTTGGGCGCAGGGTTTGTCGGGTGGGGATCTGCGTAATGCGGCGATTAATCATGTGACGCAGGTGGCGACGCATTTTCGTGGGCAGATTCATTCGTGGGATGTGGTGAACGAGGCGTTCGCTGATGGTGGGTCTGGTGGTCGTCGGGACTCGAATTTGCAGCGGACGGGTAATGATTGGATTGAGGCGGCGTTCCGGGCGGCGCGGGCGGCGGATCCGGGTGCGAAGTTGTGTTACAACGACTACAACACTGATGGGATCAACGCGAAGTCGACCGGTATCTACAATATGGTGCGGGATTTCAAGGCTCGTGGTGTGCCGATTGACTGTGTGGGGTTGCAGTCGCATTTGGGTACGACGATTGACTCGTCGTACCAGGCGAACATTCAGCGGTTCGCGGACCTGGGTGTGGATGTGCAGATCACCGAGTTGGATGTGATGCAGGGTGGTAACCAGGCGAACATCTACGCGACGGTGACGCGGGCCTGTCTTGCGGTGTCGCGGTGTACGGGCATCACGGTGTGGGGCGTGCGTGACTGTGACTCGTGGCGGGGTTCGGACAACGCGCTGCTGTTCGACTGCGCCGGCAACAAGAAGGCCGCCTACGACTCCGTCCTGCGCGAGCTCAACCAGGGCACCCCCATCCCGACCACGCCGAACACCTCGCCCCGGACCACACCGCCGGTGACCACTCCTCCCGTGACCACCCCGCCGGTGACCACGCCGCCACCATCCGGTGGCTGCACCGCCGCGGCGACCGTCAACCAGTGGAACGGCGGATTCGTCGCGAACATCCGGGTCACCGCCGGCGCCGCGGCCATCAACGGCTGGCGGGTCACGCTGACCCTGCCATCCGGTGTCACCGTCACCGGTGCCTGGAGCGCCAACCGCAGCGGCAGCAGCGGGACCGTTCAATGGACCAATGTGGACTACAACGGCCGGGTCGCGGCCGGGCAGTCGGCCGAGTTCGGCTTCCAGGCCACCGGCACCGCCGGTGGGCTGACGCCATCCTGCACAGCCACCTGACCTACCTCCGCGGGAAAGGCCGGTGCGGAGAGGGCAAGCTCCGCACCGGCCACCGCGGAGCCCGGTGAATGCGAGGTTTCCCAGCGTTGGAAGACGAACGCGAGGCGCGGCCGGTGGACCGCACGCCCAGCGGGTCCGTACCCGTGCTCGCCGTCGACGAGCGCCCGCGCTCGGTCATCATGCGCGACGTCGCACGGCACGCCGGCGTCTCACACCAGACGGTGTCCCGTGTGCTGAACGGCCATCCCAGGGTGCGGCCGGAGACCCGCCAGCGGGTGCTGGCGGCGATGCAGGCGCTCGACTACCGGCGAAATCTGGCCGCCCGCACCCTGGTCACCCGCCGGTCCGGCATCCTCGGCGTCATCGGCGTCGAGACCACGCTCTTCGGCCCGGCCTCCATGCTGTTCGGCATCGAGGAAGCGGCACGCGCCGCCGGGTACCTCGTCACGGTCGCCAACGTCCGCACGGTGGAGCGCCAGGTGGTCCACGGAGCCGTCGACCGCCTCTGCCAGCACGCCGTCGAGGGAATCATCGCGGTCGCACCGAAGCCGGCCTTGTTGGACGCGATCGCCGCGGTGCTGACGGGCCCGCCGGCGGTCGGCGTGGGTGGGGGTGTCGACGGCGCCGTACCCACGGTGCGGGTCGACAACCTGGCCGGCGCCCGCCTTGCCACCCAGCATCTGCTCACCCTCGGCCATGCGACCGTCCACCACGTCGCCGGACCCTTCGACTGGCCCGAGGCCCGTGAACGGATCGTGGGATGGCGCAGTGCCCTCCTGGACGCCGGCGCGCCGGTACCCGTGATCAGGCCCGGGTCCTGGAGCGCCGGATCCGGGTACGAGCGGGGGCAGAGGCTCGCGCGAAACCCGTCGGTGACGGCTGTCTTCTGTGCCAACGACCAGATCGCGCTCGGCGTGCTGCGGGCGTTGCACGAGGCCGGGCGGCGGGTGCCGGAAGACGTCAGCGTGGTGGGCTTCGACGACACACCGGACTCCGGCTACTTCCTGCCTCCGCTGACCACCGTTCGCCAGGACTTCGCCGAGCTGGGGCGGCACAGCCTCGCGATGCTCCTGGACCGGCTCGACGGCGTGCCGCCGGTGGCGCACGTACAGCTGCCACCCGCGCTTGTCGTGCGGGCCAGCACCGCGTGGGTCAGCTGAGAGCGGTCGAGGTGCTGCCCCGCACGATCAGCGTGGTGTCCAGCTCGTACCGGTCCTGGGTCAGCCGCTCGCCGTCGGCAAGGGCCAGCGCGAGCCGCGCCGCCGCCGCGCCCATCTGCGCGAACTCCTGCCGCACCGTGGTCAGCGGCGGTGCGGCCCAGGCGGCCTGGCCGATGTCGTCGAAGCCGACGACGCTGAGGTCGTCGGGTATCCGCAGGCCCGCCTGCCGGGCCGCCTCGTAGACGCCCAGCGCCTGCAGGTCGTCGCCGCACACGATGGCCGTCGGCCGCTGGGGGAGTGCGATGAGCTGCAATCCGAGATCTCGCCCGTCCTCGAATGTGAAGGCGCCGTGCCGCTGCAGGCTGGTGTCGGACGCGATGCCGGCGCCGGCGAGGGCGTCGCGGAACCCGTCGAACCGCGCCCGCGCGGACAGGTCGCGGACAGGACCGGTCACCACGCCGATCCGCCGGTGACCCAGGTCGAGCAGGTGGCGGGTGGCGGTGCGGGCTCCGTCCACGTTTTTCGAGGCGACGGCGGGGGTGGGAAACAGCTCGTCGATCGGGTCGATGGCCACCAGCGGGATCCCGCTGGCCACGAGCTGCTCCCCGTGGCTGACGGTGACCATGGAGGAGACCGCGATGACCGCGATGGGGCGCCGTCGCAGCATCGGCTCGACCCAGGACAGACCTGCCACCGTCTGCTGACGGATATCGGTGAACCCGACGGTGCACTCCCGCGCGCTGGCCACCTCGTCGGCGCCCCGCAAGATCTCGATCGCGATCGATCCGAGCATCTGGTGGAAGACCACCTCCAGGCAGGGCGTCGTCGCCGGCATCGGCCAGCGGTATCCGTGCTCGCGCAGCAGTGCCTCCACTCGCTGGCGGGTCCGGGTGCTGATGCCACGGTGGCCGTTCAGCACCTTGGACACCGTCGGACGCGACACGCCGGCCAGCCTCGCGATCGTCGCGATCGACACGTCGCCGCGCCGTCCGGCGCCGTGCGCCTGTGACTCACCCTCCTGGATCACGGGTGGAGTCTACGGCCCCGGTTCAGCGCCGTCCGGGCACAATGTGCTGGCCACGGCGCTGTTCCGGGGCAACGCGGCCCGTCAGACGGCGGTGCGGGCCCACTGCTGGTTGGTGCCACTGCCGCAGGCCCACTGCACGACCTGCGCGCCGTCGGCGGTGGCGGAGTTGAGGACGTCGAGGCACTTGTTGCTGTGGCGGGCGACGAGGCGTACGTAGCCGCCACCGGCATCCTGGACCTGCCACTGCTGGTTGGTGCCGCCGTTGCACGTCCACTGGACCACCCGCACACCGTCGGCCGTGGCGCCGCTGCCGCCGTACACGTCGAGGCACTTGCCGCTGCTGGCACTCACGACGGTGGAGTAGCCCCCGCCCGCGTCCTGGACCCGCCACCGCTGGTTGGTCTGTCCGTTCGCCGCCCACTGCACCACGTTCGCGCCGTCCGCCGTGGAGGCGTTGTAGACGTCGAGCAGCTTGCCGCTGTGCCGCGCGGTGAACGTGTACCCGGTGGGGACCGGCGTGGTGCTCTGGGGTGCCAGGCGGTAGAGGCCCGCACCGTGCGCCGGGATGGAGCGGGTGAGCGTGCCGGACGCCGTGCCGAGCCCGGCACCGGACCACAGGTCGGTCACCGTCGCCGAGCCGATGCCGAGGTCGGCGAGGTTCAGCGTGACGTTGGCCGCCGCGCCCTCCCGGTTGAACAAGGCGACGTACCGGTGGTCGGTGCCGGGCACGTCGGCGGTCCACACCTGCCGGGTGCCGCCGTAGAGCTGGCGGTTGTTCGTGCTGTTCTGGTCCACGGCGAGCACCGCGGCGTTCGTCATCAGGGCGAGCTCCGCGGCGCGGTTCTCGACAAGGTTGCCGCCCCACATCAGCGGCGCCCTGTTGATCACCCACAGCGTCATGAGCGTGCGTTGCTCGTCCGGGGTGAGGCTGGAGTATCGGGTGGCGCCGACCGGCCCGAACTTGGACAGCCGCCCGATCGGGATCATGTCGGGGTCAGGCCAGGCTCCCGTGGCGCGATACGGGGTCCAGTTGCGCAGCTGGTCGAAGAGCGCGTCGAGGGCGGGCCAGTTGTCCCACAGGTCGTTGACGATGCGCCACATGTGCGCGTTGGCCTGCACGTGGGCGCCGCTGGCCAGCGGTGTCGCGCCGGGCGACAGGCTGAGCACCATCGGGCGGCCGCTGCGCTGGATGGCGGTCCGGTAGCCCTCGACCTCCGCCTGCCGGTACGTGGGTGCGGCGATGTCGTCCACCTTGACGAAGTCGACGCCCCAGGAGGCGAAGAGCTGGAAGACCGAGTCCAGGTACGCCTGCGCGCACGAGTTGGACATGTTCAGGCCCCACATGAGGTTGAGCCACGCGGCCGTGGTGCTGTTGTTGATCTGGTTGGCCCGGCAGGAGGTGCCCAGGATCGGCACGTTGTCGGCCACGGCCTGGCGGGGGATGCCGCGCATGAGGTGCACGCCGAACTTGAGGCCCTGGGCGTGCACGTAGTCGGCCAGCGGCTTGAACCCGTTGGTACCGGCCGCCGACGGGAAGCGCGTGGTGTCCGGCAGCAGCCGCCCGTTGGCGTCCATCCGCAGCCGCGGCTGGAGGTTGGCATCCTGGTTGGGGCTGTTGTTGTGCCGGCCGGGGTAGTACCAGCCCCAGTCGATGACGATGTACTGCCAGCCGTGCTGGCGCAGGTTGTCACGCATGTAGTCGGCGTTGGCGCGGACGTCCGCCTCGGTCACGCTCCAGTTGAACGCGTCGTAGCTGTTCCACCCCATCGGCGGGGTGTTGGCGGTGCCGTTGTCCCAGGCCGCGGCTGGTGCGGGCCGTTCGACCGCGACGGCGGTGGCGAGCACGAGCACAGCGATGGCGACCAGCGCCAGGTGCCGACGAAGGTGAGACATCCGATCTCCCAGACCGTTGTTAGCGTGAACATCCTGCTACATACGCATGGATCGACGTTTGCCACTACCCGGTCCATTGACTGTGAACTATGGCGATCGACTCGTCAAGGGGTCGGCGCGGCGCCGGACCGCTCGGGGTTTCAGAAGATCCAATTCAAGACAGATCCGGGCTACCGCGACGTCCGTCGTGGTCCGGACCGTTGCTCCCGCGGCCTCACCCTCCGCGGTGCGCCCAGCTCAGCTTGGGAGCCCGCTCCGCCAGATCTTGGCAAGTTAGCGCCGAAATAACGTGCAAACTCACCAAGGTCTCGAAGGTCGCCCCGCCCGCACCTGATCGGCAGTCACAGACCGCGACGACGGCGCCAAACCGCGGGCGGGCTCGCATCCTGGTCAATGCCTTACCCCGTAAAGCCAGCCACTGCGGCGTCGACACCGTGAGCTGGGAAGACGCCCCAGCTCGGCACAGACAACGGCGACCACCCCGCTCGGTTGTGGACGGATTCGCCCACCGCGACCCAAAGCTCGCGACGCGGATCGGCCCAGGGTCCTGTTTGGAGAGTCCTTGCGGGGCTGCGCCGGGCCCAGGCCACAGTCGCCTGGATCCCGGCACGCCTTGACGATTCTCTCTTTTAAACGGGGCCTAGCGGCCCCACAGCCGCCAGGTCTGGTTGAGCGGACTGCCCTGACCGGCGGGGTTGCAGGTCCACTGGTGGACGCGGGCGCCCGCGGCGGTGGATATCGTGCTCACGTCCACGCACTTGCCGCTGTGCCGGGCGACGAGCTGGTAGTCGTGGCTGTCGTTGCCGGAGTAGGTCACCTTCCGGAGGGTGAACTGCTGGTTGGTGGCGCCGCCGATGCACGTCCACTGGTGCACGGTGGCGCCGTCGGCGGTTGAGACGCCGGAGACGTCGAGACACTTGCCGGTCTGCTGGTTGACGACGGTGTACGTGTTGGCGACGCCGGCGACCGGCCGGAAGTTCCACAGCTGCTGGTCGCCGCCCTCGCAGTAGTACTGCTGCTGGACGTTGCCGTCCGCCGTACCGCGGTTGGTGTTGTCCAGGCACTGCTGGGAGTGCTGGGCGACGGCGACCGACTGGAAGTCGTTGTCGGACGGCGGTAGCAGCGTGACGGTGAAGGTGTCGTCGATGGCGGTGTGCGGCAGGTTGACCGTCGTGCCGTTGTTGGAGAGCGTCACCACGGAGTTCTGTACCGTGATCGGGCTCTGGACGGCGCCGCCGTTGTTGTGCGGGATGCGCTGCACCCGCACGCGGACCTGGTTGTTCTGCACGATGCCGCTGGTGGTGTCCAGGCGCTGCAGGTTGACGGCGATGTTGCCGGTGGTCCTGCCGCCGCCGACGAGGATCTTCGCCGACCCACTGGCCTTGGTGGCGAACGCGTCGTAGTTGGCGCTCGGCGTGACCGCGACGATCTGGCCGGTCTGCGAGCCGTAGAAGCGGTAGGCCCACCATTCGCCCTTCGGCACGTGCTGGCCGGCGCTGTTGCGCAGCAGCAGGTTGCCGAGGAAGTCGTGCAGGTTGTTGCCGCCGGCCCAGTTGGCGCGCAGGCCGTCGGCGCCGGCCCGCTCGAGCCGTGCGATGTACCAGGCGCCGTCGGCGGGGTTCTGCTCGTTGGGGTCGCCGTACTCGTTGATCTGGTACGGGCGGGGATGCGGGATGCCGCGCGGGTCGAGGGTGGCGTTGGCGGCGGCCACGTTCGCGACCGGGTCACCGGGCAGGGAGTGCCAGCTGATGATGTCCGGGACGACGTTGTTGGCGCGGATGTAGTCCAGGTACTGGTTCCAGAAGGCGTGCGAGGTGGACGGCACGCAGGCGCAGCTGGGCCCGACGATGAGCTGGTTGGGGAACGCCGCGCGGATGCGCTGGTAGCTGCGGCGCCAGAGCTCGAAGTACTGGGCCTGGGGCCGGTTCCAGAAGAGGGTGATGTTGGGTTCGTTCCAGATGTCCCACTGGACGGTGATGCCCGCGGCGCGGACGTCGTTGATCAGGCGGGTGAGGAAGTTGTCGTAGTCGGTCCAGTTGTTGTTGTCGCCGGGAAACCGGGAGATCGGGTAGCCGTCGGCGCCCCACAGGTCGTGGGGGAGCAGGATGAACTCGCCGCCGAGCGCGATCGTGCGGCGGGCCTGCGCGACGGTGGAGTTCCAGCGGCGCTCGTAGCCGCCGTTGACCCAGCCTCCGGGCGAGGCGAGCTGGGCGCCGCCGGCGCGCATGTACCGGAACTTCACGTCGCGGTAGAAGTGGTCCGCCGGTCCGGAGGCGTTCTCGGTCATGCCGTAGATCCAGCCGGACGCGCGGTAGGTCGGCGCGCTGCCTGCGGTGGCGAAGTTGACGCTGATCGACTCGTCGGCCGCCTGGGCCGGGGATGGCGCGACCGCGACGGCGGCGACGGCCGTGAGCAGGCCGATCGCCACCCGGGCGGCGGTCCGGGCGGGGATGAGTCTGCTCCTGAGCGTGGGTCTCATGGGCAACTCCCTCGGGGGTGGAAGGATCGCGAATCGATTCGCGGGGAGCTTAGGTTCGGTTCTCACGTGTGTCAATGGGTTGTTGAGGATGCCGCTTAGTCAGCCTTGACCGACCGCGGCGCCGGGGCCTATGTTCTGGCGAACCGATTCGGCGAATCGGTTCGCACGGTGGTCGCCGGCCTCGGGAGGCACGCGGCGGCAGGACACGCACCCTCTGGACGCACTTCGAAGATCGACACCCAAGTGAGGCACCAGATGACGACATCCACGTTCAGGTGGCGCGTGGTCAGCGCCGCCGCGATTGCGGTCTCGGTCGCCGCCGGCCTGGCCGCCTGCTCCTCCGGCGACGACCCGGCCGGTGGCGAAGCCGGCGGCACCTACACGATTTGGGACCCCTATCCGCAGTTCGCTGACGACTCGGAGTGGGTCAAGCTGCTCAAAGGCTGCGGCACGTCCGCCGGGGTGACCGTCGAGCGGACCGGCTACGACACCACCGACCTGACCAACAAGGCGCTGCTGGCGGCCCAGCAGGACAACTCGCCGGACGTGCTGATCGTCGACAACCCGGTGATCTCGACCCTGGCCGAGGCGGGTGCGCTCACCACCACCGAGGAAAACAAGCTGGACACCTCGACCATGGAGCCGAACCTGCTCGGCGCCGGCCAGGTCGCCGGCAAGACCTACGGGGTGCCGATCGGCGCGAACACGCTGGCGCTCTACTACAACAAAGACCTGCTGGGCAAGGCCGGCGTCGACGTGGCGTCGGTGCGGGACTGGCCGACCCTCACCGCCGCGTTGGCCAAGGTCAAGGCGGCGGGCAAGAAGGGCATCACCTTCTCGGCCATCGGTACCGAGGAGGGCAGCTTCCAGTTCCTGCCGTGGTTCTGGGGATCCGGCGCGCAGCTGACCGACCTCGACTCGCCGCAGGCGGTGTCCGCGCTGGCCTTGTGGACCGACTGGCTGAAGCAGGGGTACGCGCCGAACTCGGTCATCAACAACACCCAGACGACGAGCTGGCAGGAGTTCGCCAGCGGCGACTACGCCTTCAGTGAGAACGGCACGTGGCAGCTGGCCAACGCGGAGAAGCTCGACTTCGAGTACGGCATCATCCCCATCCCGGCCAGCTCCGGGGGCACCGCGCCCGCGCCGACCGGTGGCGAGTTCGTGTCGATCCCGGTGCAGGGCAAGACCGAGCGGTACGCGACCAGCCAGAAGCTCGTCACCTGCCTGACCAGCGGCGACAATTTGCTGGCCACCGACACCACGCTGTCGTACATCGCGCCGGTCGCCGCCGTGCAGACCAAGCAGGTGGCCGCCAACGCGAAGCTCGAAGTCTGGGTGGAGGCGGTCAAGGCCGCCAAGGGACGCACCGGCGACAACCTCGGTACCAAGTACCCGAAGATCTCCGAACCACTGTGGACGGCCATGCAGGCGGCGCTCAGCGGTGCCAGGACACCGCAGCAGGCGCTGACCGACGCGCAGGCCGCCGCGGCCGGTGCCACGAAGTAGTGCCAGAAGCCCGGACGATGAACCGCGACCGTCACGTCGACGGGCGGTGGACGGCGTGGCTGTTTCTGGCCCCGGTGACGATCTACCTGCTCGCCTTCTACGCCTACCCGCTTTACCGCAACATCGAGCTGAGCCTGCGCGAGTACACCGTCCGCTCGTTCGTGCAGGGCGGTGCACCGTTCGCCGGCCTCGACAACTACCAGAAGATCCTGTCCGACCCGACCTTCGGCCCGGCGCTGGCGCACACGGTGGTCTTCACCGTCGCGTCGCTGGCGTTCCAGTTCGGCATCGGGATGGCGCTGGCGGTCTTCTTCCACCAGCACTTCCCGCTGTCCCGCACGCTGCGGGCGCTGTTTCTCGTGCCGTGGCTGCTGCCGCTGATCGTGTCGGCGTCGACGTGGTCGTGGATGCTCAACAGCGACGCCGGCGTCGTCAACGCCGCGCTCGGCACCGTCGGAGTCGGTCCGGTCAACTGGCTCACGTCACCGGACTGGGCACTGGCCTCAGTGATCATCGCGAACGTGTGGATCGGCATCCCGTTCAACCTTGTCGTGCTCTACAGCGGGCTGCAGTCGATCCCGGTCGCCCTGTACGAGGCGGCGGCGCTGGACGGCGCCACCGGGTGGCAGCGCTTCTGGCGGGTGACGTTTCCGCTGTTGCGGCCGGTCTCGGCGATCACGCTGCTGCTCGGACTGATCTACACGCTCAAGGTGTTCGACATCATCTGGATCATGACCAGGGGTGGGCCGACGGACTCCTCCACGACGTTCGCCACCTGGTCGTACCGGCTCGGGTTCGGCAGCCTGCTGCCGTCCTTCGGGCCCGGCGCCGCGGTCGGAAACCTGCTCATCGTCATGGCCCTCACCGCCGGGCTCGTCTACATCCGGCTCCAGCGAAGGCAGTGGGCATGAAGCGCCTGCTGAAGACAGCCGTCGGGCTGGCGCTGACCGCCGTGATGCTTTTCCCGGTGTACTGGATGGTCAACGTGTCGTTGACCCGCGACCAGGACATGCGCGCCGACCCGCCACACCTGGTGCCCCTGCGGGGCACGCTGGAGGGCTATCGGGCGGTGCTCGACCAGCAGCTGCCCTACCTCGGCACCAGCCTGCTGATCGGCCTCGGCACGGTCGCCCTCACCGTGGCGCTCGCCGCCCCGGCCGGGTTTGCGCTGGCCAAGCTGCGGCCGGTCGGCGGCGGGGCTTTCAGCTTCGTTCTGCTGATCGCGCAGATGATCCCGGGCATCATCATGGCGATGGGCTTCTACGCCATCTACCTCAACCTGGGCGTGCTCAACTCGGTGCCCGGCCTGATCCTGGCCGACTCCACGCTGGCGGTGCCGTTTGCCGTACTCATCTTCACCGCCTTCATGTCCGGGATCCCGGACGAGCTGATGCAGGCCGCCGTCATCGACGGTGCCGGCCGGCTGCGCGCCTTCTGGTCGGTCGTGCTGCCGGTCAGCCGGAACGCGGTCGTCACCGTCTCGCTGTTCGCCTTCCTGTGGGCCTGGTCCGACTTCATCTTCGCCTCCACATTGGACGGAGGAGGCGATCATCAGCCGATCACCCTCGGCATCTACCACTACATCGGAAACAACAACCAGCAGTGGAACGCCATCATGGCCACCGCGGTCGTCGCCTCCGTCCCCGCCACCATCCTGCTGGTCCTGGCCCAGCGGTACGTCGCCGCCGGTGTCACCGCCGGCGCCGTCAAGGACTGACCCATCGTGTACGAGGAAAGGCAGCTGCCACCCATGACCGTCGCCCCATCCGGTCCGGCGTTCTCGCTCCAGGACATCCCGTTCAGCTACCGCGGATCCTGGCTCAACGTCTCCCCGGTGGTAGCCGAGAAAACGTACGCCGACGACCTGCACCTTGTCTCGCACCAGACCGGGCTGCACGCGATCCTCCGGTTCACGCCGTCGGCGCCCGCCACCGCCGTCGCCACACCCGCGCTGCTGACCTGGCGCCACGACGGTGGCCGCGTCGAGCTCGTCTACGACGGCCCGGACACCGTCCGCCTGCGCGGCGACGGACTCGGCATGCGCGTGGAAGCTGCCGCCGGCACGCTCACCCCCTTCAGCGGTACCTACCTCTACTGCGATCCGGTCGACGGCTCGCACGTGTTCACGTCCTACGAGACCGGCCGCCGGTACCGCGTCACCGTGCTGCGCGGCGACCTCGACCGGGCCGAGGGTGTCGAAGCGCTGGGTGCCGCACCGCGATCCCTGACACTGAACGCCGGGCGAGCGTGGGAGATCGCCATCGAGGAGTACCAGACCGCTCGGCTCCCGTACGCCGAGAACGTCCCGTTCGACGAGCTTCACCGCCACGCCGCCGCGGACTTCGCCGGCTTCGTCGACGCTGTCGCGCCCTGGCGCACGGCACAGACACCGGCCGCCGAGCTGGCCGCCTACGTGCTGTGGTCCGCCACCGTCGCGCCCGCCGGTTTCGTCACCCGGCCGGCCGTGCTGATGTCCAAACACTGGATGGACAAGGTCTGGAGCTGGGATCACTGCTTCAACGCCATCGCCCTGGCCGCGGGTGACCCCGAGCTGGCGTGGCACCAGTTTCAGCTGCCCTTCGACCACCAGGATCCGGCCGGCGCGCTGCCCGACTCGGTGACCCACTCGGAGATCCTCTACAACTACGTCAAGCCACCCATCCACGGCTGGGCGCTGCGGCATCTCCGGCAGCGCCTCGACCCGCCCGTGGACCGGGCGGCCCTCACCGAGACCTACGAGCGGCTGGCCCGGTGGACCGGGTTCTGGCTGACCGCCCGCCGGGTGCCCGGCCACGAGCTGCCGCACTACCAGCACGGCAACGACAGCGGCTGGGACAACGCCACCACCTTCGACGGCGACCGGGTCATCGAGACAGCCGACCTCGCCGCGTTCCTCGTCGTGCAGCTGCGCTGCCTGGCCGACCTGGCCGCGGAGCTTGACCAACCGAACACCCGGTGGAGCCAGGCGGCCGAGCAGATCCGCGCCGCCCTGCTCGACCAGCTGTGGACCGGAGACCGGTTCGACGCCCGCGGTGCCCGCACGGGACAGCGTCACGCCAGCACGAGCCTGCTCGACCTCATGCCGATCGTGCTCGGGGACGACCTGCCCGGCCCGGTCGCCGCCGCGCTCGCCGCCCGCATCGAGACCCATTTGACCGCGCACGGCCTGGCCACCGAGCCGCTCGACTCGTGCCACTACACCGCCGACGGCTACTGGCGCGGCCCGATCTGGGCACCCTCGACCGTGCTGATCGAGGATGGCCTGCGGCGCGCGGGGTACACCACGCTCGCCGACGAGGTCAGCCAGCGCTTCCGGGCGCTGTGCGAAAAGTCGGGCTTCGCCGAGAACTTCGACGCCGAAACGGGCGCCGGCCTGCGCGATCGTGCGTACACCTGGACCGCCAGCAGCTACCTCATCCTCGCCGCCGCGCACGAGCGGCGCCGGACGACCCCTCACTAGAATGGGCGGGCGAATCGGTTCGAGGGCCGGGAGTGGGATGAACATCGGGGAGATCGCTCGCCGGGCGGGCGTGTCGCGCAGCACCGTCTCGTACGTGCTCAGCGGCAAGCGGGCGGTGTCCGAAGGGACCCGGCAGCGGATTCAAGCCGTCATCGACGAGCTGGGCTACCGCCCCAACGCCAGCGCCCGCGCCCTTCGGGAGGGACGCACCCACACGCTCGGGCTTGTCATCCCGCCGGCCAGCCAGCGGCTGACCGACATGCAGCTCGGGTTCGTGGCCAGCGTGGTGGAGGCGGCCGCGCGCGTCGACCTCGACGTGCTGCTCTCGCCGTCGGGCGGAGACCACGATCGGTCGTTCGAGCGGATCGTCAGTGGCCGGCGGGTCGACGGCGTGATCCTGATGGAGATCCGGCTGGAGGACGACCGCGTGAGTCGCCTGCAGCAGACCGGGCTGCCGTTCGTCACCATCGGCCGTACCGCAGATCCGCACGACACGGCGTGGGTCGATGTCGACTACGCGGGCCTGATCGCCCGCTGTGTCGAGCACCTGGCCGACCTCGGGCACCGGCACGTCGCCCTGGTGAACCGGTCGGCCGAGCTTGTCGCCGCCGGGTACGGGCCGGGCCATCGCGCCCTCGCCGGCTTCACCGCGGCCGTGGCCGACCGGGGACTCACCGGCGTCGAGGTGTGCTGCGGCGACGACGCCGCGGCGGGGGAGGCGTGTGTCGAGCAGTTGCTGGCCGCGCATCCGGAGCTGACCGCGATCGCGACGGTCAACGAGGCGGCTCTGCCCGGCATGCAGCGGGCGTTGGACGCGGCCGGGCTGGTCGTGCCGCGTGACTTCTCCATCACCGGCGTTGCCGCGAGGCACTGGGCCGAAGACTTCCGCCCGCCCCTGACCGCCGCGGACGTCCCGATCGTGGAGATGGGCACCGAGGCGGTGACGTTGCTGCTGGAGAGCATCGCCACGCCGGGGGCGGCGCGGCGACACCGGCTGTACATCCCGCCGGTCTCGTTGCGCTCCAGCACCGGTCCGGTGCCGCGGCGCTGAGCCTCCCGTAAGGCTTGCGGTAGGTGTCCCGCCGCAGTCCGTGGCACCCCGTGCCGCGGCGGTTTGCGCAGCTCGAACCGGACGCCGAAGCCTTGTGCCGGATCGGTTTAGCTTGACGGCGCCGGGCCGAGACTTCTTCCGAAACATTCCCGTTACATCTTGACGGATGTCACTGTTATCGTTCACAGTCGCTGTCAGTCCTACAAGTTCATTCCTGAACCCCGCCGTTGAGGAACTGTTAACGCTAACAAGTCGTGACAGGTCGCCGGTGTCCGCGCCGCCAGCGACGCGCCCCACGGCACGGTCCCAGATGCTCGAAAGGAGAGACGCTATGCCGGTTGGGTCTGCGCGCAATGCGAGGTGGCGGCGCGGATGGCGGTCTGGTTTAGCCGCCGTCGCTGCCGCGGTGGTCGTGGGCGGCGGCGTGATCACGGTCGCCGCGACGTCTGCGTCGGCGGCCACGGTGGACACCACCGCGTGGTACGTGCTGGTGAATCGAAACAGTGGCAAGGCGTTGGACCTGTACAACCTGGCCACCAACGACGGCGCGCGGATCACGCAGTGGACGCGCAACGACGGCGCCCAGCAGCAGTGGCAGTTCGTCGACTCCGGAAGCGGCTACTACCGGCTCAAGTCCCGCCATTCGGGCAAGGTGCTCGACGTGTACAACTGGTCGACCGCCGACGGCGGCGCGATCGTGCAGTGGTCCGACACCAACGGCACCAACCAGCAGTTCCGCCTCGCCGACTCGGACGGCGGCTACGTCCGGCTGATCAACCGCAACAGCAGCAAGGCGGTCGAGGTGCAGGGCGCCGCGACCAACGACGGTGCGAACGTCGTGCAGTACCGCGACTGGGGCGGCACCAACCAGCAGTGGCAGCTGGTCCGCATGGGCGGGACGACGCCGACGAATCCGACCACAGGACCGACGACGCCGCCGCCGAATGGGTGTTCGCTGCCGTCGAGTTACCGGTGGTCGTCGTCGGGTGTGTTGGCGAACCCGCGGTCCGGGTGGGTGTCGTTGAAGGACTTCACGCACGCGCCGTACAACGGTCGGCAGCTGGTCTACGCCACCACCCATGACACCGGCACCTCGTGGGGGTCGATGAACTTCGGCCTGTTCACCAACTTCTCCGAGATGGGCTCGGCCAGCCAAAACCAGATGCCGTTCTCCGCGGTCGCACCCTCACTGTTCTACTTCGCCCCCCGCAACCTGTGGGTCCTGGCCTACCAATGGGGCGGCCCCGCCTTCTCCTACCGCACCTCCACCGACCCCACCAACGTCAACTCCTGGTCAGCACACCAAACCCTCTTCTCCGGCAGCATCTCCAACTCCAGCACCGGACCCATCGACCAAGCACTCATCGGCGACAGCCAAAACATGTACCTGTTCTTCGCCGGCGACAACGGCCGCATCTACCGCGCCAGCATGCCCATCGGCAACTTCCCCGGCAGCTTCGGCAGCAACTACACCACGATCATGACCGACAGCACCAACAACCTCTTCGAAGCCGTCCAGGTCTACAAAATCCAAAACCAAAACCTCTACCTCATGATCGTCGAAGCCATCGGCTCCCAAGGCCGCTACTTCCGCTCCTTCACCGCCACCAACCTCGGCGGCACCTGGACCCCCCAAGCCACCACCGAAAACAACCCCTTCGCCGGCAAAGCCAACAGCGGCGCCACCTGGACCAACGACATCAGCCACGGCGAACTCATCCGCACCAACGCCGACCAAACCATGACCATCGACCCCTGCAACCTCCGACTGCTCTACCAAGGACGCTCCCCCAACTCCGGCGGCGACTACGGCCTACTCCCCTACCGCCCCGGCCTCCTCACCCTCCAACGCTAAACACCACCCACACAGGCGGGCCCGGCACAAAACCGGGCCCGCCCGTCTTTTCGCGGCTCGCGCATTCAGCTATTGACAAGGATGAATGCCCGTTCGTCCGAGCGCGTGCTGGCGGATCATCGCGGCGGCATTGGCCGTTGTCGGGAGCCGCGCCGCGTCTGGCCCATGTGAGCCTTATTTTTACAGACTTCGATGTCCTGGTGCCCGGCTCGACGGAAAGTCGCCGTGCACTGTGGACGCTCGCGAGGGAGGCTTCATGCGCGGACGTAGATTGGCGACGCTGGCCGTGGCGGCGACGCTCGCACTGGGTGGCATTGTCGGGCTCGGCGCCACCCCGGCCGCCGCGGACCCGCCGGGCGGCGTGCTGCGCGGTGTCTATTTCGACTACTCGTTCTGCAACAACTACGGCTTCGAGGGTGCGGCGGCTGGCTCGTGGGACTGGTACTACTGCGAGCAGCGCTACTCGTACTGGTTCCTCTGGACCTTCACGTACTGAGAGCCGGAGGCGGCGCGCCCCCTTTCTTCCTTGACGGACGGGCGCTCAGCCGAACACGACGAACGCGAGGGCGACCAGCGGCGCCAGTCCCTGCACGGCCGCGGCGGAGGCCATCCGGAGGTTGGTGGCCAGCAGCACGAGCGCGGCGGCGAGCATGCTGGCGCAGGCGAAGACCACCACCGCCCGCCCCGCCGACTCAGCGCCGCCCCAGAGGACGAACAGCCCTCCCAGCGCGCCGGCCGCCAGGAACAGGTTGTAGAAACCCTGGTTGAACGCCCACGGCCGGACCGCCGCCACATCATCGGCCCGCACACCGAACCTGCGGTGCGCGGCCGGCCGGGTGAACAGCAGGCTCTCCATGGCGAAGATCATGACGTGGATCAGCCCCGCGACCACGGCGGCGAACTGAGCGACGGCGTTCATCCGGCGATTGTCACCGCCGCGCCGTCCAATCCGCACACGACTCGCCCGACACCTTACGGACGAACGGAGGCGCCCTCCCGAATGGTCTTCGGGAGGGCGCCTGTTGTCCTCGGGACCTACTCGATGATCGCGCGGCAGGGGGAGCCGTTCAGGGCGAACGTCGACGGTGCCGCGTTGCTCGCCGACCAGGAGCCGTGCATGCCGAAGGAGACGCTGCCGCCGGCCGAGATCGTCCGGTTCCAGTCCATGTAGTGCGCCGTCACGTCGGCTCCGGTCTGGGTGTACTGGGCGCTCCACGCGCTGCGGATGCGCTGGTCGCCGCCGAAGGTGAAGGTGAGGATCCAGCCGTTGACCGGCGCCGGCGAGGTGTTGGCGACGGTCACCCTGGCCACGAACCCACCGGTCCAGGTCGCCTCCACGTCGTACCGCACCAGGCAGGTGCTGTTCGGCGGGTTGGACGAGGTGGGCGAGACCGGCGGTGCGGTGGTCACCGACGGTGGTGACGTTCCTGTGCCGGTCAGGGTGACCACGTTGGACGCGATCGACACGTTGCCCACGGCGTCGCGGGCACGGACGTAGTAGTCGAAGCGCCGTGACTCCAGCGCGACGGTGTAGCTGGTGCCCGTGACCGTGGCGAGCAGCGAGGAGATGAAAACGCCGTCGAACCGGTACACGTTGTACGCGGTCACGCCCACGTTGTCGGTCGACGGCGACCAGCTCAGCGCGGCGCTCGCGCCGGTGACGTCGTTGGCCACCAGCCCGGTCGGCGCCGCGGGTGGCGTGGTGTCGGGACCGGTGTCGGTCACCGGCGTGACGACCTTCAACGGCGGCGAGAGCGACGACGTACGTCCCTGGGAGTCCACCGCCGTCACATATATCAGGTACTCAGTACCGGACTTGACCGTCAGCGTGGCCGTGGTGACGTTGCCGACGGTCATGCTGCTGCCGACGTCGTAGAACGCCTCGATGTAGGAGATCCGATACCCCGTGACCGGGCAGCAGCCGGGTCGCGCGGCGGTCCAGCTGAGCGTGATCGAAAATCGGCTGACGCTTGTCGCGGTCAGGTTGGTCGGCGGGTTCGGCGGAAACGGCGACGTGGACGGCGTGGAGGGCGGGACGGTCGAGGGCGGGGCGGTGCTCAGGACGGCCAGCGGTGTGGCACTGGCGCCGGCGTTGGGGACGGCGAGGACCGCCCCGAGGAGCGCGGCCGGGGTGACCGTGGCCACGAGGCCCAGGAGAAGGCGTCGAGTGGGACGTGAGAGCGCGCCAAACATGGCAGAAAGATGGCCCATCAATCGACGAACGTCAAGGTCTCTGCGTAAATGCGTGCGCGGAAACCGGCGTACGGCGTGAGCCGCACGCCGGTTTGTCTTTTCGTACTGACTCCGGGTCGCCGGCAGGTACAGCATCCGGACATTGTCCACAGTGAACCTGACGTCGGCGCGGATGTCGGCGACCGCGAGCTCGTCGACGGTCTGTTCGACGTACGGACGCACTGTGTTGCGCATCGGGTACGACTCGACGCAGGCGTAGTCGATGGGATCGATCACCTCTTCGGGCGAAGTTAATGTTGTCAACGGCCGCGGCCCGCCCTGGGGGTGCCGCAACCCACGAGCGACCGTGAGGCAGGTAGGTAGGCATGGCGGTAAACCCGGTCGGTGTGGCCGTCGTGGGCTGCGGCACGATCAGCCACCAATACCTGGCCACGCTCGCAAACCGGCCGGAGGTGCGCGTCGTCGCCTGCGCCGACCTCGACCCGGCCCGCGCGGCCAGCGCCGCCGCCCGCTACGGCGTCCCCGTCCACGGCGACCTGGACACCGTGCTCGCCCACGACGAGGTCGAACTCGTCGTCAACCTGACCGTGCCAGCCGCACACGCACCCGTGGCACTCGCCGCGATCGCCGAAGGCAAACACGTGTACACCGAAAAGCCTTTTGCCCTCACCCCGACGGAGGCCAGCACCGTGCTCGCCGCGGCGCAGGCCGCCGGCGTCCGCACCGGCGGCGCGCCCGACACCTTCCTCGGCGCGGGCATGCAGACCACCTGCCAGGCGGTCGCGGACGGGCGGATCGGCACACCACTGTCCGCGATCGTCCTCGAGCAAGGCCCCGGACCCCATCGCTGGCACCCCGATCCGGAGTTCCTCTTCCAGGCCGGCGGCGGTCCGCTGTTCGACATGGGGCCGTACTACCTGACCGCCCTCGCCGCCCTCTTCGGACCCGTCACCCGAGTCGCCGCGCTCAACCGCACCGGATTCCCCGAACGCGTCATCGGCGCCGGCCCCCGCACCGGCCAACGCTTCCCGGTCACCGTGCCCACCCACGTCACCGCCCTCATCGAGTACGCCTCCGGCCCGGTCGCCACCGTCGTGTTCAGCTTCGACGCGACCCTGCCCCGCCAGGACTTCTTCGAAATCACCGGCACCGAAGCCACCCTCGCCGCACCCAACCCCAACACCTTCACCGGCCCGGTACGCCTACGCGCCACCAGCGACAGCGACTGGACCACCATCCCCACACCGGACTCCCCAACCGACGGACGCGGCATCGGCATCTGCGACATGGCCGTCGGCATCCGCACCAATCGCCCACACCACGCAAACGGCGACCTCGCCGCACACATCGTCGACGTCATGACCGCAATCCACGACTCCGCCGAGCACGGCACCTTCCGGGACGTCACGTCGACCTTCACGCGGATGTGATCGCGGATGCCCTTCGCCGCGAGGGCATTGCCCGATCGTAGAACCCGACCCAGCAGCCGGGCTGGCGTCAGACCAGGGGCACGACGTCCCGCATGAAGCGGGCCAGCTGCACCTCGGCGTCGGCCAACGGCCAGATGAACATCCGGTCGACACCGGCCTCGGCGTACCGCCGTACGAGGGCGGCGCAGCTCTCCGCCGGGCCCACCAGCACGCGGCCGGACAGCTGCTCCACCGGCCGGTTCAGCATCGCCGCCAGCTCTGCCAGCCGCGTGTCGCGGGCGCGGCTGTCGTCCGTGACGTAGGTCCACATCGTGGCCAGCGCGCACGGGAAACGGTCGAGGCTCCTGCCGTCCCGTTCGAGCGCGGCGGCCAGCTTCGCGCGCGCGTCCACGATCCGTGCCGGCGTCGTGTTGTACGCCGAGGCGACCCAGCCGTCGCCCAGGCGCGCGACGCGTCTCAGGCCGGCGTCCGAGCCCCAGCTGGCGACCCAGATCGGCGGTCCGTCCACTCGCGGCGGGCGCGGCCGCAGCGGTGGCCCGCCCGCGTAGAAACGGCCCTCGAACGGCGCGCCGTCCGTCAGGCAGGCCCGCAGGACCTGGATCGACTCCTCGAAGCGCGGCCACCGCTCGCCGAACGGCACGCCGGCGGCCTCGTAGTCGTGCGCGGACGAGCCCGGCCCCACCCCGAGGACGAGCCGGCCGCCGGACACGACGTCCAGCGCGGCGGCCGCCTTGGCCAACGCCACCGGCCCGCGCACGACCGGCAGCGCCACCGAGGTGGCCAGCTCCAGGTCGCCGCTGGCCTCCACCACCGCCGCCAGGGCGACGAGGCCGTCCAGCCAGGGCCGCTGGAAGACAAGGTGGTCGTTGGCGGTGACGCACGCGTACCCCAGGTGCCTCGCCGCGGCCGCGTAGGAGGCCAAAGCTCGCGGCTGCCAGCCCTGATCCTCGAAGTCGATCAACGGTAGATGCGCGCCGTACCGCATGGCCGAGACCCTACCGAACAACCGTTGGGCGATCTGCGCGGTTTTCCATGCTTTAGTCTGTTAAAATACTCAGCCTTTCGGCTACCCTTCGAGTGGCTGAATGGTCTACCGTGAGGGTGATCAAGGTGACCGGCACCCCGGAAACGAGGGACGCCACTATGGGAGGACCCACCGTGACTGACACCCTTCTTTCCCCTTCCGCCACCACCGCTGCCCCGGCCAGCGCGGTCAAGGAGCCGAAGCCGCGCAGCGAAGGCGCGGACCTGTTGGCGGCCATGTCGGCGCTGCCCGCCGGCCACCCGTCGCGGCCTGCCCTGCGGGAGCAGACGATCAACGCGTTCGCGCCGCTGGCCCAGCACCTGGCCAACCGCTACCACGGCCGCGGCGAGCCCCTCGACGACCTGGTCCAGACCGCGATGATCGGTCTTATCAAGGCCGTCGACCGGTTCGACCCCGAGCGCGGTGTCGACTTCGTGGGCTACGCGATCCCCACCATCATCGGCGAGATCAAGCGCCACTTCCGGGACCGGACCTGGGGTGTGCGGGTGCCGCGGCGGCTGCAGGAGCTGCGGCTGGCCATCTCCGAGGCCAACACCGTCCTGTCGCACAGCCTGGGCCGCTCGCCGACGGTCGCGGACGTCGCCGCCCACCTGAACATCACCGAGGAAGAGGTTCTGGAAGGGCTGGAAGGCGCCCGCGCGTACAACAGCGTGTCGCTGTCCACGCCGATGTCCTCCGACAGCGGCTCCGAGCTCGGCGACATGCTGGGCGAGGCGGACCCCGAGTTCGCGCAGGCGGAGCTGAAGGTCGCGCTGGAGCCCGCGCTGGCGACACTCGACCCGCGCGAGCAGAAGATCGTGATCCTGCGGTTCTACGGCAACCTCACCCAGAGCCAGATCGCCGAGCAGATCGGCGTGTCGCAGATGCACGTGTCCCGGCTGCTGAGCAAGGCGTTGGTCAAACTGCGCGGCCAGTTGGCCGACCTCGGTTAAGCACTTGTAGGTGGCGATGTCCGATCTTGTTGTTGTCGGCGTCGACGGTTCCGTCGAGTCGGACGCGGCGGTCCGGTGGGCCGCTGCCCGGGTCCAGCACCACGGCGGGCGGCTGCGACTCGTCCACGCTCATCCCGCGCCGATGGCGGTACCGGCGATCCCGTTCTTCGCGGCCGATCCCGCGTCGGAGGGCGATCTCGCGGACTACCTCCGCGCGGGTGAGGCCGTCCTGAAGGCTGCGCGCCAGGTCGCCGGGGACCGGGTGGACGCTGCCGCGGTTACCACCGACCTGGAGCCCGGCGGTGCCTCCGCGGTGCTGGTGGACGCCTCGACGAAAGCCGACCTGGTGGTGGTCGGCTCGCGCGGCCACGGCGGGTTCGCCGGGCTACTGCTCGGCTCGGTCAGCTCCCAGCTGGCCACGCACGCCCACTGCCCGACCGTGGTGGTCCGCGGCCAAGCGCCCTCCGATGGCGCGGTCGTCGTCGGCGTCGACGGATCCGAGCCCTCGAACGCGGCTGTGGCGTTCGCGTTCGCCGAGGCCAGCCGGCTCGGCGCCCGGCTGGTGGCGGTACACGCCTGGAGCGTCCCACTGCCGACCGGACCGGCCGAAGCGGCCGCGATGTTGAGCAGCGGCTACAACCGGGAGCGGTACGAGCAGGCCGCCCAGCAGGTGCTCGCCGGCGCGCTGCGGCCCGGCCGGGAGCGCTACCCGGACCTGCCGGTCGAGGCGCGGACCGTCGAGGCCAACGCCGCCGACGCGCTGCTGGCCGCCGATGAGCGCCCCGCCATGGTCGTGGTCGGGTCTCGCGGCCACGGTGGGTTCGCCGGGCTGCTGCTCGGGTCGACCAGCCAGTCGGTGCTGCACCACGCCTCGTGCCCGGTCGCGGTCATCCGGCCGGCGGCGGCGGGCGACTGACCTCGTCAGCCCCAGGTAAGCAGGGCGCCGCGCTCGTCGAAGGCGGCCTCGGGGCCCCAGGTGATCTCCCACCGGTTGCCCTCGGGATCGGCGATGAACGCCGAGCGGCCGCCCCAGGACCGATCGGTCGCGGCGGCGACCGGGGTGGCGCCCGCGGCCACGGCTGCGGTGAAGACCCGGTCGACGTCGTCGCGGGTGTCGACGGTGCAGGCGAGGGTGACGCCCGACCAGCCGGTCGGTTGAGGGCTGCCGGGTGCGGCCTCGTCGGTGACGTCACCCATCGGGGCCAGCGCCAGCAGTACGCCGCCGAGCAGGAAGCCGGCCCAGGTGTCGTCGGCGCCGGGCATTTCCTGCCAACCAAGCGTCCGGTAGAAGCCGCGGAGCGCGCCCATGTCCCGGGCGCCCAGCGTGACTATCGACAGTCGTGCGGGAATTCCGGTCATGCCTCGGATCCTGCCAGAGCAGGCGTCCAACGGTGTCCAATCACGTCCAGCATCGCGCCGGCGGGCGCGCGGATCGACGGATCATTCGGGCCTGGGCGCCCGTTCGCACTGGCGGCCATCGATCGACCTTAGGAGGTTTCCGTGCTCCGCCGCCTCGCCCGCGCCGCCGTACCGGTGCTGGTCGTCGTGCTGGCCTCCGCACTGGCACCGGCACCCGCCCACGCCGCCACCCCACTCGCCACGCCGACCAACCTCAAGGCGCTCTACGTCGCGGACACCAGCGCCGAGCTGGACTGGCTGAGTGACGGCCTCGCCGCACAGGACGTGGTCGAGCGCAACGTCAACGGGGCGTGGCGGGAGTACACCCGCGCATCGTCCGGCCACCTCGTGCTGAGCGGGCTCAGCCGGGCCACCACGTACACGTTCCGGGTCTACTCCCTGCCGCACGAAGGGTTGGACAACACGCGCAGCGCGTACTCCGCGCCGGTCACGTTCACCACGCTGGCCGCGCCCGACGCGGTGCCGCCGGCGAAGCCGCCGACGCCGCTGTCCAACGGCGTCAGCCTCACCACCACCGTGGCCACCGTCTTCTGGGGCGAGGCCACCGACAACGTCCGGGTCACCGGGTACCACCTGCAGCAACTCATCGGGGGCGCCTTCACCACGATCCGCACGGTCGGGTGGGGCGAACGGTTCCAGACCATGTACGGGCTGAGCCCGAGCACCACGTACACGTTCGCGGTCATCGCCTTTGACGCGAACGGCAACCAGTCCGTGCGCTCGGACCCGGTCAGCTTCACGACCCTCGCGCTCACCGCGACGATGACCTGCCGGACCCAGGTCATCTCCTACGGCACGGGGCGGTCGTTCGTCGCCAACGTCACGCTCGTCAACACGACAGCGGTCGCCACCACCGGCTGGACGATCCGGTTCACGTTGCCGGCGACGATGGCGGCGGGCAGCGCGTTCAACGGCGCACTGACCCGGGACGGCGACAGCGGCATGCTCACCCCGCTGGCCTACTCGGCCCGGATCGGACCCGGCGGCCAGATCACCGTCGGCTTCTCCGGCGGCGGGGTGGCGGCCGTCCCACCGAGCGGCTTCACCGTCGACGGGCTGCCCTGCCCGGCCGCGTGATGCGTACGCTCTATCCATTGACCGCCGTGTCTATTCGCTGAACCTGTGGGGCGAGGTCGAGCCACGTACTTTGGACGACCTCGCCCGGGTTCTTCGCGCGCTGCGCCGCCGGCACGCCCGCCGTACCGGCGGCGCCGAGCTGACCTACCGGGAGCTTGCCGCCGCCACCGGGTGGTCGCGCGGCATCATCGGCGAATATCTCACCGGCCGGATCCTGCCGCCCACCGGGCGGTTCGACGCGCTGATCCGCCTGTTCGGCGCGACCCCGGCCGAACAGGGCGCGCTGGCCACCGTGCGGGACCGGGTCGAGGAGGAGCGGCGCCGCGGCGGGTCTCCCGGGGTACCGCGGCAGCTGCCGGCCGACGTGTTCGGCTTCACCGGCCGGGCGGCGCAGCTGGCCGCGCTCGACGCGTTCGTCGGTGGCGACGCCCGTCTCGCGGCGGTGACCGGCACGGCCGGGGTGGGCAAGACAGCCCTTGTCGTGCACTGGGCGCACCGGGTCGCCGGCCGCTTCCCCGACGGCCAGCTCTACGTCGACCTGCGCGGCTACGATCCCGGTCCGCCGGTCGCGCCGGCCGACGCGCTCGCCGGGTTTCTGCGGCGGCTCGGCGTCGAGGCCGGGGAGATCGCCGGCGAACCGGACGAGCGTGCGGCGCAGTTCAGGACGGTCCTCGCCGACCGGCGGGTGCTCGTGGTGCTCGACAACGCCGCGAGCGCCGACCATGTCCGGCCGCTGCTTCCCGGTACCCCCTCATGCCTGGCCGTGGTGACCAGCCGCGACTCGCTGGCGGGCCTGGTGGCGCGCGACGGAGCGCGCCGGTTGGACCTCGGCGCACTCACCGACGCGGAGGCGGTCGACCTGCTGCGTACCCTCGTCGGCGCCCGGGTCGACGCGGACCCGGCGGCCGCGACGGCGCTGTCCGGACGCTGCGCCCACCTGCCGCTGGCGCTGCGGATCGCCGCCGAGTTCGCGACCACCCACCCCGGGATGCCCCTCGCCGACCTCGCCACGGATCTGCACGACGAGCAGGCGCGGCTCGACCTGCTCGACGCGGCCGGTGACCCGCGCACCGCGGCCCGCTCCGCGTTCTCGTGGTCCTACCGCCACCTCTCCCCGTCCGGCCGGGAGGCGTTCGCCCGGCTCGGCCTGCACCCCGGGCGGGAGGTGGACGCGTACGCGGTGGCCGCGCTGGCCGACACCGGCCTCGCCGAGGCGCGGCTGCTGCTCGCCGAACTCGGCCGGGCACACCTTGTCGAGCCGGCCGGCGCCGCCATGTACCGGATGCACGACCTGCTGCGTGCCTACGCCGTGGAGCACGCGGCCAACTGCGCTGAGCCGGAGGCGGCCCTGACCCGGCTGTTCGACCATTACCTGGGCGCCGCGGGCGCCGCGATGGACGCCCTCTTCCCGCACGAACGGCGGGGGCGGCCCGCGGTCGCGCCGCCACGTACGCCACGGCCGGTGCTGGACGAGCCGGTCGCCGCCACCGCCTGGCTCGACGATGAGCGCTCCAACCTCGTCGCGGTGGCCGGGCACGCGGCCGCGCACGGCTGGGGGCGGTACAGCGTCGAGCTGTCCCGGATCCTGTGGCGCCATTTCGAGGTGGGCGGTCACTACCAGGAGGCGCTCGCGGTACACGAAGCGGCCCTCTCGGCGGCTCTCGCACAGGGCGGGTCGGGTGTGGCGTGCGGCCTTCCGGCGGTGCTCACGAACCTTGGTGGCATCCACTGGTGGCTGGGCAACCACAAGCAGGCACGGGCGCACTTCGAGCGCGCCATCTCGGGATACGAGGAGCTCGACGATCCGGAAGGGCGGGCGCGGGCGTTCGCGCGGCTCGCGCTGGTCCACGAGCGGCTCGGCGACTACCGGGAGGCGAAAGCTCACCTCACCGAGGCACTGGCCGGCTACCGGCGCACCGGCAACCGGCACGGCGAGGGCTCGCAGCTTGTCAACCTCGGCACCTTGTTCAGGCGGCTTGGGTGGTACGCCGAGGCGGCCGAACACCAGCGCCGGGCGGCCGAACTCTTCGTGGCGGTGGGCGACCGGCGCCTCGAGGGGTACGCGCTGGGCAACCTCGCCGCGGTCGAGAGCCTCCTCGGCCGCCACGACGACGCTCTGGCCCACCTGGGGCGGGCGCTCGCGCACTGCCGCGAGTCCGGTGACCGCGGCGGTGAGGGCAGCGCGTTGGGCACGATCGGTGCGGTGCACCGGCGGCAGGGGCGGCTCGACGAGGCGCGCGACCACCTGCACCGGGCGCTGGCGATCAGCCGGACGACCGGTGACCGCGGCCTGGAGATCGAAACGCTCAACACGCTCGGCGAGACACTGCGGGCGCTGAGGGAGCTGGAGGCGGCGCTGGGCCACCACAGGGCCGCGGCCGACCTTGCGGAGGCGGCCGGCGAGCGGTTCGAGCTGGCGCGCGCTCTGGACGGCGGCGCCGAAGCACTCGACCTGCTCGGCGAGCGCGAGGAGGCGTGCGCGTGGTGGCGGCGGGCGCTGGAGATCTACGCGGCGCTGGGCGTGCCGGAGACCGAGCGGGTGCGAGGACGACTCGGCTAGTGCGGTGTCCACTGTGGTTCGCCGGTCTCCCGGCGACCAGGCCCTGCCGGATCCGGAAACGTCAGTGGCCGCGCCCTAGCAAGGCGTGCCGTTGATGGTGATGTCGGTCGGCACGTCGGCTGACGGCGCCGTGGCGCTCCATCCGAACGCGCGCGTCTCGCCGGTGCGCACCACGCCGTTCCACACCATGTTGACCGCGACGATCTGCGAACCCTGCTGGGTCATCCGCGCCGACCAGCCGACCACGTTGCTGGTCGGCACGGGCGCGGTCCAGCGGACCGTCCAGCCGTTGATCGTCGGTCCGTTGTTGACGATCTTGAGGTCGGCGCTGAAGCCGCCGGACCAGGCGCCGAACACGATGTACTCGCAGGTCACGCCGCCCGGGTCGGAGGTTGCCGCGTCCGGCGCGGCGCTCGCGGTGCCCGACATGGCCACCGCGAGCGGCACGGCCGCGACCATCGCCGCGAACCGGATCGCTCTACGCGCCGACGATCCCGTCATGGTGCTGCCTCCCGGACCGTAAACTAATCGACCAACGTCAAAGTCTCGTGGGGTCGGTGCCATTGTCAATCGGCCGATCGGCTTGCCGCATGTCATGGCGCGGAGGCCGGCGAGTGTTCCGCTCGCCGGCACTCCTCGATGTCATCTGGACAAAGTGGACGGTGGGACCGCGGGCATCGACGGCCGCATAGGACATCGATAAGATGCGGGCCGTTCCATCTCCTGGTGCCTGGGCACGCCGGGCGTTGGTGCGCCCCAAAAAAGCCCGATCTAGGAGCATGCCCATGCGCCGCAAACATAGGTTTTCGCGCAGATTGAGAGCGGTAGTGGCGGTCTGTCTGGCCGTCACCGGTTCGGTCGCCGTTGCCGGCCTGGCCGCCGGAGCGGACACGGTCACCGTCAGCGCCGCCAACTTCGAGGACGGCACGACCGGTACCTGGACCCAGAGCGGCTCTGTCACCCTCGAGGTGGCTGACCAGCCCGAGGGTGGCAAGGCACTGCACATCGTCGACCGCGACAACGACTTCGAAGGCATCCAGTCGCCGGCCGGGATCTTCGAGCCCGGCGTCACGTACACGCTGTCGATGCGGGCACGGCTTCCCGAAGGCACCGCCGGCACGCCGGGCGTCCGTTTCGTCGCCAAGCCGGCCTTCACCTGGATCGGAAACGGATCGGTGAGCGCCGCCGGCTGGACCACCCTCACCGGGAGCTGGACCGCGCCGGAGGGCACCGACCCGTCCCAGTTCCAGATCTACATCGGTAGTGAAAACCTCGCCGCGCCGTATACGCTGATCGTCGACGACATCCTCATCACCGCGCCCGGCGACGGCGGTCCCGAGCCGGGCACGGTGGTCCTGGACACCGACTTCGAGGACGGGTTCGACGGCTGGGTGCCGCGCGACGGCGGCCAGGGCGCGCCGGCGCTGGAGCTCAGCGGTGTGGCGCACGGCGGCGCGGCCGCCGCGCTGGTGACGAACCGGCCAAACCAGGGCGCCGGCATCGGGCACGACGTGACCGGCCAGATCGAGGGCGGCGCGACGTACGAGCTGAGCGCCTGGCTCCGGTTTGCCGAAGACCAGCCGACCGACGAGATCTGGCTGAGCCTGCAGAGCAGCGCGGGCGGCAGCCAGTCGTTCAGCACGCTGGCCCGGTTCGACACGATCACGAACACGGGGTGGACGCAGGTGACGGCGAGCTTCACCGCGCCGGTCGCCGACAGCGCGTTCCTCTACTTCGAGACCCGCTACCAGAACGGGGCCACCGGCAACACGAGCCCCTTCCTCGTCGACGACGTCCTCGTGCGGGTGCCCGAGCCCCCGGTCATCGAGGACCTCACCGGCATCCACGAGACCGTCGACTTCCCGCTCGGCGTCGCCATCGACAGCCGCGAGACCGCCGGCGGTCCGTCGGAGCTGCTGCTGCGCCACTTCAACCAGGTCACGGCCGAAAACCACATGAAGCCCGAGTCCTGGTACAACGCGGAGCGCGCCTTCACCCCGCACGAGCAGGCCACGGCGATCATGCGGTTCGCGCAGCAGAACGACCTTTCGGTGTACGGGCACGTGCTGGTCTGGCACAGCCAGACGCCGGCGTGGTTCTTCCAGAACGAGGCCGGCGAGCCGCTGACGAACTCGGCGGCCGACCAGCAGGTCCTGCGTGACCGGCTGCGCACGCACGTCTTCGCCATCGCCGAGCACATGAGCGAGACCTACGGCCCGTTCGGCAGCGACACCAACCCGCTGGTGGCGTGGGACGTGGTAAACGAGGTGATCGCCGACACCGGCGACTTCGCCGACGGCCTGCGCCGCAGCAACTGGTACAACATTCTCGGCGAGCAGTACATCGATCTCGCCTTCCAGTACGCCGAGGAGGCGTTCAACGAGGTCTACGCCGCGGACGGCGTGACCCGCCCGGTCAAGCTGTTCATCAACGACTACAACACCGAGCAGGCCGGCAAGCGGGGCCGCTACATTGCCCTGGTCGAGCGGCTTCTCGCCCGCGGCGTTCCGGTCGACGGCGTGGGGCACCAGTTCCACGTCAACCTCTCGATGCCGGTCTCCGCCCTCGACGACGCGCTCGCGGCGTTCGAGGACATGCCGGTCACGCAGGCGGTGACCGAGTTCGACGTGCCGACCGGCACGCCGGTCACCGAGGCGCTCCGCATCGAGCAGGGGTACTACTTCCGGGACGCGTTCAACGTGTTCCGCAAGTACGCCGACGACATGTTCTCCGTGACCGTGTGGGGTCTGACCGACGGCCGCAGCTGGCGGTCGGCCAACGGCGCCCCGCTGATCTTCAACGACTCGCTGCGGGCGAAGCCGGCCTACTACGGCGCGGTCGGCGGGCAGGACCTGCCACCCCGGCTGCGCACCGCGAACGTGTTCGCGGGCACGGTCCCGCTGGACGCGGCGGCGACCAGGTCGCTGGAGTGGTCCAAGCTTCCGCTGCACCCCGTCGAGGAGGTGGCCGGCTTCCAGCTGCGCTGGGCACCCGATCACCTCACGGCGTACGTCACCGTCACCGACGGCGACGTGGAGGCCGCGGACGCGGTGACGTTCGAGCTCGGCGATGCCACGTACACCGTCGGCCGTGACGGCGCGACCGCCGGTGGCGCGAGCGCCGTGGTCACCGCCCGCGACGGCGGGTACGCCGTGGTGGCACACCTGCCGCTGTCCGGAGCGGCGCTGGGCGACACGCTCGCCCTGGACGTACGGGCCACCGACGGCGCGAGCACGGTCGGCTGGAACAGTCCGGGCGTCACCGGCACGCTCTCGCTGGTCGAGGAGCTGTCCTATTTGGAGGTTCGGCAGGCCCGCAGCGCGGTGACGGTCGACGGCACGGTCGACCAGGTGTGGGCCGACGCCAACGCGGTCACGACCGCCAAGTCCGTCGAGGGTGACGGCGGTGCGATCGCGACGGTACGCACGCTCTGGCAGGACCAGACGCTCTACGTCCTGGCCGAGGTGGCCGACCCGGTGATCGACGTGTCGGCTTCCGACCCGTGGGCGCAGGACTCGGTGGAGTTCTTCGTGGACGCCGGCAACGCCAAGAACGGCGCGTACCGCGGCGACGACACCCAGATCCGCATCAACGCCAACAACGTGGTGTCGTTCGGCACGGGAGACGAGGCATCCCAGGCCGCGCGCCTGCGGTCCGCGACCACCCGGGTCGACGGCGGCTACGTCGTCGAGGCGGCGATCAGCCTGCTCACGTACGGCGGGCCGGCCACGTTCCACGGGCTCGACTTCCAGGTCAACGACGCGGCCGCGGGAGTGCGCACCGCGATCCAGACCTGGGCCGACCCGACCAGCCTGGGGTACCAGACCACGGCGCGCTGGGGGTCGGCCAGCTCGTCGGCCCCGCGCCGATCAGGAACATCGAGCCGCCGCGCATCATCTCGCTGCTGGACCTCGGCCTGATCGCGCTTCCCGGCAAGTGGTCCGTCGAGGGCGCGAAGTTCAGCTACCAGTGGCAGCGCAACGGCGTCAACATCCCGGGGGCGACCCTGCCGATCTACGTCGTGCGGCCGGCCGACGCGGGACAGCAGATCCGGGTCGTGGTCACCGCCCGCGCCACGGGGTACGCCCCGGGGTCGGCGGCCTCCGAGCCGATCCGCATCAGAAACCGGCACAGGTAGCCGGTGGGGTTCCCGGCCCGCCCGTCGAGGCGGGCCGGGTTTCCCCCTCAGCCCGCGCTCCCGCGTACCAGCGGTCCCGAGCAGCGGATTTCAATGCGGTGCAATCCGGCCTCAAGCACCCCGTGCCAGGGTCTGCGGGTCTCGAACACCGGCGACGTGGGGCTCGCGTCAGCAACCGACGAGCTGGCCCCCCGCGAACGCATGGGAGTGCGAAGACTGGCTGCGGTGGTAATCCTGCCGCCCGACTGGTGACTTCACCGGTGACGCGCGCAGCGACGGCGCGGCCCAGTACCCCAGCGGCGAGCTGCGGGCGTGGCGGTCGACCGGCACCCTGGCCGACAGCCAGCTCCTCGCCCACCCAGCGGAGTGCGGATCGGTACAGGATGGACGGTCGGCAACGTGCCGCGCATCCTCTGAGCGGTCCGTCAGTGCAAGATCAGGTCCGAGGCGTGCCAGGCGATGGCCATGACCGGACCGTTGAGGTTGCCCGAGACCATGATGGGCAGCACAGAGGCGTCGACGACCCGTAGGTTGGCCACACCGCGCACCCGAAGTTGCCCGTCGACCACGTCGTCGTCGTTCGGTCCCATCGCGCAGGTGCCGATCGCGTGGTACCCGCAGTAGCCGCGTTCCAGGGCGGCGTCGATGATGTCGTCGTCGCCCTGCACGGCCTTGCCGGGCAGTGTCTCGGCCGTGATCCGCCCGGCGATGGGCTCCGTCGCGAACAGCTCGCGCATGCGGCGGAAGACCGCCGCGCCGACGCCCCGGTCGTGCGCGGTCGCCAGGTAGTTGGGCACGATCTCGGGCGGTGCCTCGGGGTCCGACGACGTGATGCGCACGCTGCCTTCGCTGTCCGGTCGCAGCACGTGGCCCAGGCAGTTGACGCCCGGCTCGCGTTCCAGGGGCAGCTGCTTTCCGGGCAGCTGCGGTCCCGCGGAGAAGGGCGCCATCAACAGTTGGGCGTCTGGACGGTCGAGGTCGGGGCGGGTCTTGACGAACGCGAGCACGTCGTACACCGGTGCGGCGATCGGGCCCTCGCGGGTGACCAGGTACTTCAGGCCGGCCGTCGCCTGGCGCAACGGGGTGTTGAGCCGCCGGTTGTAGCCGAGGTCCTCCGCGAGCCGGAACTGGAGCTTGAAGACGCGGTGCTCGCGCATCCGGGCACCGACGTTCGGGCGGTCCAGCACCACGTCGACACCGGCAGCCCGGAGCACGTCGGCGGGGCCGACGCCGGACACCTGCAGGAGCCTCGGTGTGGCGATGCTGCCACACGCGAGGATGACCTCGCGCGAGACGGTGACGTCGGCGGTGCGACCACGCCGCCCGATGCGTACCCCCGTGGCTTTGCCCTTGTCGATCAGGACGCGCAGCGCGAGGGTGTCCGTCGCCACCGTCAGGTTGGGCCGGCGCCGCACCGGGTGCAGGAAGGCCGCCGCCGCGCTGACGCGGCGGCCGTTCCGGATCGTGGCCATCGTGTACCCGATGCGCTCGCCGTCGTGGGCGTTGAGGTCCCGCTCGTGGCTCCAGCCCAGGTTGACCCCTGCGGCGATCATCTCCTCGCACAGCCCGTCGGAGTCGGTGCCGGTGACCGCCGAGACGGACAGCCCGGTCTGCTCCATCTTCGTGAAGATTGGACCGATGGTGTCCCAGCCCCAGCCCGGGTTGCCCAAGCGTTCGAGCTCGTCGTAGTCGGCCCGCTGGCCGCGGTTGTACACCAGGCCGTTGATCGAGCTGGATCCGCCGAGCGTCCGGCCACGCGGCCAGACCTCCGGGCGGGCGGTCGGGTGGAACGGGCGGACGGGAAACTGCCACGCCGTCCGCTTGCTGTCCATGAGCTGCGCGAAGCCCTTGGGGACCTTGATCAGGGGATGGGTGTCCCGCCCGCCTGCCTCGATCAGCAGCACCTGGACGCTGGGATCCTTGGACAGCCGGTTGGCAAGTACACAGCCCGCGGACCCCGCGCCGACGACGATGTAGTCGAACCTCCGCACCCGGCAGCCCTCCGTGATCGATTACTCACGGAACGATAGCGGAGTGTTGGCGTTCGTCGATGTTTGGGGCGCCCGAAGATTCACAGTGATCACAAGCCGGCTCTGAGCTGCGGATTCAATTCGCGTGCAAGGAAGAGGCAAACAGCCGGCCGCATAGTGACCAGGCCAGTGTGCGACTTGGGGGACAGCTATGCGTTTCGTGGTGAAGCGGCGTCGTGGTGCCGCTGCCGGCACCGCCCTGACGGCGGCCCTGCTGTTGAGCGGGACACCCGCGTACGACACGTTCACCGTGCAGACCGCCGACCAGGCCAGCTACCGGATCGCCGAAAGCGGCCTCTGCAAGGGAGACGCGGGAGCGCCGATGTTCGGCGGAGCCACGCCGGTCCTGTATGGACTCGTCAGCACCTCCTACCAGGCCGGCTGCCTCACCGAGGCCGAGACGCGAAGTGGCGCCACCGCGGTGCGGGTACAGGACCTGGGCGCGTGGATAGACCAGAAGGTGGCCGTGCAGTGTCAGCCGGGCACGTTGCGGCGGCCGGTCTCTCCAGACGCGCTCCATCGACTGGTCGAGGCTCACCGATCGGCCCGGCTCCACCAGCAGCGCGGCCATGACCGTGCGTTGCCGGGCCGGGCCCAGCTCGACGGGCCCGCCGTCCGCGTACGCCTCCAGCGGTCCCAGAACCTGAAACCGCATCGACGCCGTCCCCTTCCCGCCCTGATCGTTCGCCGCTTACGAGGGTCGATAGAACCTCCCGGCGATCGTCTTGTGGGCGGGGTGCGCCGAGTTTGCATCAACCCGCAACGCGCTCGGCCGGCAGCCGGACGTCGTGACGATCATCTGACAGCGCTGGTCAGGGCGGTCCGCTAGTTTCTGCGGGCGTGACGCCTTTCGCGGATGAGCCGCCGGCCCCCGGGCCCGCCAGGAGCCGTGGCTTCGCCGAGCTGCTGGCCGGTGAGCGGCTCGCGCTCACGCGCCATCCACTCGCACGCGTGGTCGACATCCTCCGCGCGGGCACTGAGGACGTCGACGCCCAGCTGCGGATGGCCACGTACGAGATGCTCGTCGGCCGCGACGACGACGCGCGGCGCCGGATGTCCACCGTGGAGGCGGCGGGGGCGGTGCCCGTGGAGTGCGCGCGGTGCGGCTGCTGACGTCGGTCTGGCAGGGGCGCCTCGCCGGCCTGGACCTCTCGATCCCCGCACCTGGCGACGACGACACCCCGGCCGGGCTCCTGGAGCTGACCGCGGTGGCCTTCGGCCGGCTCTGCGTCGACGGCGCCGGCACCGGCCACACCTGGGCCGAGCAGTCGGCGCTGACGGAGCGCTTCGCCAAGGGTGCGGAGTCGATGCTGTCGGCGGCCGCGCGTCACCGTGACCGGTTCGCCGCCGCCCTCCCGTTCGCTGTTCACGCCGCCGGCATCGGATCGCTCAGCGAGCACAGCGCGTGGTCGTCCGACTATCTCGGGCGCCTCGGCGCGGGTGCGCGGCGGTACGGCCTGATGGCGTGGGTGCCTGTCGTCGAGTTCTTCGAGGCGTTCGCGCTGCAGCACCTCGGCGAGTTCGAGCGTGCGCGCGAGCTGGTCGTCGCGGCGCTGCCCGGGCTGCGGCGCGATCCGAACTCGCCGTGGCTGCCGTTCGCGCTCGCGACCGAGTGCTTCGTGTCGGAGATCAGCGCCCAGCCCGTCGACCTGCGCTCGATCGAGCGGGAGCTGCTCACCAGCACGTGGCGCGCACGCCGGCCGATCGCCGCGCACACCGGGATCCACCTCATGGCGGCGAGCCTGGCCGAGCTCGGCGACCCGATCGGCGCGCGGCGCGTGCTCACCGCGGCGGGCGACCTTCGAGACCTCCAGCTGGTCAACGAGGACCGGGTCCGCGCCTACGAGATCGCGTTCCAGGCGGCGCTCGCGGACGGCGACCGGGCGGGTGCGGCGAGGTTCGTCGACGACGTCGGCGCGCTCATGACGTCCAACGCGCAACAGGCGGCTTTCGCCAGGATGCGGAGCCTGCTCGGCATGCCGGCGGATCCGATCGGCACCGCGCGGGCTTCCGGGACGGCGATCGAGCTCGTCCGCGCGCGGTGGTCCACGCTCGCCGGCGCTCTCGTGCGCGGCGACCGGGAGGACGCGCTCAGCGAGCTCGCGGCCCTCGACGCCGTCGCCGCGCAGTTGCGTACGACCGCGATCAGGGCTCGTGCGGTGGCGATGCTGCGGTCCGCGACGGAACGCCTGTCCGTGCCGCTGACACCCCGTCAGCTCGAGGTCGCGGCGCTGGCCGCCGCCGGGATGACGAACCGCCAGATCGCCGCGCACCTGTTTCTCGGCGTACGGACGGTCGAAACCTACGTCGCCGCGGCGCTGCGTGCCCTGGGGCTGCGCCGCCGAAGCGAGCTGGGCGCCCTGCGCCTGCCCGACGTCGAACAGCACGCGGACGAGCCCACCCAGCTCGGCTCGGTCGCCGACCTCACCAACCGGCAGGGGCAGGTGGCCGCGCTCATCGCCGCGGGGTGCACCAACGCGCAGATCGCCCGGACCTTGCGACTGGGTGAGAAGACCGTCGAGAAGCACATCGCGACCATCAAGGCCAACCTCGGAGCGACGAGCCGGGCGAGCATCACGGCCGCGTTCGTCCGCGCCGCGCCCTCGGACCGTCAGCTGCTGGCCGAGGTCGACCGCGGCGACCTCGAAGGCGATCTTTAGCGAAAAACGCCGTTCGCCACGCTGTGGTATTCGTTCTCGCATGGCGCTGGAGTCCCGGCTGGACCGCTGGTTCGCGCGGTCCGAGGCCTTGTTCGCGCGGATAGACGCCGTCTGGGACCGCGGACAGCGGTGGATCGACACGACCGCGGAGCGCACGGCGCGGGCGTGGGTTGGGCCGGTCCTGCTGGCGCTGGCCGCGACGGGCGCTGTCGTGGCGCTTCTGCGCCTGCTGCTGGCCGGGCTGCTCGGCGCCGGGCCGGGCGGCCGGTGGACCGGGGTGGCGTTGGCCGGGTCGCTGGCCCTGGTGCTGCTGGTCGTCGTGTTCCGCAACGTGCTGGTCTCGCTCGTCGCGCCGGAGCAGCGCCGCCACTTCCTGATCGCGTTGATGACCTCGGCGGCGGCGATGTTCGTCGGTGTGGAGGCGTTCGCCGCGCTCACCGTCGCGCTGGCCGGCCACGACGTGCCGATGTGGCCGGTGGAGCGGTTCTACCTGCGGCACCTGGTGCAGGCGGTGCCGCTGCTGGACATCCCGGCGCGTCTTGAGTGGAGTGAGCCGCCGGTGCTGCCCGGTATGGCCGGCCGCGTGCTGGCGCTGGCGTTCACGCTGCTGGTCATCCCGCCGCTGCTGCGCGTCGGTGTCGCCGTCTACCAGTACGTCGAGGGGCGCGCCCTGCAGCGCCGGTTCACGGCGGCGGTGGCCAGCCAGGTGCGCCGCTCGCACTCCGGTTACGCCGAACCCGCGGTGCCGGTCGCGATGGTGGCGGCCGCCGGCGCCGGCGCCGTGTGGAGCGTCCTCGGCCCGGGAGGTCACCGGCCGGCCGCGCTGTGGTCGCTGGCGGGGCTCGCGGCGCTGCTCACCGTCGCGGCGGTGCTGGTGGCCGCCGCGCTCGTCGCCGGCCTTGTCGTGTTCGGGCTCGACGACCAGCCACTGCCGTTCGCGCTGCTGCCGGCGATCGGCCTGGTGTGGTTCGACAGCCCGTTCCGGCGGGCGCTGCTGCCGGCCGCCGCACATTGGGGAGTCGCGGGGCGGATCGGCGCGACGCTCGTGGTGTTCATCGTGGTGCTGGTGGTCGTGGGGATCTTTCTGTGGGCCGATCCTGAGCTTGCCGGCGCGGTCGTCGGCCTCGGGCTCGTGCTGGGTTTTCTCGGCGCCGACGCGCCGGCGGCGGTCTGGGTCCGTGAGCAGCTGACCTGGCGGCCGTGGGGTTTCGCGGTCGACCGGATGATCATTGCCGCTGCCGCGTGGTTCACCGTCGCCTACCTGCTCCGCGTGCTGTGGCAGTCGGCGCGCCGGGTCCCGAAGCTGGGCCAGTACGGCTACCGCGACACGGCCAGCGATCTGCGCGAGGACCTGCGCGGGTACACGCTGGTGGCGGTGCACATCGTGATCGCCGCGGCGGCCGCGCTGACCCTGCTCCGCGCCGCCGGCGCGCTGACCGTCACCACGAGCCCGGGCGACCGCTGGTCCGGGGCCACGCAGGCGCTGTCGGCCGCCGCGTGGCACACCGTCGACTCGTTGCCGGGACCGGACGTGCCCGGCATCCTGGACTGGCGGCTGACCACCGACTTCCGCGGGCCGTGGGCGGGGCTCGTGGTGATCCTCGCCGTCGCGGCCGTGGTCGTCTTCGCCGGCTTCCCGCTGATCCGCACGGTCCTCGTGTGGGCGCGGCTTGCCGTCCAGCACCCGGGCGCGCAGCGACCGGCCGGCGACGGGCTCGTGGCCACGCCGGCCGCGGTGGAGGCCAACCTCCGCCGCGTGGTCGCGTTCGTGACCTCCGCCTCGCGCGACCACGGCCACGACCGCTGGGTGATCCGCACCCGCACGGTGTTGGGCAGCGACCGCATTGTCGCCGGACACCGCATGGCCGCCGCGGAGCAGCGACTCGTCCAGGCGACCGTCGACCTGCCGAAGCTGGCCGAGCTTTTCGGGGCCGGCTCACCCTCGTACGCGGCCGCCGACGCCGCGGTCGCCAAGGTCAGCGAGGCGTACGCCGCGTACGCCACCGCGTTCGCGGGCCGCAAGACCGAGGTGGACGAGAAGGCCACCGCGGCGCTCCAGGCACTCGACGAGTACACCCGGGTGGTCGAGCGCTGGCGGGCCGCGGTCGACGCCGCCGGCTCGCCCTGAGCGGTGACGGGTGCGACAACTTCGATTAATATCGATGTCTGTCGACGTGTGAGGAGGGGCGGCATATGGCTCGCCTAGCGTTTCTGGCCGCGGGACTCGTTGTCGCGGCGGCTGTTGTGGCTCCCGCGACGCCCGCTGTCGCGGCCCGGACGTCGGTGCACGTCGACAACCCCTACCTCGGCGTCTCGGGCTACGTAAACCCGCAGTGGTCCGACCTGGCGAGGACCGAGCTCGGCGGGGAGCGGGTCTCCGCGAGCCCGACCGCGGTGTGGCTGGACAGCATCGCCAGCATCGACGGCGCCGCCGGCGACCTGGGCCTGCGCGCCCACCTTGACGGGGCGCTCGCCCAGGGTGCGGGGTACATCCAGTTCGTCATCAACAACCTGCCCGGCCGCGACTGCAACCGGCTCATCGCCGAAGGCGAGCTCGGCCCAACCGAGCTGACCCGGTACCAGGCCGACTACATCGACCCGATCGCCGCGATCCTGGCCGACCCGAGGTACGCGCGCCTGCGCATCGTCACCGTCATCGAGGTCCGCGCGCTGCCGAACCTCGTCTTCAACACAAGCCCCCGGCCGACCGCGACGTTCGGCTGCGACACCATGCGCGCCAACGGCAACTATGTCGCCGGCATCCGGTACGCGCTGAACCGCCTGCACGCGATGCCGAACGTCTACACCTATCTGGACGTCGCCAACCACGCGTGGACCGGGCGGGACGACGTGGTCGGGCCGGTGACCCAGCTGCTGGCCGAAACGGTCCGCGGCACCGCCGCGGGACAGTCCAGAGTGGACGGGTTCATCACCAACACCGCCGACTACTCCCCACTCACCGAGCCGTACGTCAACCCCAACGACAACGTGCCCAGCGGGTGGGGCGACGGAAACCGGTTCAACGCGGAGCTGCCCTTCGCGCAGGCGCTGCGGTACAGGTTGATCGCGTTGGGCTTCTCGCCCCGGATCGGCATGCTGATCGACACGTCCCGCAACGGCTGGGGCGGGCCGGACCGGCCGACCGGGCCGAGCAACGACCCCGACCTGAACGTCCGCGTCGACGATTCCCGGGTCGATCGGCGGACGCACAAGGGCAACTGGTGCAACCAGGTCGGTGCGGGACTCGGCGAGCGGCCGCGGGCCGTCCCGGCGCCGGGCGTCGACGCGTACGTCTGGGTCAAGCCGCCCGGCGAGTCGGACGGCAGCGCGACGCCTTCCCCCATCCGCGGCTTCAACCGGATGTGCGACCCCACGTACCTCGGCGGCGTCGCCAACGGCTTCACCCCGACAAACGCGGCGCCCGGCGCCCCCGACACCGGCGAGTGGTTCCCCGCGTACTTCCGTGGGCTGCTGGCCAACGCGTACCCGCCCCTCTACTGAGGCGGAGGATGCCGGTGCGCGGCAGCGCCGTCGAGGGTGCGGCCTGTTGCGGCCGGTCACTCCGCCAGCGTGTAGTGGTTGACCACGACCTGGCCGTCGACCGCACGCGAGTTGACCAGCCGCAGGCGCTTGCGGTCGGCCGGCTCCGCGAACAGGCGCCGGCCGCCGCCGAGCACGACCGGGTGGACCGCGACGTGGTACTCGTCGATGAGGCCGTGCTCGGTCAGCGCCGCGGCCAGGCTGGCGCCGCCGGTGAGCAGCATGGTGCCGCCATCCTGTGCCTTGAGCTCCGCCACCTGGCCGGCCAGGTCGTCGCCGATGACGCGGCTCGTCCAGTCGTCGCCCTTGTAGGTGCGGGAGAAGACGATCTTCGGGGTCGCGCGCCAGAACGGGGCGAAGCTGGCCGTGTGCGGGTCGTCCGCGATGGACTCCGCGTTCGGCCAGAAGCCGACCATCATCTCCCACACCGGCCGGCCGAACAGCAGCGTGTCGACCCCCTCGTCCAACCCTTCCGAGTACGCGGAAAGCTCCGGCCCCATCACCGGCCAGTCGAACTCCCCGTTCGGCCCGTCGATGAAGCCGTCAACCGACGTGTGCACCCAGTAGATGATCTTGCGCATGTCCGCCTCCTGGCGTCCGTTCCCTCTGTGCTGACACCACGAGGTCGGAGCCGGCGCGGGCTTCTCGACATCCCTTCCGCAGGTTTTTTCGTGGCACCCTCATGCGCGACGATGTACCGGGGGCGACGGAGGCGTGAGGTGCCATGGCGACGAAGGCGTTGGTGCTCGGCGGCGGCGGGGTCACCGGTGTGGCGTGGGAGCTGGGCCTGCTGGCCGGCCTCGCCGAGGCCGGGATCGACCTGCTGACCGCCGACCTGTTCGTGGGCACCTCCGCCGGGTCGGTGGTCGCCGCGCAGATCACTTCCGGGGTACCGCTGGCGGAGCTGTACCAGAGGCAGCTGGCCGGACCGGGTGCCGAGGTCAGCGCCAGGATCGGCGCGCGCACGCTGGTCGCGATCGGGCTGGCGATGCTGCGCACCCGGGATGAGCGGGCCTTCCGGCGCCGCGTGGGCCGGATGGCGCTGGCCGCGCCCACGATGAGCGAGGCCGACCGGCGGGCGGTCCTGGCCAGCCGCCTGCCGACCGACACCTGGCCGCAGGCGAGGCTGCGGGTGACCGCCGTCGACGCGACGACCGGCGAGTTCGCTGTCTTCGACCGCGACGCCGGCGTCCCGCTGGTCGACGCCATCGGGGCGAGCTGCGCCGTGCCGGGCGTCTGGCCGCCGGTCACGATCGGCGGCAGCCGCTACATCGACGGCGGGGTGCGCTCGGCCACCAACGCCGACCTCGCGGCGGAGGCGGACCGGATCGTCGTCGTCGCACCGGTGAGCGCCGGAGGAGGTCCGATCGCCCGCCTCGCCGCCCAGGTGGCCGCCCTGCGCCGCACCGCCGCCGTGGCGGTCGTCCAACCGGACCGGGCCGCTCGCCGGGCGATCGGGCGAAACGTGCTGGACCCGGCCCGCCGCGCGCCGGCCGCCCGGGCCGGACGGGCCCAGGCGGCCTCGGTCGCCGCCTCGGTCGCCCAGGTGTGGGACGGCGGATAGCGCTCGCTGTCAGTCGTCAGGCTCGACGGTGAACCACCAGTTGCCGCTGACGTGTACCTGCCGCCTGACGCCGAGCGCCGTCTGCGTCCGCTCCTCCGGCGGGGCGTCGGCCGCGGTACCGGGAATGTAGGAGTAGTACCAGTTCCAGTGCCAGGAGCTGTCGCGCAGGTGGAACGACATTCCGGGTCCCCAGCCGCCGTTCTCGATGCGGTACACGTCGACGCCGGAGCGCTCGATCGCGCCGGACACCTGGGTGAACGCGGCCGCGCTCGCGGTGTCGAACGGCAGCTCGGGGTCGTCGGGATTCGCGCACTCCGAGTGGCGGTCCCGGAAAGCCCCCCGCGACCACGTGAAGACGCGGCAGGCAGGCCGTCCCCAACCCGACTTCTCGTCGATGTACATGGTGAGCGCCAGGTCTTCGGCCACCGGCCGCACCTCGGCCTCAAGGTCCGCGATGTCCTGGAGCATCCGCTCGCGCGGGTATACGGGAGGGTCGCCCTGATCCGGCAGCGAATCGGACCCGCCGGGCATCACGGTCGTGTCCAGGCCGGGCAGCTCGATCGGGTCGATCGCCGTGAGCCCGACCACCATCGCCGCGACCGCGGCGACACTGCCGAACGCCTGCCGGACCCGGCGGCGGCGCAGCGCCCGCCGGGCGGTGGCGAGCGTCCTCTCGGCGTCGGGACCGGCGGCCGGGTAGCCCGGGGCGCCGGCCTGCAGGCGGGCGACGACGTCGTCATCGCGTAGCTGGTGGCTCATCGCAGGTCCCCTTCCGCGAAGATCTCGCGCAGCCGGGCGATGCCCCGGGAGTGGTGGGACTTGACGGTGCCGACCGAGATCCCCAGCTCGCGGGCCACCTCGGTCTCGGTGAGGTCGAGCAGGTGTCGCAGCACCACGACCCGCCGCTGCGCGAGCGGCAGCCGGGCCAGGGCCTGTACCACGGCGTTGCGGGCCACGACGGCGCCCGTGTGGTCGGGCCCGGCTCGATCCGGAAGGTCGAGCGGGTCGACGACGACCTCGCGGCGCGTGCGTCGCCACCCGTCGACGCGCAGGTTGACCAGCACCCGGCGCGCGTACGCCTGCGGGTCGCCGTCCCGCGCGGCGCGCCAGGAGCGGTACGTGCGCTCGTACGTGGCCTGGACCAGCTCCTCCGCCCGGACCGGGTCGCCGCACAGCAGGAGGGCGGTGCGCAGCAGGTAGCGGCCGGACACGCGTACGAACTGGAGGAACTCCTTGTCACGCTCGCCCGGCGCGCCGTCGCGGCCGCGGGCAAGGTCCAGCTCGTCAACCACCGCGGGGGCGGGGCCCGCGGCTGGTGGTTCGCTGTGCATGCTCACATTTACCACCACGCAGCGGCATTGCTGAACGTTGTCACGACCGGAGACGGCGTCAGGGGCGGGAAAATGCGCGGCGTGCGGCGGCGCCGGCGGCTAGATTGCCGGGCGTGGGCAGGATACTTTCGGTCAACCTGGCGGTGCCGGAGCCCAACCCGGCCAAGGGCGTTGGCATCACGGGCATCAACAAGCGGCCGGTCGACCACCTGGTCAGCGTGCGCGCACCGGGGCCCAAGACGACCGGGCTGCACAGCGGCCTGGTCGGCGACCAGATCTTCGACATCGAGCATCACGGCGGCGACGACCAGGCTGTGTACGCGTACGCGCGGGAGGACTACGACTGGTGGCAGGCGCGGCTGAGCCGCCGGCTTGCCAACGGGCTCTTCGGTGAAAACCTGACGACCGAGGGGATCGACGTCAACGGCGCGGTCATCGGCGAGCGGTGGCGCATCGGCCCGCGGCTGGTCCTGCAGCCGACGTTCGGCCGTATCCCGCACGTCACGTTCCAGCACAAGATGGGCGAGCCGCGCTGGGTCAAGACCTTCACCCGGGCAAACCGTCCCGGTGCCTACCTGCGGGTGCTCCAGGAGGGCGACCTGTGGGCCGGCGACCCGGTGACAGTGGAGGACCGGCCGGCGCACGGTGTGACGATCGCCCAGGCCTTCCGGGCGTACATGACCGAGCCCGAGCTGCTGCCCGCCCTCGTCGAGACCGACGGTCTCCCCGACGACCTGCGCGCGACCCTCGCCGAGCGCCTCCCCCAGCGGCGGTAGCTCGTGATCAGGCCCGGGCCACCGCCTCAGGGTCCGGTGTGGATGTGGGCGGCCCACCGCGTCGGTGTGGCACCGCCGATCCTGCGTCGGATCCGGTTGACCGCGTTGTGCAGGGCGACCGCGGCCCGCTCCGGGTCCGGTGCCTGGGCGTCGCCAAGAAGTCCCTTGTACACATCGTGGGTCAGCTTCGCCGCAGTGTGGTCGGTGACCTGCCACAAGGTGCCGATGACGTGCCGGTAGCCGGCGAGCTGGAACGCCGCGGTGATGTGTACCGCCTCGTCGACAAGTCCTGGCCGGACATCGGTGGTGGCGCAGGCGGACAGGAACGCCAGGCCGGCCCGCGGCAGCCACTGCCGTGCGATCGTGGTGATGGTCAGCGGTTGCGCGGCATCGTCGTGCAGCACCAACCGGCTGTTGGCCGGTTCGGTCCAGTCGCTGATGCCGTGGCAGGCGAAGTGGACGACCGTGTGCCGTGACAGCGCGTCCAGAACGGTGGCGCTGGTGGCCTGAGGGCCGTCGAGCACCTCGATGCCGGGCACCAGGCGACTCAGTGCGGCGACCTCGTCTGTGACCCCCCACAGTGGAACCGCCCCTTCCGGTGCCGGCGCGGCGACCACCAGCATCGGGCCGGACTCGGCGGTGTCGGGGGAGGGCCGTGTGGAGTGGCCGAGCGCGCGGACCGTCGCGGTGTACGACGACACGACCCGGTCCAGCACCGCCCGCGGTTCCCTGCCCTGGCTGGCCAGGTCGGCGTGGTGGCCGGCAGCGTGCAGCGGCAGGAACGCCAGCACCCCGACGGGACACCACCACACCCGCGGCCAGGTCTCCGCGCCGCCGGCCGGGGTCCGGTCGTGTCCCAGCTCGGCGAGGATCGGGCCGGCGGCGTGGTCCCACAGCCACGCCAGGACGTCCAGGATCGTGGCCTGCGCGCGTATGTGTGCACTCGGGGCTCGGGTCTCGTCGGTGGTGTCGGTGCGGGCCGCGCGAAGCCGGTTCACCTGTGCCGTCACGGCCGCGATACCCAGCCCGGGTAGGGACAGGTGCCGCACCGGGCGGTCCGGGTCGGTGGTGAGCAGCAACGCGTGCCCCGCGTCGCGGTAGCTGGACACGATGACGATCTGCCGGCCGGCCGCGTGGGCGTGCAGCTCGTCCATGCCCGGTACCGGAAAGTCGGCCAACCCTGGGCGGGCCCGGATGCGTTCCAGCAGTGCGTCCCAGTCCGTGGATGCCTGTGCGCGCTGGCGCACGCGCTCGGCTTCGCTGTCCACCGCCGACGTCACCGGGTCGATCAAAGTGATCGTGGAGAGCCTGTCCGGTTCCGTGACATCGGGGCTTTCCAGGGCGGCGAAGCGGGCGCGGATCGCCTCCAGCGCCGCGGCGAGGTCCGGGGCGTCGGCCAGCGACGGCGGCGTCGCGTGGGTGTCCATCGTTTCGGCCAGCAGCAGACCTCGCGCGCCTTCGGCCAGCTGCACCGCCCGCTCGGGCCGGCCGGCGGCTACCGCCACCGCGATCGCGTGCCCGGCGGTGCCGCCGAACAGTTCAAGGCGCCGCTCCCGGTCGGCCCGGGCGAGGTGGCGAGGGGCGACGAGCGAGAGCCCGGACACCACGGCGTCGATGCTGGCCAGGGCGGCGAAGGCGTCCCCGGCCCGCAGGTCGGCCTGCGCCTTCGCACGGCCGGCGGCGATCCGGTGGCCGATCGAACTCGTCCCCGCCTTTATCGCGTCCGCGAAGGCCTGCCGGCACTCGGGCAGCAGGTCGGCCACGCCCCGCTCGGCGAGCTCCAGCAGCGCGTATCCGAGGTTGGCTACCGGTACGCCGTCCTGCCGGTCGGACGCCACGCCAGTCCGGCCGACCGCCACGGCCTCGCGCAGGTGGGCGAGGCTGCCGGTGCGCCGCCCGTACACACGCAGGCTGATGCCGAGACCGCTGGCGGCGGCGGCCTGTCCGAACCGATCTGTGCCGCTGGCCGCGATCACCGCCCGACGTACCGCGATCGCCTCGCGCCCGAGGTGCGGGTCGCCGGTCGCGAGAAACTGATCGTGGAGGGCGTTGGCGAGCGCGTACAGGGCGGCGCCGCGACCTTTGTGCCGCTCCGGGTAGCAGTCGACCGCGCGCCGGGCCAGTTCGACCGCCTCGCCCAGCCGAGCCGGCTCGGCTGATTCGAGCGCGAGCTGGCGCACCGTCTCGCTGAGGTTGCCCAGGAAGATCCCGGTCATCGCGTGGCCGGATGGGCAGGCCGCCACCGCCGCCTGGCTGACCGCCGTTGCCTCCCGCAGCTGCGCCAGGTCGCCCGAGCGGCGGTACTGCTCTAACAGCCGGGCGCTGAGATTGGAGAGGCAGATCCCGCGGTCTGGATGGCCCTCGGGGGCGGCGGCGACCGCCGCCCGGGCCGCCTCCAATGACTCGGCCAGGTCGGCCGACGCAAGGGTCCGTATGGTCTGGCAGGCCATCGCGGTACTGAGCAGAACCAGGCACAGGGCCCGCTGGCTGTGACCGGTTGGCGCCTTGGCCGCGACTGTGCGTGCCACCGTGATCGCGTCGTCGAGCATGGCGGCGTCGCCCGACCATTCGTACGACAGCAGCTGAAGGGTACCCAGGTTGTGCAGGGCGAACAGCCACATCGGGTGCCCCTCGGCGTGGCTGGCCACCGCGTCCCGGGCCGTGGCCAGCGCGGCGCGTTCGTCCTCGGAGGTCTGGCTGTAGGCGAACCGCATCCGCTGGGCCAGCGCGATGTTGTTAAGCGCGGCCCCGCGGTAGCCGTCGTCCAGTTGGCCGGTCGCGATGGTGGCGCGGCCCAGCTCGATCGCCTCGTCCAGTGCCTGCGGGTCGCCGGTGAGCTGGAAGAGGAAGCAGAGCTGGGCACAGATGTCGATGATTGCGGCGTGCCCCATCGCGGGTTCGAGGATCGCCACCGCCGCGTGGCCGCTGGCTATCGCCTCCCGCAACAACTCGGCGTCCTGCGTATGCCTGGCCGTCGCTGCCAGCGCCGCGGCGAGCAGCATCTGGACGGCGGCCCGATCCGGCGCGTCAGGCCCTTCGCTGGCGAGGTAGTCCCGGTAGATCTGGACCGCCTCGCCGCCGGCCGCGGCGTCTCCCGTCGTGTCGGCCAGCTGCGCCAGCGCCATCGCGAGTGTGAGGGACGCGGCCGAGCGGTCCTCACCGTCCGGTGACACCGCGAGGAGCGCCCGGTTCACGGCGACAAGTTCGGCGAGCACTTCCGGATCGCCAGTTCGTTCGGCGAGCATGGTGAGATCAACATCGAGGTTTCTCAGATACCCCGGCAGGAGCGGGTCGTCGTACGGGGTGAGTGCGACGGCCGACCGGTCCAGCTCGGCTGCCTCACGCACGTCGGCGAGGTCGCCTGTGCGTTTGTAGCGGGTCGTCAAGTGAACCCCGAGACGTGCCTGGCACGCGGCCAACTCCGGTCCCCGCGGAGTTTCCGCTGCCACCGCCCGCAGGATCTCGATCGCCTCGGTTAGTGGGCCGAGGTCGCCGGTGGCGGCCTGTTGTGCGAGCGCGTCGGCGTGGTCGCGGCGCGTCGCCCGGTCCTGCGCGGGCTCGGGCGGAGCGGTCGGTAGCTCGTCCGTGATGTCGACGTCGACCCAGTACGGCGAGGTCGACGGCCCGGCGGACGGCAGGTAGCTGGACGTCGGGACGTCGATCAGCCGGTACCGCCGGCGCATCTCGGCCACGACGTCCGGCGCTGGCCGGCCAAAGCCGGAGGCCACGACAGTGCCCATCTCGCCCGGGCGGAAAGAGCGCCCGAGCGAGATCGAATAGAACAGGCGATGGAGCCGGGCCGGGGTGAGCCGGATGTAGCTGTAGACAGGCACTCCATCCAGGTTGGAACCCTGTAACAAGATCACGTGCTCGTCGTCAGGCCCCTCCAGGCCGTCCTCGGCCGCGCCTGACCTCGCCTGATCGGCGGCCCGGTCCACAACCGCGGTGAGGTCGGCGAAGAACCGCACGGCATCGGGCTGCTCCCGCGCAGGCAGCTTGCGGAGCAGCCGGCTGGCCAGCGGCCAGGCGGCCACGAAGACAATGCGCGCGGCGCCCACCGACAGGCGGCTCAGCCGGCACACCGCGCGGAGCATCTCGATGGATTCGGCGCCTGCGATCTGTCGCTGGACGGCGTTGCGCACCGCGAGGTCGGGGTCGTCGAGCAGGCCGAGCAGCGCGGCGCAGGCCGACTCGTCGGGGGATCGAGGGCGCGGGCGGCCGCCTCCCGCACCTCGGGCGCAGGGTCCGCCAGGGCGGCCACCAGCCCGGCCGCGACCGCGGGCGCACCCGCGGCGTGTCGCAGCCCCCAGGCGGCCGCTTGGCGGACCGGGTCGGACGGGTCGCTCAGCCGGTCGAGCAGCGCCGGTGCGACCGCGGCGCCTGGCTGCTGGGCGAGGGCGTTGACCACTGCGGTACGGGTCTGGTCGTCGGAGTGGTCGGTGTGCCGCAGCAGCGCGTCGGTCACCGCTGTCACGCCATGTGCGTCCGGGCGCCCGGTCAGCGAGCGCGCCGCCGTCCCCGCGCATTCCGGGTCGTCCAGCAGCCCGACGAGCACGGCGACGACTTCCTCGCCCGCGTGCTGGCCCAACTCGGCGGCCGCGTCGCGGCGTTCGGCCGGGGCGCCGTGAACGGCCCGCTGCAGCAAATCGGCGGTGGCCTGCGGCTCGGGGCTCCGGATCGCCTCGATGGCCAGGCCGCGCACCAGTGGGTCAGGGTCGCCGGTGCGGGTCCGCAGCGCCGCCACCGCCCGCGGATCGTCGGCGTGGCCGGCCAGCGCACCGACGACGACATACCGCACCTCGTCGTGGGGGTCGTCAACGAGCGCGCTTATCGCTTCGAGCAGCTCAGGTGCCGCACCCGCGGTACGCGCCCGTTCCGCGAGGAGCTGGACCGCGTACAGCCTTGCATGTGGATCGGGATCCTTTACGCGGGCGAGCATCCGCTCGACGACCTGCGGCGCCGGGCACCCGCGCAGTGCCGCGGCCGCGTGCCGGCGCCGGCGCGGGTGGTCGAAGTGATCCAGCAGGACGGCGACCAGCGACGGCGCCTCCGTGCCCGCCAAGGCCTCGAATACCGTCTCGGCCGGCTCCCGGTCGAGGCGTTCGGCGAGCGCTGCCACCGCACGCGGGTCGGTGCACCGTGCCAGGATCGCGGCGACCGCGTCATCGCCGTTGCCGAGACGGTCGAGCAGCGCGTCGACAAGAGCCGCCGGCAGGTGGTCGATCTGCCCGGCGAGAAGCTCGACGGCGTCCGCTTTTTCTTCCGGCAGGTCAAGCAGGGCACAGACCCTGGTAAGGAGGTCGGGCAGTTCCCCGGCGACGAGCGTGTGATCGGGCAGGCCGGCCACCACCCGCACCGCGCAAAATATGGTCAGGTGAAGCGGATCCTGCTTCTGGGCAAGCAGGTGGTGCAGGAGGGCGACCGCCTCGTCCGGCCGGCCCTGGTGCACGAAGGCCGCACCGAGCTGGTTGATGATCGGCTGCCAGGGCGGATCGAACCACAGGTGGGCGTCGATTGCCGCGAGCCACTCCGACCGTGGCAGTCCCGCCAGGTACCGGCTGGTCAGCCGTTCGACCAGGTCACCGAGACTGTCCTGCGTCGATTCGTCCGCCGCGCCGGCCGCGACCCGTGCCACCGTATCCAGGAGCCGGTCGACGTCGGCCGCCGCGATGCCGCTTTGCGCCGGCCGTCCCAGCAGGGTCTGTTCATCCACTGTCGCGGACCCCTTCCGGTATGGCGGCGAGCAACTCCGCGGCGATGCCGGCCGAGCCTGGCGTCGCGGCCAGGCCGCGCAGGTCGGCGGCGGTCAGCCGCAGGTCGTCTGCGCACGGCCCCCGGGACAGCGCGGCGGGCAGGCAGCCGTAGGCCTGGCCGGCGTCGCCCTGAGCGGCGTGGCGCACCATCGTTCGAAGCAAGCGGTAGGCGGACCGATCCTCGTCCGGGTCGACCGCGTCGAGCGTCGCCGCGGTGGCGAGCGCGTCCCTGGCCTCCGCGGCGCGGCCGCTGCGCGTCAGTACCAGTGCCAGGGCCAGCCACAGAGTGCTGTCGGTCGGGTCGGCCCGTACCGAACGCTCCAGGTCGGCGACCGCCTCGTCATGCCGGCCGAGCGCTGCCAGGGCATCGGCCCGCGCCTCAAGGATCCAGGTGACGTCCCCGGCGATCTCGAGCGCGCGGGTGTGGTCGGGCAGTGCCGCCGCTGGGTCTCCAAGCGCGTGCCAGCACTGGCCCCGGCTGGCGATAGCGGCCGCGTGCTGAGGGGCCAGCGCAGCCACCCGGTCGAAGTCCAGCACCGCCTCGCGGTAGCGGCCGGCCCGGCGGTACGTCTCGCCGCGGACGAAGAACGCCGCCGGATCGGTGAGGTTGAGCTGTACCGCCCGGTCCAGGTCGGCGAGCGCCTCGGCCACGCGCCCGTCGAGCTGGAGTGCGTTGCCGCGCTTGGTGAGTGCGGCCGAGTCGTCCGGGGTGGCGGCCAGGACGAGATCCAGGTCCGCTGCCGCGGCGGCGTACCTGCGGATCTCCAGGTAGGACTCAGCGCGGGCGGTGCGTGCCGCCAACAACGTCGGCGTCCGGTCAAGGACCGCGCTGAGGTCTTCCACCGCCGCCCCGTGCGCACCCTGGAACTGGCGGGCGAACGCCCGGCCGAGCAAGGCCCACCCGTGGGTCGGGTTGACCGCGAGCGCCCGGTCGAAGTCGGCGACCGCGTCCGCGATGCGGCCGAGCAGATAGTGTACGTAGCCGCGACCGGTCAGCGCGTAGCCGTGCGCCGGGTCCAGCGCGACCGCCGCGTCGAAGCCCGCCAGCGCCTCGGCGTAGCGACCGGTCAGCCGTAGGGACTCCGCGCGGCCGGCAATCGCCAGCACGAATGCCGGGTCGAGCGCGGTTGCGGTGTCGAAGTCGCTGATGGCCAGGTCGTGCCGGCCGAGAGCCTGATAGGACAGTCCACGCCGGCACAGTGCCCACGGGTACTGCGGCCGGAGCGCGAGCGCCTTGTCGAAGTCGTCGACCGCCTCGCTTTGGCGGCCGGCCACCCGGTGGACATCTGCCCGACCGGCGAACGCGGCGGCGGACCGCGGATCCAGCGTTACCGCCTTGCCGAAGTCTTCGATCGCCTCGGCGGTGCGACCCAGCCCGTCGGCGACGAAGCCGCGCTCCACGTACAGCCACGCGACGCCGGGCCGAAGCTGGATGGCGCGGTCGAGGTCAGCCAGCGCCCGCGGGAGCTGCCCGAGCGCGCGGTGCACCTGAGCTCGGCTTCCCCACGCGTACGCGTTGGTCGGCTCAAGCTCGACGGCCGCGTCGAAGTCCGCGAGCGCGGCCTTGGGCTGGCTGGTGAGCCGGTAGCTCTCGCCGCGGCTGGCCAGCAGCGCGTGGTCCGCCGGGTGCAGCGCCACCGCCTGATCGAACTCGGCCAGCGCCTCGCTGTGCCGGCCGAGCGCCTGCAACACCCGAGCCCGGCAGGTGCGGATCCAGCCGTCGTCCGGGTCGAGCGCGAGCACCGCGTCGAAGTCGGCGAGCGCCGCGGCCAGGTCGCCTGCCTCCCGGCGGGCGTATCCCCGGCCACCGAGCACGAATGGGTCGGCTGGCGCGGCGGCCACCGCCCGGTCGAAGTCGGCGAGTGCCTCGTCGTACCGCCTGGCGGTGCGGTGCCCTTCGGCCCGAATCACCATGCCGAGCACATCGGCAGCCGGCGTGGTCATCCCCGCCCCCCAATGCCCTGGTCCTTGCGGAGCCGGACGGTGACCTCCTCACCGACCTCCACGGTCAGCGGCCCGCCGCACTCGACGCCCAGCCTGGCGGCCAGCTCCCGCCCATGCAGGTCTACTGTGGATTCGACCAGTTCGGCCAGGCCGCCGGTCGCGGACCGGGCCCGCATCCACGCCGCGCCGAACAGCACGGCCGCCACCACCGACGACGGCCACCACCAGGCGGCGAGCACCGCGTACAGCAGGCTCCAGCCGGCCAGGCGAGCGGCCGCGGAGTACGCCTCGTGCGCCGCGATCACGTCGGTGCGCAGGTCCGCCGGGGCCAGGCTCCAGACGCGTGGCCACGCCGCGGTGAGGTCCAGCCCGTAGGTCAGGTGGATCCGCTCGCCCAACGCCCGCAGCCGGTCCGCGATCCACGTTGGACGCTCCGGCTCGACAAGGCAGATCGCGTCGCGGCGGGCCAGTGCCTCGGCCAGTCCGGGTATCACCACCGTGTCGGCGTGCTCGTCGAGCCGCACGCCGGCGACCAGGGCGACCACACCGGCGTCCGCGGCCCGCCACCGACGCAGCCGCCACGCACGGACCGACCTCAGCGGCTGCCGCCGTCCCGGCAGCAGCCACATCCGTTCCACCGCACCGCCAAGTGACGCGGCGACCAGGCCGGCGGTCGCGGCGGCGACCAGCACGGCGGCCGTCACCAGCAGGACCACCGCTGAACTGCGGCCGGCCGGGTGGTCGGCCACCGCGACGATGTCGTCGCGGAGGCGTTGTATGGCAAGGGCGTGCGCGTGGCCGAGGCGAGCCGCTACGGCGACCGCGGCCACGAAGAGCAGGCCCGGCGCGAGCAGCGTGGTGAGCCACCGCTGGCTGAGCCGGCCGCCCAGCGTGGTCAGCAGCTCAATCACATCGACTCCAGACCGGCGATACGTCCGCGCGTCGCGCTTCGGGACATCTCACGTGCGAAGTCGCAGCCGGCGCAGCGGCTCGCCGCTGATGGCGCACCGTCGCGCGGGCGAGCCGTCCGGCGGCTCGACCCGGCTACACACGCCGTGCGGGCAGACCTCGGTGTCAAGCACCGGGTAGCCGGTCGTGCCGGGCACCTTGGGAAGCACCCGCACCGGTGTGCTCAGCCCGTCGAGACCGACCGCCGCGACAGCGTCGTCGAGGGCGTCGAGGTCGGCCGCGAGCGTCTCGCCCTCGCCGGCCGCCACCGCCGCGCGGATCCGGCTCAGGATCTCGGTGCCGCCCGCCGCCGCGATGTAGCCGTCAAGCTCGCCACTGCCATACCGGCGACACAGGCGGGCCACCCGGTCCTTGGTCCCAACCGCCTCAACCATCCGCATCAGCGTAGGGCGGTGAGGCGACCGGTCCAGGGGCTGCGGACCATCGCGGGCCGATCGCTTTCAGACACAGGCCGATCAACTGAACGGTTCTGGCATCAGTGGCCAACGTGCGCTCACCGAGGCGGCGGTAATTCGGTACCGATCGTTGCCGGGCCGGGCGTACACAGGACGGATGAGTGAGGTGCGGCTGCCCGGCGGCCAGACCACGGGCGCCGTGCTGGTCGGCGATGTCGTGCACAAGCCGGCGGCGCCGTGGACGGCGACGGTGCACGCGCTGTTGCGGCATCTGGAGCACGCCGGCTTCGACGGGGCGCCGCGGGCGCTCGGCTTCGACGAGCAGGGCAGGGAGATGATCACGTACCTGCCCGGCGACACGGTCGGTGAAGACTGGCCGTGGCCGCCGTGGGTGTCCGCGGAGTCGATGCTGATCCAGGTCGGACGGTGGCTGCGGCGGCTGCACGACGCGACGGTGGGCTTCGTGCCGCCGGCCGGGGAGCGGTGGTTCATCGGCGAGGCGGTGCGGCCGGGCCTGATCGTGGGTCACCAGGATGCCGCGCCGTACAACGCCGTGGTCGACGGCGACCGCCTGGTCGGCTTCTGCGACTGGGGTGCGGCCGGGCCGTCGACGCGCGAGTTCGACCTGGCGCTCTCGGCGCTGTGGTGGGTGCCGCTGTGCCCGCGCGACGCGGTCGAGCCGCTGGGCTTCCACGACTTCGAGGGCCGGTCCCGCCGGCTGCATCTGCTGCTCGACGCGTACGGGTACGAGGGGGACCGCGCCGCGTTCGGGGCGGTGATTGTGCAGCGGGCCCGGCGGCAGGCCGCGGCGATCCGCCGGATGGCCGAAGGCGGGGACCCGGCCGCGGCCAGGGTGATGTTCGTCGCGCGCTACTTCGAGGCGGCCGCGTCCGACGTGGAGATGCTCCCGGACACGTTCTGGGCCCGCTGAGATTTTTTTCCCGGGAGCTGTCGAATCCGCGGTGACCCGTTCGTGGGAGTGCGTAGGAGCACTTCTCGACGGACGGAGCGCCACCATGAAACCGACGACAGCCACCGCCGCCCCGGCCCGGGCCGGCCGCCGCGAGTGGACGGGGCTGGCCGTGCTGGCCCTCCCCACGCTGCTGCTCGCGCTCGATGTGAGCGTCCTCTACCTCGCCCTTCCGCAGGTCAGCGCCGACCTCGGCGCGGACGGCAACCAGACGCTGTGGATCCTGGACATCTACTCGTTCGTGCTGGCCGGCTTCCTGGTCACCATGGGGACGCTCGGCGACCGGATCGGGCGCCGGCGGCTGCTGCTGATCGGGGCGGCCGCGTTCGGCGGGGCGTCGGTCCTCGCCGCGTACTCGACAAGCGCCGAGATGCTCATCGCCACCCGCGCCCTGCTCGGCCTGGCCGGCGCGACGCTGATGCCCTCGACGATGGCGCTGATCCGCAACATGTTTCCCGACCCGAAGCAGATGGGCACCGCGATCGGCATCTGGTTCACCTGCTTCATGGGCGGGATGGCGATCGGCCCGCTGGTCGGCGGGGCGCTGCTGGAGCGGTTCTGGTGGGGCTCGGCGTTCCTGCTCGGCGTGCCGTTCATGGCGTTGCTGCTGGTCGTCGGCCCGGCGCTGCTGCCGGAGTACCGCGCGCCCGGCGCCGGCCGCCTCGACCTGGCCAGCGTCGGCCTGTCGCTGGCCGCGATCCTGCCCGCGATCTACGGCCTCAAGGAACTGGCCCGAGCCGGGTGGGACCCGGCAGCCGCCGGCGCCGTCGTGGTCGGGCTCGCCTTCGGCCTGATCTTCGTACGCCGCCAGCGCTCCCTCGCCGACCCCCTGCTCGACCTGCGCCTTTTCGGGTACCGCGCGTTCCGCTCGGCGCTGAGCGTCTACCTGCTCACCGGCGTGGTGATGGCGGGCGTGTCGCTGATGTCCACCGTGTACCTGCAGTCGGTGCTCGAGCTGTCCACCCTGCGCGCCGGGCTCTGGCTGCTGCCGCACAACGTGGCGCTCGCCGCCGGCTTCCTGGCCGCGCCGCGGCTGGCCGCCCGCTTCCGGCCGGTGTACGTGATGGCGGCCGGCATGGTGGTCGCCGCCGCCGGGCTGGCGCTGCACCTGCTGGTCGACCCGAGCGACGGCACCACGCCGCTGGTGGCCGGGCTGGTGCTCGCGCACGCCGGCATCTCCCTGCCGATGGCCCTGTCCGCCAACATCATCATGGGCGCGGCGCCGCCGGAGAAGGCGGGCTCGGCGGCCTCGCTGATGGAGACGAGCGCCGAGTTCGGCATCGCGATGGGCGTGGCGACGCTGGGCACCGTCGGCACGGTGATGTACCGCGGCAGCTTCGAGGCCCCGGCGGCCATACCGGCGCAGGCGGCGGAGGCGGCACGGGAGAGCATCACGGCGGCGGGCGGCGCGGCGGCGGGACTGCCCCGGCCCCGGCGGCCGAGCTGCTGCACGCGGCGCAGGCGGCGTTCACCACCGGCGTGAACGCGGTGGGCGCGATCGGCGCCGCCGTCTTCGTGGTCCTCGCCGTCATCATCTACCGGGCCGACCGCGGTACCGGAACGTCTGAAAAGATCCGATAAGGGCTCGCCCCACACCAACAGGAGATGATCTTCAAATGCAGTACTTCGTTTCCGTGATCGACGACAAGAGCAACTCCGCCACGCCCGAGGAAATGGCGGCCATCGACGCGTTCAACGACCGGATCCAGGCCGAGGGCCACTGGGTCTTCGCCGGCGGCCTCGGCGCGCCCAGCACGGCCACCGTCATCGACAACCGGGGCGGGGAGGCGCTGTTCACCGACGGACCCTTCGTGGAGACGAAGGAGTTCCTCGCCGGCTTCTGGGTCATGGAGGCCCCCGACCTCGACGTGGCGCTCAAGCTCGCCGCCGAGGGGTCGAAGGCCTGCAACCGGAGGGTCGAGGTGCGGCCGTTCCTGTGAACGCTGTCGACGTGCGGGAGGCGATCACCCGAGCGCATCACGAGGAGTGGGGACGGGTGGTCGCCGCCCTGACCAGGCGGTTCGGTGATCTCGACATCGCCGAGGAGGCGGCGGCGGAGGCGTTCGCGACCGCCGTCGAGCGGTGGCCGGCCGACGGCGTGCCGCCCAACCCGGGTGCCTGGCTGACCACCACCGCCAACCGCAAGGCCATCGACCGCATCCGGCGCGAGAACAAGCGCGAGGACAAGCACAGGGAGGCTCAGATGGTGTACGACGACGACCCGCCCGAGCCTCCCGGCGCGATCGACGACGAGCGGCTCCGGCTGATCTTCACCTGCTGCCACCCGGCGCTGGCGGTGGAGAGCCGCGTGGCGCTGACGCTGCGCATGCTCGGCGGCCTGACCGTGCCCGAGATCGCCCGCGCCTTCCTGGTGCAGGAGACCGCGATGGGTCAGCGGATCACCCGCGCCAAGGCCAAGATCAAGGTGGCGCGCATCCCGTACCGGGTGCCGTCCACAGAGGACCTTCCGGGACGCGTCACCGGCGTGCTCGCCGTCCTGTTCCTCATCTTCAACGAGGGCTACCTGGCGACCGGCCCCGACACCGATCCGGTACGTCACGACCTCACCGCCGAGGCCATCCGGCTCACCCGCCTGATCCGTGCCCTCCTGCCGCAGGACGGCGAGGTGGCTGGGCTGCTGGCGCTGATGCTGCTGACCGAGGCCCGCCGCACCGCCCGCGTCTCGGCCAGCGGCGAACTCGTCCCGCTCAACGAACAGGACCGCGGGGCCTGGGACGCGGCGCTGATCGCCGAGGGGCACCGGCTGGTGCGCGAGCGCCTGGCCACCGGGATGGCGCCGGGGCGCTACCAGATCCTCGCCGCGATCAACGCCGTGCACACCTCGGCCCGCGATGTACGCGACACCGACTGGTCGCAGATCGTCGCCCTCTACGACCAGCTCGTCAGGCTGGACGGGTCGCCGATCATCGTCCTGAACCGGGCCGTCGCGGTCGCCGAGATGGACGGCCCCGATGTGGCGCTGGCCGCCGTCGACCGGCTCGCGGACACGTTGGCCGGCTACCACGCCTACCACGTGGCCCGCGCCGACCTGCTGCGCCGGCTGGGCCGAGGTGCGGAGTCGCGCGCGGCCTACGACAAGGCCATCGAGCTGGCCGGCAACACCGCCGAGACCGCCTACCTGACCCGCCGCCGCGACCAGCTCGGATAGGCGACGCTGATCAGCCGCCGCCCTCGGACGACGCGTATTTCGCCGCGATCGCCTTCTGCAGCCCTTTGGCCGCCGCCGGCACGCTGGCCTTGGTCAGCTCGGCGATCCGCTTACGATTTGCCCGGCGCTGCCGCCAGCCGAAGACGGTGCGCAGCTGACCGGCGGCCGCCAGCGCGACCGTCGCCGCGTCGCGCGAGTCGACAGTGCGGGCCCGCAGCGCCTCGGCCACCCGGGCGTGCAGCTGATCGATCAGCCGCCGGTCGCGCACGACGATCCGGCGCGCGGGGAAGATGCCGAACACCCGCCGCCGCTCGACGCTGATGATCCGGGCCGCCACCAGCCGCCGCTCCACCGCGGCCCGCGCCTTGCCGCGGCCCCGCTCGGTCCAGTACTGCCACCGGCGCGGCTTGGCCGACGCCCCGACCTCGGCCAGCACCTCGCGCAGCAGCGACTCGGTGACCTCCGGCCGCCGCGACGAGGCGAGGGTGGCCCGGCCACGCTCGTCGACCAGCACGCCGCGCAGCTCCAGCTCGGCCAGCGCGGCCGCGCGCACGAGCAGCCCCACGTCGATCCACCGGGCCAGCCGCTGGCGCCGTGAGTCATAGGCGAGGAGGAACATCCGCTCAGGCAGTTCCATGCGCCGATGCTATCACCGTGATATCACTTTCGGATTTGCGCGCTCACACCACCACGCGGAGTGGTCCGAGGTCGGGGCGGTGGGCCTCGGCGCCCGCCACGGTGAGGCGCATGCCTACCTCGGGACTCCAGCTCACCGTGACCTCGACGCCGGCGAGCACCAGGCCGCGGGCCTCGAGCCATCCCAGCTCGGCCGCGGCGGGTAGCGGGTTCGCCAGGATGCCGGTGTCGTCCACGTCCAGGCCGAGCAGTCCGGACAGGATCAGGTCGGCGAAGGTGGAGTGGTTGTAGTCGCGGCCGATCTCCGCCTTGGCCGGGTCGTGGCGGCGGCGCCAGTCACGGACCCGCCAGGTTCCGGTGTCGGGGTCGAGGTCCTCGTCGAGCCAGTACCCACCGTCCGGCTGGATGTGGCAGGCCGCGTACTGGCGCAGCAGCTCGACGAAGACCGCGTCGTAGCCGGCGTGGTCGCGGGCGATCCGTGCGAGCGCGGTGAGGGCCTGGCTTGTGGCGAACGGCCAGGTGGGGCCGTTCCACCGGCACAGGAAGCGCGGCGACGTCGAGGCGACCGTGAACCCGTAGCGCTTGTGGCGGCGTTCGGCCGTCCTCAGGCCGAACGGTCCGGCGAAGCCGTCCGGGTCGGTGAGCTGCGCGACCGCGGCGGCGGGGTCCACCTCGCCGCCGGGCAGGCCGAAGCCCCAGGGTATGAAGCCGATCAGCTCGCGGGCGTCGCGGTCGGGGGAGACCTCGGACCGCGCCGGGACGGGCAGGTCGCGATACTCCGGCGGCATCCGCCGTTCGGCGCCGACCGTCGCGAGGTACGCCTCCTCGCCGTCGGGCGACATCGGGATCGTGGTGAAGAACTGCCGCCGCGGGTCGTACAGCTCGTCGATCACCAGGCGGCGCAGCCGGTCGCGGATGCCCGCGAAGCGTGACGCCGTGGCCTCGTCACCGGCCCGCCGGGCGATCTCCGCTATCGCGTCCGCGTTGCCGAACTGGTACGAGTTGACCGACGGGCGGAAGCCGTCGCCGCTGATCGAAAACTCCATCGCGTCGGCCAGGTCGTGCGCCCAGTACAGCCCGGAAGGGTGGAGGCTGTCCCCTCCCACGCCGCGAAGTTGTCCACCATGCCGGGAAGAAGGTCGGCGACGCCGGCCCATCCGCGGTGCAGCCGCGCGTGCTCCCGTGCGGCCCAGGCGATCCACTCGGTGTAGCGGTGCGGTTCGGCTTCGCCAGCGGTGTACCAGAAACGCAGGTAGTCGTCGACGACGTCGGTGCGGCGCAGCCAGCGCCCTTCGAGGATGTGGTGCCCGGCGGCCGCGTTGACCGACCCGTGCGCGCGGCCCGGTCCGGGCTGCCGAAACTCGGTCACCACCCAGCCGCTCGGCCCGCGCAACGCGTGGTGGGCGAACGACTCCCAGCGATGGCGGAACACCCGCGTCAGGAGCTCGTCGCCGCAGCGGAACTCGGGTACCGCGTCGAGCACCTCCCGGTAGTGCGGGTGGGCGCTCTGTTGATCAGCGGTACTCACCGTAAGACCCTAACCGTGTCAGGGGGCGAGCTCTTCGACCACGCTGGTGCCGCTGCCCGGCCGCGACTCCCACTCCCACTTCTCGTCGAGGCGAAGACGGCCGTCCGGCAGCTCGTGGATGGCTGTCACGCAGTGCCCGCCGGACGTCTCGCCCTCGTTGTTGAGCTGCACGTACCGGATGTCGAGCGTGTCACCGGCGCGGGTGCCGACGATGAAGCCGCGGACCACCGCCCCGCCGCCGTACGTCGCCCAGACCTCGCCGGCCCGCTCGTGGTACTCGAAGATGGTGTCGGCGGTGACCTCACCGCCGACGTTCGCGACGGCGGCAAACCGTCGTCCGTCCAGCGAGGCTGCGGTCATGTCGTCGTCCCATCCTCAGCGCCGGCGGATGCCGGCGGCCCCGGCGCGACCGGCGATCGGCGGCCGCGGAAAGCAGCCTACCCAGGCAAATATCGGTGGTGTGCCGCGCTTCCCGGCTGCTACCAAGTCCCTGTGAATGCCGTTGAGTCGTAGCCTGCGCACCGATCCGTACCCGATCCGCGCCGCTCGCCGGGCCGGCGCGGCCGTGCCTATTCGGGAGCGCGCGCCGCGGCGGGGGTTCGTGCATCCGGCCGGTCCCGCGGACGTCGCGCGGGTCCTGACATTCTTCGGGCCGGCGGCGACGTACGGCCTGCGCCGCGTCGAGCTGCGGCAGCGCCCGGCCGGCGGCAGCGGTGTGGCCGTGGCGGCGCTGCGGGTGCCGGGGATCGTGCTGCTGTTCGAGCAGCCCGCACCACCGTGGTCGCTGAGCGGCCGGCTCGCCGACGTGACCGCGGCACGCCTGGCGCGCGCCGGCGCACGCGTCGCGGTGGGCGAGGCCGTCACCCGGGTCGACTGGCCCAGCGACACGCTGCGTGACTTCATGCTCTTCGACGGTCTCATGCACGAGATCGGCCACCACACGGTCCAGCACGCCGCACGCAAGCGCCGCACCCGGGCGATGCGCACCGCGGATCACGAGCGGCGCGCGGACGTGTACGCGACGCGGGCTCGCCACGCCTGGGCGGCGCGGTGATGAACCCGCGGGCCCGGCTGATCGGTGACGGGATCGAAAACCCCGCCAACGCGAAGGCGCTCGCCGAGGCCGCACGCATGTTCGCGGTGCCGTGTGGCTTCCGTGACAGCCGCGGCCTCGCTGGACACCTGCCCGGCCTGCCCACTGTGGACACCGCGGCGTTGCTCGGCGCGGGCGGCCCGCTCGTCGCCGTGGACAACACGCCAGGGGCGGAGCCGGTGTACCGCACTGAGCGACTCCACAGTGGAGCGTCCATCGTGGTCGGCAACGAACGTCGCGGCATCCGTCCGGACGTCCTGCGCGCCGCGACGAGGACCGTGCAGATCCCGATGCCGGGCCGCGGAGTAAACACCCTCAACGTCGCCACCGCCGCCGCCGTGGCGCTGTACTACCTGCTCGACGCGCACGGCCGGCGCCACGTGCGCGCCCCGCGGCCGGAGTCGCACCGGCCAGCGGTGTTGTTCGGCGCGCCGCGCGACCACGTCGAGGCCGGCAGTTCGCTGCGTTCGGCGGCGGCGTTCGGCTGGCAGTCCGTGACGGTCGACGACCGCGAGAAGGTGTGGTTCGGCACGCCGCGCCCGGTCCGAAACGAGGCCCGAGCGGCTGCGCGCAGCCACCGCAACCCGCTGCGCGTCCTGCCGGCCGGCGATGGCTGGGCGTCCATGCCCGGGTGCCGGACTGTCGTTTGTGGGCCGGACCTCGACGGCCCACCGCTGCACCGTGCGGAGCTGACCGGCCCGGGCACCCTGCTTGTCATCCCGGATGGCGACTGGAGACCCCCGCCGGACGCCGAGCGGGCCCGCGTGGCCGTGCCGGGCGTCGCCGGCCGCTACCGCCTGCTCACCGGCATCGTGCTCGCCGAGGCGGCCCGCCAGCTCGGTGCCCGGTCGGCGAAAGCGTCCCGACCTGCCCGGCGCGGCCTTTCGTACGGCAGCGGCCTGGAGCTGGCCGCCCCGCCGGACACCGATCTCGTCCAGCCCTGGGAACTCCTCCGCTACTGAGCCGCGAGGTCCTCGATCTCCAGCTGCCGGCGGAAGGCCGCCATGGACGCGGCCGTCCTGGCGCCGCGGCGGGGGTGTGCGTTGCCGGTGGGCGCGGGAAGCATGAGGGACGCGATGCGTTCCGCGTCGGCGGTGGCCAACAGGCGGCGGCCGGTGAGGATCTCCGCCACCATCCGGCGATGTGTGGCCAGCGCGGCGCTTTCGCCGGCGCCGTGGTGGACCCACGGCGCCAGAAGCAGGACGGCCTGCCACCCCTCCAAGCCGGTGAAGAGCTTGAAGGAGCGGTCGTCGCGGGGCACCTCGAACACCGTCGACCGCTCGGCGACGGCCCGCAGGTCGCTCCAGGTCAGGCACGGCTGGTACCGCCGGGTCGGCCGCCGCCGGCCGAGCCGGTGCCGCTCCCCGACCTCGAGGCCGTCGAACGTGCCGTCCGGGCGGCTGCGGCACAAGCTCAGCTCGCTCCAGCCGGCCCGCACGTCAAACCTCAGCCACAGGTACCAGCCGGTCTGCTGCGGCATGACGAGCGACCCCGAGTCGCAGTACCCGGCGAGCTTCTCCGCGAGCCGCGGGTGGGGGTCGTCGAACGCGTACCACCGCCAGAAGTCCGTCCGGTCCATGGTCACGGACATGACGGTGTGGGATGTCCGCACGGAAGGCGCCCGGGTCAGCTGTAGCTCAGGCCGTGCCCGAACGGGTAGAGGGCGCCCGTGCCGTCGGCCCGGGGGATCGTGACCGGCAGCCGGCCGCGCGGGCTGATCTCACCGAAGATGGCGCGGGTCAGCGCCTCGATGGATCCGGCCGTGTAGCCGTAGGTCGCCAGGTAGGTCGGCGCCGCGGTGAGGCGCGAGATGTCGTACGGGTTGCGCATCCCCGCCACGACGACCGGCTTGCCCGTGGCGAGCAGCGCCGTGACAAGTGCCTGCTGGGCGGCCGCCGACGCGGTGGGCAGGCCGGTCGTGAGGTCGACGCTGGCCGCGTTGTTCGTCGACACCACCACCAAGTCGTTCGCCATGGCCGCCGCGACCGCCGCGTCGATCCGCGCAAGCGCCGGCGTCAGGCCCGTCTCCACCACCGTGACGGCCTGCCCGCGGCGGCCGATCGCCTCGCCGAGCGTGCGGGTCGTGGTCACACCCCAGCCGGTCACGAGTACGTTGCGCGGGTCGCGGGGGAGCGGCAACAGGCCGGCGTCGTTCTTGACGAGGGTGGTCGTGTGGTCGCTGATGGTCTGCGCGTCCGCGAGGTGGTCCGCCGCGCCCACGACCGTCTCCGCCCGGTCGGCGTCGACGAACGGCTGCGCGAACAAGCCCCGCTTGTACTTCAGGCTCAGGATGCGGCGTACCGAATCGTCCAGCCGCCGTTTCGAGATCTCGCCGGTGCGGACGGCGTCGAGCACCGCCTGGAACGCGACGTCGGTCTGCGGTGCCAGCACGAGCTGGTCGGCGCCGGCCTTGAACGCCTCGACCGGTGCCACATCCGGCGGGTACGTGCTCGTCGCGCCGCCCATGTCGAGCGCGTCGGTGACGATGAGCCCGTCGTAGTCGAGCTCGCCGCGCAGCAGCCCGGTGAGGATCGGCTTGGACATCGTCGCGGGTGCGCCGCTGGGATCGACCGAACGGAGCACCACGTGCGCCGTCATGATCGTGTCAACGCCCTCGCGGATGGCCGCCCGGAACGGCGGCAGGTCGATCGCCTTGAGCTGCGCGCGCGTGTGCGTCACCTCGGGAAGGCCGAAGTGACTGTCCACTGTGGTGTCACCATGCCCGGGGAAGTGCTTGGCGACCGCGGCCACACCACCGTCGTGGTAGCCGTCGACCTGCGCGGCGACGAGGTCGGCGACGAGCTTCGGATTCTCGCCGATCGACCGTACGCCGATCACGGGGTTTGCGGGGTTGACGTTGACGTCAGCGACCGGCGCGTAGTTCTGGTTGATGCCGACGGCGGCCAGCTCGGCGCCGATCACCTCGGCCGAGCGGCGCGCGTCGGCCGGCGACCGCCCGGCACCGAGCGCCATGTTGCCGGGCATGGCGGTGGCCGGCGCTGACAGCCGGAAGACCAGCGCGCCGCCCTCCTGGTCGGTGGAGATCAGCAGCGGGACGGGCTTGCGCTGCCCGAGCGCGGCCGCCTGCAGGCCGTTGGAGAGCGTGGCGATCTGCCGCGGGTTTTGCACGTTGTCGGGACCGCGGGCGGCGGTGTAGTAGATGATCCCGCCCGGCTTGTACTTGTCGACGACCTGCGCGGGCGTGTCCACGCCGTACAACCTCTGGTTGCCGGCGGCCGCGGCCGGGGTCACGGTGTTGGCGTCCTGCCCGTACACCTCGAGGACGAAAAGCTGCCCGACCTTCTCCTCCAGCGTCATGTGCCGGATGAGGCGGTCCACCGGCTTTCCTCCGGCGGCTGCGGGTGCTGCGGACGATGCTACGAGCACGCCCACCGTGGCAACGGCGACACCGACCCGACGACTCCACATGCGAGGGACTATACGCAACGTGTATACCGGAGGTAAATGCCAATCGATCTCCGCCTGGTCAGCTCCTGGACGTCTGCCGGCGGCGCACGATCGCGACGGCCGCCATGACGAGCGCCACGACCAGGATAAACAGCGGTACCGCCAGCGTCGGCCACGGCGAGCGGACGTACTCCGTGACGGTCACGACCGCGCGGTGGGGCTCATCGGTGGCGGAGCGGGTGATGCGGATGTCGTCGGTGATCTGCGCCGGCGCGAAGTCGCCGTCGTAGCGGGTCAGGAAACGCGTGCCGGTCAACGCCGCGGACAGCGTGGGGTACTGCGGATCCGGCTTCACCTCGCCCGCGAACGTCAGGTCGGGCGTGCTGCCCTCGGGCGCCGGGTTGCTGATGTCCACGCGGTGGTCGGCAAGCACGTACAGGCGCAGCGGCTGCTGGTCCTCGGCGGTGGCCGACAGCCGCATCGGGTAGACGGGCGCGTCGGTCTCGAAGGCCAGGCGCATCGGCGGCAGGCCGGCGGAGAGGCTGCCGGAGGTGGGGGCCAGCCGCACCGCGACGACGAGCCAACCCTCCTCCAGGTACGGCTTCAGCGCGCCGCCGAGGGCGGTGGGCAGCGTGAAGTCGTTGTCGGCGAGCCACTTCGTCACGGCGGTGGTGTCGGTGCCGGCGAGCTGGGCGACCTCGTACGGCCCGATCTCGATGTGGTCGACGACGGTGGCACCGCCACCGGCCTGCGGGCCGCCGCCGGCGCCGTCCCCTTCCGCCGTCACCCGGCGTACCTTGACCTCCGGGCGGCTGATCCGGTCGAGCTCGGCGAAGAGCGCACCGTCGGCCACCTCGAAACGGGCGCGGGCGGGGACCGGCATCAGGAACGCCGCCTGGGTCGCCGTGGACCGCGCCTGTACCGAGAGTGTGATCGACTCTGTGCGGCCGCTCAGCTCGACCAGCGCGGTTTCCTGCTGCGCGCGCAGCTTGTCGTTGGCGACGAATGCCCCGCAGGCGCAGGCGCCGGATATCGCGGGGTTGAGCCCCACCATCGCGACGGCGAGGGCGACCACCGCGGCGATGCGAACTGTCATGCGGGCGAATGTCATGGAGCGTCGGACGCTGGCGGCCGTGATCAGGTTCCAACGCCCGTCGCGCCCGTCGTGCTCCCGACCGTCCGCGGCGGCCGGTGGATCCGCCGCGATACCCTGCGCGGATGCCCGCCGGCCGGCTGATGACGGCCGCTGCTGGGCGTTCAGCGGAGCACGCGGTACGTCACGTGCGTGACCAGGCTCGCTGCCCGCGACCTCACCTGCTCCAGGTCCAGCCGCGGGACGCCTTCGAACAAGCGCGTGCCGGCGCCCATCGTGAACGGCACGATGTGCAGCCGTAGCGCGTCGACGAGGCCGGCGGCGAGGTACTGGTTGATGGTGGTCGCGCCGCCGGCGATGGTGACGTCGCCGTCCCCGGCCGCGGCGCGGGCCTGTGCCAGAGCCGACTCGATGCCGTCGGTGACGAAGTGGTACGTGGTGCCGCCCTCCATCGGCTGCGGCTCGCGCGCGTGGTGGGTGAGCACGAAGACCGGGACGTGAAACGGCGGGTTGTCGCCCCACCATCCGTTCCAGGGGCGGTCCCACGCGCCTCGCACGGGCCCGAACATGTTGCGCCCCATGATGTACGCCTTCGCGGCGCGGAACTCCTCGACCTCCGCCTTGTTCTCCTCGGGCGTCTCGAACATCCAGGCGTGCAGCTTCTCGCCGGTGCCGTCGCTGCCGTCATCGCCGAACGGGCGTTCCTCGGTCTGGTCGTGCCCGGCCGAGTACCCGTCGATCGAAATCGTGATATCGCAGGTCACCGTGCCCAGGGGCGTGGTCATCGCACCGTCCTCCTCGTAGCACCCGGTCGCCTTCGCGGACCGGCCAAGATCTCTCGTGCCGAGCCAACCATCGGCTGGCTTCATTTGTGCTTCACGCCCGGCGGCGTGTCGCGTGCCGGCGGCGACGCCCGTCCAGTTCCTGGTAGGAGCCTTGGGGTCGAACGGCCGAGGGCTCCCGGACGCCGGCGACGTCCAGGAGCCCTTCGCGTAGCTCAGGCGGTCGCGCGGTGGATCACGATATCGTCCAGGCGCGTGCGGGCGAAGATCTTGACGTGCTCGCCGGCCTGGGCGGGGCTGTCCTGCGCGGGCAGGGAGTTGTGCACCGCTCCCTTCGTGCTCCGGGCGTCCACAGCGGCGCTGGTGCCCTCGCTGACGCCGATCTCGATGCCGCCGGACGCGTTCGCCAGGTCCGCTTCGCCGCGGCTCAGCTGCCCGATGCGGATGGGGCACTTGGCCGCCTTGGCGATGACGCTGCCGTCGGCGCGGTCGATGGTGAAGCTGCCGTTGGCGCCGTTGAGATCGATGTCGGACAGGGCGCGGCCGATCGAGACCTTGCCGTTCGAGCCCTGGTACTTCAGAACGCCGCCGACCTCGCCGATCCGCACGTCGGCCGCGCCGCCCTGGAAGGTGGCGGTCCCGGCGATGTGCCCGATCGTGACGCCACCGGTGGAGAGGTCTCCGCGCACCGCCGCGATGCGGTCGAGGTGGACCTGCCCGGATGACATGTTGAGCTCGCAGTCGCCGAGCGCGCCGTCGGCGTGCACGTCGGACCACGCCGTGTACAGGGCAAGCCGGGACCCGGCCGGCAGCTCGACCGTGATGGCGACCGAGCCGTTCTTGTCACCCGACTTCGTTGTCTTGATCGTCAGCTCGCCGTCGGCGAACTCGACCTTGGTCTTCTCGGCCACCTTCACGTCCGACGCGCTCTCGCGGTTGATGGGCTGGACGCGCACCACGGTGTCCAACCGGTCGCTGGCGGCGATCCGCACCTCGGCGCCGGCGGTGGTCAACGTGGCCGTGATCGGCTCTGGCGTGGCGAATGTTGGCATTGTGGTGCCTTCCTGGGTTGTGGTTCGGGGTGTTCGATGCGCCAACGTTCGCGTGGTGTCCTGTCACGGGGCCGCCACGCTGCCGGCCGGGCCGTGGTTTGGCGTGTCAGGGGCGTGTCAGGGCAGTGACAGCCGGCCCGTCGAGGGTGGTCGCCATGACGGAGGGTCTTCTCCCCGCTGGGGGCTCAACGTCCGCCGGGCCGAAGACGCCGAACGGCGTCAGGGGCGGGATGCACGTCTGCAGCCGAACGGTTCGGGTCTCGGGATGGGCACGGGCTGCGGACCTGTCGCCGCAACTACTGACCTCGTCACCGGCGGAGGAAGCCCGACAGCAGTTGCCTGAAGTCGTCCGGGTGCTCGATCGCCGGCACGTGCCCGCATCGCCCGAACACGTGCAGACGGACATCGGCCAGGTGTTCCAGCAAGGGCAGGGCTGCCGTCCCGAGCGGGGTGACCCGGTCCTCGGCGCCGTGGACGAGCAGCACGGGCGCGCGGACCCCGGCCAGCGTCTGCGCCGAGAGGGCGAGATCGTCGGCCCAACGTGCCCTGGGCGGAGGGAACAACGACGCGAACGCGGCCGCCCCCGCTCGCATCGCAGCCGCACGGGCGTCGACGGCCGGCTCGGTCACGAGCGCTTGGTCGTAAACGAGGCGGCTCAACATGTCTCGTGCCCCGAGCGGGCCGGCGGGGGCGGCCCAGATCGCGTCGAGATCGGCGGACAGCGGCGCCCCGGGAGCGCCCATCGTCGAGACCGCCACGACATGGGTGACCCGCTGGGGACGCGCGGCCGCCAACGCCAGCGCCACGGCACCGCCCATGGAGTGACCCATCACGGCGTAGTGCTCGAAGCCGAGAGTGTCCATCAGGCCCGCGGCCTGCTCCGTCCACAGCCGGAGCCCACCCCGGGAGCCCGCCGGGACTGGTGTACCGCCGAACCCGGCCTGGTCAGGAGCCACCAGGTGCCAGGACGTGCCCAGCGCCTCCGCCGTCGTCGCCCAGGCGCCGGACCCGGTCGTGCCGGGTCCGGAGCCGTGCAGCATCAGCACCGCGGGTCCGGTGCCGCTCTCCATGACGTGTACGGGTGAGCCGTCGACCGTGACGGTCCGAAGTGCCGTCACCGGTGCAGGTCAGGTGTGCTCATGCCGATGCGGAGTTGACCGACTTCGAAAAGAGCTCCATCATCGCCCTGCCGAACTGCGGCATGTCGGGCCACCCCCGGCAGGAGACGAGGTTGCCGTCCACGACGTCGGGAGCGTCGATGACCGTCGCGCCCGCGTTTTCCATGTCGCCGGTGATGGGTGGGAAGCACGCGGTCTTTCGACCCTTCAGCAGCCCGTACACCGCGGGCACCTGCGCGCCGTGGCACACCAGCGCGATCGGGAGGTCGCGCGCGAAGAAGTGCTCGGTGATGCGCCTGACGTCGGCGTCGACCCGGATCCACTCGGGGGCACGGCCACCGGGGATGATGAGGGCGTCATAGCGCTCGACGTCGACCTCGGCCCACGGCACGTCGACCGGCAGCTTCCGGCCGTTCTTCTCCACGTAGGCATCGGAGTTGGGGTCGAACTCGTGGATGACCAGCTGCACGTCGCGCATCGTCCGTGACGAGACGTCAACGTCCCAGCCGCCCTCCTGCACGCGGTAGTAGGGATACATGGTGTCGAGCTCCTCGGCGGCGTCGCCGGTCAGGAGCAGCGCTCTGGGCAACTGCTTCTCCTCGCATCTGGGGGCCGGGTGAGGCGATCCAATCCGATCCGATTCGAGTTAGCATTCCTCGGCCCAGCCCGCCCGTCAAGCCTGTACCGCCATTCCGTCCGCATCCTTGACCTCGTCGAACAGTCGCCGGAACCGCTCGCCGGACCGGAGGATGTGCCGACGCATGGCGTAGGCGGCGGCGTCGGGGTCACGCGCGGCGATCGCGGCCAGAACCTCTTCGTGCTCGGCCATGGCCAGGTGGGTGACCTGGGTGTCGTGGAGCAGGCGGAACAGGTGCACGTGCGCGTGCAGGCGAGCGAGGGCCTCGCGGATGACCTGGTTTTCCGCGCTCAGGGCGATGAGATCGTGAAAAGCGGCGTCGCGTAGCCCGAAGGCGCCATAGGCCATGAGCCCCTCGCCCCCCTCCAGCTCCGCCATCTCCTCCAGCATTCGTTGCAGACCGGCCACCTGCTCCGAGGTTGCGCGTTCGGCGGATCTGCGCGCCGCTGCCGGCTCGAGAAGCAAGCGGACCTCGAGCATGTCCTCGAATCGGCGACGGGTGATTTGGGGGGGAATGCGGTAGCCAGCATGGGGCACACGCACGACCAGCCCTTCGGCCTCCATGCGGTTCAGGGCGTCCCGGATCGGTGTCTGCGAGACCCCCAGCTCTCGCGCCAGGACGTCGATCGTGACGCGGGAGCCAGGCTCGATCCGCAGCGACATCAGCTGTCCGAGCAGCGTGTCGTACACCTCGTCGGCAAGCCGGCCGCGAGATCTTCCCGGCGGCGTCCCGCCCGTCATGGCCCCACGGCCTCGCGCGATCATCGCTTCGTCGTCCATCGTGACGTGAGGTCCCTTCTAGCGTCTTCACGAACCTGTTGACATCGGTCGCGACGCTGCTGCATGCTGACGCCCAGTCGAAATCGTATAGGAAACGTGACGGATGCTAGCCATCCTGCACCATCGCGGAACCGCCCACCAGCGCCCTACTTCGATCAACCAAAGCTCCCCCTGAGCATGCTCGACGTCCTGCTCGGTTCGCCACCGGGCCGCACGAGGACCGAAGGACGTCTCGACTGACTAAACCCAGCACTTCGCGGCGTACTCGTGACGCCGGTCCGCGGGGCGGCTCCCGCGACAGCCCGGCAACACGCCTGAACCACCCCAGCAACCGCTCGGCGAAGCACGCGCGAGGCCCCTGAAGTCCCCACGCAGAAAGCAGGCAAGAAGATGCGGTATCCGAAGCGAATAGGACGACTGTCCGTTCCCGGTCGAAAGGCGCGGCTGGCGACGGCGGCCATTCTGGCGGCCACGCTCGTGGCGGGTTGCGGCGGCGGCGAGGACGACGGCGCGGAGGCGAGCGCCCCCAAGGCGCCGGCGACCATCCCGACGCTCACCCAGGACCCGCTGACCCTCAGCTTCATCTGGTTCGAATGGCCCCCGGCCCAGGCGCTGGAAGCCTTCGCGAACGCGGAGTACAAGAAGCTTCGGCCGAACGTGACCGTCAAGGTCAACACCGTGCCGAACGCGAACTGGCACGACGCGATGTTCACCCAGTTCGCCGCGCGCAAGACCGACTTCGACATCGCGATCCTGGACTCGCAACACATCGGCGAGGCCGTGACGAACGGCAACATCCTCGACATCACCGACTTCGTCAAGTCGAACATCGACGTCACGGCCTACAACCCGTACCTCCTGGCGGCCTACGGCCAGTTCCCCCAGGCGGAGACCGGGCAGCGCGACGAAAACGCCAGCCTGTACGGCCTGCCGCTGCTCGGCGACACCTGGACCATGATCTACCGCAAGGACCTGATCGGCGACAAGGCACCGCAGACCTGGGACGAGATGATTTCCGCCGCCGAGAAGTGCCAGGCGGACAACCCTGGCGTCAGCGGGCTGGCTTTCCACCAGGCCAACGGCTCCGACGCCGCGGCCGTCACCTACAACACGGTCAACGGCGTCTACGGCGGCAACCTCTGGAACTCCAAGGATCGCAAGATCGAGGGCGTCCTCAACGACCAGGCGGGGCAGGAGGCGATGGACGTCCTGGTCAACAAGATGAAGCCGCTGACCGCCAAGGGCTCCGGCAACTGGTTCATCGACGAGGTGAACGCGGCGGTCGCCCAGGGCAAGGCATGCATCGCGTTCCAGTGGATCGCCGCGAGCGGCGGCCTGCTTGACCCGAAGCAGTCGACGCTCGGCACCTCGCGGGAGCAGATTCTCGACAAGCTGGGATTTGCCACGCTGCCGACCCAGAAGACGAACCTGGTGCCTCTCGGCGGCATGGGGATGCACATATCGGCCTACGCCGCCGAGGCGAACCAGGCGGAGGCCCTGAACTTCATGAAGTGGTTCGAGCAGGCTGACGTCCAGAAAAAGTGGGCCGCGGCTGGTGGCGTGCCATCGCGCACGGACGCCCTGCAGTCACCCGAGTTCCTCAACGCCCAGCCGTTCAACCAGGTGTACACCGACTCGGTTCCGCGGATGCGGGACATGTGGAACGTGCCCGAGTACGCGCGCCTCGTCGACATCGAGAACACCAACGTGAACGCGGCTCTCAACGGCGCGAAGAGCCCGAAGGACGCGCTCGACGACATCGCCAAGGAGCAGCAGAAGGTGCTCGACTCCAACCGCAAGGGCGGCGGCGGACTGTGAGTGACCCCGTCCCTTTGACGACCGACCAGCCCGGGCAGGTGGCGTCCGCGACGCCGCCTGCACCGGGTCGGTCCCGGCGCTTGAGCGACCGCTGGCTCGCCGTGGCCTTCACCTCCCCGGCGCTGCTGCTGTTGCTCGCGATGTCGGTCTTCCCGTTGCTGTGGGCGTTGTACCTGTCTTTCACCGACTACTCGGCCACCCGCGGGGGACCTGCCCATTTCATCTGGTTCGAGAACTACACCGCCGTCCTGACTTCGGCGCAGGTCCACCAGAGGGCCTTGACGACGTTGATCTACGTGGTCGGTGCGGTCACCCTGCAGACCGTGCTCGGTTTCACCATCGCCTACCTGATCTCACGGCGCACGCACGGGCGAGGACTGCTGACCACCCTGTTCCTGGTACCGATGATGCTGTCGCCGGTCGTGGTCGGGCTGTTCTGGCGATTCATGCTCGACGCGCAGTTCGGCGTGGTCAACAGCATGCTCGGCTCGCTCGGCCTGGGCCAGGTGGAGTGGCTCACCCAGCAGCGAACGGCATTGCTATCCCTGATCGTGGTCGACACCTGGCAATGGACGCCGTTCATCATGCTCATCGCACTCGCGGGCCTTACCGCGGTACCCAAGTACCTGTACGAGGCCGCCTCGATCGACCGGGCGTCCGAGTGGTTCCGGTTCCGCAACATCACTCTTCCGCTGGTGTGGCCGCTGCTCCTCATCGCGGTGTTGTTCAGGGCGATCGAGGCCTTCCGGCTGTTCGACCTCGTCTACATCCTCACCAGCGGAGGTCCGGGGTTTCCACCGAGACGTTGTCGTTCCACGTCTACAAGGTCGCGTTCCTGGGCTTCAACACCGGAACCGCCTCGGCGTACGGGATTCTCATGGTCCTCGTCGTCATCGTCCTCGCGCAGCTCTACCTGCGCTACTTGAACAAGCTCAAGGAGGACTAGTGGCCATCTCTGTCGACGAGGCCGTGTCCCCAGGTCCTGTCCGGGATCACACGCCCCCCGCGCGCCGCTTTGGCGGCCGGGGCCGCGCCGTGCTGGAGGTGGCGCTGCTGACCGTGCTGGCCGTCGTCATGCTCTTTCCGGTGCTGTGGATCATCGCGACGTCCATAAAGGAGAACCGGGACGTCTACGCCATCCCGGCCAAGTTCTTCGGCTTCAAGGTCACGATGGACCACTTCAAGGACGTGTTCGTCTCCTCCGGCGGCGGCCGTTCGACCTTGTCCGTCTCGTTGCTCAACTCCGTCGTGGTCGCCGGGGTCTCCACGGTGCTGGCCACCGTGCTGGGGGTCCCGGCAGCCTGGGCCTACTCACGCTTTGCCCTGAAGGCCAAGAAGGACCAACTGTTCTTCATCCTGTCCACCCGCTTCATGCCGCCCGTGGTGGTCGTGATCCCGATCTTCCTCATGTACCGCCAGGTCGGGCTCATCGACACCAAGCTCGGCCTGATCCTCATCTACACCGCGTTCAACGTCCCGTTCACGATCTGGATGATGAAGGGGTTCGTCGACGAGGTGCCCGCGGAGTACGAGGACGCCGCCATGCTCGACGGCTACACCCGCTTGCAGGCGTTCCGGCGATTCACCCTTCCCCTGCTCGTGCCCGGCATCGCCGCGACGGCGGTCTTCGCACTCATCTTCTCGTGGAACGAGTTCGTGTTCGCCATCTTCCTTACCTCCAGCGACGACGTGCGGACGGCCCCACCCGCCATCGCCGGCCTCATCGGTGGCACCACTGTGGACTGGGGTCTCGTGGCCGCCTCCTCCGTCGTGTTCGCCCTACCGGTGCTCGTCTTCGCCTACCTGGTGCGCAAGCACCTCGTCGCCGGTGTGACGCTCGGGGCGGTGCGACGCTGATGGCGGGCATCGAGGTGACCGCCCTGCACAAGCGGTACCCGGACGGAACGGTCGCAGTTGACCATGTAGATCTGTCCATTGGCGACGGTGAGCTGTTCGTGATGCTCGGCCCTTCGGGCTGCGGCAAGACGACCACGCTGCGGGCCATAGCCGGCCTGGAGAGGCAGACGGCGGGCGACATCCGCATCGGCAACACGCTGGTCAACGACCTGCCGCCCGCCGAGCGCGACATCGCGATGGTGTTCCAGTTCTACGCTCTCTACCCGCATCTGAGGACCCGCGACAACCTGGCGTTCCCGCTGCGGGCCGAAGGACTGCCCGAGCCGGAGGTGCGCAAGCGGGTCGACGAGGCCGCCGAGCTGATGCGGCTCGGTCCGCTCCTGAACCGGCGACCGCGGCGGCTTTCCGGCGGGGAGCAGCAGCGCGTCGCGCTTGCTCGCGCCCTGGTGCGGCGACCGCGCGCATTCCTCATGGACGAACCTCTCACCAATCTGGACGCGGAGCTGCGGGCGGACATGCGCACGGAGATCAAGCACCTGCAGGGGCAGCTGGGGACGACGATGGTCTACGTCACCCACGACCAGGTCGAGGCGATGTCGCTCGGTCACAGAATCGCCATCCTCAACAAGGGGCGCGTCGAGCAGATCGGTACGCCGCTGGAGGTCTACGACCGTCCGGCGAGCCTCTTCTGCGCCGCGTTCATCGGTTCCCCGCCGATGAACCTGATTGAGGTGGAGGTGGCCGACGGGAAGCTGCGCGGGCAGGGCGGGCTGGTCCTCACGCCACCGCCAGGCCTGCCGCGCGACCGTCGTCTGGTCGCAGGCGTACGGCCGGAGGCGCTGGAAGTCACAGCACCAGGGGCGGAACGTTCAGTCCCGGCCCGCGTGGTCTCGGTGGAGTGGCTGGGCGACGAGGTCATCTACGTGGTTGACCACGGCGGCGAGCGCGACGTACGGGTTCGGATGCCACCGACCGTCCGTTTCGCCGCTGACACGCCGGTCGGGCTGCGGCACTCCTCCGGCGGTACCCCGGCGGTCTACGACGTGAGCACGGAAGAGCTGGTGGCCTGATGGGAACCGTGGCAGTGCACGGGCTGTGCAAATCCTTCGGTGACGTCCAGGCCCTGGACGGGGTGACGCTGGACGTGCCGGACGGCTCGTTCTTCGTCGTGCTCGGGCCCTCCGGGGCGGGCAAGACGACGACCCTGCGAGCGATCGCCGGCCTCGAAAAGCTTGACGCCGGGTCGGTGCATCTGGACGGGAGGGACGCGACCGCTGACACCCCGGCCGCACGCGACCTGGCCATGGTCTTCCAGAGCTACGCCCTCTACCCGCGACACACGGCGTACGAGAACATTGCTTCGCCGCTGCGGGCCCGCCGCCGTTCTTCGAGCGAGATCGCCGCCGCTGTCGAGCAGGTGTCGAGCCTGCTGCACATCGAACGCCTGCTGCAGCGCCGTCCCGCGCAGCTGTCGGGCGGCGAGATGCAGCGTGTCGCCCTGGCTCGGGCGCTGGTCCGTCGCCCGCGCGCGTTTCTCATGGACGAGCCGCTGACGAACCTCGACCTCAAGCTCCGCGTCGAGATGCGCACCGAGCTCACCCGCATCCACCGGACCCTCGGGGGCACCTTCGTCTACGTGACCAACGACCAGGTCGAGGCCCTGTCCATGGCCGACCAGGTCGCGGTCCTCAAGGAGGGGAAGGTGCAACAGGTCGGAACGCCGACCGAGGTGTACGAGCGTCCCGCCAACCAGTGGGTCGCGGGCTTCGTCGGGAGCCCGCGGATCAGCCTGCTCGCCTGCCGCGCCGAGGGAGATCGTCTGGTCGGGGCGGATGGCTGGACGCTGCCGCGGCCCCGCTGGACCACGGCTGAGGACGGTCGTCCGCTGCTGCTGGGCCTGCGCTCGGAGGATCTGTCCGTCGAGCAGCGCGGGAACGCGTCGTTGTCGGGTGAGCTCTACGGGCTTGAGCCGCTCGGTGACCGAACGGTGGTCGACGTCCGGGTGGGGACGGAGATCATCAAGGTCAAGGCACGACCCACCGTCACCGGTACGCCGGGCGAGCGGCTGCAAGTCACGGTCGACCTGGACCGTGCGCACCTGTTCGATGCGGACACCGGGCTGGCGCTGTCCGAGGCCGGGAGGTAACCGCGCAGGGCGGCTGACGTGGCCCGAGAAAGCGATCGGTGGCGCGGGGCGTATTTCGCCAACGCGCGTGGCGCGATCGCTGAGTTCACGCTGCACATCACCAGGAGCACCACAGGAGGCGCCGCAAATGAGTGACCCGATGACCGTCCTGGCCCCCGAGCACCGGCGGCTCCGGATTGGCGACGCCTGGCGCGACGCCGCCAGCGGAGCCACCTTCGCCGTCGAGGACCCGGCCACCGGCAAGACCATCGCCGAGGTGGCGGACGCCGGCGTCGTCGACGGGCTCGCCGCTCTTGACGTGGCGAGCAAGGCAATGGCGGAGTGGGCGGCGACGCCGCCGCGAAAACGGTCAGAGTTGTTGACGGCGACGTACCGGGCACTGACCGAGCGATCCGAGGAGGTCGCCCGGCTGATAACGCTCGAGATGGGCAAGCCGCTCGCCGAGGCTCGGGGAGAGGTGGCCTACGGCGCCGAGTTCTTCCGTTGGTTCGCCGAAGAGGCGGTGCGCGTCGAGGGGCGCTACAACACCGCTCCCGCTGGTGGATATCGCATCCTCACCGTGCCGAAGCCGGTCGGACCGTGCGTCTTCGTGACGCCCTGGAACTTTCCGTTGGCCATGGGTGCCCGCAAGATCGCTCCTGCGCTGGCGGCGGGCTGCACGACGATCACCAAGCCGGCGGCTCAGACGCCACTGACGATGCTGCTACTGGCCCGCATCATGGAGGAGGTCGGCGTTCCCCGGGCGTCGTCAACGTGGTGACGACAAAGCGTTCCGGCGAGGTTGTCTCAGCCCTGCTGGCCGACCGTCGGACCCGCAAGCTCTCGTTCACCGGGTCGACCGAGGTCGGGCGCGTGCTGCTACGACAGGCGGCGGACAACGTGCTGCGCACCTCCATGGAACTGGGCGGCAACGCGGCCTTGATCGTGTGTGCCGACGCGGACCTGGACGTCGCGGTCGACGGCGCCATGGTGGCCAAGATGCGCAACATCGGGGAGTCCTGCATCGCGGCCAACCGGATCTACGTCGAGGAGCCGGTGCGCGAGGAGTTCACGGCGCGCTTCGCCGAGCGGATGGGTGCGCTTTCGGTGGGCCATGGTCTCGACGACGGCGTGGACGTCGGGGCGTTGATCGACGAGGCCTCGGCCACCAAAATCGACGAGCTCGTCGCCGACGCGGTCGCTCGCGGCGCCCGCGTCCTGGTGGGCGGCAAGCGTCCGGACGGGCCGGGCCACTTCTACCCGCCCACGGTCCTCGTCGACGTGCCCGAAGACGCGCGGCTGCTGGAGGCGGAGATCTTCGGCCCGGTGGCGCCGATCATCTCGTTCACGTCCGACGACGAGGTGATGGCGAAGGCCAACGACACCGAGCACGGCCTGGTCGGATACGTCTTCACCCGTGACCTCCAGCGGGCACTCCGGTTCACCGAGGGGCTGGAGACGGGGATGGTCGGCGTCAACCGTGGCCTGATCTCGGACCCGTCAGCTCCGTTCGGAGGCGTGAAGCAGTCAGGGATCGGCAAGGAGGGGTCGCACGAGGGCATCCTCGAGTACCTCGACGTCACCTACGCGGCGATCGACCTGCCGTGACCCGGGCAGCCAACCTTGCCGACGCCGTCCCGGTCTCGCCGGTGACCTGGACGTCCGCCCAGCACATCGCCGCCGACGTTTCAGAGAGGCACTGACATGCTTGAGACCGTCCGCGGACCACGCCAGCTGATAGTGGGCGAGGGCGTCGCGCAGAACATCCCCCGAGTGGTGGCCGAGTGTGGCTCGCGGGTCCTCATCGTGACCGACCGGGTACTTCTGGGGCAGCCGGGCGTGGCCGAGATCGTGGCCGCCGTGCGGGAGAAGGTCAGGGTCGTCAAGGTGTTTGCCGACGCGACTCCGGACGTGCCACTAGCCGATGTCGACCTGGCCGTCTCGGTCGCCGCGGAGGTGGACGCCGACGTGATCCTCGCCATCGGGGGTGGCACGGTGATCGACCTCGCCAAAATCGTCGGCGTCATCCGGCGCCACGGTGGGACGCCGCGCGACTTCTACGGCGAGTCGAAGGTGCCGGGGCCGACGATTCCTCTCGTCGCGGTCCCGACGACGTCAGGCACCGGCTCCGAGCTCACGCCGGTCTCCGTGCTGACCGACCCGGACCGCGAGCTGAAGGTGGGGGTCTCCAGCGTCCACATCGTGCCCGACTTCGCCATCGTCGACCCCGAGCTCACCTACACCTGCCCTGCGACCGTCACCGCCCACTCCGGCATCGACGCGTTTTGCCACGCGGTGGAGAGCTACACCGCGCGACCCCGGCCCCACGGACCGCGCGACCCGGTGGAGCAGGTCTTCCTCGGCCGCAACCCGATCACCGATCACTACGCGCTCCTGGCCGCGGAGCGGATCGCCCGCAGCTTGCGCCGTGCCGTCAGGGACGGAGGCGACACGGACGCGCGCGCGGACATGTCCTACGGGTCCATGCTCGCCGGGCTCGCGTTTTCCCACGCGGGCAACGCGGCCCCGCACGCTTTCCAGTACCTCATCGGCGCAGCCACCCACACGCCGCACGGCCTGGGCGTCGGGCTGCTGCTGCCCTACGCGCTGGACGCGGTCAGGGACGCCATCGGCGACCGGTTGACCGCCCTCGCCCGGGTGTGCGGGCTCGACGTGACCGACGCCTCGGACGCCGAGGGCGCGGATACGTTCCTCACCTGGCTCGACGGGCTCCTTGCCGACATCGGCATCCCCGCCACCTTGGCGGACATCGGCGTGGCGCGCGCCGACCTCCCGCGCTTCGCAGAGATGGCCAGCGGCATCACCCGCTTGATCCAGAACCATCCAGGCCCGACCGACACCGCCAGCCTGACCGCGATCCTCGAAGCGGCCTGGACCGGGGACCGGACCCGGCACGTCCTGACCCCGAGCAGGGATAGTGACGCGCCTTTCACATGACGGCGAATTCCTGCCCACACGCGGTATCGGAATGGTCGGCTACGCGCATTCCTCCGATATTCTGGCGTGGTGTCCGAATCAGAGGGCCCGCTGGCAGAGTTCAACGCCCTTCGCCAAGAGATCGATTCTCGTAGCCGCAATCAGCACCAGATCTTGACTTTGCAGTTGACCACCGCAGGCGGCCTGTTCGGCCTAGTCATCGACGAACCCAAACGGTTTGCGCTCCTCGCCCTGATACCGATCACTTCTTATTTACTCTGCGGGCGATTTGTCACGCAGGTCCACGCCGTGGAGGCGCTCGCGCGCTACATCCGGGAGGTGCTCAATCGGAAAGTGGGCGGCGGGTTCAACTGGGAAAGGTGGCAGCGGGACACCAAGCGCAAAGACTATGCGTGGGCGTGGTTCATCCCACTGTTGCTGACGTTTCCCGGGGCAAGTGTTCTGGCGATCGGTGGCTGCGCCGCGGTAGCCGTCCTTGACCGGAAGAAATACGGCGTGGAGGGCTGGGCGCTGGCCGCCCTGATAGAGGCGCTGGTCCTCGGCTTGGTGGCAACGGTGGGGTCCTACCTGTTGCTTCGCGGGGCGAGGAAGAAGCTGCCCGACCGTCCGGCGGGCTAGCCAACCGCAGCGAAAAGGGCGGGGAGACTTCTCCCTGCCCTTTTCAAGGTATAGCCCAACGGGGGGCTTGCGGCAAGACCCGGGTCGTGCCGCAGAATCGGCGGCCGTGGTCATAACCTGCGGATACGGGGGCGCTGCGTGCTGGCTGGAGGTATCGGAATGACCGAGCGGTACGTGCTGGATCTTCAAGAGCTCGACGAGACACAGGTCGCTGTCGCCGGCGGTAAGGGCGCGCACCTGGGGGAGCTGTCGCGGATCGACGGCATCCGCGTGCCGGGCGGCTTCTGCGTGACGACCGACGCCTTCCGGCTGGTCGTGGCGGACGCGCCGTCGCTCGGCGACCAGCTGGATCGCCTGGCGCGCGTGGGCCCGGACGAGCGGGACGAGATTCGCACGCTCAGCGCCCGGCTCCGCCAGACGCTCGAAGGGGTCGCCATCCCCGACGGCGTGGCGGCGGCGGTCACCGGAGTGCTCGTGCGGCTCGGCGAGCGGGCGGCCTACGCGGTGCGGTCCAGCGCGACGGCGGAGGATCTGCCGACCGCGTCGTTCGCGGGCCAGCAGGACACGTATTTGAACGTCGTCGGCCCGGCGGCGATCCTCCAGCACATCAGCCGGTGCTGGGCCTCGCTGTTCACGGAGCGGGCGGTGACCTACCGCATCCGCAACGGCTTCGACCACCGCAAGGTACACATGGCGGTGGTCGTGCAGCGGATGGTCTTCCCGCAGGCGTCCGGCATCCTGTTTACTGCGGACCCCGTCACGGGAAACCGGAAGGTCGCGACGGTGGACGCCGGCTTCGGGCTCGGCGAGGCTTTGGTCTCCGGGCTGGTAAACCCGGACGTCTTCGAGGTGCGCGACGGCGAGGTGGTCAGCCGGACGGTCGCCGCCAAGCAACTGGCCATCACCGCCCTGCCTGCGGGTGGGACGCAGGTGCTGCCGGTCGACCCGCAGCGGCAGGAGCAGCCGGCGCTGACGGATGAGCAGGTCGTGCGGCTGGTGCGGCTCGGGCGGCGGATCGAGGCGCACTTCGGCCGGCCGCAGGACATCGAGTGGTGCCTCGTCGACGGCGACTTCCAGATCGTCCAGAGCCGGTCGATCACCACGCTGTTTCCCATCCCCGAGGTTGGCGACCAGGAAAACCACGTCTTCCTCTCGGTCGGGCACCAGCAGATGATGACCGACGCGATGAAGCCGCTGGGCCTGTCCATGTGGCAGCTGACCGCCGCGGCGCCGATGCACGCGGCCGGCGGGCGGCTGTTCGTCGACGCCACGAGGGGCCTGGCCGCGCCGGCGAGCCGCGCCGGCCTGCTGAGCGTCATCGGCCGGTCGGATCCGCTGACCACCGACGCGCTGGAGACCCTCCTCGACCGGGGCGACTTCATCCCGACGCTCCCGGAGGGGACTCCCGGCCGGCCACCGGTCGGCGGCGCGCCCGCCACGATCGAGACCGATCCGGCGATCGTCACCGAGCTGATCGCGCGCAGCGAGGCGTCCGTCGCCGACCTGCGGCGGGACATCCGGACCAGGACCGGACCGGCGCTGTTCGACTTCCTGCTGGAGGCCTTCCAGGAGCACAAGCGGATCCTCAGCGACCCGCTGAGCATGCAGGCGATCATGGCGGGGATGGAAGCCACCTGGTGGCTGAACGACAAGCTGCAGGAATGGCTGGGCGAGACGAACGCCGCCGACACGCTCACGCTCTCCGCGCCCAACAACATCACCTCGGAGATGGGACTGGCGCTGCTCGACGTCGCGGACGCGATCCGGCCGCATCCGGAGGTCGTGGCGTTCCTGCGGGGCGTGGAGGACGAGGGCTTTCTGGACGAGCTGCCGAAGCTGGCGGGCGGGACCGAAGCGCGCGAGGCCATCGCCGCCTACCTCGACCGGTACGGCATGCGCTGCGTCGGTGAGATCGACATCACGCGGCCGCGCTGGAGCGAACGTCCCACCACGCTCGTGCCCCTGATCCTCGACAACATCAAGCTCTTCGAGCCGGGCGCCGCCGAGCGGCGCTTCGCGCAGGGGCGGCAGGAGGCGCAGCACAAGCAGGAGGAGCTGCTTGAACGCCTGCGGGCCCTGCCGGACGGCGAGCAGAAAGCCGACGAGACCGAGCGGATGATCGACCGGGTCCGGACGTTCATCGGGTACCGGGAGTACCCGAAATACAACATCATCAGCCGCTACTTCGTGTACAAGCAGGCTCTGCTTGAAGAGGCCGAGCGCCTGGCGCGGGCCAACGTGCTCGCTGACCCGGAGGATGCCTTCTACCTGACGTTTCAGGAGCTTCACGAGGTCGCGCGCACCAACCAGGTGGACGCCGACCTCATCCGGCAGCGCAAGGACGAGTTCCGCTCGTACCAGGCGCTCACCCCGCCCCGGGTGCTCACTTCGGACGGCGAGGTCCTCACCGGCGCGTACCGGCGCGACGGCGTGCCGGACGGTGCGCTTGTCGGCCTGCCCGTGTCCGCCGGGACGGTCGAGGGCCGCGCCCGCGTCATCCTCGACATCGCACAGGCCGACCTCGAAGCGGGCGACATCCTGGTCACAGCGCACACGGACCCGAGCTGGTCACCCCTGTTCGTCGCGATCACGGGGCTGGTGACCGAGGTGGGTGGCCTGATGACCCACGGCGCGGTGATCGCCCGCGAGTACGGATTGCCGGCCGTCGTGGGGGTGATGGACGCGACGCGGCTGATCCGCGACGGGCAGCGGATTCGCGTGCACGGCGCGGAGGGGTACGTCGAGATCCTGCCCTGATCGGTCCGGGCGCACCGGTCTATCGCGTCAGGACACCGGACTCGACCAGGATGATCGTCCCGATCGCGATGAACACGGCCGGGACGATCCAATGGCCGAAGCGCTCCACCACGGCGATGATGCGCCGGTGGCCGCCCAGCCAGGCTCCCGCCGCGCACCAGAGTCCGACAAGGACCATGAACACGGCCAGCGTGACGAGGCTGTCGCCAACGCCGAGAGTCCGGAACATCGGCGTGTAGACGGAGATGTTGTCGGCACCGTTGGCGACGGTGACCGCGGCGACGGAGAAGAGCCCGGACGCGACGACGGCCGAGGGCTCTTCGCCGTCGTTGCGGGCGCGGATCGTGCGGACAAGACTCCGGACGCCCAGCGCGATTGGGACGAGGCCGAGCAGCCCGACCCACTGGTCGGGAACGACGCTCAGGCCGAGCGCGGCGACGGCCGACGCGGCGACGAGCACGCCGATGCCGGTGTACTGGCCGAGGACGATCTGCCACGGGCGGGGCTTGCCGCTGGTGCGGAACGTCAGGAACAGCACGGTCAGCACGATGAGGTCGTCGACGTTGGTTCCGGCGAAGACCCCGACCGCGGCGGCGACCGTGCCGATGAGTTGATCCACGGCGGGTCACGGTACCCCGTCGACCACACCCGGCGGCCCGACCCCGTTGCGGGGTCGAGCCGCCCCCCGTCACCGGATCAGGAAGCGCAGACCGCCTGCGGGATGACCGCCCAGCTTGCGCTCGTGGAGTCGTTCTCGTAAGCCTTGCCGGAGGCGCTGCTCGGCCCGGCGCCGACATCCTCGGTCAGCACGTCGGTCTCCGCGCCGGTCCGGATCAGCCCGACCCCGTGCAGCCTCGTCCCGCTCGGGCAGGACGCCGATGCGTCCTTGGGCGTCGCCGAGTCGAACACGTAGTTGCTCGACGTGATCACCGCCTGGTTCGGGGAGGGCGCGCCGCAGATCGCGTACGCGGTCGCCGACCAGTTCAGAAGCGTGTCGTCGAGGTCGCCGCGCACCGTGACGCCGCTGGTCACCGATCCGCTGCCCATCGTCACCACCATCTGGTTGAGGAAAGCCTCGGCGTACCCGTTTGTGAACACGAAGCCCGCCCCGTACGGCTTCTGGCTGGACGGGCAGCTCGCCTTGACCGTCTTCGACGGGATCGCGGCGTCGCTGGTGGTCGCCGAGACCCGCTGCAGCCCCGCCACCGGCGGCCCGCAGATCGCCTGGGCGATGACCCGCCAGCTCGTACTGACCGGCGCCACCTCCATCGCCTCGACGAGCACGCTGCTGAGGTTGCTGCTCGGCTGCGCGGTGTTGACGGCAACCCGGCCGAGGCCGTCCACGACGACGAACGCCGCGCCGTACACCCGCTGGCCCACGGCGCAGGTCGCGGTCGCGTTCTTGAAGTTGTTGGCGTTGAGCGCGCTGGACGCCTCGACCAGCACGGGTGACGCGATCGCGCTCGCCGGGCTTGCGACACACAGCGCGCCGCCGGCGGCCAGGACGCCGGCCGCCAACGCCGCGAGGCGCCGTCTCGCCGATCCGCTCATGTTCTGTCCCCTCCCACGTTGTGACCCCCGCGGTGCGGGCGCCAGGTCGGGGAACGCTAACGACGGGTTGCGCCAGAACAGTTGCAAGAAAGCTGCACGGTCAGCGGCTCACGCCGGCGGCAAGTGCGGCCAGGACCGCCTCCGCGCGCCGCCGCAGCAGCGGGTATCCGCAGGCGCGGCTGCGGGCCAGGGCACGCCGGGCGTGTACCGACGCCAGGCTCGTCGCGGCGAGCGCGGCGTGCACCTCGGCCAGGCCGACATCGGCCTCGACCTCCAGGTACGGCTCGGCCAGATCTTCGGCGAGGTCGAGTGCGAGGTGGTACTCGGTGATCGCCCTGTCGTGGCGGTGGGCGTGCAGGTGGATGCTGGCGCGGACCACCCGCGCGGCAGCCTCGGCCCGCCGGTCGTTGAGCCGCGTGGCAAGGCTGATCGCCTCGGTGGCGAGCAGGTCGGCGCCGGCCAGCAGGCCGCGGTCGCGCTGCACCGCCGCCAGCGCCGGCAGCGCGTCGCTCTCGCTGCTGCGGTCGCCGATCTCGCGAAGGCCGGCCACGGCCTGGACCAGGTGGTCCGTGGCCACATCGAGGGCGCCCTCCGCGTGCCAGGCGGTGCCGAGGCCGGCCAGCGTCGCCAGCTCGCCCTCGCGCGAGCCGCTCTGCCGGAACAACCGCACCGCCGCGCTGAACGACTCGATGCTCTCCTCGACGCGGCCCATCTCGCGGTACCCGGCGCCCAGCCCGCCGAGCACGACCGCCTCGCTGCGCACCGCGTCGGTCCGCCGGGCCAGCGACAGCGCCCGCAGCAGGTAGCGCTCGGCGACGTTGGGCCGGCCGGCGCTGCGGTACAGGCCGCCGAGGCAGCCGAGCGCGGCCGCGGCCATTGCGGTCCAGTCCAGCTCCTCGGCCAGCTCCAGCGCCCGCTCGTAGTGCTCCGGCGCTTGGCGGCTGCGACCGGTCCGCCGCAGCACGTCGCCGAGGTTGAACCAGGCCGCGGCCCGGGCGTGCGCGGACCCCTCGGCTTCGGCCGCGGCGAGCGCCGCCCGGGCGACCACCAGCCAGTCGACGGTGTTCAGGCAGAGCCAGAAGTACCCGCGCAGCGTGTCGGCGAGCCGCCAGGCGACCGCCTTCGGGCCGTGCTCGGCCGTGTACGTGACGACCCGTACAAGATTGGCCAGCTCGACCTGCAGCCAGGCGGCCGCCGCGGCGCGGTCGGCGAGCCGCACCGGCTCGACCGGTGGCACGCCGCCGGAGTCGGGCGGCAGGCGCAGCCGCAGCGGGTACAGCAGCCGCGCGGCGGCGTCGGCGCTGCGCTCGTACCACCAGACCAGGCGGTGTACGGCGGCCGCCCGCTCGCCGGGGGTCTCGTCGTCGGCGACCCGTTCGGTGGCGTAGAGCCGGAGCAGGTCGTGCACCGCGTACCGGCCGGCCGCGTGCTGCCTCACCAGGTGGGCGTCGGTGAGCTCGTCGAGCATCCCGCCGGCGTGGTCGAGGTCGGTGCCGGCCAGGGCCGCTGCCGCGGCGGCGCTGAGGTCCGCGCCGACCGCCAGCCCGAGCAGCCGGAACATCCGCTGGGCCGGCGGCGCCAGCAGCCGGAAGGACAGGTCGAACACGGCGCGTACCGCGGCCGGCCCGTCCCGGCCCACCGCCAGCTTGCCCAGCCGGTCTCCGGTGCGCAGCTCTTCGACGTGGGCCGCGATCGACTCCCACGGGCGGTCTGCGAGGTTGGCGGCCACGATCCGCAAGGCCAGCGGCAGGCCCGCGCACACCCGCGCCAGCTCGGCCGCGGCGGCCGGTTCGGCCGCCATCCGCTCGCCACCGAGATGGCGTTCCAGCAGCGACAGGGCCTCCGCGCCGGTCAACACATCAAGGTGTACCCGGTACGCGCCGTCCCGCGCCGTCAAGCCGGACAGGCCACGCCGGCTGGTGACCAGCACCAGGCAACCGGGGCCGGCGGGCAGCAGCGGGCGTACCTGCTCGGCGCTGGCGGCGTTGTCCAGCACGACGAGCATCCGGCGGTCGGCCAGGCGGCCGCGGTAGCCGTCGATGGCCTCCCGGACGTCGGCCGGTACCTGGTCGGGCGGCACGCCGAGCGCGCGCAGGAGCTGGGTCAGCGCGTCGAGCGGGCGTACCGGTGGCTCGGTGGCGAAACCCTTCAGGTCGAGGTAGAGCTGCCCGTCCGGAAACCTGTCGCGTACCCGGCCGCCCCAATGCGCCACGAGCGCGGTCTTGCCGACGCCGGCCGTGCCGGTGACCACGACCAGCGGAGCCGCGGCCGGGCTCGCGGCGGCCAGCGCGTCGAGCCGGTCGAGCACCTCCGCGCGGCCGGTGAAGTCGACAACGCCCGCCGGCAGGAGCGCCGGTACCGTGCGCGCCGGTACCGCCGATGGCGCGTCACCGTCGCGCAGCACGGCGAGGTGGGTGGCGCGCAGCTCACGCGAGGGGTCGACGCCCAGCTCGTCGGCGAGGCGGTGGCGGGCCTGCTCGTAGGCCCGGAGGGCTTCCGCGGTGCGGCCGGAGCGGTGCAGCGCGAGCATGAGCGCGGCGGTGAGCCTCTGCCGGTGCGGGTGGGCGGCGGCCTCCGTGGACAGCTCGGCGAGCACCCGGCCGGCCCGGCCCAGCGACAGCTCTACCTCAGCCAGCTCCTCGACCGCGGCCAGCCGCGTCTCGGCCAGCGCGTGGCACAGGCGCTGGCGCGCCTCCTCGTCGAGCACGTCGGCAAGCGGCGGCCCGGCCCACAGGTCGAGCGCCTCACGCAGCGTCCGCGCGGTCACCTCTGGGTCACCCGAGCGGCGTGCCCGCTCGACAAGGCCGGCGAAGCGGTGCGCGTCCACCGTGTCCGGCTCGCCGCACAGCTGGTATCCCGCGCCGCGTCGGACCAGTGTCACCTCCGGCTGGGCATCGCCTCCGGCGGTGAGGGCTGTTCGGAGGCGACTCACGTACGCCTGTACGGTGCGCCGGGCGGTCCGTGGCGGGCCTTCCGGCCACAGCAGCCCGGTGACCGCATCGACGGTGACGAGGCGGTTGATCTCCAGTAGCAGCACCGCACAAAGCAGACGCTGCTTGGGGCTTCCCAGGTCGAGCTCGGTGGTGCCCCGCCACGCCCGCACCGGTCCGAGCACTTGAAAGCGCATGCCGCCCATCCGCGAGACTACGACGCACATCGAAGTATGCCGCTGCGTTCCCATGGTCGCGGCCCGTCGCCGCACCACGGACCGAAAGTGCCGCCGAACCTGGCCGAACGGGAGAGGCGGCCGGAGCGGGCCGTGGCGGCTGATCGGCCGTTTCGGCCGCGCCGGGCGGCTGCCCGTGGTGTTCTGGAAGCGGCCGACCCATTCCAGCGCGGGGGAGACGTGGTGGCGGCACGGATCGAGGACTACGGGCTGATCGGCGACACGCGTGGTTCGGCGCTGGTGTCGCGCAGCGGTGACATCGACTGGCTGTGCGTTCCCCGCTTCGACGCCGAGGCATGTTTCGCCGCGCTGCTCGGCCGGGACGAGCACGGCCGTTGGGGGCTGCGCCCCACTGAGCCGGTGCTGTCGTCGGCCCAGCGCTACCGCGGCGACACGATGGTGCTGGAGACCGAGTTCACTTGTGCCGGCGGGGTCGCGCGGGTGGTCGACTTCATGCCCGTCGCCGAGGGGCGCAGCGACGTGGTGCGGCTGGTGCGGGGCGTCTCGGGCGAGGTCGAGTTCACCTGCCGGCTCGAGCCGCGCTTCGGGTACGGCGCCTCCCGCCCGTGGGTCCGGGAGGGCAGCGAGGGCGTGGTCTCGCTGATCGCGGGTCCGGACTCGCTGCACCTGCGTTCCACGGTCGCCGTACAGCCGGGTCCGGGGATGGTCACGGCGACGTTCACGGTGGCCGCCGGCGCGTCGGTGGCGTTCGTGGTGAGCTGGGCGTCGTCCGACCGGCCGGTACCGCCGCCCCTGGACGTCGCGGGGGCGCTGGCCGAGACGGAGGCGTACTGGCAGTCGTGGGCCGACCGGTGCGCGTACCAGGGGCGCTGGCGGGACGCCGTCGTGCGGTCGCTGCTGACGCTGAAGGCGCTCACGTACGCGCCGACGGGTGCGATCGTGGCCGCACCGACGACGTCGCTGCCGGAGGAGCTCGGCGGGGTGCGCAACTGGGACTACCGCTACTGCTGGCTGCGTGACTCCGGCCTCACCCTGCACGCGTTCATGGCCGGCGGGTACAGCGAGGAGGCCGGTGCCTACCGCGACTGGCTGGCCCGCACGATCGCCGGCGACCCGACCAAGCTGCAGATCATGTACGGCATCAGCGGCGAACGGCGGCTGACCGAGGCGTCGCTTGACTGGCTGCCCGGCTACGAGGAGTCCCGGCCGGTGCGCATCGGCAACGGCGCGTGGGACCAGTTCCAGCTCGACGTGTACGGCGAGACGCTGAGCTGCCTGTACGCGGCGCGCAAGATGGGCCTGGTCGGAGCGCCCGAGTCCTGGGATCTGGTGCGGGGAATGCTGGAGTACCTGGAGCGGGTGTGGCAGCGCCCCGACGAGGGCATCTGGGAGGTGCGGGGCGAGCAGACCCGGCACTTCACCCACTCGAAGGTCGAGGCGTGGGTGGCCGTGGATCGGGCGATCGGCCTGATCGAGGAGTTCGGCCTGTTCGGCGACGACGGGCCGGGAATGCTGCCGCACCTCCGAACCCTGCGCGAGCGCATCCGAGACGAGGTCATGGAGCGCGCGTGGCATCCGGGAGTGGGTGCGTTCACCCAGGCGTACGGTTCGGCGGCGCTGGACGCGAGCGTGCTCGTCATGCCGCTGGTCGGGTTCATCGACGCCGACGACCCGCGAATGGTGTCCACTGTGGAGGCGATCGAAAAGGGCCTGATGCGGGGCGGTTTCGTGAGGCGCTACGACACAAGTCACGGCTATGACGGGCTGCCTGGCGACGAGAGTCCGTTCCTGGCCTGCAGCTTCTGGCTTGCCGACGTCTACGCGCTGCAGGGCCGCCGGGAGGACGCCGAGGCGCTGTTCGAGCGGCTGCTGGGGCTGCGCAACGAGCTGGGACTGCTGGCGGAGGAGTACGATCCGGTCGATCGACGGCACATCGGCAACTTCCCGCAGGGCTTCTCGCACCTGACGCTGATCCAGACCGCCGACCTGCTGGCGCGCGGCACCGCCAAACGCACCCGCGCCTGGGATCCGGTCGTGCTGTCCCCGGACGCCGGCGTGCTCACCGGGCAGGCGGGAAACCGGTCTTGACCACTGTGGACGGACCTCGACCGCTGCGCAGCCAGCAGTGGTGGGACAACCCTGCCCACCCGGACATGACCGCGCTGTACCTGGAGCGGTACCTCAACTTCGGCCTGACCGGTGCCGAGCTGCAGTCCGGACGGCCCATCATCGGGATCGCGCAGACCGGCAGCGACCTGGTGCCGTGCAACCGCCACCATCTGGCGCTGGCCGACCGCGTCCGGGCCGGGGTCCGCGACGCCGGCGGCATACCGCTCGAGTTTCCGGTGCATCCGTTGCAGGAGACCGGAAAGCGCCCGACCGCGGCGCTGGACCGCAACCTCGCCTACCTGGGCCTGGTCGAGATCCTCTACGGCTACCCGCTCGACGGGGTGGTGCTCACCACCGGCTGCGACAAGACGACCCCCGCGTGCCTGATGGCGGCCGCGACCGTCAACCTGCCCGCGATTGTGCTGTCCGGCGGACCGATGCTCAACGGCTACGTGGACGGCCGCCGCGCCGGCTCCGGACTGATCATCTGGCAGTCCCGGCGGCTGCTCGCCGCCGGGAAGATCGACTACGCCGAGTTCATGGACCGGGTGTCGCGTTCGGCCACCAGCACGGGGCACTGCAACACCATGGGCACCGCACTGTCGATGAACAGCATCGCCGAGGCCCTGGGAATGACCCTGCCCGGGTGCGCCGCGATTCCCGCCCCGTACCGCGAACGGGCCCAGATCGCCTACGACACCGGGTACCGCGCGGTCGGCCTGGTACGGGAAAACCTCACGCCGAAGGCGATCATGACGCGGGAGGCTTTCGAGAACGCGATCGTGGTCGCGTCGGCGATCGCCGGCTCCACCAACTGCCCCATCCACGTCAACGCGATCGCCCGCCACGTCGGTGTGGACCTGCGCAACAGCGACTGGGAGAGCGTCGGCGGCAGCGTGCCGATCCTGGCCAACTGCGCCCCCGCCGGCGACTACCTGGGCGAGGACTTCTACCACGCCGGTGGCGTGCCGGCCGTGCTGCACGCCCTGCTGAGCGCCGGGCGGCTGCACGCCGACGCGATGACCGTCACCGGCCGCACCATCGGCGAGAACATCGCCGGCGCGGCAAGCACCAACCCCGACGTCATCGCCGACTACGACAAGCCGTTCGGCCCGCGCGGCGGGGTGCTCGTCCTGCACGGCAACGTCTTCTCCTCGGGAATGATGAAGATGTCGGTCATCACCGAGGAGCTGCACGCCCGCTACCTGACCAGCCCCGCGCTGACCTGGCGGGCGGTCGTGTTCGACAGCCCCGAGGACTACCACCGGCGGATCGACGACCCCACGCTCGACATCGACGAGGACTGCATCCTCGTCGTGCGCAACAGCGGCAACATCGCCTACCCGGGCTCGGCCGAGGTGGTCAACATGCAGCCGCCCACCGAGCTGATCATGCGCGGGATCGAGGCCATCCCCACTCTGGGTGACGGCCGGCAGAGCGGCACCGCCGACGCCCCGTCCATCCTCAACATCAGCCCCGAGGCAGCGGTCGGCGGCAACATCGCGATCCTGCGCACCGGCGACCGGATCACCCTCGACATCCCCAACCACCGCCTCGACGTGGATCTCACCGACGAGGAGATCGCCGAACGGTGGCGCGAGTACGAGCCGCCCCCGCTCGACCACCAGACCCCGTGGCAGGAGCTCTTTCGCAGGTACACCGGCCAGATGGACACCGGCAGCTGCCTCGACTTCGCCACGGCCTACCAGGACATCGTCGTCACGAAGGGGATGCCCCGTGACTCGCACTAGCCGTGGCGTCATCATGATCGCCGACTCCGACTTCGGTGATGTGGACATCGAACGCGGGATCGTCGAAGGTGCCGGGTTTACGCTCGAGGCCCACCAGTGCACGTCCGAGGAGGAGATCATCGCCCGCGGCCGCGACGCCGCCGGCATCCTCACCCAGTACGCGCACATCGGCGCCGCGGCAATGGACGGCATGCCCCGGCTGCGGGTCATCTCGCGATACGGCACCGGCGTCGACACGGTCGACGTCGAACAGGCGACCCGCCGCGGCATCCAGGTCACCAACGCACCGAACGACTGGTGCGCCGACGAGGTCGCCGACCACGCGATCGCGCTCTGGCTCGCCGCCGCCCGGAAGATCAGCAGGTACGACGCGGCGACCCGGCAGGGCGAGTGGCGGTGGCAGACCGGTGCGCCGATCTGGCGGCTGCGGGGCAGGGTCTTCGGCCTGCTGGGCTACGGCGCCATCGCCCGGCTCATCGCCGCCCGGGCGCAGGCGTTCGGCGTACAGGTCTGGGCGCACGACCCGTTCGTCGAAGCCGATCAGCTGCGGATCGACAAGGTGCGCCCGGTCAGCCTGGACGAGCTGATCCGCGAGAGCGACTACCTCACCATCCAGGCGCCGCTGACCACGGACACCCGGCACCTGTTCGACGACGCCACGCTGGCGCGGATGAAGCCCACCGCGATCCTCGTCAACACCGCCCGCGGACCCATCATCGAGGACGCCGCCCTCGACCGGGCTCTGTGCGCCGGCACGATCGCCGCGGCCGCGCTCGACGACCTGGAGGAAGAGCCCGCCAAGCAGGCCGAGTGGGCGCCGGGCAACAGCCTCCTGCGCCACCCCAACGTGGTGGTGACGCCGCACGCCGCGTACTACTCCGAGGAGTCGATCCAGACCATCCGCACCATCGCGGCCGGTGAGGCCGTGCGCGTCCTCAGCGGCGAGCCGCCCCGGTCGCCGGTCAACCACCCGAGCGCGAGGGCAGGTGTCACGCGATGATCCAGCGGCTGGCCATCCTTGGCGCCACCGGCGACCTCACCGCCCGGTTCCTGCTGCCGGGTCTGGCGGCGCTGCGCGCTGCCGGCGAAATCGGCGAACGCTTCCGGCTCGACGCGGTCGGCCGGGAGGACTTGTCGGACGACGCGTTCCGGCAGTGGGCGGCCGGCCAACTCGACCGGCACGCGGGGCAGCTTCCCGCCGCCGCGAAACAGGCGATCGTGAGCGCGTCCCGCTACCACCGGGCGGACGTCACCGACCCGGCCAGCATGGCCACCGTCCTGCCCGGGGACGAGCCCGTCGCCGCCTACCTGGCGCTCCCGCCGTCCGTCTTCCCCGCGGCCGTGACCGCCGTCTACAACGCGGGCAGCACCGATGGAAGCGTCGTGGTGCTGGAGAAGCCGTTCAGCGAGGACCTGGCCGGCGCGATCGAGCTCAACCGGCTCCTCGCCGGCCTCTACGGCGAGCAGGACGTGTTTCGGGTCGACCACTTCCTCGCCATGTCCACCGTCCAGAACGTGCTCGGCATCCGCCTGGCCAACCGGGTGCTCGAACCGATCTGGAACAGCGCCCACATCGCCAAGGTGGACATCGTCTGGGACGAGTCCCTGGCGTTGGAGGGCCGTGCCAGCTACTACGACGGGGTCGGCGCGCTCAAGGACATGCTGCAGAACCACCTGCTGCAGCTGCTGTGCCTGACCGCCATGGAGCCGCCGATCAGCCTCGGCGACCGCGACCTGCGCGACCGCAAGGTCGACGTACTGCGGTCCATCCGCCCGCTGAGCCTTGAGGACGCGATCCAGCGGACCCGCCGCGCCCGGTACACCAGCGGGCAGATCGGCGACCGTGCCATCCCCGCCTACGTCGACGAAGCCGATGTGGACCCCGCCCATCGCACCGAGACGTTCGCCGAGCTGCACCTGGAGCTGGACAGCTGGCGGTGGGCCGGCACGCGTTTCCGGCTGCGCACCGGCAAGGCGCTGCGCACCGACCGCAAGCAGATCGCGGTGCACTTCCGGCCCGTTCCCCATCTTCCCTTTGAACACGACGGGCAGGTACAACCCAACGTGCTCCGCTTCCACCTCGAACCCGAGAGCGTGACGCTGGAGCTGACCGGCACAGGCCTGCGGGCGGGCACGCTCGCGCCGCTCAACCTCGCGGCCGACCTGGAGCCGGCTGCCCTGCCGCCGTACGGGCGGCTGCTGCTCGACGTGCTCCACCGCAACACCGCGCTGTCCATCCGCGCCGACGAGGCCGAGCAGTCGTGGCAGGCCGTCACGCCCGTGCTCGATGCCTGGGCCAAGGACCTCGTGCCCCTGGACGAGTACCCGGCCGGCTCGGACGGGCCGGCTGACCTGATGGGTTGACCCCGAGAGTCGCTACTCGAAGCGTGACGGGTCGCCGGCGCCGGCGCGCAGGATCTGCGGCTCGTCCTGGGAAAGGTCGACCACCGTGGTGGGTTCGGTGCCGCAGTCGCCGGAGTCGATCACCGCGTCGATCTGGTGGTCGAGCAGTTGCTTGATCTGCTGGCCGTTCGTCATCGGCTCGTCCTGGTCGGGCAGCAGCAGGGTGCTGGACAGCAGCGGTTCGTCGAGCTCGGCCAGCAGCGCCTGCGCGACCCGGTGGTCCGGGATGCGCACACCGACCGTGCGTTTGCGCGGGTGCATCAGCCGGCGCGGCACCTCTTTGGTGGCCGGCAGTATGAACGTGTAGGGGCCGGGCGTTGCCGCCTTGATCAGCCGGTACACCGAATTATTGATCTTGACTAGCTGGCCGAGCTGGGCGAAGTCCCGGCAGACCAGCGTGAAGTGGTGGTTGGCGTCGAGCTTGCGGATCTCGCGGAGGCGATCCAGGCTGCCGCTGTTGCCCATCTGGCAGCCGAGCGCGAAGCACGAGTCCGTCGGATAAGCGATCAGTCCGCCGGCGCGCACCACGTCGGCGACCCGCCGGATCGAGCGCGGCTGCGGGTTGTCCGGATGTACCTCAAGATACATTGCCACCGACAGAGCGTAGTTTTCGCCGGCCTCAACCCGGTAGGCCGGCCCGGAAACCGCAGCCACTGTGAGGTCGGACCAACCGGCGCTCTGGTAGGGCCAGGCGACGCGTCGGGACGCAGCCAATTGACAGACGTCAATGCTAAAGCGCCTTTCGGAGCCAGAAGGTGAGGTCCAGTCCGGCGTCCTGGTGTGCCGGTGCCGGCCAGTCCGGCGCCCCGGGCGCGAAGCTCGTCGCCAGCACCTCCTCGGCCACGAGATCGCGGTGCTCGGCGAGCGCGGCCGCGAGGTCGCCGGTGGCCTGGTACCGCAGCTCGATCCGGTCGGTGACCTCCAGCCCGCTGGACTTGCGCGCCTCCTGCACGAGCCGGATCGCGTCCCGCGCCAGCCCGGACCGGCGCAGCTCTGGCGTGAGGTGCAGGTCGAGGGCCAGGCTGGCGCCGGCGTCCGAGGCGACGGCCCAACCCTCGCGCGGTGTCTCGGTGACGACGACCTCGTCGGGGCCGAGGGCGATCGGCTCGCCGTCGACGGTCACGCTGGCGGTGCCGGCGGCCAGGTCGCGCTTGAGCGCGGCGGCGTCCGCGGCGGCGATCGCCTTGGCCACCGCCTGCACGCGCTTGCCGAACCGCTTGCCGAGCGTCCGGAAGTTCGCCTTCGCGGTGGTGTCCACAAGAGACTCTTCGGAGGCGCTGACGGGCAGCACCGCGGCGACGTTGAGCTCTGCCGCGATCTCCGCGACGAGCTCCGGGTCGAGCGTGGCGAAGCCCTTGGCCGACGCGAGCGAGCGGGCCAGCGGCTGCCGGGTCTTGACGCCGGACTCGGCCCGGGCGGTGCGGCCGAGCTCGACCAGGCGGCGGGTCAGCGCCATCTGCTCGCCAAGGTCCGGGTCGATCAGCGACCCGTCGGCCTCGGGGTAGGCGGCGAGGTGCACCGACGCGGCCGCCGCGGGATCGACGGCGACGACCAGGTCCTGCCAGACGCGCTCGGTGACGAACGGGACGATCGGCGCGAGCAGCAGTGTCACCGTGCGCAGGGCGTCGTGCAGGGTGGCCAGGGCGGCCGGGTCGCCGCGCCAGAAGCGGCGGCGGCTGCGGCGCACGTACCAATTGGAAAGGTCGTCGACGAACGCGGCCAGCAGGTTGCCGGCCTCCTGGGTGTCGAACGCGGTCATCGCCGCGTCCACCCGGCGGACCAGGAGGTTGACCTCGGACAGCACCCACCGGTCCAGCGCCGGCCGGTCGGCCGGGGCCGGGTCCGCGGCCGACGGTGTCCAGCCGGCCGTGCGCCCGTAGAGGGCCTGGAAGGCGACCGTGTTCCAGTAGGTCAGCAGCGTCTTGCGGACGACCTCCTGCAGCGTCGCGTGCCCCACCCGGCGGGCCGCCCAGGGGGACCCGGCCGCCGCCATGTACCACCGCACGGCGTCGGCGCCGTGCCGCTCCAGCAGCGGGATCGGCTCCAGGATGTTGCCCAGGTGCTTGGACATCTTGCGGCCGTCCTCGGCCAGGATGTGGCCGAGAACCACCACGTTCTCGTACGCGGAGCGGTCGAACACGAGCGTGCCGATGGCCATCAGCGTGTAGAACCAGCCGCGGGTCTGGTCGATCGCCTCGCAGATGAACTGCGCGGGGTAGCCGCGCTCGAACTGCTGCTCCTTGTCGCGGTGGGGGTAGCCGAACTGGGCGAACGGCATGGCGCCGGAGTCGTACCAGGCGTCGATGACCTCGGGCACCCGGGCGGCCGTCGCCCCGCAGCGGCAGGTCACCGTGACGCCGTCGACGAACGGGCGGTGCGGATCGAGGCCGGACAGGTCCCGGCCGGCCAGCTCACCCAGCTCGGCGAGCGAGCCGACACAGGTGAGGTGACCGTCCGGGCAGCGCCAGATGGGCAGGGGAGTGCCCCAGTACCGCGAGCGCGACAGCGCCCAGTCGACGTTGTTGTTGAGCCAGTCGCCGTACCGGCCGTATTTGATCGTCTCGGGCTGCCAGTTGGTGCGCTCGTTCTCGCGCAGCAGCTGGTCCCGGATCTCGGTGGTACGCACGTACCAGGACGGCTGCGCGTAGTAGATCAGCGGCGTGTGGCAGCGCCAGCAGTGCGGGTAACTGTGCTCGTAGGTCTGCTCCCGGAACAGCAGCCCGCGCTCGCGCAGGTCGGCGACGAGCGGCGCGTCCGCGTCCTTGAAGAACTTTCCGCCCACGAGCGGGACGTCCGGTGCGAACGTGCCGTCGGGGCGGACGGGGTTGACCATCGGCAGCCCGTACGCGCGGCAGCTGGCCAGGTCGTCCGCGCCGAACGCGGGCGCCTGGTGGACCAGGCCCGTCCCACTGTCGACGGTGACGTAGCCGGCCAGGATCACGATGTGCGCCTCCGGGATGTCGACCAGGTCGAACGGCCGCCGGTACCGCCAGTGCTCCAGCTGCTTGCCGGAGAAGCTCTGGCCGGTGGGCGTCCAGCCCTCGCCCAGCGCCTGTTCGACAAGCGCCTCGGCCACCACGAGCCGCTCGGTGCCGTCGGTGGCCACGACGTAGGTGACCTCGGGGTGCACCGCCACGGCCGTGTTCGAGACGAGCGTCCACGGGGTGGTCGTCCACACCAGCAGCGAAGCCTCGCCGGCCAGCGGGCCGGACAACAGCGGGAGGCGCACGTAGACGGACGGGTCGCGGTCGATCTCGTAGCCCTGCGCCAGCTCGTGGTCGGACAGCGCGGTCTGGTCGCGCGGGCACCACGGCGCCACCCGGAAGTCCTCGACCAGCAGCCCCTTGTCGAAGATCTGCTTCAGCGACCACCACACGGACTCGATGTACTCGGGGTCCATCGTGCGGTACGCGTCGTCCATGTCGACCCAGTAGCCCATGCGCTCGGTCAGCTCGGCGAACGCGTCGGTGTGGCGGGTCACCGACTCGCGGCACCTGGCGTTGAACTCGGCGATCCCGTACGCCTCGATGTCCCGCTTGCCGGCGAAGCCGAGCTCCTTCTCCACGGCCAGCTCCACCGGCAGCCCGTGGCAGTCCCACCCGGCCTTGCGCGGGACGTGGAAACCCTTCATCGTCCGGTAGCGCGGGAACACGTCCTTGAAGACCCGCGCCTCGATGTGGTGGGTGCCGGGCATCCCGTTGGCGGTCGGCGGCCCCTCGTAGAAGACCCAGTGGGGCCGCCCCTCGGACTGCGCGAGGCTGCGGGCGAAGACGCTGTTGGCGCGCCAGAAGCGCAGCACCTCGTGGTCGAGGGCGGGCAGGTCGACCTGCGCCGGCACGGGTCGGTACATCGAATCGGCTCCTCCGTCAGGCGTGCTCACCAACGGAGGGACGAGGCCGCCAGGGCCCCGCGGTACCACCCTCCTTGACCGCGCAACCTCCGCGGCCCTCTCAAGGCCGTGCCACGAACCGGCTCCGGGGTGATCTTCCCGCCGCGCACGCTCCCGGGCTCACACCATCCCCGGGTCGCTGCCAGCTGCGTTCAGCGGTACTCGTCCCATCAACGCCTTTTCGCGACCCGAATCGTACCGCACAGCCCGTGGCCGGCCCCGCCATTAACCGCCGACCCCGGACGGCCTTCAGAAGACCCAACCCCGAAACCGATGCGAGCTACCGCGATGTCCGCGGTGGTCCGGACCGTTGCTCCCGCGGCCTCACCCTCCGCGGTCGCCCAGCTCACCCCGCTCCCGCAGATCGTGGAGACTCACGGTGTCCGCGCCGCAGTGACAGCCTTGCGGGTCCGCCCGCAGTTCGGCGCCGTCGTCGCGCTCCGTGACTGCCGATCAGGTGCAGGCGGTGTGAGCTTCGAATCTTGGTGAGTTAGCGCGATATCTCAACGCTAACTTGCCAAGATCTGCTGGAACGGGCTCAGGGGTTGGGCTGGGCGACCACGGAGGGTGAGGCGGCAACCGCGGGCAACCTGTAGTCCGGACCGCAGCGACAGGCCGGATCTTCTAGGGCAGCTCCCGGATTCGCAGCGTCACCATGTTGGGCTCGGACGACTGCTCGGTGACCGCGTAGACGCGGTCGCCATGCACGGCGAGCCCGCCGTCGACGAGGGTGTGCGCCCACGTCTCCTGGTTGGGCAGGTGCCCGAACTCGAACGTGGCGATCGGCGTGGTCCCGCCGGGCTCGAAGACCCACACGTCCTCTTCGTACGCCGCGTTGGCACCGGCGACGACCAGGCCGTCGCCGCGGATGGCGACCGCGTTGGGGTACGGGACGGTCGGGTACCGGTGCACCTCGGCGAGGTCGGTGGTGTTCAGCACCGGGTGGTAGTACGGCGCGCCGGAGGGAACGATCACCTGGCTGCCGTCCGGGGTGACCGCCAGCTGCCGCACCGAGCCCCCGTCGGTACGCCGCCACGCCCGCTGGACCAGCTCGGTGGAGGTGGCCTCGAAGCGGTACAGGTTGGCCGGGTTGCTGCCGGTCTCGCCGGCGATGATGATGTTCGGCTGGCCCGGGACGGTGGTCAGCAGCGGTGCGGTGCCGATCCGCGAGTCCACCACTGTGGCGCTCAGGTCGTACAGGCGGGTCTCCGGGTCGATCCTGCCGATGTTGGCCGGGGCGTTGTCGCATCCCCAGGAGAACCAGAGCTGCCCGGCGGCGAAGGCCACGTCGCGCGGGCAGGTGTTGGACCCGTCGGTCTGTCCGGCGAAGAGCCCGCCGGTCTCGTAGGTCGTCAGGTCGACGATCGTGATCCACCACTGGTCACCGGCGGTGACGTAGAGCTTGGTACCGTCCGGGCTCAGCGCCATCCCGCGGCGCCCGGGATGCCACTCACCCGGCGCACGATGTTGCCGTCAAGGTCGGTGACGACGAGATCGTCGGTGCCCCGGCCGCCGGTGATGTAGATCTGGCCACGGGCTTCGTCCACGAGGATCTCACCGAAGCGGTTCGGGAAGTCGAACCCTGGCAGCGGGATCTGGACGTTGATGCCTGCGCCGGGCGCGGGCGTGGGCGCCGTCGGCGTGGGCGCCGCGGTGGGCGTCGGACTCGACGTCGGCGTGGGTGTCGGGCGCGGCTTCTTCCCCGGCTTCGGGGACGTCGCGCCGGCGGCGGGTGCTGCCTTGACGGACACCGACTCCTTGCCGCGGGCGACGCCATCGCCCGGCTGGCCGTCGCGCGCCAAGGCGACGCCTCCACCGAGTGCCAGCGCGACGGCGGTCCCGATGCCCGCGACCCGCGCCCAAAAAGGTATGCCCAGCTTTGCCATGCGGCGCACGACCACTCCTCCCCGTAAGCGAACAACTACATGTCCGGCGGCCGCGCGACGCGTGCCGCCGGGCACATCGGGAAAGAACGACGAACGCGCGGCGGGCGTTACATCCCCGGCAGTTCGGTCGCGAGGCCAGCTAGCGAGGTGGCCCGCGCCGTGGGCAGGTGATCGGGCCGGGAGCGCAGCCGATGTCGAGCGGGTCGGGCACGAGCTTGGTGGGGACGGCGAAGACCACGAGGTACCACTGCGGCACCATGCAGTTGGCCACGAACGGTAGCTCGGGAAACATCACGGGTGGTGCGATGCGCAGCGTGGCGTCCTCGTTCGAGCACCCGTCGAGTCCTTCGTAGACGAACACGCGCACGCCGGGCCGCTGGTACGGCAGGACGCCCGCGCTGACCGTCGCCTCACGGCCGGAGCGCAGGCGCATCCGGGCCAGCTGCTCCGGCGTCGTGACCTCGCCGATGAAACCTCGGTCGGTGTCCCACTCGATCCTCGCGAAGACGATCAGTGTCGGCCGAGTCGGCGCCGGACTGACCGGGGGAGCGGCGGTGGGGAGGGTGGCGCGGGCGACGACGAAGGGACCACGGGCGCGGGCAGGGGAGCGGGAGGAGCAGCCGGTGTGGTGCAGGCGGCCAACAGGCCGAGCGCCGCGTACGCGGCGAGCCGCTTCCACACGATGTCCACAGTGGCAGGTCGCGTTCGTACCCGCAACCGAGTCAGGGCGTCCGGTCGTGGCGGTCCGCGTCGGCGATCAATCGGTCTACCAGGTCGTCCGCGCTGACACCGCCGCTGCCCACGGCGGCGAGCAACGTGAGGGCGTCGGGAAGCCGAACGCGCGGGCACAGGTCATGAGCAGGCGGCCGGCGCTCGCGTACCGGGCGGCCTGGAACTCCTCCACGGTCAAGCGTGGGGCGGCGGGCAGCGATCTCCACCTCGGCGCCGGGCCGGGCGGCGCCGCCCGAAGCCGCCAGGTAGACCGTCCGGCCGCCGGCTTCCACGGGTACGAGCGTCTCAGCCTGGGTCATCGGGTCACCTATCGTCCGGCAGCGGCGAGCGGCACCGATTCTATGTGCCGCCGCCCACCGTGCTCCCCAGCCAACCTTGACGAGTCCTTAACGCCTGGCCGGCATGTTTGATCGCGAGGCATTAACCCCGCGAGGAGGATTGATGAGGAAAAAGACCTGGATACGGGCGGGTGTGTGCGTGGCGGCCACCGCGCTGCTGCTGGCCGCGACCACGGCACCGGCCGGCGCGGCCGGCATCGCCACCGGGCAGACCTTGGGCGTCGGCGACAGCCGGTGTACCGACTCCGTGCAGTCGGACAACGGGGCGCGGCTGACCGGGTTCTTCACCAACGGCACCGGTGAGTGGACGGTGCTGCGGTCGAGCACCATGGGTGGGCCGGAGACCGTCGTCTTCAGAGCTCCCGCGGGTGCGCGGAGCGGGGCGCAGACGCCCATCGACAAGACCATCTCGCCCACCGCGTCCGGCACCTTCGTGTACCGGGCGTGCGTGGTCGTCCACAAGATCATGAAGGTCAGCGTCTTCAGCGTGACCCACTACCAGGCCCTGCTCACCTCGACGAGCTCCACCGCAGTGAGCGACCTCGGCCCGGAGACGGCGAACCTGTCGCTGAACGCCCAGGCCTGCGGCGACCGTACCCCGGTGTCTCCCGGCGACACGATCCGGCTGGTCGGCACCGGCACCGGCCGGACCGGCTGGATCATCTCCGTCACCGGCTCCACAAACAACTACGAGGGAAACTGGGCGGTGCTCTACACCGCGACCGACGGCGGCATCGACCAGACCTTCGTCCTGGACCCGGAGATCACCGAGGTGACCGCCTGTGCGGGCGGCGCTGTCGCCACGGGTAGGGACGCGGTGTCGTTCGAGCTGTCCATCGTCGACTGACAGCGTTCCACAGCGGTGGTGGGTGTCCACTCTGGACGCCCACCGCCTGCTGCTCGCTCACCGGGCGACATCCGCCGAAGCGGGGATGATCGGGCACGCCACGGAGGATCGTCGATTCTGGGACGTGCCATGCGGGGTGCATTCGGGTTTGGCGAGGGGTGGCGCATGCGGCCCGCCTGGGCGGTGGCCTGCGGCGCCGCCGGTGCGTCGGTCCTTGTGGCAACGCCGGCCTCGGCGGCCACGTGGACGCCGATACAGCAGGTCAGCGCCGCCGGCTGGTCGGGGCAGGACTCGCCGACCGTCGCGTTCGACAGGCAGGGCGACGCCCTGCTGGTGTGGGCGGGCTGCGACGAGACCAAGCCGTACTGCTATTTCCAGGCGCAGGCGCGGATCGCCCCGGCCGGCGGCGGTCCGCTCGGGCCGATCCTGACTCTGTCACCGGTGGGCAGCTCGTCGAGCTGGCCACCGGTGACGACGGCGACGCGGCCGTGGCGTGGCAGCAGGACGGCGTGGTGGTGGGGCGCCGCATCTCGTCGGTCGGCACCGTGGGCGCCCTCCAGACGACCGGACCGGCGGCGCCATCGTCGCGTGGTCGGACGCCGGCTACGAGCGGGTGACGGCCCGCGGCTGACGCCCGCCGCCGTGTCCGAGCCCCTGGCCGTCGACGGCCCCGCCGCCGACGTCCGCTACGGGCGCGTGTCGGTGACCGTGACACTGGACGACGACGGCGAAGGGCTGGGCCCGTTTCGGTCACTGACTCTCGGCCAGCCCCGTCGTTTCCGGGACCGACGGCTGCTGGGGCCTCGGACGCCTGCGGATCAGCAGCGTGAACACGCCGGCGGCCACCCCCGTCGCGATCAGCAGCGCGAGGACGGTCGCGTCGGAGGTCGGATGCCGGGACAGCTGGACGATGCCGAACCCGGCCAGGACGGCTACGCCCACGACGCTGACGAAGGCGAACTTCACCTGCGCGCACAACCGGGCCACGCGGATCCGTCCTCGGGGCACGGCGTGTACGCCGTCGTGCTCGCTCAGGGTGCGCAGCAGGACGACGTTTTCGACGACGTCCAGCACGCCGGCCGCCACGGCGAGGATGGCCGCGCCCCACGCGATCACCAAGAGGACGGAATAGCCAGCGGCGTCGGCGCGGTCGGCCACGTGCAGCGCGGCGGCGGCGAGCAGCGTCACGTACACCGCGATGAACGGAAAGTCCCAGTGGATGGACTGCCGTGCCGCCCGCCGGCCGGTCGTGCCCCACGCCCGCATGTAGCGGTCGGCCTCGCGTGGGCTCTCGGCGAGCTCGAACGGCACGATGCCCGGACCGCCGGTGCCCCGCATGATCCGCTCCGCGCGGTGCATCATCGCCAGCGGCCAGCTTCCGACCACCAGCGCGGCCGCCATCACCACGGTCAGGGCGGTCATGGCTACACGTCCGGCGAGATACGCATGCAGGCGGGCGGCCTGAGCGGCTGGTCGGGTCGGAACTTCAGCTCGACGGTCGCGTCATCCCCGTCGGTCGGCGGGAGGGTTCCCAGCCACTGGTCCGCGTCCCGGAGGAGTGCAGCGGTGGCCGGCCCGGCGGCGGCGTACCACTCGGGGAGCCGTCCACCCGCCGGCGGCTGTTGCGCGTAGCAAGCGATCCGGTCCGCCAGTCCCGCGTTCCACGCGTCCTGGACTGTCCGGGCCGGCCGGCTCTGTCTCCCTGCGGCGGCGACAGGCCGTCCTGGAGCATGCCCATGAAAACCTCGTACCGCCGCGCCTGATGCTTTTCCCAGACGAAGTCGTCACGCAGCTCTTCGCCGGCGCGAGCGCCCTTCTCGTCGATGAACGCGATCACGTCGGCCGGCATCGTGATGTTCAGCCCGCCCTCTTTCGACGACAGCTCGATGTGCGCGATCCGGTCGTGGAAGCCGGTCAGCTCGGACTGGAGCGTGTCGCGCCAGTTTTGCATCGTGGCCACGATCTGCCCCAGGAAGCCGGCCAACGAACGGATCGGCACGGTGGTCGGCGGGGCGGTCCGTCCATATAGGTCTGGACGTAGTCGGCCGCCTCTTTGCTGGGGTTGTTTCGGTCGATCTGGACGAGGTTCAGGCCGAACGTCGGCCGGGTCGGCACCCAGGCGTCGAAGAGGTGGATCGGGAAGTTGCTGCTGATGCCGCCGTCGGAGAACCAGTGCCGGCGGGCCGTACCGTCGGGGTCTTCGGCCCACAGCGGCACGGCCGCCAGCAGCACGGGAAACGACAGGCTCATCCGGGTGGCCACGATGACCGGCAGGTCCAGTCCCGGCAACGGCAGCAACGTGCGCTCGCCCTCCGGCGTGGGAAAGGTTTGTGCCCGCTCCTGACCGCACGCCACGAGGTGGGCGATCACCGGCTCGGGAAAGAGCGCCCGGAACTCGTCGACGTCCAGGTAGTAGGTCTGGTCGTCGCAGGGCAGGCGCACCGGCCGGCTCCAGGTCAGGTTGGTCGTTGTCATCGTCAGCCTGATGCCCTTGTCCCGCAACGCGCGGAAGGTCAACGGCTCGCCGGCGTCGAGCCCCGCGATGCCCTGGATCTTCTGGTGCAGCCACTCGGTGAGGGCGGGCGGTGGTGGGTCGCCCGCCTGCTCCGACAGGCCCAGGCACATGCCGTAGTTGCTGGTCGGCAGGTAGGTCGTGACGGCTCGCCCCAACCGCAAGGCGATCTGGCCGACCAGCGCCAGAACGAAGAGGAACAGCAACACGAACCCAAGCAACACGTACGCACGCCAGGTGAACGACGACCAGGTGGCGCCCGCCCGCCCGAGCAGCAGGGCCAGCACGGCGAACCCGGCGCTGAGCCACACCGCCGCCGGCAGCGCGAGCCTGCCGAGCACCCGGTGAGCGAACACTCTCACCTTCCGCCACCAGGGTTTGGCAGTCTGGGCCGCAAGCATCAGGTTGAGCAGCGGGCGAGACTCCTTCGTCGCCTGAAACAGCCGTGGCATCAGATCCGGCGTCTGCAGCTCGCGCCGCACGTCGTCGAGGCGCTCAAACCCTTTGTCATTACGGGCGAACTGGGCCGCTGCCGTAACCGCCGCCGCGATCGCTCCCGCGGAGGAACCACCGATCGAGGCGAAGTCGTAGCGCTGGCTCAGGCGCATCACCGCGGCGGGATAGGCCACACCGCTGGTGATTCCGCCCTTCATGATGAGATCGCACTTTTCCCGCTCGCGCTTCGCGTCAGCCATCCTGGCCCCCTTACTTCGGGGACAGCGCCCACTTAGCCTACGCCGCAAGCGGATGCGCTGTTGCGGGACTCGGCAATCCCGTGCGCCGCAACGCGCGTAGGGTGAGGTCTGGCAAGCGAGGCGCCTGCATCTGGCCGCAGACCCGCGACATGCTGGCTCGCGCCGGTGCGGGATCGGACAGCCGGATCGGTCACTGTGGACTCCGCGCTCCTGCCGCAGCCAGCCGTTTCCGCCGACGCTGAGCGCGCACCTGCGCGGCCCCGACCGGTGACACAGCGGCGGTGGCCGCGCCCGTGGCCGAGTTCCAGGTGTGGCCCGGCAGGCACCCCGGTCGGCCTCGCTCTGGAGAAACGCCGGTCTCCACCGACCCCGTGGCGGCACTGCTGGTCCAGCACGGCCGCGCGCCCGGTTAACGACAGCGGAGGCGCCGCAAAATTGGTACTAGCGCAAATAGGTTTGTGATGGAAACCTATTGGCATGACCGCTGACTCGATCCCCGCCGGTGCCGATCCGCGCCGGCTGCTGGCCGATGCCCGCGACCTCGCCCGCCGCGTGCGCCTTGACCAGCGGGTGACGTGGCTGCCGCTGCTGGCACTGGCCCTGGTGACGTTCGGGGCGATCCTCGTGTACCGGTTCACCGAGCCGGTCCTCACCGACTGCCGGGCGCTGGCCGACGGCCAGGTGTGCAAGGCCCGCTACCAGGCCGCGCTGCTCTACTGGTGGACGGCGCTGGCGGCGGCCTACGTGGTGATTGCCGCCGGCTACCTGCGGGTCGCCCGTGCACGGGGCCTGGGCAGCCGCGTGCTGCCGTACGTGCTCGCCGGCGTCGCCCTCATCGCGCTGTCCGCCGCCGTCTCGGTGACGTGGAGCATCCTCGACCACCCGTACTTCCCGGACGCCCCGCCCACCTCCGTCCAGTTCCTGCTCCGGCTGCTCGACCCGACCGGCGTGATCGGGCTGGCGCTGCTCGTGCTGGCCTGGCTGGAGCGGCGGGCCGCGCTGCTGCTGTTCGCCTCCGTATACCTGGTGGTGGTGCTGGTGCCGGTCAACTTCGGGTGGGGCGTGGGCTGGGGTCCACTGTGGGCGTTCGCGCCGCAGCTGGTCATCAACGGCGGCCTGCTGCTGCTCGGCAGCGCCGGCTTCGCGCTGGCACAGCGGCTGCGGCGGCCCCGGTGAGCGGCCCCGCCGAAGCACCGGCCCCGGACGAGACCGAGACCCCGCATCCGGTCACCGGCCTCGACGACGTGGTGCACCAGCGGGTCCGGCTCGGCATCCTCACGATCACGCACGAGGCGCGCCGGGTGGAGTTTGGCTACCTGCGCACCCAGCTGCAGCTCACCGCCGGCAACCTCTCCCAGCACCTCGGCGTGCTGGAGACCGCCGGCCTTGTCGAGGTCGAAAAGGGCTACGCCGGCCGGCGCGGCCGCACCTGGATCACCCTCACCGCCGCCGGCAGCGCGGCGCTCGCCGACGAGATCGGGCGGCTGAAGCTGCTCATCGCGCGCGTCGAGACCACCGAGACCCCGGAGGACTGACGGACCAGGGACGCTCGCTGAGTCGGGCGCGCGGCAGGTTTCGCCACGAGCGTCTGGGAAACAGTGACGCAGAGCGATGCCAAACCCGAGGAGGGGCGATGAAGTTTGAGGTCAAGAAGACCACGAGCGGGCAGTTCCGGTTCAACCTGGTCGCGTCCAACGGCCAGGTCGTCGCCACCAGCGAGACCTACACCCGCAAGCAGTCCGCGATGGACACCATCGAGTCCATCAAGTCCAAGGCCGGCGGCGCCACCGTCGACGACCAGACCGACTAGGGTTTAAGGCTCGCCCCGGCTAGTTGCTGTGACCCGATCACGGAGAGAAGCTGAAGCTTCTCGTGGCTTTCGCTGCCGGGTACGGCTGTGTAGACCAGCAGAGAATGCGACTGGTCGGGGTCGAGAAGTATCTGGCAGTTGAGCTCGAGAGCGCCGACCTCGGGGTGTACGTAGCGCTTGCGGTCGTTGTAGCTGACGCCGATTTCGTGCTCGTCCCATACGGCGCGAAACTCTTCGCTGCGGGCGGTCAGCAGCCGCAGCAGGTGAGCGGCCGGCGAGTCGGGTCCGCGGAGGGTGACCAGCCTGCGTAGCCCCGAGGCGAAGACGCGGGAGTGCAGCTCGTGGTCGTCGGGGTGGTACAGCGCGCGGGTGTCCGGATCGGTGAACCAGCGGTAGCCGATGCTGCGGGAAGGCCCGGTGTAACGCGTGAGGTCGCCGGTGAGCGCGACGCCGAGCGCGGTCTGCCGCAGGGTCTCGCCCAGCTCGGTGACGATCTCGGCCGGCGTGTCGGTGAGCCGGTCGAAGATGCGCAACAGGCCGGGACTGATGTGCTCGCTCGTCGCGCCCCGCGTGGGCGGGCGGTGACCGGCGAGGCGAAACAGGTGGTCGCGCTCGTCGAGGGACAGGTGCAGGCCCTGCGCGATCGAGGCGATCATCTGCTCGGACGGGTGAGGGCCGCGCTCCCGCTCCAGCCGGCTGTAGTAGTCGGCGGAGATGTGGCAGAGGGCGGCGACCTCTTCGCGGCGCAGGCCGGCGGTCCTGCGCCGCCGCCCGCGCGGCAGACCGACGTCCTCCGGCTGCAGTGACTCCCGGCGGTGCCGCAGGAAGTCGGCAAGCCCGGCTCGGTCGATCACGGCTGCCTCCTTCCTGGGGTACCGGCGTCCCTTTCGTTCTACCACCGGCGCCGGGGCGCAGCCTCGGATTGTGAGGCCGTGGATAACCCTCGTGATGCGGCGCAGCCTTGAGTCGCAACCGACTCAGACAAGCGAGGACGAGGCATGGCACGCACACGACCGGACATCACCGTTCCCGACCTTTCCGGAAAGCTTGCCGTCGTCACCGGCGCCAGCGATGGCGTGGGACTTGTCCTGGCGGCCCGCCTGGCCGCCTCGGGTGCCGAGGTCGTCATGCCCGTACGCAACCGCCGCAAGGGAGAAGCGGCGGTCGCGAAGATCAAGCAGCGGTACCCGAAGGCCACGCTGTCCCTGCGGGACCTCGACCTGTCGTCGCTGCGGTCCGTCGCCGCGTTGGGCGCCACCCTAATCGGCGAGGACCGCCCGATCCACATCCTGATCAACAACGCCGGCGTGATGACGCCACCGGAGCGGCAGACCACCGAAGACGGGTTCGAGCTGCAGTTCGGCAGCAACCACCTGGGGCACTTCGCCCTGGTCTCCCACCTGCTGCCGCTGCTGCGCGCGGGAGGCGCCCGGGTGACCTCCCAGCTCAGCGTCGCCGCGAACGGGAACGCCATCAACTGGGACGACCTCAACTGGGAACGGTCCTACAACGGCCGGCGCGCGTACAGCCAATCCAAGATCGCGTTCGGCCTGTTCGGTCTGGAACTGGACCGGCGCAGCCGGGCCGCCGGCTGGGGCATCACCAGCAACATCGCCCACCCCGGTGTCGCGCCCACCAGCCTTCTGGCCGCGCGCCCCGAGGTGGGCCGGGCGCGGGACACCGCCGGCGTGCGCCTGATCCGCGTGCTGTCCCGCCGCGGCATCCTCGGCACGGTCGAGAGCGCGGCACTGCCGGCCCTGTACGCCGCGACCTCCCCGGACGCACGCGGCGGTCGCTTCTACGGTCCCAGCGGTTTCCAGCACCTGTCCGGCGGGCCGGCCGAACAGCCCATCTACTCCCGGCTCCGCGGCGAGGACGACGCCCGGCGGATCTGGCAGGTCTCCGAGGACCTCACCCGCATAGCGCGCTCTGCTCGTGGCGGAATTGCTTGAGCCCGAGGCGGCGGTTGGTCAGGCTCGCAGTGTGCCTGCGCTGATGGACGTCACGGTCGGGGAGCTCAGGCTCTCGTTGCGGGTGTGGCGGCCCGACGACCAGGGCGCGGCGACCGCGGCGCCAACGGCGCCAGCGGTACTGCTGCCGGCCACCGGAAAGACCGCGCGCGACTGGGACACGATCGCCTCGGGCCTGTGCGCGAAGCGGACGGTGTACGCCGTCGACCTGCGGGGTCACGGCGCCAGCGACTGGCCCGGCACGTACAGCCTGGGCCTTCTCGCGCAGGACGTCGCCGGCATCCTGGACAGGTTGGACGCCGGCGCGGTGGACCTGGTCGGGCACTCCCTCGGCGGTCTGGTGGCCTGCGCGGTGGCCGCCGACCGGCCGCGGCACGTCCGCAGGCTCGTGCTGGAAGACATCGGCTTCCCGCACCCTCGACCGCCGGGACACCCCGCCCGTCCCGCGGGAGACCTGCCGTTCGACTGGCGCGTGGTGGAGCAGGTCCGGCCCGAGATCGACGATCCGGACCCGGGGTGGGCCGGCATCGTCGCCCGGATCACGGCGCCCACACTGCTCATCGCGGGCGGAGCGGCGAGCCCGGTCCCGCAGCGGCACGTCGCCGAGCTCGCCGATCGCCTCGCCGACGCCCGACTGGTCACGGTCGACGCCGGCCACCTGGTCCACGAGACCGTTCCGGACGCGTACCTCGAGACGCTGTCAGCGTTCCTGGAAAGCGATTGAGGCCGAAGACGGCTGCAACCTTCTCCACCTCCCGGTGGTTCTACGTGCGGCACCCGCCAGAGCGGGCCGCCGGCCGGGGAGGGACTGTTGACGATCGTGAAGGGGCCAGCGACCGCGAAGCCGCAGGTGACGCCGGGTGCGGCGGACGGGTTCGCGGAGCTGTACGCGGCGCACGTGCACAGCCTTACCGTGCAGCTGTTCGCCTACACCGGCGACCTCGCGGTCGCTGAAGACCTGGTGCACGAGGCGTTCTGCCGGGCGTTGAGCCGGTGGAGCAGGGTCCGCGTGCACGACAACCCGGTGGCCTGGGTTCGCCTGGTCGCGTGGAACCTGGCCCGCAACCGCTGGCGCCGGCTTCGGGTCGCGGCGGACTTCCTGCGGCGGCAGCGGGTCCAGGCGGTGGAGGGGCCCGGCCCGGACCGGGTGGCGCTGGCGGCCGCGTTGGCGCAGCTGCCACCGCGGCAGCGGCGGGCGGTCATCCTCTACTACCTGGCGGACCTGCCCATCGCGGAGATCGCACAGCAGGAGAACGTCGCGCCAGGCACCGTCAAGTCGTGGCTGCACCGGGGCCGGACCGCACTGGCAAGCCATCTGCGAGAAACCGGAAAGGAGACGGGTGATGACTGACCCTCTCGACGACGAAGCTCTGGTGCGGTCGGCGTTCACCGATCTCCGGGTCCTGGTGCCCGGCCCGCCACCGGGCCGCCTCGTGGCGGTCGAGGCCACCGTCCGGCGGCGACGGCGGCGGCGGGCCACCGGGCTTGTCGCCGCCAGCCTGCTGGCCACCGCGCTCGCCGTGACGCCGGCGGTGCTCGCGCGCGGCGAGCCGGTCGGCACGCCCGAGGCCACGCCGGTCGAGTCGCGTACGCCGTCCGAGCCGGAGGTGCTGGGTAGCTGCCCGTCGAGCGCCGCGCGGCAGGGTGTCGACGTCTCCGTGACCGCCACGGACATCGCGATGGGCCCGGTCTTCGACGGCGCGGCGGGCAAGCGGCGGCGGGGCGACATGGTCGTCGAGGTCTGCAGCGCCGGCCGCGCGGCGGCACCCGCGGGCACCTTGACCCTGCGCTGGCTCGCCACTGTCACACCGGACGTCCCGCTGGGCAGCGGCTCGTGGCGGGACTGCCGGGCCGGCGAGCCGGAGAGCGCCGGCGGCGTGACGTACACCGTCGTGCACTGCGACCATCCCGCCCTTCCCCCGAGGACGGCCTGGGAGCGGATGTTCCTGTTCGACATGCCCGGCGAGGACGACCCGGGTTTCGAGCGCCCGATCGAGCAGTACGCGGAGGCGCCCGCGGGCGGTGACGTGGACACCGGCAACAACCGCGCGCTGTTCAAGAACCGGCCGGCCGAGGCGGTCGGCACGGTCACGCAGCCGGCCAGGCCTTCGTGCACGGCGAAGACCGCGCGCAACGGCGTCGACCTGTCCGTGGTCGCCACCCCGCTCACCCTGGGCCCGGCGCCCGCCGAAGGGCAGGCGCGGCGCGGCGACATCGCCATCACGGTCTGCAACAACGGCAGGGCGGCGGCACCGGCCGGCACCCTGACGCTGCGGTGGCTGGCCGCGATCCCGCCGGACGTCCAGATGGGCAGCGGTTCGTGGGAGAACTGCCGGTACGGCGAGCCCGAGCGGGAAGCGGCCGGCGGCGGCGAGGTGACCTACAGCGTCGTCCACTGCAGCTACGCCGCCCTTGAGGCCGGGACATCCCGGGAACACATGTTCCTGTTCGAGATACCGGGCGGCGCCGACCCGGACCTCGGACACCCGGTCTCGCAGTACGCCCACGTCTCCGAGACCGGCGACACCAACGCCAAGGACAACCGGGTGGCCTTCACGATCGCCACGGTCTGACGGTGCTCACGGCACGAGCACGAGCTTGCCGCGTACCCGACCGGTCTGGCTCAGCCGGTGGCCCTCGGCGACCTCGCGCAGCGGCAATGTCTGTTCAATGTGGACCCTGACGAGGCCGCGGTCGGTGAGCTTGCCGAGTTCCTCGAGGTCGGCGGCGGAAGGAGCGACCTTGACGGTCTCGAAGCGGACACCCCGCCGTGCGGCGTCGTCCTCGGTCACGCCGGGGTGGTCCCAGATCGCGCTGACCAGCAGGCCGCCGGGCGCCAGCGTGTCGAGGGACCTGGCGCCGTAGGCGTCACCGATGTTGTCCAGCACCACGTCGACGTCCCGCACGGCGTCGGTGAAGTCTTCGAGGGTGTGGTCGACAAGCTCGTCGGCGCCGAGGTCGCGCAGGAAGGGGTGGTTCGCGGTGCGGGCGGTGCCGATCACGTACGCGCCGCGGGCCTTGGCGATCTGGACGGCGACGTGGCCGACCCCGCCGGCCGCCGCGTGCACGAGGATCCGCTGGCCGGCGCCCACTTCGGCGATGCCGACCAGGGCCTGCCACGCGGTCAGCCCGACCGCGGACACGGCGGCCGCCTCGGCGTGCGACAGCGCGCGGGGCTTGGCGGCGAGGTCGGCGGCCGGTGCCCGCACATAGTCGGCGTACGGGCCGACGAATGGCGCCGGCATCCCGAAGACCTCGTCGCCCGGTCGAAAGCGGGTGACCCGGTCGCCGGCGGCCACGACGACGCCGGCGAGGTCGAAGCCGGGTGTGAAGGGCAGGGTCACCGGCAGCGCGGCCACGCCGGACCGGATCTTCCAGTCCGCCGGGTTGACGCTGGCCGCCCGCACCTCGACGAGCACGTCGGCCGGGCCGGCGACGGGCCGGGCGACCTGCGCGACCTCCAGCACCTCCGGGCCGCCGAAGTCGTGGAACCGGATCGCGTTCATGGTGGTTGACATCGTTCGACCGTATGGCGCCTTCGTGAGACGTTCCAGCACAGTACGTCCGGGTTTTATTGCTGTGCGTCTCAGCGCCGAGATGTTCGTTACCATCACCTGGTGGACCTGCTCGGCGACGCCCTGGCCGCGATGCGGGTGGCGCGACCCGGCTCGACGCTCACCCGGCTGCGCCCGCCGTGGGGGCTGCGGTTCGACAAGATCCCCGGCGCCGGCTTCCACGTGGTGCTGCAGGGTTCGTGCTGGCTGCTGCCGCCGCTCGGACCTGCCGTCCCGCTGGGCACCGGTGACGTCGTCTTCCTGCGCAGCGGGCGCCGCCACGGGCTTGCCGACGACCCGGGCACCGCGCTCGGCCCGTTTCCACCCGCCGACCCGCTGGACGCGGGCGGTGGCCAGGACATCCGGACCGTGCTGCTCTGCGGGGCCTATCACCTGGATCTCGCCCGCCCGCATCCCTTGCTCGCCCAGCTGCCCGAGGTCATCCACCTGCCCAGCCGGCTCGGCCGGCACCCGTCACTGCGCGCCGCTGTCGACCTGCTCGGCCGCGAGCTCGACACGCCCGGCTTCGGCTCCGGCTCCGGCGTGCCCATGCTGGTCGACCTGTTGCTGCTCTACATCCTGCGGGCCTGGTTTGACGACCAGGCCGCCGGCGCCAACCCGACCGGATGGGTGCTGGCGCTGCGCGACCAGCCGATCCGGAGCGCCCTGCAGGAGATCCACAGTGGACCGTCGCGGCCCTGGACCGTGGCGGAGCTGGCGAGGCGGGCGGGCATGTCCCGGGCCACCTTCGCGCGCCGGTTCACCGACACCGTCGGCCAGCCGCCGCTGTCCTATCTGACCTGGTGGCGCATGACGACCGCGGCACGGCGGCTGCGTGAGTCCGACGCACCGCTCAGCGCGATCGCCAAAGACGCCGGGTACACGTCGCAGTTCGCTTTCGCCCGGGCCTTCAAGCGCGAGTTCGGCGACGCGCCCGGCCACTACCGGCGTCTCGCCGCCGGTCCGGCGTCGTGACCGGTCCGCTCGCGGCTTGAGAGAATGGCCGCATGACCATCGTCAAGATCAATGCCATCACCGTGCCGGCCGACAGCGGCGACGAGCTGGCACGCCGGTTCGCCGCGCGGGCCGGGGCCGTCGACGACCAGGACGGGTTCGAAGGCTTCGAGCTGCTCCGGCCGACAGACGAGCGGACGACCTGGCTCGTCGTCACCCGCTGGCGCGACGAGGAGGCGTTCCAGGCGTGGGTCAGCTCACCGGCGTTCGCCCACGGGCACCGCTCGGCCGCCGAGCGCGGTGGCGACGCCCCGCCGCCACCGATCGGGGTGCACAGCGAGGTCTGGTCCTACGCGCCGGCCGGGGGATCGGGCCAGGCGCGGCCGTAAGCGACAATGTCCGCGTGACCCGATCGCGTGCCGTAAACCCGCTGACCTGCCAGCTCGACGCGGTGGTGCGCCCGCCGGGTTCCAAGAGCATCACCAACCGGGCACTACTGTGCGCCGCGCTCGCCCCGGGCCGGTCCACGCTGACGGGGGCGCTGTTCGCGGACGACACCCGGGCCATGACCGACGCGGTGGTCGCCCTGGGAGCGGCGGTCACGGCCGACCCCGACGCCCGCACCCTGGTGGTACGCGGCGGCGGCTCGCCGGCGCCGGACGCCGTGATCTTCGCGCGGCAGTCCGGCACGACCTCCCGTTTCGTCCTTCCCGCTGCGGCGCTGTTCGGCACGCGCACGGTCGTCGACGGAGCGCCGCAGCTGCGCGCCCGCCCGTTCGGCCCGGTCCTTGACGCGCTGCGGCAGCTCGGCGCCACCGTCGAGGAGCTCGCCGAGCCGGGCTTCCTGCCCGCCGCGGTCAGCGGCCCGATGCGTGGCGGGCCGGTGCGGGTCAGCGGCCACGTCTCCAGCCAGTTCCTGTCCGGCCTGCTGATGGCCGGACCGCTCATGCGTGACGGCCTCGAGGTCTCGGTGACCTCGGAGCTGGTGTCCGTGCCGTACGTGGAGATGACCAAGTCGGTGATGGCCGCGTTCGGTGTGAGCGTCGACGGGCTTTCGGTGCGGCCGGGAGGCTACCGGGCCCGCCACTACGACATCGAGCCCGATGCCAGCACCGCGTCGTACTTTCTGGGCGCGGCCGCCATCGCCGGCGGGCGGGTGACGGTCGACGGGCTCGGCACCGGCAGCCTGCAAGGGGACGTGCGGTTCGCCGACGTGCTGGAGCGGATGGGCGCCTCGGTGTCGCGGACCGCGGACTCGCTGACGGTCAGCTCGTCGGGCGCACTACGCGGTGTCGACGTCGACATGGCCGACATCTCGGACACGGCGCAGACGCTCGCGGCCGTCGCCGTCTTCGCCGACTCGCCGACCCGGGTGCGCGGCATCGGCTTCATCCGCGGCAAGGAGACCAACCGGGTGGCCGCGGTGGTGACCGAGCTGCGGCGGGCCGGCATCGACGCCACCGAAGACGAGGACGGCTTCACGATCACGCCGGGCCTCCCGCGGCCGACCGCCTTCCAGACGTACGAGGACCACCGGATGGCGATGAGCCTGTCGCTGATCGGGTTGCGGGTGCCGGGCACCGAGATCCTCGACCCGGGCTGCGTGGCCAAGACCTACCCGGACTTCTTCACCGATCTGGAATCGCTCGCCGCGCACGACAGGAGGTGAGGTCGCCGTGCTACCGAACCAGGCGGCAGCGTTCCTGGAAAACGTGATCCGCCAGATGTTCGAGGCCCAGTCGGACCGCAATGGCCCGCGAGAGTTCCAGGGCATCCTGGAGTGGGAGATCACGACCGGCTGGGACGACGGTGACCAGCTGACCCGCCTCGCCGTGATCCCGGCGCTGGCGGAGTGGTCCGACAGCTACGGCGGCAGGGTGCGCCCGAAGGTCTTTGTCGCGGTGGGCAGCGACGCGCAGCCGCACAACCCGCATGGCGTCCGCCCGACGGTTCCTCGTTTTCTCGACCAACCGCCCGGCACCGCCGCGATCCAGCTGGACTCGTTGCCGACCACCCCCACCGGAGTATGGGCGGGTGCTCTCATGACGCGCCTGCGTGGCGAGCAGGCCGAGCAGTTCGCGAACGGGTGGATCGGGTTTACCGTGACCCTGCCCGACGAGCCTCCGTGGGTGGTCGAGCCCGCGCGCTAGGCGTCGAGGTAGGCCAGCACGGCGAGGACGCGGCGGTTGTCGTCGTCTGACGGTGGCATGTCGAGTTTCGTCAGGATGTTGTTGATGTGCTTGCTGACCGCCTTTTCGGTGATGCGGAGCTTTGCGGCGATGGCGGCGTTGGAGCGCCCTTCGGCCATCACACCGAGCACCTCACGCTCCCGGCTGGTGAGCACGGCCAGCGGCTCCCGGCGGACAAGCAGCTGGGAGATGACCTCGGGGTCCATGGCGGTACCGCCGCCGGCGACCCGGCGGACGGCGTCGACGAACTCCTCGACGTCCGAGATGCGGTCCTTGAGCAGGTAGCCCACGCCGCCGTTCGGGGCGCTGAGCAGCTCGTGCGCGTACATGGGCTCGACGTGCTGCGAGAGCATCAGGACCGGGAGGCCGGGCATCTGCGCCCGGGCGGCGATGGCGGCCTGCAGGCCCTCGTCGGTGAACGTCGGCGGCAGCCGGACGTCGATGATCGCCACCTGGGGCCGGTGGGTGATGAGCGCGGGCAGCAGGGCCGGGCCGTTGTCGACGGCCGCGACGACGTCGAAGTCGAATGCCTGCAGAAGCCGGGTCAGTCCGTCGCGGAGGAGGGCGTGATCCTCGGCGATGACAACGCGCACGGCAGCTCCATGGTGATGACGGTGGGTCCACCGGCAGGGCTCGACAGAGCCATCCTGCCATCGAATGCGGCCAGGCGGCGCTCTATGCCTCGCAGCCCGGTGCCGGCGGCCGGGTCGGCGCCGCCCGCGCCGTCGTCGGTGACCATCATGGTCAGCGTCCCTTCGCTGTGCCGCGCGGACACCGATCCGGTGTGCGCGTGGCTGTGCCGGACCATGTTGGTCAGCGCCTCGGCGACGGCGAAATAGGCCGCGGACTCGACGGGTGTGTCCAGCCGTCCCGGCAGGTCGACGTCGACCGTGATGGGTACCGGCAGGCTGAGCGCCAGCGCGCGGACGGCGCCGGCGAGCCCCCGTTCGGCCAGCACCGGGGGGTGGATCCCGCGGACGAGGTGCCGCAGCTCGACCAGCGCCGCGCCGCTGGAGGCGCGCGCTTCGGCCAGCAGCTTGTGCGCCTGTGCCGGGTTGTGGTCGATGAGGGTGTCGGCAAGGCCGATCACCATGCGCAGCGAGACGAGGCGGGCCTGGACGCCGTCGTGCAGGTCCCGCTCGATGCGGCGCAGCTCGGCGGCCTGGGCGTCGACGGTGTCGGCGCGGGTGATGGTGAGCTGGGTGACCCGCAGCCGGAGGCCGGCGGCGGTGGTGGGCGCGAGCAGGAGCCGGGCGAAGAGAGCGTCGACGCGGCGCAGCCACGGCCCGATCCAGAGGCCGATCGCGAGGATGACGGCGCCTTTCGGCACGCAGAGCAGGCCCTCGCTGAACGAGTCGATGGACCACAGCGCGCCGTAGCCGTACCAGCCGGTGCCGAGCCAGATCCACAGCGGCGCCAACGTCAGGCCGGCCAGGCCGTACAGCGGCACGAGCACGGTGACCAGGCCTAGCCCGAAACTGATGATCGCACCGGGCAGGAGCCAGGCCAGGTCGCGCCAGGTGGCCGGGTCCGTCACGATCCACCGGAACCGCTTCCACCCGCCGGCCATCGCCCCTTCCGGCGCCGGATGGTACGGGCGGGTCACCAGGACACCGATGCGTGAGGCGCGCCGGCGCTCGAGGTCGGCGCGCATCCGGACCAGCGTCATCGTCCACGGCGCCAGCGCCAGGCCGAGAAACGGCACTGGTGCCAGCGCCAGCGCGACCACCGACGCGGCCAGCAGCGGCAGGTTGGTGAATGCCAGGCCCATCGCGGCGAGCCCGCCCACTACGGAGCGCACGCCGCGGATTACCCACCGCAGCAGCCGTACCCGGGCCTCAGACATCTGCACAGCTCATATAGTCCCGCCTTGCTGGTCCGATGGTGGTGCTAGCACCACCGGGCCGCAGGCTCTAGCGCTCCTGACTTTTCGGACAGCGGGCGGTTGGATAGAAACATGACGATCACCACGACGCCGCCGCCACGGGCAACGACGGGCAGTGACTTCGCCGCTCTCTCTCGCCGGATCAACGGCGAAGGTTTGATGCGGCGCCGGCCCGCCTACTACAGCGCCCGGCTGAGCGTCGTCGCCCTCATGTTCATCGGGGGATGGACCGCGTTTTTCGTCATCGGCTCCTCTTGGTGGCAGATGGTCACGGCAGTGTTTCTCGCCGTCACCTTCGCCCAGCTCGGGCTCGTGGCGCATGACCTGGCACACCGCCAAGTCTTCCGCACCAAGCGCCCCAGCGAAATCGCCGGGCGGCTCGCCGGAAACCTCGGCATCGGCATGAGCTACGGCTGGTGGATGGACAAGCACACCCGCCACCACAACAACCCCAACCACGACGACCTCGATCCGGACGTCACGCCCGAAGTACTCATCTGGGCCACGGAGTCCGCACTCGGCCGCCGCGGTCTGAAGGGGTTCATAACCCGGCATCAGGCCGCCCTGTTCTTCCCCCTGCTCACCCTGCTCGCCATCGACCTGAAGGTCTCCAGCGTCAAGGCCCTGCGCAACGGCACGGTCAAGCAGCGCCGGCTCGAAGCCGCGCTGCTGATTCTGCACGCCGTCGGCTACCTGTCGGCGCTGC